>PBDJ01000022.1 GCA_002717365.1 Acidimicrobiaceae bacterium | reverse complement strand
GACGGTGCCTGCGACGACGGTGCCTGCGACGACGGTGCCTGCGACGACGGTGCCTGCGACGACGCCGAGTACGACCGTCGTGTTCGCGACGACCACTGTTCCCGACGCTGACGGAGGGGGAGGGGGAGTCCCGACCACTACCCGCCCACCGACCACCACGACCCGTCCCGTGCCGCCGTTGGCCATCGACGTCGTGGACCTAACAGAGGCCACGGTGGGATCAGCCTACGACGTGGTACTGGTCGCCACCGGCGGCCAGATCCCCTACACCTGGCAGGTGGCCACAGGTGTACTGCCACCCGGCTTGGCGTTGTCGTCCGCCGGCCTGATCGCGGGGGTACCGCAGGCCACCGGCCAGTTTTCCTTCTCGGTCCGAGTGGCTGACCAGTCGGGGCGTTCGGCGTCGGCTTCGTTCGCCTTGACGGCGACGAACGCTCTGCGCGTGCTCACCACCTCCCTCCCTGAGGTCGAAGCCGGGAGTTCCTACCAGGCGACGATGGAAGCCACCGGGGGGGCGCCGCCCTACCAGTGGATGTTGGTTGAGGGGCAGCTGCCGGACGGTTTGAGCCTGTCGATTGAGGGTGTCGTCTCGGGCACGTCGTCTGGCGGGTCGTCGACCAACTTGGTGGTGGCGGCGACCGACTCGTTGGGTCGGGTTGCTCACAGCGGGAAGTTGACCGTCGTCCTTGCCGCCGACCGGCGAACGGTGGCCGCTCGGGGTGGCACGGTGTTCGTCGACGTACTCGGGGAATCGGTCAGCCTATTTCTGGTGTCGCCGGCCGACGGCTTCTCAGCCATCGTCGTGGAGTCCGGTGGCTTCCGAGTCGAAGTGCAGTTCGTGCCCTTGCAGGGCGATGCCACCTCCTGGGTGGTCTGCGAGGTGGCCGACGGTGTTGTGTGCTCCCACGGCTGAGGTATAGCCGGATGGTCTTCGATGTCCGGTTTGGCTTGGAAATCAGCGGTTTTGCCCCGTTTAGGCGTCAATTTACGGTTGCTTTACACCGGCTTTGCGAAGGGTCGACATCCGCTAGGGCCCAGTTCCGTAGTCTTTCCGTGTCGAGTGTGCTGCCCCTGCGTGGAGTGGCGGGCTCACACTTAGCAAGATTCTGATAACCAATATGGAGGAAACAATGTTTTCCAACTTCAAGAAGCGTCTGGGTGTGTTCACGGCAATCGCCGTGATGTCCGCACTCGTTCCGGCGCTTTCCACGTCGGTGGCCTCAGCGGCGCCGACTACTGCGGGCGCCGAGGCGGCCGCAGGCGATGTGACAGCGCTTGTGGCGTGTCCCGCTTCGGCTTCAACGCCGGCAGCCGGGTTCACGGACACCACGTCGACTGACGTGGATTGCATCGCGTACTACGGCATCACCACCGGTGTGACCGCGACGACCTATGAGCCGTCAGCGAACATCCCGCGTTGGCAGATGGCCCTGTACCTGACGCGCTTCATGGACGTTGCCGGTAACACGCTGGGTTCAGGAGCCGACCAGGGCTTCACCGACATCAGCGGCTACTCGGCGGCTATCCAGACGGCGATCAACCAGATCAAGCAGGCTGGCGTGACCACCGGTAAGACGGCCACCACCTACGATCCGGACTCGAACGTCACCCGCGAAGAGATGGCGATGTTCCTGACCCGTGCGTTGGGCCAGATCTCCGTTGGTCAGAACGGTTCGAACGACGCCGATGCGGCCAGTCTGACGTTGTACATCAACGGCTCCACGGCCACGTACAACTACGACGACATTGACGCCGGCGTGACCTTTGAGGGTCACAACGCGATCATTGAGACGTGGAACCTCGGCATCACCGGCGATCTCAGCACGGTGAGGACCTTTAGCCCGTCTGCGGCCATCACACGCGCCGACATGGCTACCTGGTTGACCAACGCCCTGGCTCACACTCATGCTCGACCGACCGGTCTGCATATGCAGTCGACCGATGTTGCTGACTTCGGCGCCATGAATGCCGGCACGGACGAGTTGCATGTCTCGCACCGTGACGCCAGTTTCGACGCGATTGCCAACACGTCTGTTGACGTGATGGCCTTCTACGACGATCCTGCCGACAGCACCGATCTCGCTACGTCAGCGTCGACCGGCAAGTGCGACGACATGGTCACCGCACAGTCGAGCACCCTTTGCACCATCGATGTCGGTGACTCGGTCACCAACGCCTCCGGCAACATCGTCCTTGAAATGGCTTCAATGGCCGCTGGGGACGCCAGTGTTGGCGATGGTCAGACCGTCCAGTACTGGGCATGGACTGCTGCTAACGGCACCGTCTACGACTCGACCCAGACCACATCAACGGTGACAATCGTGTCGACAACCGACTCGACTCAGTTGAAGGTGACTTCGTCGCAGCCAAAGGCCACGCGTTCAGCTACGCCTCCTGGAGTTGTTGCTGACACGAACCTTGACGGTGTAGCCGACTATGGCTCCGGCGAGACCAACAACAGCGAAGCTCGTTATGGCTCGACGGTCACCTTGACCTTCCAGCTTTACGATTCCGCGACCGTTAACGCGACGGTTGCCAAGCCGTTGGTTCTCGTAACCGTCACTGATGCATACGGCGTGACGCCTGGTACTCAGCCGACGTCGGTTACGACCACCAAGCTCTACACCGGAGCAGATGGTTCGGTCACCTACGACGTGGTCTGTGGTGCCGACCCGGCGACTGCTACCGGTACGGAGTCGTATCGTCGGATCACCTGGTCGTCGGTTGAGACTGACCTTGACCTCGCTGGTGCTGCTGGTTCGGAAGAGTTCTTCTACTGCACTGATGAGACTCCGGCAGCAGCGACGTCGGTAGTGACGATCGCCGACAAGTACAAGTCGGTTGATTCGGCAGCGGCGCTGACTCCTGTCACCTCGACAGTGACCGGTACCGTTTACGACCAGTTCGGTAACGTGGTGGCCAACCAGGCTGTCGCTTTCGATTCCGACATGGTGGCCAGGGATGCTGCTGATGCAGCCGAGGGTCTCCTCGACGGAACAAAGAGGACCACAAACGGTTCAGGTCAGGCCAGCGCCTCCTTGTCGAGGACGTCAGCTTTGACCGGTATGGAGACCGTCACGTTCTGTGTCGACGACGCATCGGATGGCTGCCTCTCTGGTAGCGATACGGCTGAGAACACTGCGAACATCTTCTGGGTGACCGCGGATGATGGAACTGCCGATACCGGTGGAGCTGCCAGGTCTACTAATGGTGCGAACAACGAGCTGTCGATCGAGGTTGCTGATACCCCGAACGATGTCCTCATCGTCCGCCATGGTGGAGCTTCGACGAACACGTACACCAAGGTTTCCTATGACTCCAACGATCAGTACCGGGATAACCCGGCACTGAACCCGATCTCGATGTCCGACTTTGAGGCACTCGCTACAGCCGCTGGCTGTACGGCGACCACCGGATACGAGTGCACGTGGGATTGGAACCTCGGTAACTATGACTACAACGCTGTTGCCGTCAATGGCACCGGTGGCGTCAGTCAGTTCGACGCTCCGTAAGGTTCGAATGATGGTTAGTTGACCTACACCAAGGTCAACAGGGTGGGAGCCCCGGTCCTTTGGGCCGGGGCTCCCCCCGTTTTCGACTCTCTTCCCGTGCTGTTGCACCCTGTCCGGGACCAGGTAGCAAATCATGTGCACCAGTCGCCTAGTCCCCAGCCTCTACACTCAGGGTGTTATGCGCTGAGGTGGTTACCGAGAGGTAAGACGGATGAACCGGTTGAGGGTGTCAATCGCGGTGACGGTGGCTCTGGCTGCGTCGCTACTCGTAGCAGGCCCGGCAGCAGCTGCCACTGTTGGCCCGCCAACGAATCTTGTCGGAGTGTCTGGCAACAAACTGGTTGTATTGACCTGGACGGCCCCGACCGTTGGTGCAAACCCGGCCATCTCTGATTACACCGTCGAGTACTCCTCTAATAACGGTGTCGTCTGGACGCAGTTCATCCATGAAGCCAGTGCTGTCGCGGGTCTTACGGTGACTGGTCTCACGAACAACACCGCTTACTCGTTCCGAGTGAGTGCCGTGAATTCTGACGGCACCGGGACGGCTTCGTCCGCGGTGGTTGTCACCCCGGTGTCGAACCACACGGCGAATGATCTCGCATTGTTCTCTGCCTGTCCGGCCGGCCTGATTCCGGCGGCAGGGTTCACTGACACGACGGCGGCAGCGGTGGACTGTGTCGCCTACTACGGCATCACCAAGGGAACCACGGCCACCACCTACTCGCCTCTTGACACGGTGACCCGTTGGCAGATGGCCCTCTTCCTCACCCGGATGGCCGCCGTGTCAGGGTCAGTGCTCGGCTCGGGCGCCGATCAGGGGTTTACAGATATTGGCGGGAAGTCGAGCGAGATCCAGACTGCCATCAACCAGATCAAGCAGCTCGGTATCACGGTCGGTAAGACGGCCACGACGTTTGCTCCGGATGACAATGTCACCCGCGAGGAAATGGCGTTGTTCATCTCACGATTCCTCACCACCGCCACCGCAGGCCCCGGAGGAAACACGGAGTACGTGACCGGTTCCAGCGGGGCCAAGGAAATCAAGTCGATCGACACCGACCACAACTTCACGGACCTCAACCTGGTTTATCTGTGGGAGTCCCAGACGTCGATCTCCAATCTCTGGAACCTCGGAGTCACCGACGTACAGAGCAGCACCGTCTATGAGCCTCGGGAAGATATGACCCGTGCCGCGATGGCCACGTTCATGGCCAATGCGCTCAACCACACCAATGCCCGTCCAGCGGGCCTGGTCATGCAGGCGAGCACCTACCGGGTCAGCGGAACCCCAGCAGTGGACGTGGCGATCACCTATAGGACGGATGCTTTCGCTCCGATTCCATCTGTCCTGGTCGACACGTTCCAGTTCGTCTACAGCACTACTGCAACGATCGTCGCCTTCAACACGAACGGGACGTGCACCGGCTACGTCACCACGGTGACTGACGGATCGAAATGTCAAGTGAGCGCGTCGGACCAGTCCCTGGACGCCAACGGCAACCACTCCTTCCAGGTCGGATTGGGGGCTAACAGCATCACCAACCTGTGGGCCTGGACCGCGGCTACGGGCACCAACTACGACAACGACATTCACGCCACCGGAGCAAGCAAGATCACCATCGAAACCACGGCATAGTCGGTTTGGCCGGGTGAAGGTCCCGCCCAATAGGCACTCCACCGTGTGATTCCGTACCGCCTCTAGCATGTGAGTTGTGGTCGTTCGACGCTGCGGCCTTGCCGCCTGCTTCATCGCTTCGCTGCTGGTGGTCGCAGCCCCCGCAGTGGCGGTTACACCGGATGTTTCATTTGACGGATCCGGTTGGGGAGACGGTGTAGGTCTTAGCCAATACGGCGCCAAGGCAATGGCTTTTGATGGTGCCGATTACCTACAAATACTAAATCGCTACTACACAGGCGTTTCAGTAAGGTCGCTACCCGTAACCGGCGACAGTTCCTTTGTTCTTACCGACCCAGCCCCGATATGGGTTGGTTTGCTTCAAAATCAGGCGGCTGTGTCGTTCGATGTGACATCTGGATCTTCGGATCTGTGCTTTGATCGCACCGGATTCTGCGTAGCAAGAGCAGGAACCGGTACCTCTTGGCGCTTCGCCCAATACGGCCCGGGGGTCTGCCAATTCGAACATGTTCTCGCCAGTGGGACACGACTCCCAATCGGCCCATCCGACTCATGCGATGCGTCTATCCGATCGGTAGAGGACCAGACGGAGATACTGGTTCCCTTCAAGGCCCGTTCATACAACAGAGGGATACTCCGGCTTCGCGACGTGGAATCTGGTGGTGGAATACACCTTGTCCTTGAGATCGGTGTTGATGACTACCTACGGGGCTTCTCGGAGGTACCCGACACATGGCCAGAGGCGGCCATTGCGGCTCAGGTAGTGGCATCACGGTCGCTGACTGTCCGAAAGGTAATCGACTTGGGCCCTGAGTCAGAGTTCGATACCGCCCGTCGTACCGAGTGCAACTGTCACCTGCTTGACCGCTCGCCTGACCCCAACTACCGCGGCAAGACCGGCGAAATAGCCCACCCCGCCTGGGTCGCCGCCGTAGAGACCACTACCGGGGAGGTCGTCTCATATCAGGGATTGGTGGCCCTCGCTCACTTTCACTCGGCATCGGGTGGCTGGACCGAGAATTACGCCGACGTGTTTGGCGGGGACGATCACCCATATTTGGCTGCTGTTTTTGACAGCCCGTCGCTCTCGAACCCTGCAGCCAACCCGCACAACTCATGGAGTGCCGGATTTCGCCAAGCATCCCTAGCGGAGGCCTTCGGATTTTCTTGGGTTTCAGATATACGGGTTGTCCAGCGAAACGATTCTGGTAGCGCTCGGACAGTTGCCATCACCGGCATCCGATCGGGTCGACCGGCCACAGATCTCCTTAGTGCCGTTGATGTCCGCTTGACACTCAGCTTGAGGTCCACGACCTTCGACGTCGCCGCTTCTCCCCGGTTCGGTGATGTGCCTATCGACCATTTATTCGCTGGCGAGATCGTGGGCCTCGAGGCCCTCGGTATAACTAGTGGCTGCGCCGCTAATAGCTTCTGTCCGGACCAGCCTGTCACTCGGGCCGAGATGGCCGCATTCCTCGTGCGGGCGTTGGATCTTCCTAGGACTACCGGTGACCCGTTTGACGACGACGACGGACATGCCCTTGAGGCTGAGATCGCTTCGCTGGAGGCGAGTGGTATCACCTCTGGTTGTTCGACCGCCTCGTTCTGCCCGGACCGGTTCGTCACCCGAGCTGAGATGGCCGCATTTCTCGTACGTGGCTTCGGTTTATCTGCCGCAGGAGATATGCCGTTTTCCGACATTGGGGGCCACTTCTTCGGGGCTGAGATCGCTTCGCTGGAGGCGAGTGGTATCACCTCTGGTTGTTCGCCTACCTCGTTCTGCCCGGACCGGTTCGTCACCCGAGCTGAGATGGCCGCATTCCTGATTCGCGCCCTGGCCTGAGGTCGGTTACATCTGCGGGTGGCCGGCTCTTAGAGGGACCCCGCCCACCTGATAGGCAGCATTCAGAGATCTGACCCCCTGCTGCAGACGGGACTGCTACCCGGTCCGTTCTTACTGGTGACCTATCATCAGCGCCGTGGTGGCAGGAACGGAAAGGGGTGGGCTCGCTCCTGCAGACCGCCTCCTTCTTGCTTTGCTAATCGTTGCGATCATCGGGGTTCCGACGCTCGTATTCCCGACTTCGCTTCGGATCTTCGTTATCCCACAGGTGGTGCTTCTGTGGACGGTTGCCGTAGCCGTGTTGCTGGTGGGCTTCCATCGGATTGTGGTTACTGGTCGTCTTGAGCGCGGACCCGTAGTTGTCTCGGTTGCCTCGGTTGCCTTCCTGACAGCGTTGGCCGTGACCTCATTTCTCTCGAGTCAGACCTGGGTTGCTCTGACGGGTCTGACCGTGCGAGGGGCGGGTGCCATCACCTACGGGCTGTGTGTCGGACTCCTCCATGCTGTCTTCCGCCTCGGAAGGCGCCGGTCACTTGAACCGTTGGTACAGGCCTTCGTTATTGCGCATGTGGCGGTAGTCAGCTATGCGCTGCTTCAGGCTTATGGGTTGGATCCGTTGTCTTGGGTCGTCGGGCTAGGCACCCACGACGCCCAGGTCTTTTCAACACTTGGGAATCCGAACTTCTCAGCAGGGTTCGTCGCACTCACCCTGCCCTTGCTGGTCTGGGTTCCATTCGGATCAACCCGCGGACCCGTGGTCAAGGTTGGATCAGGGGCCGTGATTGGCGCATCCGTGGTGGCGTTGGCCTACCTGGGAGCATTTCAAGGGTATGTGGCAGCATTTGTTGCACTAGGCGTCCTCGCCAACTGGGCGTTGCAAGGATGCAGGAGTAACCGTCCGGTAGCAGTCCTAGTGGCCTTGCCGGTAGCGGCGGTTGTTGGTGGCCTGCCGATCCTGTTCGACGATCCCGGAGTTGGTCTTCTTCTGGGTGTCATGGCTCTCCTGGCAGGCTGCGCCAGACTCGCGATCGGGTTGGATCGACCTGTGCCCGCCCTAGACGACGGTGACCGCAAAGGAAATGGGTCTGGTCGGCTGTGGCTGGGCGCCACGCTTTCTGTCGGCGTGGTTTCAGGCATCTTCCTTTTCCGTCGAATACTCGACGGTGTCGAAAGCGGCCTCTCCAACCGTCTCGAGTATTGGAGGGTAGCCCTTTCGGTTTTCAAGACGAGCCCAATAGTTGGCACCGGCCTTGAGGCGTACCCGAACTACTTCACTGCACACCGCTCGATTGAACGGGCCGTCAGCCTGGAGACTTCCCATGCAGATTCACCACACAGCGTCCTACTCGGCATCCTGAGCGGTGGTGGTGTCATCCTGGCCATTGCCTACGTTGGGATCCTTCTGGTAGTGGGCTATTACGGGGTCCAGGCTGTCCGAAGGTCCGAGGCCGAGTCCCGGCTATTTTTTGGGGCCGTCTTGGCTGCATGGCTCGGATATCAGATTCAGGCCAGCGTTTCGATTGATGTACCTGGACTTATCTCCACACAGTGGGTTCTGGGTGGGGTTCTCCTAGCTGGCGGAGTGAGGGAATCCCTGCCGGTGCTGGAGTTGCCGTTGAGTCGGCGGCTTGTTGGCAACGGCCAGCGGGTGGTGGGAGCTGGACTCCTTGTCGTGTTTCTCCTTGCCCTTGTTCCGCTCTCGGCGCCGCTGCGGGCCGATATGGCCGCCTACCGGGGTCAAGAGGCCAGGAACGAGCGAAACCCAGGGTTGGCCGGCGAGGAGTTCCAGAAAGCGGTAAACCTGCAGCCTCGGAACAGCGCCTACCTGGAGCGATTGGCAGACCTGCATGAAAAGAACCAGATGCACGAGATTGCCTTCGAAGAGCGCCAGGAGATTGCCCGCCTTAAGCCAGGGAATGCTTTCGCAGCGGTCCAGGTTGCTCGGGCAGCGATTCGAATGAACCGATTGGAAGTAGCTGGCCAATGGTACGAGGAGGCTGTCCGACTAGACCCCCACGGAGCTGGTGTGCTCGTTGAGGCGGCAGGATTCTTCGCCTTGACAGGTAGCGAGGAGCGCGCAAGCCAACTATTGGCAACCTTTGAGGCTCTTGGCACGGTATCCATGTCGGCCGATGGGACGAACGCGGAGAGGTGGCAGATCGTAAGTGAGATCTATGACCATCTTGGTTACACGGAGGCATCCAAACATGCGTCTCTCTGTGCTGTACCAGGGCAGGCGGGTTGTTGAATCAGCGTTAGGTGACGAATCGATACCCTTGGGTGAGCGATAGTGCCGTTCATCGTAGGAGACGGTCATAGCCGCATTTGATGGCCCAGGGTGGCCCTACAGTGGCAAGGGTGCAGACGCAGTTCATAGGGCAGGCCTGTTTCGTTTTGGGGCACCCGGGTATTGGAGTTGTATTTGGTCCTTGGCTAGGCGGACGAGCGTTCAAGAACTCATGAAGAATGGTGAGATCGACAATTCGAAAAGAACCAACCAAGTTCCAGTAGGGCGTGAATCGGCCGATCTGAGTCGACGGGTCATAAGAGGATTCGGCGAGGAGTGGTCTCGTTTCACCAACCAAGCGCTGTCAACTCATGAGTTACGGGAAATGTTCGAACTCTACGCGTCGATATTCCCATGGCGAGACCTACCCCAGAACGCAGTAGGTTTCGACGCCGGTTGTGGGTCCGGGCGCTGGGCCGCCTTTTTTGCGCCAAGAGTAGGTCTACTTCATTGCATCGATGCCAGCGATGCTGCACTTGAAATTGCGCGCCGAACTCTTGTTGAACATTCCAATGTGGTGTTCCACCATCAAGATATTTGTGAACTCGAACTCCCTGACGGTAGTTGTGATTTCGGATACTCCCTGGGAGTTCTTCATCACATTCCCGACACTGAACTTGCTACGGCGACATGCGTGCAGAAACTGAAGCCGGGAGCACCGTTTCTTGTCTACCTGTACTACGACCTGGATAATCGTGGGCTGCTACAACGCTTGTTGCTAACTGTGGTTACTGCCGTCCGCTATGTGGTTGCGCGCCTTCCGCGAAGAATGCGACTGCTTGTTGCCGATGGCATAGGTGCTCTCGTCTACTGGCCGTTAGCTCGTTTTGCCAAGTTGTTGGAGAAGGCAGGAAGAGATCCGTCTTGGGTTCCTCTGTTCCAGTATCGACGACGGTCTTTCTACGTGATGCGAAATGATGCCTTGGACAGGTTCGGTACTCGGTTGGAGAAGCGCTACAGCCGTGACGAGGTTCGTCTTCTCCTCGAGACCGCCGGCCTTGAGAATGTTGTATTCGCGGAGGGCCCGCCTTGGTGGGTTGCGGTTGGCTGGCGCCGGCAGGACAGTCAGTGAGTTCTCTCGGGGATGATCGCCCTCTCGTGTCTGTCGTGATCCCCATGTTTCAGGCAGCGAGTTGGATCGGTAAGACCTTGGCGACGGTGTCTGATCAGACGTATTCACATTTCGAGATCATTGTGGTGGACGATGGATCGACGGACCGGGGAGCGGAGATTGTCGCCGAGTTCGCTGCTGACAGCGAAAAACCAGTGCGCTTGCTTCAGACGACCAATAGTGGAGTGGCTGCTGCGCGCAATATAGGCATTGAGGAGTCGACTGGGACGTTTATTGCCCTGCTGGATGCAGATGATCTTTGGCAACCAAAAAAACTCGAGTTACAGGTGGAAAGCCTGGAGTACAGCGGCGCACCGATGTGCACCTGCGGCTTTGAGTTCTTTGACGATCGAACTGGTCGACGAACCGGAGTGGTGCGTGTCAGGGATGGTTCGGCGGCGTTAAGAGGTTGGATGTCGCTGGAGGGAAACGGCCTAGCGTTGGCCTCTGCTGCACTTATCAGCCGGCCGGCGCTTGACGAGTTACGTCTCTTCGATCCGGAATTTTCCGTCTCAGCCGACCTCGACTTCGCCCTCCGGATAGCAGATGTTGGTCACATCGACTCGCTTCCTGAGGTGCTCGTTCGATACCGGCTCCATGCACAGCAGATGCATCGTCAGATAGGAGAGCTGGCCAGCGATGTGCAAACCCTCTACGACCGCGTCTTCGCTGGAGGAGAAAGCCCGTCCTTTGAGCGGCGGTGCCGAGCCAACCTTTCTGCCCATATTGGATATTCGTATTTGCAGCGCGGCCAGGTGAAACTCGCATTTCCTAACCTATGGCGTTCTATTCGCTATGACCCACGGCGAGTCTTCACGTTGCCGGTTCGAGCAATTTGTCGTCGCCTGGGTCGCCGAACTCGCCTCTGGGGGCCCGGTCGGTCGAGTGGGTGGACGATGTGAGCCTTATAAGCCGATGGCTGGGTGGCGAGAAACTAGAAAGTTGGTTCCAGAGGCTCAGAGGCGAGGTCTTGATCGTTTTTCTATCGCGCCTCGCAAATGCCGCTGTTGGTTTTGCATTCGTAGTCATCACCGGCAGACATCTTGGACCGGTTGGTCGAGGAGAAATTGCCCTCGCCTTCACCATCGCTTGGGCGACGACACATGTCGCCAATGCTGGGACGCCCACTAGCGGTCGCATACGGCTTCTTAGGCCCACTGATCCAGTAGGGCCACGAGACGTCGTATCGCTGTCAATCGCACTTCTGCCGCTTCAGGCCTTGCTAGTAGCTGCATCGGTTGGAGTGATTTCGCTGACCTCCTTTTACATGACCTGGGAGTTCTCGCTGGCGATCTTTGCCTTGAGTTTGGCCACGATGCTGTTTAACTCCGCGGTCGCCGTGCTCTACGGGCTTCGTCGGTATCGCAATGTCCTAATGGCCGAGGTGATTATTGGTGTCAGTGAAGCCTTCGTTGTAGTTGGTCTGCTGATGAGCGGACGGCTCAGCTCGACCTCGGCCATCCTGACGATGGCTCTGGGGTTGGTGCTCGGTGCTAGCTGGCTTATCGGCCAGGTTGTACAAGTTCGACAGAAGGCCGGGCTTGGCCTAACGACGCACTGGCGGAGCCTGATTACCGATGGCTTCTATCCGATGCTCGGGCAGGTATCGATCTTCATCGCCCTTCGTTCTGATCGGGCCATCTTGGCTGCGGTCGCAGGCGCCGATTCTCTCGGGTTGTATGTGGTCGCTCTGGCTATCCCTGAGACACTTCGGATTGTTCCGAAGGCATTCGGTCAGGTGATCGCAGATCGTGGCCGTAGTGGCGTCGATCCAGTAAAAGCGGTGCGGCGCTACGCCAGGCTCTTTGTCGTCGCACAGGTGCTCATCTTGGGCATATCAGCCGTAGTCGGCTCAACGCTCCTTCTGGCGGTGTTCGGTGAGGGTTTCAGAGAGGCTCTCGGCATCCTCGCAATAGTGACGATTGCCGAGATGGTGTTGTCTATCTACTTCATGTACCAGTCGCTCTTGGTTGGGTTCAGCAGGCCGAGAGGAATAGGTCCTCCCCAGGTCCTTGGTGGAGCAGTGGCGGTGCTGCTCAATTTGGTGATGATCCCGGAGTGGGGAATGCGCGGAGCGGCATATGCATGCCTACTAGGACATGTGGCGTTGGCGGTCATCTCGGGGATTTGGACGAATCGAGAGTTACGGAGACTCGACGCGTGACTGCAGAAAACGTGACGCAGTCGGAGATCGGCTACGTCCCCCACGGGCAAAGACTTGAGCGACCATTCGATCGTCGGCGGTTTCCCTGCTACGCGAAGATGCGAGGACTGTCTTTCCGGTCAGTTGACGACTGGAAGGATCACGACATCGTTGTTCTTTCGCCTTCGGCCGATGTGACCAGATGGGTCAATGCGCCATCCGACTGTCGAATCGTGGTGGATCTACCGGATTCCTACTTGGATGAGCGTCGGGGCGTTCGACGTTCGTTCAGAGGGTTGGCGAAATGGGCGGCAGGTGAGTCCCATCGTCCAACTTTGAACTATGGCCGGGCCATAGAGCGTCTGCTGGAACGAGCAGACGCAGTGGTGTGCAGTACAGATGAGCAAGTTGTGAACATCTCGAAGTACTCGGCCAACGTGCATCCCATATTGGACTTGCACAGCGAAATCGAAGTGCGTAGGCCCACGATTAGCGGTGGCACGGGGCTCGACATCATGTGGGAAGGACTGGCCGTAACTCTTCCGGCGATTGAGCAGATGCTTCCAGCTCTTAAATCACTATCCAGCAGATACGAACTTCGCCTACACCTGGTAACCGATCTTCGGTACAAGCGCTATATGAATCGGTTTCGCACCTGCCTGACCGAGGACGTTGTGGCCCCTTGGGGTATCGAGGTGAGGCTGCACCAGTGGAGCGTAGACACTCTGGCCGAGGTCGCCGACGGCTGTGATATCGCTGTCGTCCCGGTTGACCTTTCGGATCCGATGGCCGCTGGCAAGCCGGAGAACCGGATGCGTATCTTCTGGAGGCTGGGGCTACCGGTTGTGGTCTCTGCAAGTTCGGCGCATGTGCGGGCGGCATCTCTTGCTGACATAGCCGGACAGGTTCTCTGTACTACTAGCGACGATTGGAGGCGCGTTCTCGAGCGTCTCCACGAACGGCCAGACGAGAGGCTGCGGATAGCAGAAGCGGGTCAGGCAGCCGCTCTGTCGACGTATTCCGAGGAATCTCTGGCCTCTCGCTGGGATCGACTGTTCGAGTCTTTGTGATGGATTCGAAAACGGAGGTCGTCTCAGATCTCCCGACTCTCACTTATCTCTCGATGGACCCGCTTACCAGCACCGTCGGATCATCGCAGGTACTCGCCTATGTCGAACGGTTAGCTCTTCGCGGTGTCGACGTGGATCTGGTCACCTTTGAGCACCGCGTCGACTTCGATCTCAGGGAGCGTCTGGCCGGTATCGGAGTGCGCTGGAGACCGCAGGACTTTGGACGCCATGGGTCAGCGGGCGGTCTGGGACGGGTTGTGCGCGCGTGCCAATCAATCAGGGGAGCAGTGATGGTGCATGCCCGCAGCGACATGGCAGCGGGAGCGGTGTCGTTGGCAGGTATTGATCGATGGGTCTGGGACGTTCGGTCGTTTTGGGTGGACCAAAAGGTCGCCTCGGGAGTAATACGAGCCGGTTCAATGCAGGAGCGCATCATGCGTCGCGTCGAACACCGGGCCGCAATCCGGTGCTCGGCGGCGATAGCGCTCACCGAGTCGGCGATCGTTGAACTTGACCGGCGGTACAACCATGCGGTTTCACCTAAGGCGACGGTTGTCACCACCTGCGTCGATTTGGACAGGTTCCAAGCTTCAACGATGCCTCCTATGCCACTGAGAGTCCTACTCTCCGGAACACTGAATCGATATTACGATCTTCAATCAATGCTCGACCTAGTTGCTGAGCTACGGCGTCGTCGACCTGTCGAATTCATTGTCGCCTCCCCGGAGGAGACCGACTGGGAAGCGGAACTCTCGACAGTGGAGGCGGTACGGGTCTCAGCGACACCGGATGAGATGAAGGATTTGGTGGCGTCAAGCCACCTCGGGTTGAGTGTCTGTCGAGATGACGCCGGAGTGAGTCTCCTCGCAGCGATGCCCACGAAGATCGGAGAGTTCCTTGCTGCCGGCCGACCGGTTGTCGTGAACCCTGGTCTGATTGACGCTGCTGCTTTGCTGACGCAAGAACGGTGTGGCGTAACTTATGGTCAGGCTTCGTCATGCGGGCTAGACGAGGCGGTGGACCAGTTGGAGGATCTGCTCGCCGATCCTATGACGTCCGAACGCTGCCGGTCGCTAGCCGAATCTCATTTCGATCTCGAGACCGGCGTTGATTGTCTTATTGGTGTCTACCGATCCCTCTGTGGATGACCGCCGCCTACTCCAGATGCCTTCTCTGACGGGCTACCGTTTGTCCCTGTGATGGAGGACGACTCGTGAAGGCGGTGATCCTCGCCGGGGGTATGGGAACGCGGCTTGCTGAAGAGACGCAGGTGCGACCCAAGCCGATGGTCGAGGTCGGCGGGTACCCGATTCTTTGGCACATCATGAAGCTGTACTCCTTTCACGGTGTCAACGAGTTTGTTATTTGTTGCGGATACCGCGGTTATGTGATCAAGGAGTATTTCGCCAACTACTTCCTGCACATGTCTGATGTCACCTTTGACATGGTCGACAACCAGATGGAGGTACACGAAAGGCATTCGGAACCTTGGAGGGTCACGCTGGTCGATACCGGTTATGACACGCAGACCGGCGGTCGATTGCGAAGGGTCGCCGGCTATCTTGACGAGGGACAGTCTTTCTGTTGTACCTACGGCGATGGTTTGGCCGACGTGGATGTCGCCGCGGCCGTGGATTTCCATCGTTCACATGGCCGGGTTGCGACTGTCACGGCTGTTAGGCCACCAGGTCGATTCGGTGCACTGGCCCTTGATGGTCAGGCAGTGACTGGATTTACTGAAAAGCCTCCAGGCGATGGCGGATGTATCAACGGTGGCTTCTTCGTGCTTGAACCCGATTGCTTGGACCTGATCGAAGGTGACACGACAAAGTGGGAAGAACAGCCCATGCGCCTTCTAGCCGAGAGCGACCAGTTGAGGGCATTTGTCCATGATGGGTTTTGGCAACCGATGGACACTGTGCGTGATCGCTCCTACCTTGAGTCGTTGTGGGAGTCAGGGAAGCCTCCTTGGCGCGTGTGGTAACTCCGCGACCGTCCTTTTGGGGCGACCGGCAGGTGCTGGTAACCGGACACACGGGTTTCAAGGGAGCCTGGCTGAGTCTCTGGCTGACCGAGATGGGAGCACACGTCCACGGATATTCGCTGGACCCAGCTGATGGTCCGACCATCTTTGATTCAGCAGGTGTGGTCGGCCTCTTGGATTCGGACACGCGCGCCGATCTACGTGATCAATCAGCCGTTCGGGAAACAGTGGACGCCGTTAGACCTGAAATTGTTTTTCACCTGGCAGCTCAGCCCCTTGTCTCTGCTGGGTACCGATTTCCCAGTGAGACTTGGTCTACGAACGTCATGGGGACTGTTCACCTCCTTGAAGCCGTTCGACAGCAACCTTCGGTTCGTGCCGTGGTGGTGATCACAACCGACAAGGTCTACGAGGACCATGGGACTGGGGTGTCGTATATCGAGTCAAACCGTCTCGGGGGACATGATCCCTACAGTTCCAGCAAGTCGGCAGTCGAACTACTCGCGGCTAGTTATCGTCAGAGTTTCTGGTCCACGGGTGATGCCGACGATGTCTGTCTTGGAACAGCACGGGCCGGGAACGTAATAGGTGGCGGCGACTGGGGGATTGATCGCCTGGTACCCGACTGTCTCCGGGCTTTCGAGGCCGGCAGGCCATCCGTGATTCGGTCACCCGACTCTGTGCGCCCCTGGCAGCATGTTCTCGAACCTTTGTCGGGCTATCTGGTGCTGGCAGAACGTCTGGCAAGCGATGGTGGCAACGAGTATGCATCAGCTTGGAATTTCGGACCGGACCAGGCATCTGAAGTCACAGTGAAAAAGGTGGCCGAGATGGTCGCACTGGCATGGGGTGACGGTGCAGAGGTCCGCCAGGACGCCGGATCGGGACGCATCCACGAGACGAAAACTCTTCATCTCAACAGTGATAAAGCGAGAGAAGTTCTTGGCTGGTCGCCACGGTGGGACCTTGCCGAAGCCGTGGAACGCACGGTCTATTGGCACCTCAGGATCGCAGATGGGGCGGATGCCCAGATGCTGTGTCTTGATCACATTGTCGAATATTCAGGATTGTGCTGAGTTGACACGATCGGCGAGCACCAGAGAGACCTCACTAAGTGGATTGGTGATTATTCAACGACACCCCCATGAGGATGACCGAGGTGTTTTCGACAACCTCTTTGATGGAGATCTGGTCGAAAGTCTCTCGCCGGGCTTTCGCGTCGCCCAGGTGAACAGATCGGTGACTCGACTACGAGGCACCCTCCGCGGCATGCACTATCAGGCACCACCACATGCCGATACGAAGATCGTCAGCTGCGTGCAGGGTTGCGTGTTTGATGTCGTGGTGGATATTCGCCGCGGGTCGCCAACATTCCTGAGATGGCACGGTCAGATATTGGAGCACGGAGATTTCATGAGCCTTGTGATCCCCGCTGGATTTGCCCATGGCTTTCAGGCATTGGTTGACCACTCTGAACTCATTTACCTACACGGTTCCGCCTACTACCCAGATGCCGAAGCAGGCCTCAGTCCGTTGGACCCTGTTCTCGATATTGCCTGGCCAGAACCACCGATCTTGGTATCAGAGCGAGATGCCGCTCACGAGTTGCTGGCTGATGACTGGAATGGCGTTGTCCAGTGATCTGTCGGCACTGTCGAGAACCTGTTGATCTTGTTTTCGTAGACCTCGGTAGTTCGCCTCCGTCCAACGCCTACCTATGTCATGACGCTCTCGGGGCCCCGGAGGCGCGGTTTCCGCTTCGGGTTCTGGTCTGCGAATCATGTTGGTTAGTGCAAACGGAGGACTTTGTCAGAGCTGACGTCCTCTTCGATGCCGACTATGCGTATTTCAGTGGACAGTCCGAAACATGGGTGTCGCATTGTCGTCGGTTTGCCGAGGAGATGGTCGAACGATTCGCTTTGACAGAGAGCAGTCAGGTGATAGAGGTGGCTTCCAATGACGGGACGCTCTTGCGATGGTTCCATGACCGAGGAATGGCTTGCACGGGAATAGAACCGACAGAGCGATCAGCGGCTATTGCTCGTGGGCTCGGCCTGACAGTCATCGAAGAGTTTCTCACCGCCGGCCTCGCTGACCAACTTGTCGGTCTAGGCCCGGAAGCGGATCTTCTTGTTGCCAATAACGTGCTTGCCCATGTGCCCGATATCAATGACTTTGCGACCGCCTGTTCCACTCTTCTTGCAGATGGTGGAGTCGCGACCTTCGAGTTCCCCCATGTGCTGCAACTCGTCGCACTTGCCCAGTTCGACACCATTTACCACGAGCACTTCTCGTACCTCTCTCTCGCGGCGGTAGAGACGGTCCTATCGTCGGCTGGCCTGACGGTCTTCGACGTTGAACGCCTAACCACCCATGGTGGAAGCCTGCGAGTTTTCGCTCAACATGTGGACAGCGGTAGTTCCTTGCCGAGGCCGAGAGTTGATGCCGTTCGGGCGTTGGAGGCTGAGGCCGGCGTGGCATCGGCTGAGTACTATTCCGGCTTCCAGGATCGTGCTGACCACATCAGGAATGAGTTTGTTACGTTCCTCTTGACGGCTCGAGATGAAGGGAAGTCGGTGGCGGCGTATGGTGCCGCCGCTAAGGGAAACACACTTCTCAACTACGCCGGAGTGGATTCTGACCTGATTTCCTTCGTCGCCGACCGAAACCCCATAAAACAGGGCAAATACATGCCGGGAAGCAAGATCCCAATCGTCGATGAGGCGAATATTGTGCACCGACGCCCTGATCACGTCGTGGTCCTCCCGTGGAACCTTCGCGAGGAGATCGCCAGCCAGTTGGACTACATCCGTGACTGGTCAGGAACCTTCGTTACCGCTGTGCCAGAACTTGAGGTCTGGTGAAGATGGGTCTCCGTGGGATGGTGCTCCGGCAGCCGGCGTGGACTGCCTTTGTCGTCGCCCTTGCTTCGCGTCTCGTGTCGGTTGTTGGAACGCACGTTGCTCAGCGGTGGCCGTTGATTCCTGATGAAGGCCAGTATGTGGAGCTGGCCACCTTGGCCGCCGACAGTCGGATCAACGATTTCTGTTGTGGTGGCTACGGTCCAGCGCTGTATGCATCGACCAGACTCTTTGCCTGGCAGATACATGGTCTCGTTGAGTTATTCGGACCTCGTGCGTGGATTCTCCAAGTGCCAGCAGTTCTCTACGGGGCAGTGGGAGCCTATGTAGTTACGCGAATCGCTGGAAAGTTCATATCAGCCCAGTGGGCACTCGTTGCTGGTCTCGTCGTGGCGTTGCTTCCTTCGGCGATGCTGCATTCATCGACAGTCCTGCGCGAGTCGCTCATATGGCTCCTCATTGTGAGTGCCGCATGGTTGGTGATCCTCTGGAGTGAAGATAAGGGTCTTCGTCGTCTTATGATTTGTTCGGCCGGACTACTCCTGGCGGTGGTTGGGCTTGGCTGGCTTCGGGACCAGACAGCGATCCTCGTCGCATGGTCACTGGTCCCGGTAGCACTCTTTGTAGGTAACCAGCGCCGGCGACGCATTGGCCTGATGGTGGTTGTGCTCTTGGTCGGACCGTGGGCGACGGCGAGTGGCCCAGCCGGCTTGGTGTTGCTGAGTAATTCCATTCCTGTGCTCGGATCTGTTCGAGCGTGGATGACAATAGAAGCCGACTCGGCGATCATCGCGTTTGATGTAATTCCGTTTTCAGTGCCAGAAGAGGAAGTACAGGCACGAGGATGGTGGTCTAAACCGCCATCGAGTGGAGATGCGCTTCACCCAGAATTAGTAGGAGCCTGTGAGAAATTCAATTCGGCTACGGAAGCAGGTGCGGCCGCGATAGTTGAGAGGTGCACAGAGACGGTCTGCATAGATGATGAATGCCACGAGATTGTTTCTGGCTCCCTGATAGTGGACAATTCGTTTACGGCGAGCCTCGAGGCGATACCCGGAGGCCTGGCAGCATTTTATTTTCGGCCGCTTCCATGGGAGGCAATAGGAGAGCAGTCGTTGATATTCAGATTGGCAGCCGTTGAGAACCTTCTGTGGTTTGTTTTGTACGGCTTTGCTCTATACGGCGTGCGACCGCTCTGGCGCCGACACCCAGCGATAGTTATCTTTGGCTCCAGTTTCTTTTTAACGGCTGGGCTCGGGGCTTCGCTGACCCAGGGGAATCTTGGTACAGCGTTCCGGCATCGACTCCAAGTTTTCTGGGTGGTGGCACTGCTCGCAGCCGTAGGCGGGGAACGCCTCTGGACGCGATGGCAGTCTCGCTCTGATGGAACAGGCCCACCGGTTTGATCGGACTCTCTGTTAGCGACGATGGGACTCGTTGTTCCATCTGTGGGGAGTTGGCACGTCCTGGACGATCGATCCGACGCCCGATTCGATTTGCGGGTCAGGTTCGCCACTACGTGCGATGCCGCGAGTGTGGCTCACTGTCGCTGGATCCAATGCCTTCCGACACGGAACTGGCGCCGCTCTATGGATACGAGTACAACTCCGGAGACAACGATGGACTAAGGCTCGAGAGCGACCCCCGCGCCGTCGACTGGATCATGGGCATTGTCCAGTCCCTGAACCCAGACCGATTCGTTGACTACGGGTGCGGCAGTGGGGAACTGCTTAGAAGGGTTGCCACGACTGGTGTTGAAGCGGTCGGGTTCGACCTTGATGCTGCTGGAGTAGAGGAGGCGTCCCTGTCTGCGGGCTGCACTGCATACACATACGCTGATGTAGGTGACCACCTTTCAACAGCTGACGTGCTCCACATCGGTGACGTACTCGAACACGTCTCCAATCCGATGGCCCTGTTGGACGAGGCGTGCTCGCTCCTACGTCCGGGCGGCACCCTTCTAGTTGAAGGTCCGCTTGAGGCAAACCTTTCAGTATTCAATGGCGTTCTTGCTGTCGCATCAGCGGTCAAGTTAGGCCGTCCTGTCGAGATGCCCCCATATCACGTGCACCTCATTACTGCTCGAGGCCAGCAGAGGCTCCTTGGCAGAGCCGGATTGACATGTGATGAGTTCGAGACCGGTGATACAGCGTGGCCGGCTCCGGGGCGGTGGGACCCGCTTCTAGTCCGGCACCCCCGACTATTGAGCCTCTTTCTGCTTCGTAAACTGTCCGGCGTCGCATTTCGATTTGCTTCGAGAAAGCGGTCCGATCGAATAGCAAACAGATTCCGATACCGGGGTACAAAATCCGACTGATCTGAGTGCCTGGCCGCCTTGAGGTGAATCGGGCGCATATTCTGAATGCCAGTAGAATCGCCTGCCAATGCGACTCGTAACCGTTGGTCGATCGATCTATCGGATTCTTCTCCCGGACGAACGCCGAAAGTTCAGGCTTCTCTTTCTGATGAGTCTGGCCTCCTCATTGTTGGAGGCCGTGGGTGCAGTCTTGGTGTTATCCCTGCTCACCCAGTTTGCCTCAGGCGAACATCCAGCCGTCGTGGACAGGCTGCTCCCGGACTATGCACCTGATGACGTCACGCTCGTCCTGGGCCTCCTGACTCTTGTTTACGCAATGCTTCGTATGACGTTCTCGTTATCTGAGAGTCATTTACAGCTACGGCGTGTCCAACAATTCGCAGGTTCACTTAGCGCCAGAGTCCTTGAGCATTACGGCAAGAGCCCACTCCTCGAGCACCAGACTCAGCGGTCCGGGGACTTTCTTCGAAACACTTGGTACGCCTCCGAGATGCTCATTCGACAGTCGCTGCTAGGGATTTTGGCTATCGGTACGGAAGCCGCGGTCATGATCGGTCTCCTGACGGTACTGGCTGTCATCTCACCGGCTACTGCTCTGGGCGTTGTAGTGGGTGGTGCGGTGTTGGTTTATGGCGGCTATCGGGTATTTGGGCGGTACATCACTGGATGGGGTGCCAGTGCTGAGGAATACGCATCTGAATGCTTGCAGCAGATCCAAGAGTTCTTCGGCGGATTTCGGGAGATCAAACTCGCCAGTGCCGAGGACTTCTTCGTTAGTCGTTATAGAAAAGATCGCAATTTTCTGGCCAAGATGTACTGGCGTTATCAAACGATGTCACAAGCGCCTCGGCTGTTGACGGAGGGGCTTCTTGCGGCTGCCGTTGCAGTACTCGTCGTGACCTACACCCTAAGAGGCTCTGAACAAGCAGGGCTCACCACAATGGCCTTATTCGGCTACGCGGGATTTCGGGTTCTGCCTTCAGCGAATCGGCTACTAGCAGCAATCGGCAACGTGTCCTACGGCATCCCGGCATTAGATCTAGTTAGTCCGGTATTGCACGGGCCTACTGAAAATCTCGGTGTATCCAGAGAACCCTTCAAAGTCAGGGACCTGATCGGCATCCGGGATGTATCTGTCACATACCCGGGAGCGACCCAGCCAGCGGTCACTGGGGTCAGTTTTCAGGTGAAAAGAGGCGAATCCATTGGCCTGATCGGGGCATCGGGTGAAGGTAAGACCACTATTTTGAATGTGGTAGCTGGGCTGATCAGTCCAGACTCGGGAGAAGTGCTCGTTGATGGCCGGGATATTCGCGACTCCCTAGTCGCGTGGAGAGCGCAGGTAGGCCTAGTGGCCCAGACAGCGTTCATGGCGGACTCCACTATTCGGACCAACGTCGCTTTCGGTAGCTCTCCGGAGTCGATTGACGATGAACGAGTTTGGTGGGCACTTGAACGCGCCAAAGTTTCCGACCAGGTGTTAGCGCTTCCTGATGGGCTATCGACCTACATGGGAGATCGCGGCGTTCGCATGTCGGGTGGTCAGAGCCAGAGAATCTCGATCGCTCGAGCGCTTTACAAGGAGGCGGAGGTTCTCATCCTGGATGAGCCCACGGCCTCTTTAGATCGTGCGACGGAGATTGATCTGGCAGAGTCGCTCACCGAAATCGCTGAGAGTTATACGACGGTTGTCGTTTCCCACCGGTTGCCTATCTTGCGGAACTGCACCCGAATACATCTGGTTGAGAAGGGTCGGCTTGTCCAAGACGGAACATACGAGGACTTTGCGCAAAACGCAGGATCGCTACGTGGTGCACTGGACAGTAGTTGAGGACGTGAATCAACCTCACGGTGCAATGTTCGGTCGCCGAGCGTTGGCTTTGTTCAAATGGCGACCCTTAAGACGCCCCGCAAGGGCACTGGAAGATCCAACCCTCATGCCGTGGAGGCTGTTTATTTCAAGATTGCCACGTCGGATCGTGGCGCAGTTGCTCTTGCCACGTTTTGGGCGGCGGATTGGAACGAGACCTCGATCTATTGACGAGGTACGTCACGTCGCAGTCATCCACTGGGACAACTTGGGTGACGCCGTATTGCTTGGACCCGTATTGCGTCAACTTCGTCGGACCCTACCGGCCGCTCGAATCGTGTTGCTATGCAACGAGAAGAATCATGGCATCTTCGCCCATTGTCCCTATGTGGACTGTTTGCGACCTCAGACTGTCCAACTTCCTGCAGTGGAGGGAGAGCCCCACGGCACACCGGAGAACCCCGGCCGACTAGTGCTGGACGCCGCACGTCTCCTCCGAACCGAAGCTCGGTCGTATGGGCCAATCGATTTAGTAATTGGCCCAGATTGGTTGGATCCGGTATACGGAGCGACGTTTTTCGAAAGCGCGCTCTTTCGTCGAGGAGGAGGCCGACGCCTGCTTCGTGGCCGAGCCCGCCGCGGGTTGGCGACCATCGTTGACATCAGGCGACACCATGTCCGCCGGAACCTTGAGATCGCAGCCGCCCTAGGAATAGAAGTGTTGGATGATCATCT
Source organism: Acidimicrobiaceae bacterium (assembly GCA_002717365.1). Taxonomy (GTDB): domain Bacteria; phylum Actinomycetota; class Acidimicrobiia; order Acidimicrobiales; family MedAcidi-G1; genus UBA9410. Next base: position 100,279 of record PBDJ01000022.1, on the reverse strand, counting down.
TGAGTTCTGGACCTCACGGGAGGATCAGGCTGTGGCCAGCGATCTTCTGGGCCGACTGGACGCCAGTAGGCCGATAATCGCGCTAGCGGTGGGGGCCGGAGCAGGGCGCAAGAGGTGGCCTGCTTCCCGGTTCCGACAGGTTGCTGACGACCTTGGCGGACGGGCGGGTGCTCAGATCCTCCTGGTGGGTGGTCCCGACGCTCGGGCCGGAGCTGATGAGATCATGAACTGTTTGAAAGGAGTGGTCGTTGATCTAGTTGGAGAGACATCGATTGGTGTTGTAGGAAGCGTGCTGCGCAATGTCGATCTACTTGTCAGTAATGACTCAGGGCTAGCTCACGTCGCTGCCGCCGTAGGGACGCCAGTCGTTGTAATTTTTGCACATCCACTTGACGGAGAGCCGTGGGTTGTGGCTTCCCCGAACCGTTATGGGCCGTGGGGGGTACCTTCCGTCGTTCTGCAGCCGCCTGAACGGATCAACGAATGCGGTGATCGGTCTACCTGTATCGCTGAGTCGGCTCACTGCATACTTACGGTCCCCGAAGAGGATGTGGTGGAGGCATCCATGAAATTGTTGGCTGAAACAAGATCCACCACCCAGTAACCTGCACAAGGATGAAGAACCTTGTTGTTTATGTTATTGGTGGCGTTGCCTCATTTGGCATAGTTCATTTTTGCTTCCCTGAAACCGTCACCGGTTAGATCAATAATGTCGTTCTTGACCTTCATACGTATCCGATTGAGATCACGAATATGAATGGCACGCCGACCGATTTCTTCGAGGCCAAGATCTTCATCCTGTCCCTTTCGAATATCATGCTCGGCATCCCAGATTCGTGAGTTGGCTTTATAGAGCTCCTCTACAAGATGGTTTAGATCTGGATCATCCAGATTGAGACCGCTTTTGTAGTAATTGATCTGACGTTGCATGTCGTCTGGATCAATCTCTGTGGGGTCCAACCGTTCAGATTTAAGAAGTGCGATTGTGTAACGGTCCGCGACCTCAGGAATAGGTGTGACTATCGGTTCCATGGGTCGGGATGATAGCAAGTAGGGGTTATTCGACATGGTTCACTGCCTTTGGGCTTGGTCTCGGAGACGTGTGAACAACCGGGGGTTATCTGAATGACTAGGGGTGCAGTTGCGGCAGTCATCCCGGTGCGTAATGAGATCACGACTCTTCCTGTCCTAGTCGAGGCCCTGTTAAACCAGACGGAACCAATTGATGAGTTGGTGATTGTCGATGGTGGTTCGGTTGATGGAACCACCGAGATGGCACTGGAGTTGGCGGACGGTGATCCTCGAATTTCAGTTGTTGTCGCTGGACCAGCTTCACCAGGTCGTGGCCGGAATCTGGGCATTGAGGCGACGAGTGCACCGTGGCTCCTCTTGGTCGACTCTGGAATTAGCGTTGATGGCTTTCTGGTCGAAATGTTGATGGCCAGGCGTGACACTGATCCTCAGTGTCGGATGGTGCTTGGGTCTAGGCGGATTCAGGCTGCTCCACGTTGGCGTGCTGCAGCGATTATCACTGGGATTAGAGAGCGGGAGTGCGTCGAGGGACAGTGGGGTCGGTTTGATCTCATTCCAAGCTTGCTCGATCGGCGACTCTGGGCGGATATTGGAGGATTCCGGGATTGGCGGGCTGGCGAGGATCTGGACTTTATGGAGCGACTGGCTCTTTTACCGCCGAAAATCTTGACAGAACCTCTTGCTGAGGTGGTCTGGGATCTTGCATTGGACCGCCGTCGGGTGTTTCAAAAGTGGCGAATTTACGAATACCACAATGCCGTGCACGGCAACTCTTGGCATCGGCCGGTTTTCCTTTGGAATTCGTTAGGAGGGGCGCTGGCGGCGACTGCGACCGTTGTTATTGGATTGCCGGGCCTTCTCTTCCTTCTCAGCCCGCATGTGTTGCGGTCCGCTGTCCGTTATAGGCGACATTGTTGGCGAGGCGATGATGAGGTCACTGGGGGCCTATGGGTGTTTCTGCAGGCTGTGGCAGCCAGCATCTTTGCCGATACAGCGACGTTTCTGGGGTACTTGGATTTTCGTCTCGGACGATTGTCGCGAGAGTTTTGATAGGCCGACTTCTCAGTCTGCGTGTATGGCAACACAGTCCAAGGCTCGGCTGGAACTGTTCCTCGGATAGCGGGTAGCGGTTCTGCTCTGGGCCTTAGCCCGGCAACGTTTCATAGCAATTATCAGGTCAGTTGGGCTAGGCCAGCCACACAGAACCTGAAATGTTTGAGCAGATTATGCGCCCCTTGGAGGCCGCTGCGTGACCTAGCCGAGCCGTCGAGCCCGTGGCCAGATACGACGGATAGCCGCTAAACGAGGCTTCTGGTTGCTTACTAGTCGCTGCAGTTCTTATGAGGCTTGGTTCAAACTGACTTGCACCAATACCGCTGGCTACCAAAGAGAAACTCGCTCTCCAGAATCTGGAGTGAGCAGCGTTCCAGGAGTGTGACTGCATCTTTGCGGTCCATTTCGAACCGGTGGTCTGTATCCGTGTATATGAGCTGTCGCTGGAGACTTTCGCGGTGGTGGTTGAGCGCAGTGTGCTCGAAGTCAGGAACCTCGACGTAGAGGAACCGGCAGCAACGGCTAAGTGGGGCAAGAAGATCAACTGGGTCGTCCAGGTGTTCAACGATATGTGAGAGAACGGCGACGTCGAACCGCTCGTTGAGCCTGGCGGAGTATTTGATGGCGTCATCGACCTCGAACGAGAGATTTTCAGCACGATGGGTCTCTTTCGCTGTCAGTATTGCTTGGTCTGAGTAGTCCACGCCGACGACTTCACGGACAAGTTTGGCGATCTCAGCGGTCATGATCCCCGTATTGCAACCAACGTCTAGGACTCTGTCACTTTGCTCAAGGTGCTTGGAGAGGAAGTGAAGAGTCTGGCGGTAATGGGGGTGACGTTCGGGCGGGAAGACCCTTATTGAGTGTTCATGGCACAGTCTTGCCACACTCCACTCAAGGTCAAGTAGCCAGCCGAGCCTCGAACTCGGGTTCCGTACTGGCACCAACCGGTCAACGAGATAGCAGAGACGCACGATTAACGGAACAACATTCGGTCTTGGTAGATCAACCCGCATAGGCGGACAGATTAGCCAGACTCGGATTGATCCAGAGATCCTGTCTCGCGGCAGCAGAGAGTCAATCTCCAACTCAACTGCCTGTGGTTTGACGGCCTGGGGACTGAAGGTCGGGTGTTCAAATCTTCCAAGCCCAACAAGTGAATCCGCAGGCCGTGGCGACGAGTACTCGGTTCAACCCTTAAGGGTCTTGAGTATCGGCGGCTTCAATCCTCAACAGGTATCGTCGCCCCAAGAATTCAAAGAAGGCCGGATAACGTTTATTGTCTACAACGCGTAGCAGGTTGAACTGCCGTGAAATCGTATCTTCCGGATCAAGTCTGCTGTCGGACAATGTTCTGCGTGGGTAGTAGGTGGAGTCTCCAGTTTGTGGAATTCCGGACTGAATTATTTCTGGGTAATTCTCAACGAATTGTCGACACATTGAAACTTTGATCTGTCCAGCCTGAGCGCGTATCTCATCGATGAGTTCTGTTCCTTCAAGTTCGAGGCATTCTTTGACATATACCACTCCAGTATCCACCAGAGGGTTGGCTTCGAATAGGGAAATAGTGATCTGATTACGGCCCTCGAGAACCTGCCATGTTAGAGGTGACCAGCCGCGTCCTCTTGGAAGGTCACTCTCATGAACGACGATATTGTTCCGGGCAAGAGAAAGAACCTCTTCGGGAACAATCGAGTAGTAGCTGAGGTAGAAGACGATGTCGCAACTCTCGACCTCGTCATGGGTGAATACGAGAGACACGTCGGCCATGTGTCCGAGTTGCTGTACGAGATCCTGGGCGTAGGGCACAAACCAGTTCTCTTCTCCATCCGTGACAACCGTGCACGTAAGATCCGTCACTGGTTCATTTCCGGGTTCTTTCGAGATCAGAGCCTTGTCCTTGGGGTCCACTTGACCTACCCCAAATCAAAGTTGTTCCGGTCATGATTCGGGTGCTCGTAGGACATGGTCAATGAGGTATGACGGGCGACCCTTTACTTCCTGGAAGATACGCCCAATGTAGAGACCAATGACACCTTGAATGGTCACTAAGGCGCCAAATACAAAGAGTAGTAATGCGACTGTGCTTGTCCAGCCGGGAAGGGTGTCCGCAGTAATGCGGCGGATAATCGTGTAGACACCGAGAACACTACCGAGTGCGGCGGTGATGAAGCCTGTGGATACAACGAGGCCGAGAAATCTTGTGTTCTGGAACATGATTCCGTGCATGGCATGGCCAAACCGACGCCGCAAGGTGTAACTGCTTGCTCCCACGGAACGAGGTTGCCGCTGGAAATCAATCGTTGTCTGTTTGAAGCCCAGCCAAAGAATAGCGAAAATGAAATGTCGGTCGTGCTCGCCTAGTTTTAGGAACGCATCGACGACCTTGCGGTCAACCAGACTGAACGTGCCGATAGCAGGATCGAATTGAGCACCCGCCATAGCCGATACCAAGCGATTGTAGATTCGGGCAAGTAATAGGCGAGGACGACTTTGATAGTTGCCTTGCCGGCGTCCTAGAACCACGTCGTATTCGACCGCGAGTCCGAGCATCTCGGGGATGAGTTCGGGAGGGTCTTGTAGGTCGCAGTCCATGACAACGACCTTTTGCCCTTTGCAGATAGCGAGACCAGCGGTTATCGCGGCGTGTTGACCGAAGTTTCTAGAGAGGCGGACACCCACAACCTCGTTCCGAGAACTGACCAGCGACTCAATAGTCGACCAGGAGTCGTCAGGAGAACAGTCGTCGACCAGGACCACCTCTGCAGCCCAGTCAGCTTCTACAACTGCCGATACCACTCGCTGGACCAACTCGGGAAGTGAATCCACACACCCGTATACAGGTACGACAACGCTTAGCAGGGGGCTGCTGGCGAGTTCAGAAACCCCGGTGGTCATGTGCCCAGTCCTTTCGGTACTGATGGATGGTACGACAGGAGTGCTTCAGTGCTTAGCTGATCGAAGGAATCGATCAACCACGATCTCGATATCGTCAATGGTCAGCGAGTTGAAGAACGGGAGCCGGAGCAGTCGACCACTGATGTCTTCGGTAACCGGGCAATCGCCATTTCCGTCAGCGAATCGCGTTGCTCCGGGCGATGAATGCAATGGCACGTAGTGAAACGTGGCCATGATGCCCGCTTGACGAAGTTCGGTGAGAACCCGGTCGCGGGATTGCCGGGAGTCAAGTAGCACGTAGAACATGTGACACGGTGACAGCCGGTTGTCAAGGTCGGGAATGCAACTGAAGCCGAGTTCCTCGGAGTGCGGAGCTAGCCGCTCTCGGTACGCCTCGGTAACTGCAGCTCGCTTCGCAAGGATAGGAGATCGTTGTTCCAGCTGACCCTGAAGGAACGCAGCGAGAAGACCAGACAGGCGAAACGAAGAGCCTGTGTCAACCCAGGTGTAACTGTCGACAGCTCCGGTAAGAAACTTTCGTCTGTTGGTTCCCTTGTCGCAGAGAGTGTGAGCTCGGTCGACATCGGATTGACGGTTCACCACTAGCGCACCACCTTCACCACAGGTGAAATTTTTTGTCTCGTGGAAGCTAAGCGTTGAAAATCTCCCAAACGATCCGAGCGGCTTGTTGTTTAACCGCCCGTACAGGCCATGAGCATTGTCTTCGACAATGTCGAATGCATTGCTACGGGATAGTTCTACGAGTCGATCGACGTCGGCTGCGATGCCCGCATAATGCACGGGGATCACCGCCCGAACCCGATCGTCGAGAAGTTCTGCGACATGGTCGACGTCGATGCCAAGAGTGACAGGGTCGATGTCAGCGAACCGAATCTTGGCTCCGGACCGGACGAAGGAAACAGCTGTAGACACGAAGGTGAACGAAGGCACGATCACAACATCGCCCGGCTTAATGTCGAGAAGAAGCGCGACCAATTCAAGAGCGGCGGTGCAAGAGGTGGTTAGCAGAACATCTTCAGCCGCGAGTTCTTCCTGCAGGATGCCAACGGCTGCGACAGCGGATTCGGCTGAACCGGCGGTCTCACCTCTCTCAATCGCGGCTAACACCAACTCAATCTCTCGCCCTTCGACACTCGGCTTGTTGAAGGGGATGGTCAAAGTCATTGAATCAGATCCAAGATGGAGGTGCCGCTGTTGGCACGGCGTGAGACGGCCGCAAAGTTACTCCTTTCAGGAGAACACCCTGGGTAGATTTCTGTGATCTGGGGTATCGAAGGTCCCGGGTCCAAATCCTGGCAGCCCGACAGATAAAAATCCTGTTTGAAAAGGTGTTTCGTCGCCGCTGGAGTTTTAAGGCGGACAGCGGGAGTTTGCTCAGGCCGCGAACAGGCCGCGTGTCGTTGGAAATGGCGTTCTGGAACTGTTCGTCCAGTCATTCTGTCAGTGCCTCGTCGAGAGCGGGGAACAGGTGCTTGTAGGTATCGAGAGTGGCATTGATCGACGAATGGCCAAGGCGCTTCATCATCGCTCTTGGGTGTGGTGTGTGTGACCGAGATGTGGCTCCAGCGGCTCCAGGCCAGTGTCGACCATCACCTGGCGGGCTTCGGCGTCGGTAATCCGCGACGGCATTGACCGACGGTATCCCTCGGTGCTCTGCGGGGGCCGGAACTGGTCTGACCGGCGAACCGAAAAGTCCAACTGGTATTTCAGAGGCGACTGACTAGAGGACGGAGATCGATGACGAACTCGCCGGCATGGGGATCGCTCGGCTTGTCCACGACCCGGATTTCAGGGGTGACGTCGAAGTCGAACGACTCCGCGAGCAGGAGCCGCAGGTTGTCCCTGATCACCCAGGAATGGGCGAGATCGGTGCGGACTGAGTAGATGCCCAAGTTCTGCCGTGTCGGCCAGGATCCAGGTGCATCAATGACGATGAGGCGGTGATGTTGTTCGGGATCAAAGCCGCTGAGTTGCTCGAGTAGGTGAGCTTCTTTGATCACCGCAGGTCGGACAAAGACCTGGTTGACGTTGCGTTGAGCCGCCACCGTTGCTGGAACGATAACCAGCGACATGGCGAGTACGCCGATCGTTGCGATGTCGATCCCGATCCCAAACCGAGCGAGAGTCCGGCTGAGCAGTTCCCGTCCTGCGACAACGAGCGCGATCCATGTCACCACAATGAGGCCCGCCATGAACCGGTATTCGACCTGATTTTCAACCGACAGGAGGTGGCTGAGCATGGTTAGGGCGGCCATCAGTCCGAGAATGGCCATGGTGGCCAGGCGCCGGACGATAGGTCCCTTGAACCGGAGCAGTAAGCCGAAAGAAAGGAAGATCAGGACAGGGATTGCGGTGAGCAGGCCTATCAGGTCACTCGGACTGGAGATGAGAAACGGTCGGGCGGCTATCCCAAGCGGGCGGGTGGCGAACCAACGTGCCTTCTCAACGAGTTCGGGGATCGAGTCGATGAACTGGAATCGAGGATCTGCCTGGATATCGAGAAGGGTCATGGTGAGTCGTGCGATGAGCAGACTGACAGAACCGGAGAGGGCGACGAGCAGGCCGGTGCGGCAGGCGTCCACGACGGCGCTCCGCGGGCCGGTCGGCCGGCAGAGAAGCCGGAGTGCGGGCGGGGCCCAGCAAAACATCGCGGCAGGTGGGTAGGCGAGGAGGGCAAGCGTCATAGCGACCATCGCGAAGCCGGCACCAGCACGGCGTCGGTCTTCGAGCGCTTGGAGCCACCGGTGGCCCGCAAACGCGCTGAGCAGCATGATCCAGGGGAACGAGAACACGGTTGCCCAGCCGGCGTAGGCATGGAACGGCGGGAGGAGCCCGATCGACATGCCGGTAAGGATTGCTGCCTTTGGTGACCAACCGAGTTCTAGGAGAAGTCGGGTTAGATATGCGAGAAGGAAGGCGATGCCTAGGAGCCCGATCCCTCGGGCGACTGCCAGTTCGCCGATTGTGTCCACGGAGCCGAACACCAGTCGATTCAAGACCGTCAGCACCGGTCGGCCATCGGAGAAAATTTTCGTCGAGCTGCTGTTGAGGAGCAATGGGAAGTCATCACTCCACGCTGAGCGACGGAAGATGAGTGGTGCGTAGACGGCAACCGCGAACGCTGCCGGGACAACCGGGACCAACCGTCTATTCATCAGTGTTCTGATCGGATCTGCCTAGACCTCTAAATGTTTTTACGGAGGTTGTAGTCGCCTGGCGTGTAGCAAGACGTAGAACGCCGGGCAGCGCCGTTCAGAGTCTCGTGAGACTTGAGAGACGCAGAATGCTGCCAATTCTTCAGTTGGCTTCTTGCCTTTAAGGAAATCTAGCCTCGAACCGTTGATCCTAAGGTTGTGCGACCGCATAGAGTCGCTGGGTGCCAGCTTCTGACCAAGCTTGGGAGGTTGTGTTTGTCGAGGATCTCGACGACATCTGGGTTGATCGAACGTCTGACTTCTTTAATACGCATTTCCCGGGGGTCTTCGGAGAGCCTTGTCGTCCCGAGCTGTTTCGCTGGAAGCTCGGCCGGTCGAACCCAGCTGGTGAAGGATTCTTGGCTTTAGCGGTCAGTGGTGTGGACGTGGTTGGGGTGATGACAGCGACCATGAAGTTGGTCGCTATAGATGGGCAGAGTTTGCTTGCCGCATTTACCGGAGACACGTTTACCCATCCTGCGTTTCGCCGGGCAGGGCGCGCTCAAACTCTGGCGCGTGGCACCTACGACTCCGACGATTATCTGAACAAGAGCGTCTTTGGCCGTCTTATTGAAGAAGTCGTCCAACAACTTGCTGAACGCGGGGTTGATTTTGTATACACGACCCCCAACGATCAGTCTCGCCCGGGTTATTCTCGACGAGGACTGTATGTTGAGGTTCCCCTCGTCAGCAGCCGCTCTTGGCATCGGCCGTGCAGAGCCCTGTTTGAGTCCCGGTTGCCGCTCAGATCCGGTCGTGTGGCGCACAAGATGGTTGATGCTGCGACCTGGCTTCTTCAGTCCGGCCGACGCATCAGACCGACCGTTAACTCGCTCGCCCTAACTTCCACTGGCCCGTTAGTGGATTTCTACGAAGCGATTGATGATATTTGGGATTGCCAGAAGCTAGAAGGAAAGCTCACCCTTGTTCAGGACTCTGACTACTTTGCTTATCGCTACGCCCTTCACCCATCTCAGTCATTTGTAGGCCATTTGGCAACAGTCTCGGACCAACCAGTTGGATTCTTCGTCACACGGCGTATAACCAGGCCCAATGGATATTCCACAGTCTGTATCGCCGACTGGCTTCTTAGTCCAGATCAGCCTTCCGGTCTCTTCGCTTCTCTTCTTCGTCACGTGATAGCAAACGCTGAGGGCGTTCACACCGTCTCTCTCTGGTCTAATGACCGGGAGGTTTCGCCACAACACCTCTTGCGACTGGGCTTCCTGCCTCTAAGAAAGATGCCAGTGCTAATCGGAACCAACGAGTTTGGTCGCCACTTGCAAACTTCTGGTCGTTCTTGGGCGATGCCGATTGGTTGGAGCGACAATGTTTAATGTCGGCGGATGAACGTTCTTATAGTTGGCGCAGCGTCTTCACTTGGCCAACCGATTACCCGCCGTCTGGCCGATGCTGGGCACCGTGTCTTGGCGACGTCTAGACAAGGTACGAAGCGACCTGAAAACGGGGCCACTTGGGCTGATCTGGATCTCACTGATCCCACCAGCATCCGTAACTTCACTGAATCGACGGCAGTTGAGTTCGCCCCTCTGGGAACCTTGGTCATACTTGCCGGCGTCCTGCCTGGGCGATCGCTTGTCGACTACGAGGATGCAGAAATAGAGCAGGTTATGACGGTCAACTTTACGGGTCCGACGAGGTTGGTACGCGATGCGCTTCCTCTGCTCGACCAGAAGGCCCATGTGATTCTTATGTCGTCAGTTTCAGGTCAGCGAGGCAGTTTCGACCCGATCTACGCGGCGTCTAAGGCCGCCCTAATCGGCTTAACCAAGTCGCTGGCTACCTGGCTGGCGCCCGATGTGCGCGTGAACGCGTTGGCGCCCAGCCTGATCGAAGGCTCGAAGATGTTCGTGGACATGGCGCCTGAGGTGCGGAGTCGACATGTAGCAAGGAGTGCGACAGGAAAGCTCAGATCGTTGGAAGAGGTGGCGGAAGCGATACACCGGATGACAGGACCAGAGTGGGCGGACCGGACGGGCGAGGTCATAGGCGTTGGCGACGAAACGATCTGATTCAACCCCCAATGTGGCGGTAATAGGTTGTGGGGTGTTTGGAGCGATGGTTTCACTCCGGTTGGCTGGTGTTGGCTGTTCAGTCACCGTATTTGAACGACTTGACGGAATACTCGGCGGAGCATCCTTCAATAACCAAAACCGTCTCCACCTTGGTTTTCATTACCCGCGCGATATGGATACAGCTGAGCAATGCATCCGCGGGTTTGAAAGATTTCGTAAAACGTTCGAACCGTCAATCCTTGGTGACTTCCCGAACGCCTACTTCATAGCGTCGGAAGGTAGTCGAACTACATCTGACGAATACTTGGCCTTCTGCCAAGCACTCGGTTTGAGCCACGCTCTCTTCGATGTCGACACGTTTGAGCCATCGATTGCCGGAGTCGACCTAGGTGTCCTCGTTGATGAGGTCGTTTATGACTGCGGCATCCTCCGTAACTTGATTTCGTCCTGGCTTAGCGATTCAAAGGTGTTAGTAGAAACAAACGCAAATGTTGAGTCGATCTCAAGAACTGAGGGCGGTTTCGATATTCATCTAACCAACGGTGATGTTCAGACCTTCGACGCTGTGGTCAACAGCACATATGCAGATGTGAATCGGTTTGCGAGAGAACTTGGACACGCGGTCCCAGATCGCCAGTACGAGTACACAGTTGTCCCAATCCTCGAATGGCAGGCTGAGCCCGTCGGTATCACGGTCATGGATGGACCGTTTATGACGGTCCTTCCGTTCGGGAGGACAGGCCAGTTCCTCCTCTATCACGTCGATCACACGGTTATCAGTCGCGATGTCGGCCAGAATCTCAATAGGGCCTGGTTGGACCCCTTAGCTTCGCCCGCCGCAGGACTTGATAAAGACCGGTTTCTGTCGGAGATCTTCGAGGCTTGCCAGTCGTTTGTGCCATCCCTCAGTAAAGCGCGTCACGTGGGCTTTCTCCAAGGCCCTCGAGTCGTTCTAGCAAACAGCGATGTCACCGACACGAGGCCATCCATCGTCGAATCGGCGGAGCCAGGTTACGTCAGCGTCTTCGCGGGCAAGATTGATCACTGCGTCTGGGTTGCAGACGAGGTTGTTGACCAATTGGGCCTCTCCTGAAAGCCGAACCGGTCAGCCTTCGAGCGGGCTGTTCGGTGGTCTCAAGTCGTCAAAGTATTGCGGCGAGGCAAGAGGGTTCGAAATGTCAGACGCCATCGGAATGCAATTCGACTTCCGATAGTCCTGTCGACATCGATCCGATCGAGGATCGGCGAATCGGGATCAGGATTAAGTCTTCCGCCTCCAGTGAAGACCCGTGTAAAGCCGAGTTCCATTGCTCGACGGTGAGTGGCTGCCGTGCCGATGCCGTGGGGATGTGCGTACCAGCGGAGGGAGTTATCGAAGGTATCGATACGTCGTTGGTTGCCCAACAGGGCCTGTTCGAACTCGGAGAGATCGAGTTGGGGGACGGACCAGTGGTTGTCGAGGTGATTGGCGATCGATACCAGCGGATGGTCTTGCAGCGCCTTGAGATCTACTGGTTTCAGGTAGGGCCCTTGGTACTCGAGGAGGTCGTCCACTAGTTCCATCGTTGCGATGTCACCAAGTCTCTGCTTGAAGCTATGTGGTGTAGAGCTTTGCCAGCGATTTGGATTCGAGGATTTTGGCGAGTTCCATATTCCGAGGGCGACAGCATTAGGCGACCCCTCCGAGACGTCCATATTGAGGAAGACGACAGCCGGCATTTCGAATTCTTCCAGGATGGGGAGTGCAGTTTCTCGAAAGTCTCCAAATCCGTCATCGAAGGTAAGGATCGCGGGACGGGGCGGAAGTCCCTGACCACCCAAGTCGCGAGGGTGGACGACGGTGAAGTCGCGTGCGATCCATTTCAGTTGTTGACGGAACAACTCGGGATCCGTTGCCATACCAAGGTCATGAGAGAACGGGCTCGGCCGGGAGGTGACGTCATGGAAAAGGAAGACGGTCAGCCCATTTAGACCTTTACGGCATCGAGGATGTAAGGGCCCGAGATTCCCGAAAACCAGTATCAACATCTGACGCAGCAGAGGGAACGCTCGACGTGCGAAACGTCTCCCATGGAGTCTGATTGAGACCGGAAGGCTTGCGCGGTCAAACATTGTTACTCCAACCGAGAGGCTGGGGAAGCGAACTACACGATCGATGGGTCGTCGACCAAGATTGTTGCATCCGACTTTAGATCCTCGAGGTGTCGCCGACCATTCGACGATAGGCAGCCTTGCCAGTCCTATTTGCCCACAGTGTCGAAACCTAGGTCCACAGGCCGATAGTAGAGGGCGTCGCGGGTCAAGCCTCCCAGGTCCTCGCCCACAAGATGGACTACGAGATGAACCTCCGTAGGCACGGTCGAAAGTCAGAGCACTGAGAGTCGGTTACGAAGAGGTTCTGTCATTCGCCGACCAGATATTGTTGCGATTCTCAGTTGCTAGCGCGTACGGGACAACCATGTTCGACTCTCAACGATGAAGGTTCTCGTAACCGCAGACGTAGGCTCGATTAGCGTCAATCTTGTTCGGCCACTTGTCGGTTGGCCTTGTATCGATGGTGGCGTAGTGATCAACAGTTTGCCTACGGATTGCCAAGGCCAATGAGGTTCGAGGCGACGCTTTCGTCTTTACTCAGGCTCTCACCGTCAGCCTTCAAGCTGACTGCGTAACCCTTGCTGGGGCGCTGAGATGGAACGTGGCTTGGATCACAGGACGGTGATCGGTCCGTCCCTTTCCGGATACCGGAGCGATATCCAGGGGCTTCGCGGCGTTGCGGTCATCCTAGTTTTGCTCTATCACGCAGCGGCAGTCTTGCCCGGGGGGTTCATTGGTGTAGACGTATTCTTCGTGATCTCCGGCTACGTGATAGCGGGGTCGCTTCAGCGCGAATGGACCAGTACCGGCGGAATCAGTTTCAGACGATTTTATGCGCGCCGGGTGAGGCGACTTCTGCCTGCGCTCGCGCTACTCACGGCGGCAACCGTGATTGCATCGATTCTCTTCCAATCTCCAAATGGTCCTCAGCAGGAGACTGCGAAGACAGCGTTTGGAGCCACCGCCTTCGTCGCCAACTTTGTGATCTTCCGTTCAATCGGCGACTACTTCTCTCCGATAGCAGAGAACAATCCTCTTCTGCACATCTGGTCGTTATCGGTAGAGGAGCAGTTCTTTCTCGTGTTCCCCGCCGCTATAGCAGTTGGCTGGTCCCTTGCACGCCGTCAAGGAACGAACAGGTCGATTGCAGCATGGATTGTGGCGGGCGTGTTCCTAATACCGTCGATTCTGCTTTCGGTTTTAGCCTCTTACAGTCTTGTTGACATTCCACTGATTGGCGGACCATCCCGCCTCTTTGCCTTCTACTCGTCGTTTACGCGAGCGTGGGAATTCGCAGTTGGAGCACTCCTTGTTCTCCTAGCCCCTCAACTCAGTCGCCTCCCTAAGTGGCTACTAGCCCGCCTTAGTGGGGTCGGGTTCGTATTGATCATCGGATCGGCCTTGACCATCTCAGAGGAGTGGATCTTTCCCGGCTTTGTGGTCTTACTCCCGGTGGCCGGCGCTGCAGCACTCATTCTCTCGGGGTCAACTCGACGGTCTGATGGGCGAACCATGCTGGAGCATCCGCTCCTTGTATGGGTCGGTGATCTCTCCTACTCCTGGTACCTCTGGCACTGGCCGGTGGTCGTGTTCACCCGCCTGTACTTTTCTGACAGTTGGTGGGTCCTGTTGGCTGCAGTCGGCCTGTCTCTTGTCCCTGCGTACCTATCGTGGCGGTATCTAGAGTCGCCGATCATACGATCCGTGCGACTAAGCGGTCGCCGAGTAGTGGGGCTCTTAGTTGTCTCGTTACTTGTTCCTGGATTAGTGGCCACAGTCCTGACTGTTGGGTCTCGATCCGGATGGGGACTTGACTGGCCGACCGGCGCTCACCTCGTTGTGCAGAACGATTGCGATCATGGAGAGTTCACCCCATCTTCCTGCACTTGGGAAGTCGAGAATTCAAGGGGAGTAGTTCTTCTAGCTGGAGATTCGCAGTCATGGGCCGTGGCCGATGGCGTCATCGAAGCTGCGGGAGAACTGGGATATGACACGACGGTGGCGACGCTGAACGGCTGTGCATTCGTGTATCCAGTCGAAGACATGGAATTACCTGGAGATTGGGCGGGGTGTAAAGAGTTCAGGTCAGCCGTAACAGAGTTTGCTATTTCAACTAGGCCTAGTGCGGTCATCATCTCGAACTGGTCATATGGGTACGTCGGCGACGAACCCGAGAGCCGCCGACGCTGGACTTCGGGCCTGGTCGGCATGTTCGAGGCTTTAAACGATATTGGGGTGCCGGTAGTCCTCATTTCCTCGTATCCACAAGGAGATGACGATTCGATTTCCCGTTCAATCATTGTTCGGCCTGATGCAGACAGGTCAACCGATGCTGTTCGCAGCCGCGAGGGACGAGCATGGCTCTTCGGACTTGAGACTGAACTAGCAGCAGAATATGACGAGGTTGACATCCTTGATCCCTACGAAGTGTTTTGCGATCGGAGCATCTGCCGGACAGCAGTTGACGGCACCGAGTACTACACCGACACCAATCATCTCTCGAGAGCTGGGGCGCTCCTGCTCGCTCCGTCCCTCGTGGAAATCCTTGGAGGCGAGATTCCTTGAGTCTCCGACTACACGTCGGTTTCTTGGGTGGTTGAGAATCCGTAGACAAAATCAAGGGTGTTCAGTTCCGGAGTGCGCATATAGCGCATTGCATCTCTACGGCCGTTGGCAACTATCGATGACCGGAGGTGTTCGTCCGCTGCTAGTCGGACAAGCCCGTCATAGGTCGAGTTGGCATCCCGATAGTCGACCAATACGCAGTTGACTCCGTCTTCCAGAACATCAATTCCGATGCCCGCACGTGTGCAGACCATGGGAATTCCTGCAGCCATTGCCTCTGCGTAAACCTGACCCCATGCTTCGACTCCAGGTGAGACCGGAAGGTGCATGAGAAAATCAAACGCGCCGTAAAGAGCTTGAACGTCATCTTCGTGTTCAACGAGCCGATAACTATGCTCAGGTAGAGAGTCCAGAAGTTGTCGGACTACTGGACCATGGGGCCCGACCGCTTTGGCAATAACGAGTACTGCATCGGGATCGGTGGCTAGGTACCGAGAGAAAGCTTCGACGCCAAACTCGACTCCCTTCCACCAGACAAACCTTGTGATCATTCCCACAACCGTCTGAGAGGGTAGGAGCCCGTATCGAGAACGTATGGCTGCAACTCGGCTATCAGAGACCTTGCCGAACCCCGCGATATCGAGTCTGTACTCCAGAGTTTTGATCTTGGCAGGATCAACCTTCTCCAGGTTTTCGAGGCAGTTCGAGACATTCGAACAGGTAGCCATAATTGTTGTTGATAAATAATTCGCTACTCGGTCGGCTATAACACCGCGCCTTGGGCCTCCCTCGTGGTGCATGGTCGCGTGATGACGCGTATGGATCCGTTCTTGGATTCCGACAGTGAGCGCTGCGACCAGACCGATCATCGTGGCCTCGATACCGTGACCGTGGACCACCTGAACGCCCTGTGATTTGAGTACCTGTCGTGCTCGCAGGATTGCCAGGAAGAGGCTTCGGCGGGAATGGTATGGAATGAAGACGTGGTCGAGATTCCGCGTTGCTACCGCATCGATCAGATCAATGGAGGTGGGAAGAGGATTGCCGACGAAAACATGAATGATCTTTCGACGTTCGCCGGGGTCCATCAGAGCGTTATGTATGTGCCAAGAACCGCCGAGCCCGGGAGAGTAGAAGATGGCGATAGTTCTCATGGACGACCGAAGCCCTTCTCGGCTGGTGCGAAATAACCAATCACCGGATCTAGACCCGTGACCCCTGGTCCGCAGGAAACGGATCACCGTGATGGACCTGCCAACGCTGACAACCGGGGGCCACACTAGCCTCCGGGGTGTACGACGCCATTGAGACCTTGAGTCGATCGCGGAGGTGGGTGAATCACGTGTGTGGCGTGTGCGGGGTCTTTCAGTCGGGTCGGAGGATGGCAGACCTCACATCGGTGCTCGAAGACATGACGGATGCTCTGCGTCACCGCGGGCCCGACTATTCGGATATCTGGGTGGCGCCCAGCGGAGAAGTGGGTTTTGGCCATTCCCGGCTTGCCATTGTCGACCTCTCTCAAGCAGGCAGCCAGCCCATGTCGTCAGCCAACGGACGATGGACGATCACGTACAACGGAGAGATTTACAACTCTGATTTTCTGCGTGATCGCCTCCCTTCGGTTCGATGGAGGGGGCACTCCGATACCGAGGTTCTCGTCGAACACATTTCAAGACACGGAGTTCCTGAGACCCTGAGGGCGATAAAGGGAATGTTCGCCTTCGGCTGCTGGGATGCAAAAGAGTCGGAACTCTGGCTTGCCCGCGACCGGTTCGGTGAAAAACCCCTCTACTACGGCCAGCACCGGGGTGCGGTCGTATTTGGTTCCGAGTTGAAGGCGCTACGGGCCGTACCTGATTTCAACCCAGACATCGACCGACAGGCCCTGGCGGAGTACTTCCGTTGGACAAACGTGCCATCACCCATGACTATCTATGAGGGGGTACACAAACTGCCACCGGCGCACTATCTCTGTGTTAGCGACCGGGCCGGCGTCTCTGATCCGGAACCCTATTGGTCGGTACTGGACGTCGTCGGATCGGCGTTGTCGCTACCGGACGGCGTTGACACAGTCGATCATTTAGAAACGGTGCTTGACGACGCGGTCCACTCGCAGATGATCTCTGACGTGCCGCTTGGAGCATTTCTTTCCGGTGGAGTCGATTCCTCATCGGTTGTTGCCTCGATGCAGCGACGGTCGTCTGACCCTGTCCGGACGTTCACTATTGGGTTCAGCGAGGCGTCCTATGACGAGTCCGGATACGCGGCCGAGGTAGCTGCCGCACTCGGTACGGACCATACGGACCTTGTTGTCAGCCCTGATGATGCCATGCAGGTGATCCCTGATCTTCCGCGTGTATTTGATGAGCCGTTTGCAGATTCCTCCCAGATACCTACTTACCTTGTGAGCCAGATGGCCCGTGAACATGTCACCGTGGCCCTCTCGGGTGATGGCGCCGACGAGTTGTTCGGTGGATACGACCGCTATCAGCAGGTTGAACGTCTGGATCGGTTGCGTCGGGTCCTACCTGGGAGCATCCGACGAGCACTTGGTTCGACAGTTGAACGACTGCCGGTGGATTCATGGGACCGTCTCGGTCGTCTCCTTCCCCGTCCTATGGTTCCGTCCGGCCTTCGTCACCGAACCGGTTACCGGATGCATAAGGTGGCTCGCCTGCTGGTAGCCGATGAGGCACAGGACGCATACGCCTCGCTTATGTCAATCCAGGGCCAGTCCGACGGCCTGGTTATCGCCCCTCTGGAGTCGGTGCCCGAGTCTGCCGAGCCCCTAACTTCGAAGATGGAGTCCATGGCACCGTTCGAGCGGGCGATGCTTCTAGACACATTGTCCTATCTCCCGGGTGACCTTCTAACCAAGGTGGATCGAGCCTCTATGGCGGTGGGTCTCGAGGTTCGTGCGCCATTTCTCGATCCGGATCTGTTCCGGTTTGCATGGGGTTTGCCTCACGACCACAGGGTTCGTAAGAGGCAAGGAAAGTGGGTACTTCGGGAGTTGCTAAGGCGTTCGCTGCCGGATCACCTCATCGACCGGCCCAAGATGGGGTTCGGTGTTCCAATAGGCCACTGGTTGCGGGGTCCGCTCCGCTCCTGGGCCGACGAACTTCTGGATCCTGCACTCGTGAAGGAGCAGGGGTTCTTGGATCCAACAGTCGTCCGCCAGCGGTGGACGACCCATCGCGATGGGCAAGCTGATCTGACCTTCCAGGTCTGGTCGCTCCTCATGTTTCAGGCGTGGTTAGTGGAGGAAACTGGGTGAGTCCCCTTGAGAGCCACCCGGTCCGGATTCTGCGGGTGATCGCCCGAATGAACGTCGGTGGTCCGGCGTGGCAGGTCAGTGTCCTACCCCGCGGACTCGACGCCAGCCGGTTCGAGACCCGGCTGATTGTCGGTGACGTTGGAGAAGGTGAGGCCGATTTCGTGGACCTTCGTGATCCCGATCTGCCGTTGATGCGGATTCCGACTTTGGGTCGCTCTGTTAGGTTCAGCGACGACCTCCGAGCGTTTATCGCAATCCGGCGGGCAATACGCGACTTCCAGCCTGACATTGTCCATACGCACACGGCTAAGGCTGGGCTGCTCGGTCGTCTAGCGGCCGCGACTTCTCGGGTACCTGTGAGGGTTCACACCTACCACGGTCACTTGCTCCACGGATACTTCAGCCGCTTCGTCTCTCGGACCCTTGTGGTCGTGGAGCGGTTACTGGCTCGTGGTACGACCGCTCTGGTAGCGGTGGGAGAGCGGGTTCGGGACGACCTTGTCGCAGCTGGGATTGGAAACTACGACCAGTACACGGTCATTCCACCAGGCGTAGCCCGCGCCACCACTAGCGACAGAGAGTCGGCCCGAGCCCGACTCGGCCTGCCATCTGATGTACCTGTAGTCCTCTTTGTGGGCCGGCTGACGGCTATCAAGCGTCCCGATCGCCTGATAGATGCAATGTCACTAGTTCTGGACCATCGCCCTGATGTCGTACTGGGTCTGGTCGGAGAAGGTGACTTGTTGGAGAAAACCAGACTCCGAGCCGAGCCTCTCGGCTCGGCAGTTCGCTTACTCGGCTGGCAACCCGACATTGGTGACTTGTATATGGCCTCTGACTGTGTGGTGCTCACATCCGATAGTGAAGGAATGCCCGTCACTCTCATCGAGGCGGCCATGGCAGGGGTGCCAGCGGTAACTACCGATGTTGGTAGCGCCGGGGAGGTGGTCCTAGATGGTGTGACCGGCCTGGTCGTAGCCCCGGAGGCTGCAGCGGTTGCCGATGGGTTGCTGAGACTTCTCGACCCCGATCTTCGGGATCAGATGGGTGCGGCTGCTCTTGCGAGGGCTGACGCAGAGTTCAGTGTGGAGCGTCTCATTGCCGACCACGCAGCGCTTTACGATCGACTGATGAGCGCTCTGGGTGCCGGTGGCCCACAGTCCGGTCGCGGTTGACCCCATTGGTAGGCTCGCAGAATGAGGGCCCTCGTTACCGGCGGAGCCGGTTTCATTGGATCGCACCTGGCCGACCGGCTACTTGACCGTGGTGACCAAGTGGTTCTGCTGGATGACCTCTCTACCGGTCGCCTGGCAAACATCGAACATTTGACCGGCAGTCCAGATGCTGAGTTTGTCCTTGGTTCGGTCCTCAACGCGGATCTGGTCGACCACGTTGTCTCAAGGGTGGACACGGTCTTCCATCTAGCCGCCGCGGTCGGGGTGAACCTGATTGTCGAGAGGCCTCTCGAGAGCCTCATGACGAACATCCGAGGCACTGAGACCGTCATAGAAAAGGCCCACAAGTACGGCAAGCGGATCCTTGTCACCTCGACTTCTGAGATCTACGGGAAGAATACCTCCGACAGCCTCTCCGAGGATGACGACCGAATCCTTGGTTCTCCGCTCAAGAGCCGCTGGTCCTACTCGGAAGCCAAGGCTATTGACGAGATCCTTGCCTATACCTACTGGCGTGAAAAGGGCTTAGAGACGGTAATCGTCCGACTCTTCAACACCGTTGGGCCCCGCCAGACTGGCAGTTACGGCATGGTGGTGCCGCGTTTCATCGGTCAAGCGCTCCGGAACCAGCCCATCACGGTCTTTGGTGATGGCACCCAGACTCGTTGCTTCTGTCACGTCAGTGACGTGGTAAGCGGCCTCATTGCACTTTCGGAGCACCCTGATGCTTTTGGAAAGGTTTTCAACCTTGGTGGTTCTGATGAGATATCCATGGTTGACCTTGCAGAGCGGGTCATCGACCTTGTCGAGTCTGAAAGCCACCTTGAGTTCATCCCATACGACGATGCCTATGAAGAGGGTTTCGAGGACATGGAACGTCGAGTCCCGAACACGAACCGGGCCAACCGTCTCGTTGGCTTCGAGCCGTCAGTTGGTCTTGACGACATCATCCTTTCGGTAATCGCGGATCAGCGCTCGTAGGAGGTTGGTCACTCCGTGACGGGTCAGTGGTGGGCGTACCTGGCGGTGTTTGTCGGTTCGGGAGCGCTGTGCGTCGTGCTTACCCCCTCTGTCATGCGGATCGCCATCCGCGAGAACCTGCTCGACCAGCCGGGTGAACACAAGAGCCACCACACGGCTGTGCCGTACCTGGGTGGTGTTGCCATCGTTCTGGCCTTTGCCACGGCCGTTGTCGTTTTCGCCATTCTTGAGGCTCCGCACGGCGGCAGTGGGGAACTCTTCATCGTTCTTACGCTCGGTGTACTTCTGTCAGTTGTCGGCTTAGCCGATGACCTGGGACATGTGTCGCCTCTATGGCGGGTTGCCGCTGAGGTAGTAGTCGCGCTTGTCGTCTGGTCGCTCGGGACAGGGGTAACAGTCAGCGGCATTGGAGTACTTGATCTGGGTCTCACAGTGCTGTGGATCGTGGGCATCACCAATGCTTTCAACCTGCTCGACAACATGGATGGCCTAGCCGCAGGTCTGGCTGCGATTAGCAGCCTGACAATCTTCGCCGTCGCTATCGCTAACGGACAGTTCCTTGTGGCGGCGCTCGCCGTGGGTCTGGCTGGGTGCACAGTTGGTTTTCTGCGACACAACTTCCACCCTGCTCGCATATACATGGGCGATGGTGGATCACTGTTCATTGGTTTTCTTGTCGCGTACCTAGGTATCAAGTTGCGATTCGAGTCCGGTCGGGGAGCAAGTGCGATGGTGCCGGTACTGGCCTGCTCGACTGCAATTTTTGATACCACGCTCGTTACAGTGTCCCGTCTGGCCGCCGGAGGAAGCCCCTTCCAAGGTGGACAAGACCACGTGAGCCATCGCCTGGTGAGGTTGGGGATGGCGGTTCCCCATGCGGTGGGGATCATTTACATGGGTGCTGTCGGTGTAGGCATCCTCACCTACACCGTGAGCCGCGTCAGTCCGAACTCAGCCTGGCTTATTACCGGTTTGATCGGCCTGACGCTCATGCTGTCGGGAGGTGCACTTCTGAGGGTTCCGGTGGTCTCACCCATAACGAAAGATGTAGGACCTACCGATACCAGTGGGTGATCAGCGGTACTGGCCTGTTCTTGATCGAATAGAAGTCAGGTTCACTGTTCCCACGGACGTACCGACTCGAACCACTCGACGGTCGCCCGCAAGCCTTCTGACAGTGGCGTTGGTTTAAGGTCTGGGAAAAGTTCATCCAACCTTGATGCGTCTGCCTGAGAGGTTGGTACGTCGCCGGCACGTGTCGGCAGGAAATCAATCGGAAGCGTTCTATCCAGGATCTCCTCGAGTTCGGCAATCAATTCCAGGAGGGTGATTCGCGTGCCGAATGCCAGGTTGACCGGCTCTTTGTAGCTAACCCGACGCATGATGGCATCGGTGATGACCTCGACCACCGAGTCAACGTACGTGAAGTCTCTCGACTGTGTTCCATCGCCATGGACGGGCAAGTGCCTCTTTGTCATCGCAGCGGAAATGAACGCTGGTATTACCGCCGCGTAGGTGTGAATAGGGGGCTGGAGCGGCCCGAACACGTTGAAGAAGCGGAGTGCCAGGGCAGGAAGTCCATAGCTGTGCGACCACGCAAGGGTGTAGGACTCGGTGGCCAACTTGCTTGCCGCATACGGGCTCACCGGGCGTGCTGGAAGTGACTCATACTTCGGCAACACATCGGTTTGGCCGTAGACAGACGACGACGAGGCCACAATGACTTGGACTCCGTTTCCTCTTCGAGCGGCTTCAAGCACCATTGCGGTTCCGGTCGTGTTCACCTCATGTGCGGCCATCGGTTCAGCGATCGACCTTGGTACCGATGATCGTGCTGCAAGATGGACGATCGCGCTTGCGCCCAAGGAGGCGTCGGCGAGCACTTGCTCATCCAAAATCGAGCCTTTTACGAATTGCACGTCAGTGCCGTCAAGGTTGCTTTGATACCCAAAGGACAGATCATCCAAGACGACGACTTCGTCTACGTCCGAGCGAGAAGCCAAATCTCGTGCCAGGTTTGCGCCAATAAAGCCAGCCCCGCCGGTAATGAGAACCTTCATTGACTTATATCCGAGCTTGGATGGGTTGAAGAATCTATTCGTCTACCACCGAGTAGGACTCGATGGGGTTCGTCTACTGGGTGTTCCACATTAAGCCCTAGGAAATCAAAGATAAAATCCGGTAGCGTCTCAGTGAGCCATTCAGAAGCGTATTCAGTGACAGAAGCTGGATTATTGTCAACGAATAGTTCGGGGTGATATTTACCATACTTAGAGTTTAGACAGGAGAACTCAATAACCATTGTCTTATCAGCTTTATTCGACAGATCGCGCACTAATCGTCGAGTAGCAGTGTCGCCATTTGTCGCAATCCACTGATGGTGAACTGACAGTAACAGAACCGAATCGAACGATGGCAGTCGTGGTACTGATTCCGAGTCAACCTCGAACGGGATCAATGCGGAATGTTTCCTGCCGGGTGGGACCCGGTCGAGGACTTCGTGGAGGTCTATCCCCACGGTTAGGAAACCCTCTTTGTTCAGGTACCGGGTTATTTCACCGGCGTTGCATCCGACGTCCAGGACCGACTGAGGATAACTCGCCACGGATCCTCTAAGGAACTCTGCAATGAGAACCGCCTTGGCGGTTGGATCTCGGAAATCTTGATAGCGGTGGATGCCGGACATACCTGCCATGGTGAGCAAGCGCTGTTTCACTGGAGCCGGTAAGGGTCGAACGACACGGCGGGCCAGCGGATGGCCAAGTAGGACGTGTCTTCGCAGCCGTCTCAGCATCCGGAAACACTATCCACTCATCAAGAGCTGGGCGTCCTATGGCGCGGTTCATGTGACTACTGGTAGGTATGGTCTCAAACTATGGCTGCCTTGCCCAATGCGCTTCACACGGCATACCGAGGGGTCCATTTTCTTTCCAGGGTCGCTATGCGGGATGTCTCTAACATGTTTGTGTACGGGCCTCACACGCCTCGGATGCATGAACGAATCTGGGTGGACCCTCAACAGTGCGAGGCGATGAATGCAGGGTTCCACTGGGATGACTTTGGTAAAATTCGCAAAGGCGACTGGGATATCCAATCAGAACCTCTTACAGAAGAGCCTAGAACTCAAGACTCTCGAAATCATTGGGTCAAAATTCAAGCTTGTTTAGCACATTGGAATGACGGTGTTTCCTGGGAGGCCACAGGCATCTATGACCATTTGCTCAAGTTGATTAAGGAGAGAGGCACTGCTGATGAATGTAAGTCTATTGAGGACATCATTAACCGCTATCAGAAATTAGACGAAATATTTCATGTAGTTCGCAACAATCAAAAGCTCAGCTCCAGTGCTGAACTGTCACGTATTCACTTCCGAGAAGCTGGTGGAATTGTGTTCCACATTGATAGAAACCTTAGACCTATTTTTGGGTTCTGGGGCTGCCACCGATTCGCAATGGCGATCACCGTTGGTCTGTCATCGATACCGGCACAGGTCGGGGTCGTTCACGATGGCGCAAAGGACCTCTGGCGCAACCATTTCTCCATTTCAGGTCCCTGCGCTACGTAGGTTCTGGTACTTGGAGAGAACTTGAACAACCTTTCGGAGCCCAATGAATGCATGTCTGGATAGATGCGATCCCAGTGAATCGCCGGCATGTTGTTACGAAGCAAGCGACAGGTAAGCGAGACGCTTGGCCTCAAGTCGACCCTTGGCAATCGAGTCCAACACGAGGCCTGCAGTCGTCATGAGTAGGCCGACCACGGCTAGGCCGGTGGCCAGAATGGCTGTCGGTAGGCGTGGAACGAGACCGGTCTGGGCGTAAGTGATGGCCAATGGAATACCGAGGGCCACTGAGGTCACATAGCAGGCACCGGCAACCCATCCAAAGAACGCTAGGGGCCGGTACTCCTTGAGTAGGACCAGCATGGCCCGCAGGATGTTGGTTCCGTCGGCCACAGTACGGAGTTTGCTGGTTGAACCATCGGGCCGGGTGCCGTAGTCGACCTCGACCTCGGCTACCGGAAGGCGCAACTGCGAGGCGTGGACCGACATTTCGGTCTCGATCTCGAAGCCGGATGACACAGCGGGGAAACTCTTCACGAAGCACCGGGAGAACGCTCGGTAGCCAGAGAGTATGTCAGTGAAGCCGGAACCAAACAGGGCTCGGTATAGGCGGTTGAACAGGCGGTTGCCGAAGGCGTGTCCAGCCCTACCGGCGTCGGTCGTGACCCCCGTGCGGGTGCCGACGACCATGTCAAGACCATCGTTGACCAGGCATTTCACGAGCATTGAGGCTCCAGATGGGTCGTAGGTGCCGTCGCCATCGGCCATGACGTAGACATCGGCGTCAACTTCAGCGAACATGCGCCGCACCACCCGGCCTTTGCCGGGGACTGGTTCGGTTCGCACCACCGCCCCGGCGTCGGCGGCTAGGCGCGCCGTTTCGTCAGTGGACCCATTGTCGTAGACGTGGACCACACAATCAGGAAGAGACGTCTGGAACCCGGCTACAACGTCGCCAATGGTGGCCGCCTCGTTGAGGCAGGGCACCAACACGGCTATGCGGGGCTCAGATGGGCGGATGTAATCGATGGCCTGTCCTCCGTCGATGCAGGGGGGCTTCCGTAGCAGACCTACACAGCCTATGGCGGCCACCCCGGGACGGCTTCGCCGCCGAGGGCTGCCGGTACTGTGACCGGATGAGCCGCTTCCACAATGTTGCTGGTGGGAGCATCATGCTGCTCGTGTTGGGGCTGACGACCACCTTCGGTGCTCCCGCCACCGGACTCAAACGAGTTGAGTCGAGCCGGTTCGTCGGCCAGTACGTTGCTACTGACAGGATCACGCCAACCGACATTGCGACTGCGGTTGACACTTCCGTGCCAGCGCGACTCGCGTTGGCGGTCCTTTCAGAGGGCCTCGCAGACAGTGGCGCCCCGGCCTGGCACGCCGCCGGCTACACGGGGGCTGGGGTCAAGGTGGCAATTCTGGATGTGGGCTTTGACGGTATCGACAACGTACCGGCCGACGACCTTCCAGCTGACCTTCTGGAGATGGCGTTCGACTCGGATGGGATCATCGACAAACTCACCGACCACGGAACCCAAATGGCCGAGATCGTGCACGACGTGGCTCCCGACGCCGAGCTGATCTTGGTGACCTTCGCAGACGAAAAGTTCGCTGAGGCTGTGGCGTGGATGGAGTTCGCTGGAGTAGACGTTGTGACCTTCTCGATGGAGTGGACCGACGGTCCACTAGACGGCACCCACTGGACGGCACCGATCATCCAGCGGTCGATCGACGGCGGGATCGCATGGGTGGTGGCGGCAGGTAACTCTGCAGACAAGCACCACAACGGCACCACGATGGATGTCGACGGTGACGGTTGGATCGAAGTAACTAGCGGAGGCATTGAGCACAACAGGTTCACGATCGACTCGGGTGACAAGGCGGAGGTCTCGCTGAGTTGGAATGACCCGACGACCGACCTGGACCTCTGCCTATTCGACATGGAACTCTTCGATTCCGACGGGCAGCCGACCCAGATCGAGTGCACGGAAAACCGGCAGGGCTTCGGGGAACTCGCCACCGAGATCCTTACGCTGGCTAATGAAACCGGTGCCCGGCACAACTACTCGTACGGGGTGACCCGTCGATCGGGCCCTGAGACCACTTATGAGACCCGGACGTGGGGCACGAGTCCGCTGGAGTTCGCGAACCCGGCGGCCAGCATCGGGGTGCCTGGCAACATGGCGGATGTGATCACAGTCGGGGCCGTGAACTGGAGGACTGAGAAACTCCAGTCCTATAGTGCGTGGGGACCTAACCACATGGGTGACCGCAAGCCCGACGTGGTGGGCCCCGACCAGATCACAACTTCGGCGTGGGCCGGTGTTGACAACTTAGGCACATCGTACGCGGCTCCCCACGTGGCCGGCCTAGTGGCACTCATCCGAAGCGCTGCACCCGATCTGACGCCGGCCCAGGTCAAGGCACGGCTCACCAGCCGGGCCAGTAGAGCCAACGACCCGGATTACAAGTACGGCTGGGGTGTCGCCCGCCTGGGGAGCCTCCCGTCGACCATCGCTACGATCCGTGGCCATTGGGCGGAGACCGCTATCGACTGGGCGTTCACGGCAGGGATCACCGACGGTTGTCCCACGCTTGGCGATTTAACCTGTCCAGAGCTGGCGGTAACCCGGGACGAGATGGCCCGCTTCCTGTGGCGATTCAGGAGCCTTCCGCTGGCCACAGTGAGCGCTGTATTCGCTGATGTGCCTTCCGATGCGACCTACGGCCCAGCAGTAGATTTCTTGGCTGAGGCGGGCATCACCCTAGGTTGCACCGCAACCACCTACTGCCCGGATGGCACCGTGACCCGTGCGGAGATGGCGGCCTTTCTGTGGCGGCTGGAGGGTTCACCGGCGGGTTCTACCAGTGCAGGCTTCAGTGACGTAGCCGCCGACTTCTTTGCAGGACCGGCCATCGACTGGTTGTTGGCGTCCGGCACGACCACCGGATGCACGCCGACGTCGTATTGTCCGGGCGGCACCGTGACTCGAGCCGAGATGTTCACCTTCCTGCAACGCTTAGATTCTGCCGACTAGCCCGCTAGCAGAAACGCCGCCTCCTGGGATTACAGCCTTTCGACGTTGTCTCCCGACAGCACGCCACGTGTATCCAGTATGCGTCCGGCTCGGCTAAGCGCGCCTGATTCGACTATCTCGTCATGAGCTTGCACAAGGACAGTCAGGTCTGCATTGGCAAGTGCAACTTCAAGGTCGTCCTCGCTTACCAACTCGCGACCATTGAAGTTGAATGTCTCTGCATAGGGATCGAAATAACGGACGTCTGCTCCCATCGTGGACAGCTGCGCTGCTAGTGGCCGTGCTGCTGTCTCACGCAGATCGCTGACATTCGCCTTGTAGGTGACACCCAACAGAAGTACAACTGAACCGTTCACAGACTTCTTGTCGGCATTGAGCGAGTCCTGGACTCGCTTAGCGACATAGGCCGGCATCCGGTCAGAGATCTCTTCTGCCAACTCCACGAACCGGAACCGGTAGCCGACCGATCGCACGACCCATGACAGGTAGTTCGGGTCGATCGGGATGCAGTGGCCACCTACCCCAGGTCCCGGGTAGAAGGCCTCGTATCCGAATGGCTTGGTCTTGGCGGCTTCAATAGCTGCCCACAGGTCGACATCTAGCTCGTGGCAGAAGACTGACATTTCGTTCATGAGAGCGATGTTTACGTGTCGATAGGTGTTCTCAAGGAGCTTTGCCAACTCGGCCTCTCGAGTTCCGACCGTGGGAACCACGGTGTCGACGATCTGGTCGTAGAACCTCACGGCCTGTTCGGTACAGGTCGGTGTCAGTCCACCAACGACCTTCGGGGTATTACGTAGGCCCCAATCGGGATTTCCGGGGTCTATGCGCTCTGGCGAGTACGACAGGTAGAAATCTGTACCGGCGCTAAGGCCACTGCCTGCCTCAAGGATCGGTCGGATTATGTCCTCGGTCGTCCCGGGGTAGGTGGTCGACTCGAGGACGACAAGAGTGCCTGGTTGCAGTTTCTCTGAGACCGTTCGTGTCGCAGCCTTGACTGCGTCCAGATTGGGTGTGCCGTACTCGTTGAGGGGGGTGGGAACGCAGATAACGACAGTGTCGGAGCTCTCAAGGCAGGTTGAGTCGCTGGTGACGTGGAAGCCAGCTTGCAGCATTTCCGCAAGATCGGAGGAGTTGACATCATCAACGTGTGTTTGGCCATTCATGAGCCCGGCCACGACGGACGGATCGATGTCGAGACCGGTTACTGCGAGCCCTGACCGGCAGGCCTCTCGGGCGAGAGGCAGGCCTACATAACCCAGGCCGATGACCGTCAGGGAACTAGTCACTCAACACACTCACAATCTGACATTGTCGGATTTTCTGGTTGGTCTTCGAACCTATTAGATGCTTGCAATTTCTCGAAGGTGCTGGCGGACGGTCTCGTCGTCAAGACCATAAACGTCTTCAAGAGATTGCATCATCGATTCGACGACTCGTCGGTCAAGCGGCTCGGTATTTACCTTGAAGACTCCTTCGATGCTGGTGGCCTCGGGAGTCTCCGTTGTAGCGAAAAGTCGTTCGGATTCGAACTCGCCATCTCCCAGTGCTTCGTGGTGGATCGAAGCCAAGCCCCCGAGTTCTTCAATGACTGCCTCTGCAAGGCTGTGTATGGCGACAGGATTACCCATATCCATTACGTATGTTCCACAACCCCCGACTTGACCAAGTGTCGAAAGGATAAGAGACGCTGCTTCTCCAACGGTCATGAAAAAGCGGCTTGTCCCATCTCCTCGCACGATGACTTGACCGTGATGGCGGGCCTGAAGTCGAAACGCATGTAGGACACTTGCTCGTGATCCGAACACGTTGCTGAATCGGACGCTTCGATAGCCCGGCAGGCCAACACCTTCCACCATCCGTTCGCCGATGTATTTTGACATTCCAAGACAACTGAGTCGAGTTGCAGCCTTATCAGTCGAGACGTTGACCAGGCGGTCGACCGCAAAGTTCTCGCATGCCTTTAGAACGTTGGCGGTGCCGCCGACATTGACAGTCAATGCGTTAATCGGATTTATCTCCAGAGTGGTTACATGCTTGAGGGCGGCGGCGTGGATGACGGTGTCAGGCTTGAACTGAAGGAATGCTCGATGAAGCTGTCCGGCATGTTGAATGTCTGCGTGTAGGAGCGGCAGTCGAGCGTCATACATCCTTCCCGATAGTCGGACTACCAGATCGTGCATTAGGCAGTCGTCGCGATCGAGTAAACCGATTTGCTTGGCACCGGACTCGTGGAGTTGGCGCACAACCTCTGAGCCGATCGAGCCTCCCGCTCCTGTAACGAGAACCTTCCTGCCAGCTACTTCTCGGTCGATTTGTTCGTAGTCAACCTTTAGTGACGATCGGGCGAACATGTCGTCGATCCTTGGCTCCCGGGTGATCTCGTGGACAGAACCCAGTGACGACACCTCTACACGTTCTGGTGCAATCGTGATTGGCACATGAAAGAGATGAGCCTGTTCAGTCAGCCAAGCGATCGTCTTCGACGGAATGAGCGAGGCAGCGACTATGACCGCGTCACACGAACCTCGTTCAAGCACGTCAGGTAGTGCGGAGATCGGCCCGAAGAAATCGAGATGGTCAGGAACAACGGGAGTGCCGTCGTCGACGACACCAACGACGGTAACCCCTGATTGTTCCAGGGACCTGAGGATTTCTCGGGCCAGAACCCCAAAGCCAACCAACAAGATCCTTGTACCGAGGTAGGTCAAGCACCTCTCCTTTTCGTTCAACAGTTCCCTAGGGTGGACACCTCTTGTGAATCAACCCGGTCAACTCTGCTACCACGGGCCGGGCCCATCTGGATGGCTTTCGCAACGTAGCGGCTATCGCTAACCAACGCTGATTCCTCAATCCAAGATTTCGTGAATCTGGTCTAGGTTCCCTAACTGTCGGCGGTGGGGGAAGGGCTCCAAATGAAGGTCTTGGTCACCGGTTCGACGGGATTCGTAGGCGTACATCTCGTAGATCACCTTGTCGCAGAGGGTGACGAGGTGATCGTCACTAGTCGGTCAAGTGGTGGTCCCGACGTTTGTGATCTCAGTGCGCTAACAGCGTTCGTCGGCGAGCATCAACCTGACACCATCTTTCACCTGGCAGGTCAGGCCGATGTAGAAACGTCCTGGTGTAACCCACTTGAGTCGTTTCGGACAAATGGCGAGGGCACCTACAACCTGCTGGTGGCCGCTCGGATGGCCGGCGTCGAACGAGTTGTCACGGTTACCAGTGCGGACATCTACGGGTTTGCCCTTCCAGACGATCTTCCGCTTGACGAGTCCGCTCCTCTCCGACCAGTCTCGCCTTACGGGGCGAGCAAGGCCGTTGCCGACTTAGTTGCGCTACAAGCGCATCTGGGGTTTGGTCAAGAGGTCATACGGGCGAGGTCATTCAACCACTTTGGGCCCGGTCAGAGTGATCGGGCCGTTTGCGCTGCTCTCGCCTCGCAAATCGTTGCCAGTGAAGTGGCCGGAGCTACCACGATTCCTGTAGGAGACATGTCGGTTCGTCGCGATTTTACAGACGTGCGTGATGTCGTTCGTGCCTATCGCCTACTTGCCGAGCGTGGACATCCTGGCCTCGCATACAACGTTTGTTCAGGCCAAAGTGTTTCTATCAGGCATGTCGCCGACCGGCTTATTGCCCTGTCGGGTGATTCGGTGAGGATGGAGCCCAAGAAGGAATTATTCCGACCCGCGGATCTCCCAGAGCTCCGGGGCGATCCAACACTTATTCAGAATCACACAGGCTGGACTCCACTGATTGACTTTGAATCCACCCTGATAGATGTTCTGCAAGATTGGCGATCCCGGAGTACCGACTGAGCTTCTCGCCTTCGTTCTTCCGGCTACCGCGTTGGACTACTTTCTGCTGCCCGTCTTCATGATTGTGTGTCTCCTCGATCCCAGAGGACCGTAAACGCGATCGGGTTGCACAGACTCCTATCTGCTCATATCCCCTTCCTTCCGGTGCACGACAAGCGATCGAAAAGCGATCAGAATCCAAAGGATCCTGAGTCGTTAACCAGCGTGATCTGGAGTTAGAGGCACCGGAGAGGTCTAGGTGGCCAGTTTGGCTTGGCTTGGCTTGGCGTCGCGCGGAGTTCGATCATGGGCACTAGCGTTCAGGAGAGTGGCTGGTTTTTCAGTTTCCTTGTTTTTGTTCTTGATGTACTTCGCGGCCGTGATCCGGGTGTCCTGTCCTGATCGGTGTTGAGACCAGCAGTTATGAGGTGATCGGGAATGACTACAGAATCTGTATGTGTTGTCCTTCCGGCGTACAACGAAAAGTCCTCAGTCCTGGATCTCGTGCCCGAAGTTCTGAATGTGCTCGAGTCTTGTGAGGTGCAGCCTTGTGTTTGTGTCGTCGATGACGGTTCGTCTGATGGCACGATCGACCAGTTAGTTGCGCTTCGGCAGACCGAACCCCGGCTGGTGGTTGTTCAGTTAAGTAGGAACTTTGGTCACCAGGCTGCTCTTTTGGCTGGGCTAGCGAGCGTTTCTGCAGATGCAGTCATCATGATGGATTCGGATGGCCAACATCCAGCCACCGCACTCCCAGCAATGATCGCGTCGTGGCGAGACGGATTCGATGTGGTGAACACCATTCCTGAGGCCGTGCCGGGGAAGGGTTCAGGACGGCGGATTTGGGGTCACTTGTTCTACTGGGTATTCAGGTTTCTCAGTGGTCTCGCTATCCCGGAGGGTACTTCCGACTTCCGCCTATTGAGTCGTAAGGCGCATGAGGCCACCTTGGATGCCGCGGGAAAGCGTCCCTTTCTTCGAGGTACCACCTCTTGGATTGGGTTAGACCAGTCCTGTGTGCTCTATACGGCGAACGAGAGGAGCCACGGAACCACTACGTACACCTTCCGTAAACTCCTCCGGTTAGCACGAGATGGGATTGTCGGATTCTCAAATAGACCGCTCTTAATCGTTGCGATGCTTGGTACGGTCTGGTCGATTGTGGTCGGAGGCTATGCGGCTATTTCGATTGGGTTGGAATTGTCCAATGGTCGAGACGTTCCGGGCTGGGCGTCCATGGTCGCGATTCTTTCGACGATGCAGGGCCTCCTTTTCGTGATGGTCGGTCTGCTCGGCGCATACATAGGTTCACTGCACAACGAAGTGGCTGACCGGCCGCCGTATGTGATCCAGCGCTTGTTGTCGGCTGGAGACAAGCATTGACCAAGTCTCGACAGCGGTCCCTGATGAATCAGAACTTGACGAAATAAACCGGTCTGGGTGCCCAGCGGTTAACCGATGTCGGAGAACCTGATCGGGTTGATCTCGGCCTCATGAAGAGCGGTTTGTACTTCGTCGGAGACCAGAGCTTCCCACTCGAGGCGTCGATTCGCGGATCGCATGTGCCGAACCGCAGATTGCGGATAAAGAGAGTCGTCGTCCAACTCGCCGGTACCCGGATGTGAGGCGATCTCCCACGTCCCAGATTTTAGGTGGCGCAGATAGTTCACCATCGTCTGAGTATCCATGAGGCCGCTGTGTCTAATCCCGACGAACTGAACCATGCCAGGTGACGTTGATCCGAAGGTATCGAGTGTCTCTAGAGTCAGACACTTAACGAAGTTCATGGGGTTGCGGATGCGTGGACGTCCGTGCCACGGTTCCACAGAGCGACGTAGGTGGCGAATAGAGAACTCCTGGAGGACTTCTTTGAACAAGTTGTGAATCGGGGGAATCATGTGAGTGTGAGACTGGGAGTTCACATGGTCGAGTCTGAAACCTAGATCTCCGAGCTTTGTTAGCTGCGCTGAGATTTCACGACGCACTTGGTCCAGATAAATTTTGTTTCTGGATTTCCTGAGGTGGTAAAGGTACGAATACTGAAAAAAACCATTTCGGTCGAGTAGCAGGTTGACTGACTTTGGGGCTGATATCGGACGGCCGAGATTGATGCTCAGATGGGCTCCATACCCCAAACTGGGTGCCTCATCCCTTCTTCGGACAGCGTCTTTGAGGCCGGGCATCGTTGCGATTACCGAAGTGCTCGTCAGAATCCCGTGCTGATGAGAGTCGATGATGCCCTCATTGATCCCGGGGGACCAGCCAAAGTCGTCAGCGTGGAATACCACTTCCTTCACATCGGGCATCGTAAAGGCGGTTCTAATGGGTGAAGGTGTCCGATAGGCCGATTTCGAATAACAACATTGGGCACAATTCGACTAGGAACTGCTGAGAGCATGCGGACCACCCAACGTTAGGGGTGGGTTACCTTTGGTCAATGCTTAGGTAGCGTCGATCGGCTGTGAGGAGAAGCACTGTGGTGGAGGAGTTTGGTGCCCGAGCGACGCTCAGCATCGTGATTCCTGCTTACCGGAGTCAAACTTTAGACGTGGTCTTGGAGTCTGTCAGAGAACTTCAGGCTGAAGTTGTTGTAGTCGACTCATCTCCGTCCGAACTGTCGGAGTTGAGTGACGAGGTCGATGTCTGTCGGTTGCCTCAGCGGACCCCTCCAGGGGAAGCGCGAAATATCGGTGCAAAAAAAACTCGCAGCGATTTCATCCTCTTCTTGGATTCGGATGTGGAGTTGACGGAAGCCAGCCGGACCTTTATACGCAATCAACTTGTCGACTCCGAGCATGACGTTGTTTGTGGCGTGTATCGGACCAACCCACAAGTCAATGGCCCAATAGCCGCTCTACAGAACTCGGTGCTCAAGTACCGACTCCTGAGGAACGCACACAATAGGGATGCCTTCGGATCGGCATCCCACATGCTGATTCGTCGTGAAACCTTCGAGCAGGTAGGAGGCTTCAGCCCCGCGTTGACGCTGTACGAAGATGACGAGTTCTCTGCCCGTAGCACCCGCCTTGGGTTTCCGGTCACTGTCGAGAGGGGATTTGAGGCTGTACACCTCAAGCGATTCTCAGCTTGGTCGTTGATCAAAGACTATTGGGTCAAGGCGTTCTCAGGGTTCCTGGCCCGCAGGCGGTATGCGTCTGTGTTCAAGGGACTCGACATGAATCTGGGATCGGCGATCGGGCTGACTTGGATCGCTGGCTGCCTCCTCCCGGCCGGATGCGTTGCAGCCATAACGTGGCCGGGAGCATCAACCTATGGCTTTCTGGTCGTTGCTCTGTTGTTCATGGCCCCGGCGTTGCTGTGGACCAGTGTGTTACGTGATTCATCTGCTCAATCAAAGCTCTTGAGTCTCGTCCTGTGGCCTGCCATCGGATGGAGCGTCGCGTCGGCTACCTCTGCAGCAGCATTGGTCTGGTTGTGGAGGGCACTAACTAAATCAATACGTGAGTTAGCGGATTGGGCCTGTATCGGGTATCGAGTCATCTCCAGATCAGGAATGCCCGTCCAAATCGTCCACTATGTGACAGCGCGCTGCAACCTGAGATGTGAGCATTGTTTCTACAAGGAAACCCTTGATGCTCCGAATCCTGGAGAGATGTCTCTAGAGACAATGGATAAGACTATGAAAGAAATAGGTCCAACTCTTTGGCATGCTCTCGCTGGCGGTGAGCCATTCCTAAGAAGTGATCTCGACAAGGTAATTGCTCTTGTACAGAGGAATTGTCGACCGAAGGTACTGTCATTCCCGACAAACGGCTGGTATGTAGACCGTACCTATGAGATCACACTTCGGATTCTTCAGAGGATGGAGCGCGGAAACCTGGTAGTCGCCTTCTCTCTTGATGGTCCAGAAGATCTTCACGATGAGATCAGAGGCTCTGGGTCTTATGCGAGAGTCGTCCAGACGATGGAACGTCTTAGACCTCTCAAAGCCCTCTATCCAAACCTTCACCTGAACGTTGTGACGACAGTGATGCCACAGAACGCTGAAATAGCTCCAGACTTTATTGAGCAAATTGTTGAGCAGTTCCGCCCGAATGCAATCTCGATTAATTTATTTAGATACCACAGCCTGGCCCATCCGCCAATTCCTCTTGAGGTAATTGAAGGATATGAAAAAGCTATTGAAGTATATAGATCACATATGGAAACAGGCAATCTCGACTTTTATGGATTTCTTGGGCGTAGAGCGCTATCAATTAAGGAGTTTCTTCAGAAAGAGCTTATAACACGTGTAGCACGCAAAGATGAGTTTGTTACACCATGTATGGCAGGAACATTGAGTTATGTAATCAACGAAGACGGCACTGTCGCTGCCTGCGAGATTCTTGACCCTGAACAAAACCTTGGAGCCATTGAAGGGACTCAGCGGTCCGGCAAATCGCTCATGCCGCTCGCAGACAAAGGAGTTCCTGTGGTCCTTGGACCCATTGGTGGCAATTCGGCCCATTCGGATGCCTCCATGAGTACCTTTCGCGAACTCGTCCAGTCAGACAAGGCGACTGCTCTACGGACCTGGATCCGTGACACAGAATGTCGATGTACCTGGGAGTGCGCAATGTCGACCAATACCTTCTTCTCCTGGCCGTTTGCTGGCAATCTGTATCGGCGACTTGCGAAAAGCCTCGTAGACAAGTCGGATCTTCCTGTAACGGTAGAGAGAGATAGCCAAGTTGGGGAACTGACCCGAGGCGTCGTCTAAGTGCCAACTGTGAGGAAGAGATCACGAGTCGCAGAAAGACTTGTTACCGAGGAGCCAGTGCGCTCGGTTCGGATGGCCAGGAAAAGCGGGGGTTCTAGTTTCATCTTCCTAATGTGGGCCCTCCTCGTCCTTGAAGGCCACCGGGCCGCGTGTACCAGACCTAGAGTCAGTTGTTATGGCGGCTAAGTTGACGCCTCACCTCGGTAGGAACCTGTTCGGAGGAACTCGACGAATCTGGGGCTACCTAGAACCTTCGTCTCGCGTCTCCATGATCGGACACCTACCTTCGAAGTCGCTCATCCGGGCGACTGGATGATGGAGTATGAAGATCGGACTGGCGCGGTCAGTCGGCTAACTCGGAATACCCGATTGGCTTTGTTTGGTGTAGCGGTCCTTTCGGCGTCGCGCCTTGTTGTCTTTCTGTTTCGGTACGGGATTCCGAATGCCGCTAGTGATTTCCTTGGTTCGTGGCCTGCACCCAGATTGGCCGAATGGTTTGGTAAGACAGATGGTTTCTACTCGGGACTGGTGACCGAATGGCATGAGGGAACCTCATGGAGTTATGGGCCCATCCTCCACCTAGTCACCATTCCGCTATTTCTTTTTCCCGATCGAGATACCGCATATCGGTTCCTCCTCTTTGTGGCAGCCGGTGGGTTTGTCGTCACAGGTTTGTTGCTGATCTGGCATCTGAGAAGAGAACTCCCAAATGGCTATGCACTCGCGGGACTGATTTTCGTTGTATTCAACTTTGCACCTGCGCTTGAGGCCCTTGGGCAGCGGAATGTTGAGTTGCTTGAGCTGTTGCTGATCTCCGCTGCCTTTGTCACCTTCGGCAGTCGTAGAGACACTGCGACAGGATTTCTTCTCGGGTTAGCGGCCGGGGTCAAGTATCTGCCTGCAGTACTCATTCCCGCCCTATTTCTCGCACGCCGACGGCGAGCAGGGGCAGTGTCGATGACGACACTTGCCGTAATAGCGGTAGTCACTCAGTTGACGCTGGGGTGGCAGAACAACCTCTTGTTGAGGACAGTTGTGGATGTCGACAGTGAGATCAACTTCTTTGACCACCCACAAAATCAGGCTTTATCGGGCTTCATAATGCGGGCAGTTGGGGACCAGGGGAATGAGTCGACCGGGATTGCCATTTCAATCGTGGTGCTTATTGCTGCAGGGTTAGCGCTCTGCTTCTGGCTTTGGAGTCGGAGAGGTTCAAGTGACTGGTCGATTCAATGGTCCATTCTGCTCACCTCAGTATTGTTACTGATACCGCATGGCGAGTCGTACTACCTCTGCCTCCTCATTCCTCCGTTTGCCGTAGCATTCTCCCGCCTGTGTGTCATGGGAAGAACCTGGAAATGGGTGCTGTTCTTGGTTGCCTATTCGGTAGTCGCGTGGCCAGTGCCCATGTCGATCGTTGAAGCTGTAGTTGATTCAGTTATCGGTAGGCACGTATGGCTCTTTCAATGGACCCATGAGAATTCCATCCCGATGATCGGGACCTTGGCACTTCTTTTCCTCCTCTTCTCACTCCATGACCCGGGAAGATTGACGGTTTCGGACACAACCGAGTCGCTCTGAATCCGGCAATCGGCCCTGAACGACGGCCTCTTATGAAATATCCCTATTTCCCTCCACGACGAGTATGAAAAAAGCGCAGGGCTTCCAACGTTGTCTTAGATCTCCTTGTCTGGAGTCAAGGCCAAGTGTCCTGACTAACTAACGTCTGGCCGGGCCTATCGGACTCGCCACGGGGGTGTTACCCGGGGGACTGCGGCCGGCGTGAAACCGTCGCCCGTCAGGGCCAGATTCGGGCTGTGGGCCGGGTCGGCGTGTAGGGCGTCGCCCCACCGCTCCTCCATGACCGCCACCTCGCGCTGTAGCCGGGCTCGGCGTACCGGGTCCTCGTCGTAGCCCCGTGATACCGACTCGTGGTGGTGGAACACTGCATGAGGGGTCAGGACCACGCGCAGGTTGGCCGCCCGGGCCTTCAGACACAGGTCAATGTCGTTGTAGGCCACGGCCAGGTGTTCTTCATCCAACCCACCCAGTCGGTTCCACAGTTTTCGAGTGATACCCAGGCAGGCACCGGTCACCGCCGCTACCTCGTGGGCCACAGTGAGTCGTCCGTGATAGCCGGGATCATCGCCCGGACGGTGCTTGTGTCCGTGGCCCATCAGGCCTCCCACCCCCGGATGCACGCCGGCGTGCTGGATCGTCCCGTCGGCGAAAAGTAGCAGCGCCCCAACCACCCCGACCTCCGGACGGGCCAGCTGGCCCACCAACTCGTCTAGCCAGTCGTCGGCCACCACTTCGGTGTCATTGTTGAGTAGCACGATTACCTCACCGGAGGCCACCTCCACCCCCCGGTTACACATCGCTGCGAAGTTGAATGGGCCCGTGAACGGCACCACCACGGCATCCGGGTTATCGGCCAGCCCGTCGATCAGCCTTCGGGCCCGCCGCTCGGTGGTGTCATGGTCGACCACCACGACCTCCAGATCCGGATACCGGGTGCGGCCGCGCAGACTGGTCAGGCAGGCCTCCAGAAGACGCCCCTGGTCCCGGGTCGGGACTATCACCGACACCCGGGGCGGTGGATTGTCCACCGGCCACCGA
The DNA here is from genome assembly GCA_002717365.1 of Acidimicrobiaceae bacterium. Lineage (GTDB taxonomy): Bacteria > Actinomycetota > Acidimicrobiia > Acidimicrobiales > MedAcidi-G1 > UBA9410. The sequence continues at coordinate 62,208 of PBDJ01000022.1, read as the reverse complement.
TGGCGAACTGGTGCCGGGTCGGCGTCGCGTAACCGGGTCGGCCGTGACGCCAGCAAGAAAGGCAGGTGATGGACTATCCCACCGTCTAGGCCGGTCACCTGCTTGGCGTCCACTGTTTGGTGGCGGACCACCAGGGCTCCGATCCAGCCCAAGCCTTCGAACAGGTCCGGGTTCCAGTCGGGCAAGAAGCACGGGTCGACAGGTCGCCCCCCGTCGTCCAGGTGGTCGTGGTCTGCGTACACCAGGCGTAGGCCAGGGTTGGTGTCTATAGCCCGGGCCACGGTGGCTAACGCCGCCGGGTGGAGTACCACCCCGGCCTCGAGTTCCACCACCCAGTTGGCGTCTTCGGCCTCGGCCCCGATCGCCCATCGGTCGTGTAACTGGGCCCCCAGGGACGCCACCGTGCTCGCCACGGCACCGGGCGGGCCATTGCCCACGGCCACGGCGAATAGCGTCGCTGACTTCCATCCAGCCGCTACCTCTCGGTCCCGCTCCGTGAGATCCACCCACCGTTTCCGCCACTCCCCGTGGTCGATCAGGTCTGTGTTGCTTTCCAGGGTCTTCCAGAGGCCCCTCAGGCGCCTCCAGACCCGCCGGGCGAAGCCGGCCAGGTCACCGGACCGCAGCAGCATCCAGGCGCTCCTGAGCGTCCGCCGGCGGACGCCGAACGGTCGAAAAGCAGGTGGCACGACTCGCACTCTACGGGGGCCACCTGGCACGAGTCGGTAGCTTGACCAGCCGTGAAACCCATGCGCTTCGTCATCATCGGCGGCGGTCCCGGCGGCAACACGGCAGCCACCTACGCTGCCCGCCACGGCGCCGAGGTCGTCATGATCGAAAAGGACATCGTTGGCGGCGCCGCTCACCTGTGGGACTGCATCCCGTCCAGGGCCATGATCGCCACCGGTGGCGCCATGTCGTTCCTGGCTCGAGCCGAGGGCATGGGCCTCGGCGACGTCAGCCCCCGCATCGACGTCGACAACCTGGCCACCCGCCTAGCGACCATCGAGCAACGCCTACACCGGTCCACTACCTCGCTGCTGGAGAGCCAGAACGTCCGCCTCATCGAGGGCACCGGTTCGCTCAAGGGCGCTCACCAAGTAGTCGCTGATACGGCCGACGGCCTCGAGGAGATCGAGGCCGACGTCGTCGTGCTCAGCACCGGTAGCCGGCCTCGCATCCCCGACTGGGCCCGTCGACGGCGAGCGCGTTCTCACCACCCGCGAGGCTTACCCGCCCGGTGAGATGCCCAACCACCTGGTCGTGGTCGGCTCCGGCGTCACCGGTGTGGAGTTCGTTCACATGTTCACGTCGTTTGGCTGTGACGTCACTCTGTTGGTCAGTCGCCAACAAGTCCTCCCGGCTAAGGACCCTGAAGTGGCTGCTGCCCTCGAAGCCGACTTTTTGCGCCGCAGCGTCCGCCTCTACAAGGGTGCCCGGGCTCAGTCCATCGAACGCGACGGCGACCAAGTCTTGGTCCATTGCGACGACGGCCGGATCGCCACCGGCAGCCATGTGATCCTGGCCGTCGGCTCGGTACCCAACAGCGAGAGTCTGGGCCTAGACACCGTCGGTATCGAGACCGACGGCGGCTACATCCCCATCGACCACTACTGCAGGACCAGCGTTCCACACATTTACGCTGCCGGCGACGTCTCCGGCAAACTGCCCCTCTCGTCGGTAGGCCAGATGCAGGGCCGCAAGATCGCCGAGCACGCCATGGGCGTCGTAGACGACCGGTCCCACCGGCTCATGGACTACAACAAGGCCGCCTCGGCGGTGTTCACCGAACCGGAGATTGCCGACGTGGGCCTGGCCGAGGCCGACGCCTTCGCCGAGGGCCGCAAGATCCGGGTCACCAAGGTGCCGTTCACCGCCTCACCCAAGGCCGCCATCAACGACGACCCTCGAGGCTTCATCAAGATCGTCTCCGACCCGGCCACCGGCGTAGTTCTGGGAGGTTCTATCGTGGGCCGCCACGCCGCCGAACTGATCTCCATCGTGGCCCTGGCCGTCACCGCCAGCCTGACCGTGCACGACATCCAAGAGAGCCTGTTCGTACACCCCACCCTGGCCGAGGCACTAGCCGACGCCGCCGAGTAGCGGCCGACTGGAACAGGCCGGCTCCTCGACCACGACAACCACGTCGCCAGCCCCCACCGAGTCACCGGGCGCCACCCGCACCTCAGCGACCGTGCCCGCCTTACCGGCCGGCACGTTGTTCTCCATCTTCATAGCCTCCAGCACACACACCGGGTCGTCGGCGCCCACGGTGTCACCCACCGCCACCAGGACCTTGACGATGGTGCCCTGCATGGGCACGGCCACCTGCCCGTCACCCGACACCCCGCCACCCGACCGCTTCGATCGCTTCGGCGTCCGCCCGACCGTCGGTGCTGCTTCGGGCACCCACATGCTCACCGCGAACCGCCGGCCGTCCACCTCGACGGTGGTGTCGCGGCGCACCGTCGACTCCTCGGCGGCGGCATCGCCTGACCCGATCGGCGACGACACGTCTGACAGGTCGAGGGTTTCCTCCACCCACTTCGTGGAGTGGGATACCGCTCCGAAATCGGGGTGTTCGAGGATGGCTATATCGGCTGAGATGGTCGTCGCCACGCCACCGACCTCCATTTCACCAAGAGCTCGCAGGGTGCGTCGGATCGCCGTGTCTCGGTCCCGTCCCCACACCACCAGCTTTCCGACCAAGTTGTCGTAGAACTGGCTGACCTCGTCACCGGCTTCGTAGCCGCTGTCGAACCGCACCCCGTATCCGTCCGGCACCCTCAGGGTGTGGATACGGCCCGGCGACGGTAAAAACGCCCCACCGGCCGGGTCCTCGGCGTTGATTCGCACCTCGATGGCGTGCCCGGTGATCGACACGTCGTCCTGGGTGAAGGCCAGCGGCTCCCCGGCTGCTATCCGCAACTGCTGCTCCACCAGGTCCAGGCCAGTCACCAGTTCGGTCACCGGATGCTCCACCTGCAGGCGGGTATTCATCTCCAGGTAGAAGAAGGCGCCGTCCTCGTACAGGAACTCCACCGTGCCAGCATTCGTGTAGCCGCACCCCAAGGCCACCTCCACTGCCGCCTCGCCCATGGCCGTGCGTACCTCGTCGGGCAGGTTGGGGGCCGGCGCCTCCTCGATCAACTTCTGGTGGCGGCGCTGTGCCGAGCAGTCCCGTTCACCCAGATATACGGCGTTGCCGTGGGCGTCGGCCAGGACCTGGATCTCGATGTGACGGGGTGCCGTCAGGTAGCGCTCCATGTAGATCTCGTCGCGGCCGAAGTAGGCCAGCGCCTCGCGCTGGGCCGACTCGATGGCGTCGACGATGGCCGACTCATCGGCTACCACCTTCATGCCCCGCCCGCCGCCGCCGTAGGCCGCCTTGATAGCGATCGGGTAGTTGTGCTCAGCCCCGAAGGCCCGCACCTGGTCGGGGTCGGTTATGAACTCGGTGGTCCCCGGCACGCCCAACACCCCGACCCGCTCGGCGGCCCGACGGGCACTGATCTTGTCGCCCATTACCTCGATGGCCTCGGGTGGCGGCCCGATGAACGTCACACCCCTCTTGGTGACTACCCGGGCGAAGTCGGCGTTCTCGGAGAAGAACCCGTAGCCGGGATGCACGGCATCAGCCCCGCTGCGCTCCACGACGCCCAAGATGGCTTCGGTGTTCAGGTAACTCTCGGCGGCTGTCTGGCCCCTGAGGGCGTAGGCCTCGTCGGCCAGACGGACGTGCAGAGCGTCGCGGTCCAAATCGGAGTAGACGGCGACCGTGGTCACCCCCTGCTCCCGACAGGCGCGGATGACCCGGACGGCGATTTCGCCCCGGTTTGCGACCAGAACCTTGGAGAACACGACCCTATGGTTATCCGAATGGCGTCCGTTTCGCATCTCTCATCCGACGGGAGAGGGCTGGAGGCGCCCACCGGGACCCGGTTCGGACCCGTCGAACATGTTCCCGAGACGGGTTCCACCAACGCCGACCTGGCAGCCCGGGTCGCCGACGCCCCCGACGGCCTGGTGCGGGTCACCGACTACCAGACTGACGGCCGGGGCCGCCGGGATCGCCGTTGGGACGCCCCGCCGGGGACCAACCTTCTGGTGTCGATCCTGGTTCGACCCCGCTGGACGGCTGACCGGCACCCACTGGTCACCACGGCCCTGGCCGTCGCCACCGTCGACACCGTGGTCGGCCTTGGCGTCAATGCCGCTATCAAGTGGCCCAACGACGTGGTTCTGGTCGGCGGCCCGGCTCCCGGCAAGGTGGCCGGGATCCTCGCCGAACTGGTCGCCGGGCCATCTCCCGCCGTGGTAGTCGGTCTGGGCCTCAACGTGGGCTGGCCCCTACCCGACGGCGACGCCCCGCCCGGCGCCACGTCGCTGACCGCCGCCGGGACGTCGACCACCCATGGCGATCTGCTGGCTGGCGTACTGACCGAGTTCGAGGCTCGCTTGGGCGACCTGGAGGCCACCGACGGGCCGGAACGTCTACAGGCCGCCCACCGGGACCGGTCGGCCACCGTGGGATCCGAGGTCCATGTCGAGGCATCCAACGGTTCGCTGGTCGGAACGGCCGTCGGCCTTGACCTCGACGGGTCGTTGCTCGTCAACACCGGGGACGGCCCGGTAGCTATCCGGGCCGGTGACGTCGTTCACCTTCGTCCCGTCTGACCGGTAGGTCGCCGTGGCTCCGTTCCCGCTCTCCGGTGGGTGCCGGCTACGGGTCGGGCGTCCGGGCTACCAGGTCGGCGAAGGCGGCCGCCACGGCCGTCGTTACCGGGCCGGGGGCCATCGGCAGGTCGTGGTCATCGACCGCGGCGATCGAACTGACGTCTCGGGTGGCCGAGCTTAGAAAGGCCTCGCTGGCCACCTCGATCTCGTCGAGGGCCACGTCGCGTTCCACCACGTCGACCAGTTCCAGCAGCAGGTCCCGCGTCACGCCGGCCAGGCAGCCCGACGACAGAGGCGGCGTGACCAGCACATCGTCCACCACCAGGAACACGTTGGTGCTCGTGCCCTCGCACAAGTGGCCGGCCGTGTTGCGAAACAGCGCCTCGGTGCAGCCACGACGGTGGGCGACGGCCAGAGCCTTGGCGTTTTCGGCGTACGACGTGGTCTTCAGGCCGGTCAGGGCCCCGTGTTCGTTACGGACCCACGGCCCCAGGTGGACCCGCTCGGTGGCCGGCCACACGTTGCCCGGTCCGGTGGACAGCACCAGGGTGCCCGGCCCGTCGCCCCTCCCAGATCCCAGAGGCCCCGGCCCGCTGGACCACGTGATGCGCAGTAGCCCGGCTCGGCGGTCGGCGGCTATCACCTCAGCGACGGCTTCCCGGATTCGCGCATCGTCCGGAGTTTGGATTCCCAGACCGGCCGCCGAGCGGGCCAGTCGGGCCAGATGGCGGGTTAGGGCGAACGGCACCCCGTCCAACACCCCGGTCGCCTCAAACACGCCATCGCCGACGACCACTGAATGGTCGTCGGCTCGCACGGCGGTTTCTCCCGGGCTGAGTATCCGACCGCCGGCCCAGGTGGCGCCGATGGGATCGTGGGGCTCCGTAGGGACCATCGGCGCAGGCTAGGCCGCGCCCAAGCCTTCAAAGGCGCGCTGGTACCATCGCCCGCGTGACGGAGCGACCCGCAGAGGGGCTACGGCGAACGTGGCCCCAGCGGCTGCTGATCCTGTCCAGTGTCATCTTGGCGTCCGGGATGTTCGTAGCCTCAGCCCGCCTCTCCTCGTTCGAGCAGGCGGTATCTAGCATCGTCCGCATTGAGGTCCCAGCCGGTGTGCTGGCCGACGTCTACGAACCGGAACCCTCTGACACCGTTAATGACGACGACGGGCCGACCGGAGGGTCGCCCTCCGACAACGACCAAGACCAGGCCGACCGGCCGCAGCCACCCCGCAACTTCCTGCTGATCGGCACCGACAGCGCCATCGGCCTGGACGACGACGATCCGGCCGGCTGGCGGGACCGAACTCCCGGCGTAGCCCTGGCCGACGCCATCATGCTGCTACGCCTCGACCCGGGCCTGGCCCGGGCCTCCGTGCTGTCGCTACCTCGCGACCTGTACGTCACGGTCCACCGCAACGGCGTGCCGGTACGCAAAGAGAAACTGGCTTCAGCCCTGCTGGTCGGCGGCATGGAGATGGGGGCCCCGACGCTCGTAGAGACAGTCACTAGCGAGTTCGGCGTTCCCATCCACAACTTCGTGGTCGTCGACTTTCTGGGCTTTGAGAACGTGGTCGACGAGATCGGAGGGGTCTCGCTGTGGTTCCCGTACCCGGCCCGTGACGTGGCCTCCGGCCTATACGTATCGGAGAGCGGATGTACCCGGTTCGACGGCCGGGCCGCCCTGTCGTTCGTTCGCAGCCGCAAACCCGAGCTTTTCATCGACGGTCGCTGGCAACGAGTCGGCGTCTGGAACGACCTGGAGCGCAACCGCCGCCAGCAGGACTTCCTAGTGCTGGCCATGGAACGGGTCATCGACAAGGGGGCCCGATCGGTGCTTGTACGCGACAACCTCATCGAGGCCGTCGCCGAGGCGGTGATTCTCGACGACCGCCTCACGTTGCGAAACCTCATGGGACTAGGTAACGCCTTTGCCGACTTTGACCCCACCGGCATGGAACGCCACAGCCTTCCCGTCTACGACGACGTGGTCGGCACGTCGTCAGTGCTGCGCCTCCACGCCGACGCCCGAAAGGTGTTCGATGTGTTCCGCGGGATTTCCCTGAGGCCTGACGACGTACCGGTCGACGTCGTCGACCGGCGGGGCCCCGTTGACGAGACGGTGCCGGCCTTCCAGCAGATGTCCTATAAGGGATTCCCGGTACGCCCGCTGATTGGTGACCCGGTTCCGGCCACCACCGTCCGGGCGGCCCGGGACCGCTTCGACGCCGCCGTCCTGGTCGGCCAGCTGGTGGACCCCCTACCCCGATTCGAGTTCGACGATGCCCTCGCCGACCGGGTGGAACTGGTACTCGGCCAGGATTTCGGAACGTTCCTGCTAGCCCCCCGAGGCATCGAAGAGGTGGACGCGGCGGCCCGGGCCGCCCTAGTCGCCCAAGGCGAGGTGGACGACGAAAATGCCCTCCCGGTGTTTGACCCGGCACCCGACAGCGAGCAGGTGGCCACCGTGCTACCGGCCCGCAGCACCCGGCGAACCTTGAAGATCCGGGCGGCGTCGCTCGACGGACGTCGCCCCGACGGCAGCCGCTGCCCCTGAGCCATGAGCCGCCGACCACCGTTGCCGAGGCGACCTCCCGGGGGCGGCCGGTGAGCGACCCCATCCGGGTGGCCCACCTCCTAGAGCAGTGCTGGCATCGGGTGCCCGGCGGAACGGCGGTGGCTGCCGTGGGTCTGGCCCAGGCCCTCCACGCCCGGCCCGACGTAGACGTCACCGGGATTACCGCCCGACACGCTTCCGGCGCCTCTCGTCACGGGGATCCGGGCGTTCCGCTGGCCGCCTCACGCCTGCCCCGGGCCGTGCTCTACGAGACATGGCATCGCACAGGCCACCCCCGCGTCGACCGACTTGCTGGATGGCCTGACCTCGTCCACGCCACCGGGGGAGCGGTTCCGTCCACCACCCGACCCTTGGTAGCCACCATCCACGACCTGGCATGGCGCTATCACCCCGAGGCGGCCACCCGTCGCGGGCGGCGCCTGTTTGAGGCATGGCTGGCTGACTCCCGGCGAGCCGACCGGGTGATCTGCCCGTCGGAAGTCACCCGCCGCCACCTGGCCGACGCCGGGTTCCCCGACGACCGGGTGGCCGTCGTCTCCCTCGGGGCCGACCCGGTTCCCCCAGCCCCGGACCGGGCACGTCGACTGCGTGACGACCACGGCCTGGACGGCCCGGTAGTCCTATGGGTAGGCACCGTCGAGCCCCGTAAGAACCTCCCCGTGCTGGCCCGTGCCGTGGCCGCCGTCGACGGCCTCACTCTGGTGGTAGTCGGACCCGCCGGTTGGGGAGAGGACCTGTCGACCGCCATGGCCCCCCTGGGCGACCGGGCCGTCGTGGTCGGACCGGTTGACGAGGCCACCAAGCACGCCTGGTTCGATGCCGCCGACGTCTTCTGCCTGCCTAGCCTGCTCGAGGGCTTCGGGCTACCCGTCCTGGAGGCCATGGGACACGGAACTCCGGTCGTGACCTCGGCCGACACGGCGACAGCCGAGGTAGCCGGAGACGCCGGTCTAGCCGTCGACTCGACCGACGTCGACGCGGTGGCCGACGGCCTACGACGGGTACTCGACGACCCCGCTCTGGCAGCCCGCCTGGCCCAGGCGGGCCGGGACCGGGCCGCCACCCTGACCTGGGCGGCCACTGCCGAGGCCACGGTCGGTGTCTACCGCGAGGTTCTGGGCCGGTGACCGTCCGGACGGCGTCCAGGCGGGGGAGGCCCTGATGACCCGTCTGGCCGTCAACCTCCTATCACTGGTCCCCGACGACATCGGCGGGGCCGAGGAGTACGCCGTGCGTACCCTGTCGGCGTACGCCCGCCACGGACCGGCTGACCTCCGGCCCGTACTGTGCCTGTCGGAGGCCGCCTTGGGCGCCTACCCGGGCCTTGGCGAGGCGTTCGACGTCGAGGTCCACCCGACCGACGGCCGGCGGCGGGCCCGCCGGGTCCTGGCCGAGAACACTTGGCTGTCCGCCCGCACCGCCGGCCTGGCTGTCCACCACCTAGGCGGGCGGATCCCGGCCCGCACCAGTCACCCGGTGGCCGTCACCGTTCACGACCTCCAGGTGTTGGACCACCCGGAGAATTTCAGCCTGGTCAAGGGCGCCTACCTGAGCCGGGCCGTTCCCCGGTCGGTGGCCCGGGCCGACGTAGTGGTGGCGATCAGCGACGCTGTGGGTCACCAGGTCGTCGACCGTCTGGGCGCCGACCCGAACCGGGTGATCACTGTCTCGGTAGGTGTCGAAACGGTCGCTTCGGCCCCGTCAGTTCCCGCCGGACCCCCAACCGTCCTATACCCGGCAGCCACCTATCCCCACAAAAACCACTGCCTACTGGTCGAGGCCTTCGATCGGGTGGCGGCCCGCCACCCGGATGCCCGTCTGATCCTGACCGGAGGGCAGGGGGCGGCTGAGGCTGACGTGGCCCGGGCCATCGCCTCGGCCGAACATGTCGGACGCATCGACCGTACCGGACGGGTTCCCGTCGCCGATCTGGCCCGCTATCTGGCCGATGCTGACGTGGTGGCCTTCCCGTCTACCTACGAGGGGTTCGGGATCCCCGTACTGGAGGCCATGGCGGCCGGCGTGGCCGTTCTAGTCGCCGACGGCACCCCGGCCGCCGACCTGGCCCCGGGCTGCGACGCCGTCTTGAATGCCGGCGACCCGGCGGCGTGGGCTGAGGCCCTCGACCGCCTGCTGGCCGNCNGGGACCGNCGCACCGCCNTGGCNACACGGGCCCTGGCTGNCGCCCGGGACTACACCTGGGAGNCCTCAGCCGCCGCTTTGGAACGGGCCTGGCGACTCCTGCTAGACGGGTCGNTCCCGGCAGGCCGGGGGATGTGACCGTGCGCCTCCTCGTCCTCACCCCGCACCTAAGACCTGACACTGCTCCGACCGGCGTCGTGGTGTCAGCCATCGTTGACCACCTCGGCAACCTCGGCCACGACGTCCACGTCATCACCTCGTTGCCCTGGTACGCCGAACACCGGGTGGCCAACGGGTGGCGGGGCCGCCCGGTCCGACGGGGAACCCATCCGGCGGGCACCGTGGTCCGTCTCCACCCCTTCCCGACCGACAAGACCAACCTGCTGGCCCGAGCCCTGGGCTTCGTGGGCTTCACCAAACTGGCCGTCCTGGCCGGCCTGACCGCCCGCGGCCCCTTCGACGGCGTGGTCGCCGTGTCCCCGCCACTCACCCTCGGACTGGCCGGCTGGCTGATAGCCCGCCGCCACCGTTGCCCTCTGGTGTGCAACGTTCAGGACGTGTTTCCCGACGTGGCCGTCCAGGTCGGTGCCCTCACCTCACCCCAGGCCATCCGGGCCTTCCGGGCCCTCGAACGGTCCACCTACCGCCGGTCCGACGCCGTCACCGTCCTATCCGACGACCTAGCGGCCAACGTATCGGCCAAGGTCGCCACACTGCCCCCCGACCGGCGTCCCGTGGTGCAGGTCATCCCCAACTTCGTGGACACCGTCGTCGTCCGGCCGATGGACCGCCAGACCGCCTACCGGGCCGAACACGGCCTAGGCGACCGGACCATCGTCATGTATGCCGGCAACCTCGGCCACTCCCAGTCGCTAGACCTCCTCGTCGAGGCGGCCCGTCGCCACAGCGGCCGCTCCGACCTGGCCTACGTCGTCAACGGAGGTGGCGTCCGGGCCGACGACCTTCGGCGGGCCGCCGAGGACCTGCCGAACCTGACCGTGGTCGGTTACCAACCCACTGAACGGGTCCCCGAGGTGCTAGCCACCGCCGACGTGCACGTGGTGCCCCTGCGGGCCGGCCTGGGTGCCTCCAGCGTCCCGTCCAAGACTTACGCCATCTTGGCCGCCGGCCGCCCGGTGTTGGCCAGCGTGGACGAAGGCACCGAGGTGGCCCGTGTGGTGTCCGAGGCCGGAGCCGGCCTGGCCGTGCCCCCCGACGACCCCGACGCCCTGGTTGCCGCCGTGGAGCGCTTGGCCGACGACCCCGACCTGCGAGCCACCATGGGCGCCGCCGGTCGCCGGTGGGCCGAGCGGTGGCGGTCCCCGGCCTCGGTGGCCGAGGCCTACGCGGAACTCATTAAGGGGCTACGAGACCCGAGCTGAGGCTGGTACGGGACCGACCGGCCTGCTGAACAAGCCCGATGATCCGCCGGGAGGCGCCTGTAGCCTCGGGGCTCTATGGCACGTGGAGACTCTGCAAGCAAGATCGCGCGCGCCGCCCGGGCGGGAGCCTCGGGAGGCACCGGTGAACGAAGGAAGATGGGCTTTCCGCTAGCCATTGGCCTAGTGGTGGTCCTCGGATCGCTGCTCGTGCTGTGGGCCCGCTCCGACCGCGAGGCCACCTCGGCCCCCCGGGTCGGCGACCACTGGCATTCCGCCTACGACGTCTACGTCTGTGACGACTTCCGGTCCAAGATCGTGATCGAGACCGATCCGAACGGCATCCACACCCACAGCGACGGCATAATCCACATCCACCCGTTCAACAAGCTGGCCTCCGGGCAGGACGCCACCATGGGCCAGTTCTTCAATGCCTTCGGCGGCCGCATCGACGATGACAGCGTGGTCCTGGACACCGGCGAGGCACTCCTGGCCGGCGCCGACTGCAACGGCCAACCGACCGTGGTCAAGGTGGGCCGCTTTGACGCCGATGACATGGAACGCGACCCTGAGGTTCTCACCGAGGACCTGGCGAACGTCCGGTTCCTCAAGGACCGGGAGGCCTTCACCGTTGCCCTGGTGCCGGCCGACGTGGAACCACCCGCTCCGCGGCCCGAGCGGCTGACCTTCCTGGACGTGGTGAACCCGCGGGCCCTCACCTCGGATCCGTCGGCCCCGGTGCCCACCACCGGCGAGTAGCGCTTTCGGGCCGTGCAGGCCATCGTCCTGGTCGGGGGATTTGGAACCCGGCTCCGACCACTCACCCGGAACGTCCCCAAGCAGATGCTGCCGGTCGTAGACCGGCCCATGATCGAACACGTCGTCGCCCACCTGGCCGGCCACGGCATCACCCGGGTGGTCCTCTCATTGGGCTTCCACCCCGAGGCCTTCGCCGACGCCTATCCCGACGGGACGTGCGCCGGCATCCCCCTGCACTACGCCGTGGAACCCGAGCCACTGGACACGGCGGGCGCCGTGCGCTTCGCGGCCGCCAAGGCGGGTCTCGGCGACGGGGACGATGCCTTCCTGGTGCTCAACGGCGATGTCCTTACCGACTTGGACGTGGGCGACGTCGTGGCCCACCACCGGGCTGCCGGAACCGAGGGCACCTTGGCCCTGACCGAGGTCGACGACCCGTCCCAGTACGGCGTGGTTCCCACCGACCAGGACGGCAAGGTTCTGGGCTTCGTCGAAAAGCCGGAGGCCGCCACGGCGCCAACCCGGTGGATCAACGCCGGGACCTACGTGCTGGAACCCACGGTGCTGGCCCGTATACCCGAGAACCGTTCGGTGTCGATTGAGCGCGAAGTGTTCCCGGCGATGGCCGTCGAGGGCAGGCTCCACGCTGTGGCGTCTGAGGCCTATTGGATCGACACCGGAACACCCGAGGCCTACATCCGAGCCCAGCTGGACCTGGTGGACGGCACCCGTGGCGACCTAGCGGCCGTCCACCCAGAAGCCAGGGTGCACCCCGACGCCCGCATCGACCGCTCGGTGGTTATGTCCGGTGCCGCCGTCGGTGAAGGGGCATGCCTATGTGGTGCTGTGGTGATGGAAGGCGGATCGGTCGGCGCCAGTGCCACGGTCGATCACTCGGTGGTCGGCCCCGGGGCCCAGGTGGGGCCAGGAGCCTCGCTCAGGGCCCTGACCATCATCGGCGAGGGGCAGAACGTCTCCGACGGTCGATGCCTGTCTGGCGCCCGGATCCCCGAGGACGCTTGACGTGGCCGTCCTGGTTACCGGCGGAGCGGGCTACATCGGCAGTCACACCGCGGTGGCCCTCCACGATGCCGGTCGTCAAGTGGTCGTCCTCGACGACCTGTCCAACTCGTCGCCGGCCGCCGTCGACGCCCTGCGCTCCCTGACCCGGCCCGACCTGCCGTTCGTGGAGGCCGACGCCGCCGATGTCGACTCCGTGGGCCGGACCCTGGCTGACCACCGGGTTGACGAGGTGGTCCACTTCGCCGCCTTCAAGTCGGTCAGTGGATCGATCTCCGATCCGGAGGGCTATCACCGGAACAACGTGGGCTGTACGGCTGGCGTGGTGGCCGCCATGCGGGCCCACGGCGTGTCCCGTCTGGTCTTCTCGTCGTCGTGCACCGTCTACGGCGAGCCGAACCATGTGCCGGTCACTGAGGCATCGCCCATCGGGGCGACCAACCCGTACGGCGCCACAAAGATTGCCTGTGAGGAACTCCTAGCCGCCGAGGCCGACGTCGGCGGGCTCGATGTTCTCCTGCTGCGCTACTTCAACCCGGTGGGTTCCCACCCCAGTGGAGACCTCGGCGAGGACCCCCAGGGCGTGCCCGACAACCTGGTGCCGTACCTGATGCAGGTGGCGGTGGGACGCCAGGAGCGCCTGGCGGTGTTCGGCGGCGACTACGACACCCCGGACGGCTCGGCCATCCGGGACTATCTCCACGTCATGGACTTGGCAGAGGGCCACGTGGCCGCCCTGAACGCCCTTGCTGACGGCGACGGGCCGACGGGCTGCACAGCGGTCAACCTGGGGACGGGTACCGGCTACTCCGTGCTAGACGTGGTGGCTGCCGCCTCCCGAGTTATCGGCCAGCCGGTACCCCATGAGGTAGTGGGCCGCCGGGCTGGTGATATCGAGCGGATCTGGGCCGACCCAGCGCTGGCCATAGACCTACTGGGCTGGCGAGCCACCCGCAGCCTGGACGAGATGCTGGTCGACCACTGGCGCTGGCAACAGCGCCACCCCAACGGCTACGAGGCCTGACCCACCGACCGTCTGACCGCTGGTCCGAAGGGCCTAGCGGAACAGGTCCTCATCAGGGGATCGGACCACATCATCGACCACGCTCCCGTCGCCGAACCACAACGGATCGATGCCCCGCACCACAGCCACTGGTACCCCGGCTGCTTTACCCATGACCAACTCGGCAGCCGCAGCGATCTCGTCGACCACTGCCACCTCAGTCACCTGCAACTCTCGGCCCAGGGCGTCGGTGGTCCCCCGCAGGTCGACCACCGGACGTAGGCCGGCACACCCGATGGCCACATCGGTTACCCCCCGCCGCCACGGCCGGCCAAACGTATCGCTCACCACCACGGCCACATTGACCGAGAACCGGTGGCGCAGGGCATCGCGGATCCGTCGAGCCGACCGGTCCGAGTCGACGGGTAGCAACGCCGCCTGCCCGGCTTCCACGTTGGACAGGTCCACCCCAGCGTTGGCGCACACGAAGCCGTGCTCGGTCTCGGCGATCACCAGGTCGCCCCGCCGGCGAAGGATCCGTACCGACTCCCGTTCTACCAGCGGCCGGTGTCCCGCCTCGGGGTCGATATCGACCAGCCGGTCCTCAGCCTTGGACACCACCTTCTGGGTTACCACCACCACGTCGCCTTCGACCAGGTCGGCCGCCCCGGCAATGAGTGCCGCCAGATCGTCACCTGGACGGACCTCGGGCAGGCCAACCACCGCTAGGACTTCGATGCGGTCTGTCATGTCGCGACTCCCACGCAGCCCAGAATCTGCAGCGACAACTGGGCAGCCACCTCGGGCGACGACATGACGGTGTCAGCCACCACACAGGCCACGCCCTCAGCCTCCACGGCATCGGCCAGATCAGCGTCGGCACGGTCCACGACCAGCGTGGCCGCTAGGTCCCGGTAGAGGCGGGCTACCCCGACCACCGAGGCCTCGTGGCCCAACTCGCGCAGCAGGCGGTCGGCCGGTCCCTTCAACGCCTTCCCGGCCACGATGGGCGACACGGCCACCGTGGCCGACCGCCGGGCCTGCAGGGCGTCGGCGATGCCCGGCACGGCCAGCAACGGGCCGATTGACACCACTGGGTTAGACGGGGCGATGACCACAGCGTCTGCCTGAGCTAACGCCTCCAGCACCCCAGGTCCCGGTCGGGCAGCGTCAGCCCCGGCGAACCGGACCGACCGTACGGCCACCGAGTGCCCCAGGCGCACGAAGTACTCCTGGAAACCCACCTCGTCTCCGGCCCCCTCACCCTCGTCCAGGGTGACCATGGTGGTCACCGGGTCCTCGGTCATCGGCAACAGGGTGGTCTTCAGGCCCCACGCCTGGGTGATCTCGGCGGTGACGGTGGTCAAGCCGGCATCCTCGGCCAGGCGACCTGTCCGGTAGAGGTGGGTGCCCAGGTCCCGGTCGCCGAGCCGGAACCACGTCGGTCCTCTGAAGCGGTCTAGGGCATCCATGGCTTGCCACGTCTCCCCGGCAAGACCCCAGCCGGTCTCCGGGTTGCCAGCTTCGGCCAGCGTGTAGGTGACCGTGTCCAGATCGGGCGATACGTGCAGTCCGTGGAGGACCACGTCGTCGGCTGTGTTCACGACGGCCGTGACTCGGTCGGCGGGTACGGCGAGGACCAGGCCCCGCAGCAGGCGGGCCGCTCCTACGCCCCCAGCTAGGACGGTGATCACGATGTCCTACGGTCGGCCATCGGACCCGATCAGGCCAGTCGGTCCAACCGGCCCTCAAGGAGGGCCAGGTCGGCATCCACCATCGTCTCGACCAGCTTGGTAAACGACATGGTCGGCTGCCACCCCAGACGGTCGGCGGCCCGGGAGCTATCGCCCACCAAAAGGTCCACTTCGGCTGGGCGGTAGAACCGCTCGTCAACCACCACATGGTCGTCGGCGTCCAGGCCCACCCGGGCAAACGCCGCCTCGCAAAACTCCCGTACGGTGTGTGTCTCGCCGGTACACACCACGTAGTCGTCCGGCTCGTCCTGCTGGAGCATCCGCCACATGGCGTCCACGTAGTCGCCGGCGAAGCCCCAGTCCCGCTTGGCTTCCAGGTTGCCGAGCCGCAGCTCAGTGGCCTTGCCGAGGGCGATCTGGGCCGCCCCATGGCTGATCTTGCGGGTCACGAACTCCAGTCCGCGGCGGGGGCTCTCGTGGTTGAACAGCATCCCCGAGCTGGCGTGCAGGCCGTAGCTCTCCCGGTAGTTGACGGTGATCCAGTGGCCATAGACCTTGGCCACTCCGTACGGGCTACGGGGATGGAACGGGGTGTTCTCGTTCTGCGGGACCTCCCGGACCTTTCCGAACATCTCGCTGGAACTGGCCTGGTAGAAGCGGATTTCCGGGTCGACCAGCCGGATGGCGTCCAGCAGACGGGTCACGCCGAGGCCTGTCGTCTCGCCTGTCAGCACCGGCTGGCCGAACGATGTCTGGACGAACGACTGGGCGGCCAGGTTGTAGACCTCGTCAGGCCGGTGTTCTTGGAGGGCTTCCACCATGGACAACTGGTCCAGCAGGTCGCCGGAATGGAACTTGACGCTGTCCATCAGGTGGCCAATGCGCTCATAGTTAACTGTCGAGCTGCGGCGCACCATCCCGACCACCTCGTAGCCCTTGTCCAGCAAGAGCTCAGCCAGGTACGAGCCGTCCTGGCCGGTGATGCCGGTGATCAGAGCGCGGCGGGTCATGGCGCCCAGTCTGCCGGGATGGCGTCGGGAAGGCGCCGTCGCCAATCGGCCAGTAGGTCGGTCAGGGTGTCGTCCAGTGCTACCTCGGGTTCCCAACCGGTGTCGGTTCGCAGCACCGTTGGGTCGCCTCGCAGGTCGGGGACGTCCACCGGGCGGTGAAGGGATGGGTCGTCGACTAGGCGCAGCGGCCGGTTGGCTAGGCCCATCAGCCGCTCGGCCACCTCGCTCACGGCCACTGACGTGCCCGTGCACACGTTGTAGGCCGCCCCGGCCCGACCGTCGTTGGCCAGACACCGGTAGGCCCGCACTACGTCGCGCACGTCGGTGAAGTCACGGCGGGCCGCCAGGTTGCCAACCCGCACCTCGTCGCCCCGGCCCGCTTCGGCAGCAGCGATCCGCGCCGCTAGGGCCGAGCAGACGAACCGGTCGTCCTGGCCGGGGCCCAGGTGGTTGAACGAGCGGGCTCGTACTACGTCCATTCCGTAGCCCAGGTGGGCCTGCAGGGCCATCAGGTCCGCTGCCGCCTTGCTGGCCGCGTACGGTGACACTGGGCGCAGCGGGGCCGTCTCGCTCAACGGAAGATCCTCGGGCCGGACAACGCCGTAGATGTCGGCGCTGGTCACTGTGATCACCCGGGCCCCGCCGACTGACCGGACGGCTTCCAGGAGGTGGAGGGTCCCCTCGGCGTTCACCCGCAGGGTGTCAGCCGGAGCCTCCCACGAGCCTCCGACGTCGGCCTGCCCGGCCAGGTGGAACACCACCTCCGGGTCGACCTCGGCCACCAGCCGGTCCAGCCCGACCGAATCCAGCAGGTCGGGGCCACCCTCGGAGCGGTCAGTCCCCATCACGTCATCTCCGCAGGCCGCCAAATGGGCGGTCAGGTGCCTCCCCACGAACCCGGCCGCGCCGGTCACCAGGGCCCTCATGGGCGGGTAGGGGGGCAGCCGGACGGCCGCCAGGACGGGGGGTGGGCCACCGGCGCACCCTAGGTGGTAAAGGGCGGAGGTCGAGCCTCGGGTTCTGGTGTCCGGGACTAGGGTCCGGTGTCCGTGGACGTCATCCCCGACCAGCCGAAGAGTGGCGGGATGCTGGCTGAACCGGCACCCCGGCCGGGTACAGCGCCGGTGCTGGCCGTGGTGGTGGCTCGGGGCCCCGGGCCCGCTCTGGAAGCCGTCCTGGCCTCGTTGGCTGCTCAGGACCATGCCCGCCTCGAGGTCCTCGTCGTCGACGTTGGGTCCGCCGCCGGCCACGATCAGGTGGTGGAGGGCGTCGGCCGGTTCCTGCCCGGTTCCACCATCGCCGTGTTGGACGGGACACCCGGTCTAGGTGCTTCGGTCGCTGCCGGCCTGACGGCCCGAACCAGCGGACCGCCTCCCCGGTTCCTGCTCATTCTGGGTGACGACGTGGTGGTTAACGACACCGCGGTACGGCGGATGGTGGAGCGAGCCGTCGAGGCCAACCTAGGGATCGTAGGTGCCAAGGTTCTGGGCCCCGGAGAGAGTCGGTCCTTGGACGACCTTGGGGCATCAGTTGACCGCCTTGGCACCCGGGTGCCGCTTGTGGAACCGGGCGAGGTCGATCAGGGCCAGTACGACACCCAAAGCGACGTCCTATCGGTGGCCTCGGGGGCGGTCCTGGTCCGGGCCGACCTCTACGAGGCTCTCGGCGGCCTCGACCCCGAGGTGGTGGACGGCGACGCCGTGCTGGAGCTCTGTTGGCGGGCCCACCTAGTCGGTGCTTCGGTATCCACGGCGCCGACTGCCGTGGCCCACCGTCTAGAACTGGTGGGGGACCGGGCCGCTGAACGCTCGGCGTCCTCCCGCTGGGCCCGTCACCGTCTCCGCCGAGTGTTGGTCTGCCATCGCCCTGCCCGGGCGGCCACCGCGGCGCTGGGCATCCTGGGCGCCACCGTGGTCGGGGTGTTCTACGGGGCGCTGACCGGTCGGTTCCGGTATGTCTGGGCGTTGCTTGGCGCCTGGCCATGGAACCTTCGGCGGCTGTCATCGGCTGCCCGCCGCCGCCTGCCCGCCCCTGAACCGGCTGTCGAATCCGGCCTAGCGCGCTTGGAGGTTCCTCACCGGGCTTTCCGACGGGTGGTGACCGGCTTGGCCCTCACTGGGACCGACGACCGGTCGCCGGCCCAACTTCGCCTCCATCGCCTGTGGTCGATGCTGCTGGGGCCCGGTGGTCTGGCCCTCATGGTCTCGGCGGCCGTTCTCGGCTTCGGGTCGCGTGCACTGTTCCGCGGCGGTCTCCCTGCTGTCGGACGTTTCCAGCCCCCGCCCACCGACCCGACCGATTTAGTTCGGTCGTGGTGGCTGGGATGGCGGCCCACCGGGACCGGTACCACCGTGGTTGGCCCGGACGGCCTGGCCCTTCTGGGCCTAGCCGACGGTCTCTGGCCGTGGGCTACTGGCCTGCTGTGGACCCTCGTCGTGCTGGCCGCCCTGCCGATGGGGGCCGTCGGCATGTGGCGCCTGGTCAGACCGGTGGGCGGCGGACGGTCTCGGGCCGTCGCCGTGCTCATCTACCTATCCGTCCCCTTGCCCTACGACGCCCTCCGGGCCGGCCGCATCGGGCCTTTGGCCGCCTACGCCGCCGTGCCTTGGCTGGTCCGCCGACTGGTCGGGGCCCAGGGTGTGGCGCCCTACGGCGGCCGGGGAGGGGACCCCGGCCCAGGGACCCGCCTCCGGAGCCTGTGGTCTGACGTTCTGGTCACTGGCCTGGTGCTGGCCGCCGTGGTCGTCGTCGAGCCGGTACTCGTGGTGCCGGCAGGCATGGTGGTGGTTGGCCTGATGGTAGGCACGGGCCTAGCCGGCAGCCTGGCCGGGCTGGCCCGCCTGGCGATCGTGGGGGCGGGAGCGGTCATCGTGGCGGCCCTTCTTCACCTCCCGCTGCTGGCTGCCTTGCTGGGAGACCGGACGGTCGACTCACTGGTCGAGTCGACCGCCTGGCCGGTCCACGGTCTAGGTGCTGACGCCATGTTCCGCCTGGAGACCGGAGACTTCGGGCTGGGCCGCCTCGGCCTAGCCCTGCTGGTGGTTCCCGCCTTGGCCCTGTTGGTGGCCCGAGGACGCCATCTGGCTCTCGCCATCCGGGCGTGGTTCGTGGTGGCCGCTTCGTGGTCCACCGTCTGGGTGGTCGACCAGGGCTGGTGGGACGGACCGACTCCCGAACCGGGGATCCTCCTTGCCCCGGCAGCTGTTGGCTTGGCATGGGCCGCCGCGGTCGGCGTGGCCTCCCTCGGTACCGACCTGCTGGGGGAGGGGGCTTCGGCCCGGTCGGAGCGTTGGGTACGCCAGGGAGCGGTCGGCCTGATGGGCCTCTCGTTGGCCGTCGTGGTGTTGCCCGTGCTGGCTGGGTCGATCGACGGGGCGTGGGGGACGGCCCGCGACGACCTCCGGTCGGCCGTGCCGTTTATCTCCCGGAGCCCGGTCGATACCGAGACCGTCCACGGCGGTGTACCCCGTGTCGTGTGGCTGGGGGCACCTTCGGTGCTCCCAGCGGTTGGCATTCCCCTGTCCGACGGCCTTTCTTTGGCCGTCACCGACGGACGCCCTGATCTGGGCGATCAGTGGCCTCTGGAGTCCACCGAGGGCATGGAGGCCATCCGGACGGCTGTGGGCGGCGCCGTGGATGGTGACACCAGTCGCCTTGGGGCCCGCCTCGGCCTGTGGGGCGTGGGTTGGGTGGTGCTCGTCGAGCGGGCAGCGCCGGTTCCCCAGCCAGGGATTGAGGTGATGGTGCCCGACCACCTGACTGGTGCTTTGTCTCGTCAACTGGACTTGGAACGGATGGAGGGGCTAAATCGGGCTGTCACCGTGTACCGCAACCTGGCCGTCGAGGCACCGCTGGCCGTGGTCCGCGACCACAACCGTCAGGCCGTGCCGGTGGTAGTGACCCGACAGGCCCTCGACCAGCGGGTGGTGACGGCGTCGGCTGACGGGGCCCTGCGATGGGCGGTGGGTCCTGATCGCTCGTGGGGTTTCGTCGTCGATGGGGTCGATCAGCCCCTGGTCGACCCGAACGAGCCGGGGGCTGTGATGGATCACCCGTCGGTGCGGGTGGCCCGTGACTCGGTGGGCTTTTTGGTCCTGGACGACGACGGATCGGCCGGCCGGCGAGCCGTTCAGGTCATCCTGTTCGGCGTGGTCTTGCTGCTGGCCAGTTGGGCTCGCACGGTCCGGGAGGTCCGACGGTGAACGCCCATCGCATGCCGGCCCTCGTGGTGCTGGGTGCCCTCCTGCTCGGCTCCTCGGCTCTGGCTGTGGACGACCCGGAGGAACGGCGAGACGATCGCCCCGCTGCGGCCCCTTCGGCCATGGCGCTAGCCGGACAGTCCTCCGACCTGTGGTTCTGCCTCGGGCCGACCACCGCCTTAGATGGAGTGGACCACCGGGTGGTCGAAATGGCCAGCATCTCGGCCGGCTCTACCGACGGGCGGGTGATCGTGGTCGATGACCGTGGGCGAGCTGTGGAGCGGGCCTTCCGACTGGACGCCGGTGACCGTCTGGAGATCCGTCCCGGTCGGTTCGTCCCAGGTTCGGCCTTTGCCGCAGTGACCGTCGAGGTCCCCGGGGGGGCGGTAGTGGTTGGCCAGCGGGTCGAGGGTGATGGCGTTGACCAGCGGCCCTGCCTGACCCGCACGTCGGACACCTGGCTAGTGCCGTGGTCGACCACAGCCCGCCCTGGAAATCGGACCTGGCTGCTTCTACACAACCCGTTCCCGGCCTCTGCGGTGGCTGATCTGCGGTTCGTGGGTGACATTGGCCGCCGGGAGACCCTGGACTCGCAGGGTCTGGTGGTGCCTGGCCGGTCGGTGGTGGCCTACGACATGTCGGCTCGTATCGCGGATTCGGCCGTGGTTTCGGCCGTGGTCGATGTCCGGGTCGGGCAGTTGGCTGCTGTTCGGCTCCAGTTGTCCGACGGTCGGGGGCCAACTGGCCTTCGGGGGGTGGATCTGGCGCCCGGAACGCCCGGCGTCGCTAACCGCCTCTTTGTGCCAGGCGCCGGACCAGCCGGCGATCTGGCTGTCGTGGTCCTGAACCCGGGCTTCGAGACCGTGGAACTCGAGGTAGTGGCCCGGACCTCACCGGCCGACGGATTCGTGGAACCGTGGCCGGTGGTGCTGCGGGCTGGCCAGCGTCACGTGGTTAGTTTGGAAGACGGTCGCTTGGACGGCGTGGGCCCGTTCGGTATCGAGGTGCGCTCTCTGGACGGTCAACCATTGGCCGCTTCCCTGGTTCGGCGGGGGTCAGGTGGTCCGGACATCGTCGTTCCGCCCGATCTGGCTGTCCGACCGGCTACCGGGGTGGCGGCCCGGGGCTGGGTAGTGGATCTCGGGGAGCGGTTCGCGAGTTTCGACGATGTACTGGCCGTGGCCAACCCGTCGGTTAGTGGTATCGCCACCCTGGAGGTCAAGGTGTTGGCCGGTCAGGCTCCTGATGGCTTGCCCACCGTTGTCGAACTGGATCCGGGTTCCCAGGTGGTGTTCGACCTGGGCGCCGGAGCGCCGGTCGTCCTAGCCGTGGAGTCCACGGCTCCCGTGGTGGTATCGGTGCGGGAGGTGTCGGGTTTCGGATCCACGGCCGGACAGGCCGTGGCGGTGGCTGGTACCGAGGAGTGGCCCGACCGCTGAACGGGTCAATTCAGTGGCCGGCGTCGCATCCGTCGGGTGTAGAGCCGGGTTCCCGCAGTTCAGCCAGGCTCCCCCAAAGGTGGGCAGCCGACACCGGTCCTAGGTGGTGGTCGCGCACCACGCCGAGAGCGTCGACCAGCAGGACCATAGGGACAGCATCCACCGCGTAGCGGTCGTGCACCTCACGTTTCTCGCCAATCTCCACCACGTCGACGGCTACGGCATCGCTGGCCAGGGGCTTGGCCACGTCAACGACCGCGGCGCAACTGTCACACGATGCTGAGGTAAAGACGGCTACTAGCCACGGAGCATCGGGATGGGCAAAGTCCCGGCGGTCCAGTTGATCGGGGACCGTCCAGCCGGTGCGGATCGGGGCGTTGGGGCGCCGTCGCTGAACCAGAAAGGCCAAGGTTGCTGCCGCGGCTGCCGACACGACGAGGATGATCAGGCGGTCCACAGGAGGACCGGTCAGTCGACGGTGGTCGGATCCTCGACCGGGGCCGTTGTGGAGCCGGGTGCGGCTGCCACCTTGACTAGGCGTCCGACCTCGTCGCCGTTGATCGTCTCGTGTTCCAGCAACGACCGGGCGATCAGGTCGAGTGCGTTCCGGTGGTCGGTGAGCAGCTTGCGGCAGCGGTCCTCCTGGTCGGTGAGGATCCGTTGGACCTCCTCGTCGATGACCCGGGCCGTGTCATCGCTGTAATCCCGGGAGTGCAACAGGTCATCGCCCAGGAACACTTGCCCTTGGCTGCCCCACGCCATGGGGCCGACCCGGTCGCTCATACCCCACTCCCGGACCATCTTCCGGGTGATCTCGGTGGCCCGCACCAGGTCGTTGCTGGCCCCCGTGGAGCCCACGCCGAACACGAGGTCTTCGGCTATGCGTCCACCCATCATCACGACCAGCGAGTCCTCTAGGTAGTCCTGTCGGTGGATGTGGCGCTCTTCTTCCGGCAACTGCATGGTCACGCCAAGGGCCATACCACTGGGGATGATTGTCACCTTGTGGAGCGGGTCGGCCGTTGGGAGCACGGCGGCGCAAAGGGCGTGGCCCGCCTCGTGGTAGGCGATGGCCTCCTTCTCATCCGGGGTTAGGGCCATCGACTCACGTTTTTGGCCCATAAGGGTGCGGTCACGGGCTGACTCGAAGTGGTCGGCCCGGATGCTGTCCTCGCCGTTCCGCACGGCGATCAGAGCCGCTTCGTTGACTAGGTTGGCCAGGTCAGCACCGCTCATGCCAGGCGTGCCCCGGGCCACCAGGTCCAGATCCACGTCGTTGTCCATTTGCTTGCCCTTGACGTGCACGTCCAGAATCTGCCGCCGGTCGTCCAACTCGGGTAGCGGCACCACGACCTGGCGGTCGAAGCGGCCGGGGCGTAGCAGGGCCGGGTCCAGGATGTCGGGCCGGTTGGTGGCCGCCAGCATCACGATGCCCTCGCTGCCCTCAAAGCCGTCCATTTCGGACAGCATCTGGTTCAGGGTCTGCTCCCGCTCGTCATGGCCTCCGCCCAGGCCAGCACCTCGCTTGCGTCCAACCGAGTCGACCTCGTCGATGAAAATGATGGCCCGGCCCATCTTGCGGGCCGACTCGAACAGGTCGCGGACCCGGCTGGCGCCCACCCCGACGAACATTTCCATGAAGTCCGACCCGGTGACCGACATGAACGGCACGCCGGCCTCGCCAGCCACCGCCCGGGCGATGAGCGTCTTGCCGGTTCCCGGAGGGCCAACCAGCAGCACCCCCTTGGGGACCCGGGCGCCGATCTCGGCGAACTTCTCGGTGTCCTTCAGGAAGTCCACAACCTCGCGGATCTCCTGCTTTACACCCTCGTAGCCGGCCACATCATCGAATGTCGTGCCCGGCCGCTCGGTGGAGTAGGTCTTGGCCCGCGATCGGCCGATGGACATCATCCCGCTCATCTGCCCCTGGGCCCGGCGATTGATCCACACGAAGAACAGAATGATGAGCCCGACGGGTAGCAGTAGGGGCAGCCACGTCTGGAAGAAGCCGGGCTGTGGCGTTTCAAAGTGCACCGCAGCGCCGCTGTCGGCAAGCAGCCTCCGGTCATCTATCGAGAGTTCCAGGGGGCCGGTCGTGGCGTAACTAGTGCCCTCACCGTCGATGAACTCAATGCGACCCGTCTGGTTGTCGACCAAGATCTCGGCCACCTCGCCGACTGCTACCCGGTCTAGGAACCGGTCGTAAGGCACCTCGTCGATCTGATCAGAGGGCAGGAAGCTAGGGAAGAACAGGGCAGCGGCGATCAAGCCCATAACCATCCAGATCCCCCAGCGGGGCCAGCCCTGGTCACGACCCGGTCGAGCACCCGTCGGGAGCTGGCGATCGGACCGGTCCGGACGCTCGGGGTGCTGTCCAGAGCGCTTGTCGAGGCGTTTCGCCATACCTTCAGCGTACGGGAGAGACGTCTCAGATCGACCCCGGCCGGGCGACCGGGGCGGCCGTTGAAGCCGTCGCTAGGGTTCGTCGAATGGAGGACCAGCCCGTCGAGGTGGCTGAACCTGGCCGAGCCTGGGGCATTGGCCACGTGGCGGCTGGTGTCGTCATCGGGATGGTGGCCAGCGTGGTGGTGGCCGGGCTGATCTTCACCCTCGGTGACTACGAGGTGGATGATGTGCTGCCGTTGTCCATGGTCGCTGTGATGCAGGCCGCCCTGTGGGTGGGCCTGCTGGGCGTTCCGCTGTGGCTGGTGGTTGCACGGGGGGTGCGATGGTCCGACCTGGGCTGGGGAGCTAGGGCTCGGGACGCGTGGGGAGGGCTTTGGGTCGGCGTTGTTTGCCAGATATTCGTCGTACCGGTTATCTACCTACCGCTGCTCCTGCTGAACGACGACCTGGACGTCTCGGCGCCAGCCCGTGAACTGACCGACAAGGCGGACGGCCTGGGTGGCGTCCTGCTCCTCGTGCTCACCGTCGTGATCGGCGCCCCGATCGTCGAGGAGGTTTTCTTCCGGGGTCTGGCCCTCCGGGCCTTCGAAGCCCTGATGCGACCTCGGATCGCCCTGATGGTCTCGGCCGTGGTGTTCGGGTTCGCCCACCTACAGCCCCTTCAGTTCCCGGCTCTGGTGACCATCGGCTTGGTCTGCGGATGGCTGGCCCAGCGTGACGGCCGCTTGGGCCGAGCCGTTTGGGCCCACCTCGGCTTCAACGCCGTGGCCGTCACCATGCTGCTAGTCGGCGTGGGTGGATGATGGGCGGCTCCGGTCCAGCCCCCGAGGAGTCGGTCGCCGAACCGACCCTCGCCAGGTCCCCCGAGGAGGCGGTCGAACTGGCCGGCCCACTGGTGGCCTTCCTACGTCGGATTCCGTTTACCGCCTGGGTGACCGGCCTTCTGGTTGCCGGCAGCGCCCTGTTCGTGCTGTGGGTAGTCAACCCCGACGGCGTGCTGTTCACCGACACCACCCCCACCGGCGGTGACCTGGGTGCCCACGTCTGGGGACCGGCCTTTCTTCGCGACGAGTTGCTGCCCCAGTTCCGCCTCAGCGGCTGGACCCCCGACTGGTATGCCGGTTTCCCCGCCTACCACTTCTACATGGTGGTCCCCATGCTGTTCGTGGTGGCCGTGGACGTTGGCCTTGCCACGCCGCTGCTGGCCGTGGTGTTACCGGCTCTCGGCTGGGCCGCCGTGCGGGTGGTCCGTCGTCGCCCGGCTCGCTGGCCGGCCCTCCTGACCCTGCTGGCCGCGTTGGTCGTGTTGGTGGTCCCCGTTCACTACGGCCTGGCTCTCAAGTGGGTCACGGTGGCCGGCCTGCTGGTCATGCCGGTCTCCGGGTGGCTCACCGGCCGCCTGGCGGGCCTGCCCTTCCCCGGTCCGGCTCTCACCGCGGTAGCCACCCTGCCGTTCCTGTTCGACCGGTCGTTCAACATCATGGGTGGCAATCTCATGTCGACCATGGCCGGTGAGTTTGCCTTTGCCCTGGCCGTGGCCGCTGTTCTCGTTTACCTGGGTCTGCTGGTCCGGGGCCTGGAGACCGGACGGGGGTGTGCTCCGGCGGCCGTCCTTCTGGCTCTCACTGGGCTCTGCCACCTGTTGGTCGCCTTTTACGCCCTGGTGGCTTCGGCGGTGGCCGTCGTCCTGCGGCCCGGCCGCCAATCGCTGCGCTGGCTGTTGACCACCGGGCTGGTGGCCGGCCTCTGTTCGGCCTTCTGGGTGCTGCCGTTCTGGTGGCAGCGGGCCCACCTTAACGACATGGCATGGCACAAACTGACCCGGTTTCGGTCCTACCTGTTGGACCGCGATGAACTGGCCGCCGACTTCCTGACCAACGACCCACCGCTACAAGTGGCCATAGTGGTGGCCGCCGTTGGCCTGCTGGCTTCCATCGTCTTTCGTCGGCGACTCGGCCTGGTGATGGCCGGTTCGGCCCTCGTCCTAGGGCTGGCCTTTATCCACCTTCCGGAGGGTCGCCTCTACAACGGTCGTATCCTTCCCGCCTACTACCTGAGCATCTACCTCCTGGCCGCCATTGGCGTCGCCGACGTACTACGTCTAGCTGGACGCATGCTCGACGGTCTTCGCCGGTCGGCTTTCGGACGGCCCGGTCGCCTGGTCAGCGGAGGGGGAGCGGTCGTGGCCTCCTTAGCTCTGGTGGCCTATCTGGGGATGCCGTTACGGGTCCTGCCCACCGGATCGATGTCCGGCAACACCTACTCGTGGCTGGGCTTCGAGAGCGAAGAGCTCAACCTGGGGCGGCCGTGGGTCCGGTGGAACTTCGCCGGGTACGAGGCCCGGGTGGGTGACGACACGGGCGGCGGCTGGGAGGAGCAGCGGGCCTTGACCGACACCATGGTCAGGATTGCCGAGCGGAACGGGTGCGGTCGGTTGCTGTGGGAGTACCACAGCGACCTCGTCCGGTACGGCACGCCAATGGCCCTCATGCTTTTGCCCCACTGGACCGACGGTTGCATTGGCTCTATGGAGGGCTTGTACTTCGAGGCGTCTACTACCACCCCGTACCACTTCTTGGTCCAGTCGGAGCTTTCAGAGTCGCCGTCTCGGGCCCAGCGGGGCCTGCCCTACCGGGGTTTCGATCTGGAGGCCGGGGTGGACCATCTCCGTCAGCTCGGTGTCCCCTACTACGCCGCCTTCTCTGAGAGGGTCGTCGACGAGGCCCGAGCCCACCGGCATCTGACTGAACTGGCCACCAGTGGGCCGTGGGTGGTGTTCGCCGTTGACGGAGCCGACCTGGTGGTTCCGCTGGACGTCGAGCCTGCCGTCTTTTCCAACGTGGACCACGCAGGGTGGATGGATCCGGCGGTGGAGGTATTCCAGCAGGGGTCGGCAGCCGTGGTCCGCACGGTAGGCGGACCTGACGGATGGCAGCGGGTAGCGACCGCCGACCAGCCGGAACGGCGACCCTTGCCAGCTGTTGTCGTCCGTGACGTGGAGGCCGGGGTGGACACCGTCTCGTTTCACGTTGACCGACTCGGCGTCCCTGTCCTGGTGCGGACCTCGTACTTTCCCAACTGGGAGGTCGAGGGGGCCCTCGGCCCGTGGCGGGCCACGCCCAATCTGATGGTCGTGGTCCCGACCGACGAGGAGGTTCGCCTGTCGTACGGTCGGACGACCGTCGACGTGGTGGCCATGCTGCTGACTGCCGTTGGGCTGGTGGTCCTGCTAGTGCTGGTTCGACGGCCCGAGCCCGACGACCCGTCAACTCCCTGGTATGACGCGGCGGCCCTCGGGCCGGACGGTGACCGCCTAGTGGACCAATGGGTGGAGGGGCGGGCTTCCGGCCCGCCGGGCTCCGATGGGGGAACAGGTGACAACCCTGAGGACGAGGACGACGTCACTGTCGACAGGGACGAGGACGCAAGCATCGAAGTTGGCGGAGACCCCGGCGATTCAGCCGACCGGTCGGGGATGCCGTCGTGAGAGAACGTCTGCGCCGCTTCGCCATGGTCGGCCTGATCGCCACGGCGGTCGATGTCGGCCTGGCTGTGGTACTGCTGGACCGTGGCTGGTCGGTGGTGGCTGCCGACATCGTGGCGCTCACCGCTGCTGCCGTGGTGGCCCGTCCCCTTCACCGGGTCGTCACCCTGCGCGACGATCCCTTCGCACGGTGGATCCGGATCCGGCGGGTTTTCGTTTTCGTGGTGGTGGCTGCTGGGCTAGTCGACTTGGCTGTCCTGGCCCTGGTCGGCACCCCGGGAGGCCCGGGCCGAGACCTGATCGCCAAGTTGCTGGCTGTGGTTGCAGCGGCCGTCGTGCGTGGCATGGCCTACCGGGCCTTCCTGTTTCGGGTTATCCGTCGCGAACAGGATCGACCCGTTCCCCGTTCCCCGGCGGCCGGCGATGTCCGGGTCAGCGTGGTGCTGCCCGCCTTCCGGGAGGCCGACCGCATTGCTGATGCGGTGGGACGGGTCCGCAGCGAACTGGGAGACGCTCTGGATGGTCCGGGTGACCTGGAGGTGGTGGTTGTCGACGACGGCTCACCGGACGACACGGCGGCCCGGGCTGCGGCGGCTGGAGCCGACCGGGTAGTTCGCCTGGAACGGAATTCGGGCAAGGGGGCGGCCGTACGGGCCGGCGTAGCGACGGCGACCGGCCGGACCGTGGTGTTCACCGACGCCGACCTGGCCTACGGGCCGGCCCAGGTGGCTGCCTTGGTGGCCCGGGTAGAAGATGGCTTCGACATGGTGGTGGGGAGCCGCCGCCACACTGACACCCGGACCTTGGTGCGGACCGGTCGCCTACGTGAGGTCGGTGGACGGCTGGTCAACCTGGCCACCCACGCCCTGCTGCTCGGCCAGTACCGGGACACCCAGTGCGGCCTGAAAGCCTTCCGGTCTGACGTAGCCCGTCGCCTGTTTGCCGCATCCACCCTGAACGGGTTTGCCTTTGACGTGGAACTGTTCCACCTCGCCGAACGGTGGCGCCTCACCCTCGCTGAGGTTCCCGTCGAGGTCGAGAACTCGGAACGCACCACGGTTCGGGCCTTGAGCGACGGGCTACGCCTGATGGCCGACCTAGTACGGATCCGGCAGCGGGCCCGCCGAGGCCGCTACCCGGCCCCCTATCGGTCTGAAGACCGTGGGTAGCGTTCCGGCGATGCCCGACCAGAACGCCGTCTTCAAGGCCTATGACATCCGGGGCCGGTTCCCCGAGGAACTAGACGAGCCACTGGTCGAGGCCACCGGTCGGGCCTTCGCCCGGCTGGTCCGGCGAAACGAGCCCGGCACCGCCCAGGTGGCTCTGGGACGCGATATGCGACCAAGCGGGGTGCCACTGGTCGCCGCCTTCACCCGGGGCCTAGTTGCCGAGGGCCTCGGCGTGATCGACCTGGGACTGGCCTCTACCGACCTGGTGTACTTCGCCTCCGGACACCTAGATGTCCCGGCGGCCATTCTGACGGCCAGCCACAACCCGGCTGGTTACAACGGCATGAAGCTCTGCCTGTCCGGAGCTCGCCCGGTCGGCCACGACACGGGGTTGTCCCAGATGGCCGCCGAGGTGGCCGACGGATTCGACGACGGCCCGGGTGGCGGCTTGACCACCAGCCGGGACCTGCTACCCGCCTTTGCCGACCACGTCCGGTCCTTCGTCGACATGGAGACCCTGCGGCCCCTCCGGGTAGTGGCTGATACGGCTAACGGCATGGGTGGCTTGGTCGTTCCCGCCGTCTTTGCAGGTCTGCCCTTCGAGCTGGACCTTCTTTATCCGGAGTTGGACGGCACGTTTCCCAACCATCCGGCCGATCCGATCCAACCCGAGAACCTCCGCGACCTGCAGGCCCGGGTGCTGGATACGGGTGCCGATGTGGGTCTGGCCTTCGACGGCGACGCCGACCGGGTGTTCCTGGTCGACGAACGGGCCCGCCCGGTCTCCGGCTCGACGACCACCGCCCTGGTGGCCCGCGGGGTACTTCAACGCGAACCAGGAGCCACAGTTCTCTACAACCTGATCTGCTCTCGGGCGGTGCCCGAGGTGATCGCCGAGAACGGCGGGCGAGCCGTGCGGACCCAGGTCGGCCACTCGATCATCAAGCAAGCCATGGCCGAAGAGGGGGCGGCCTTCGCCGGCGAGCACTCCGGCCACTACTACTTCCGTGATAACTACCGGGCCGACTCGGGACTCATCGCCGCCCTCCTCGTGCTGGAGGCCCTCTCAGAATCCGACGGGGCGATGAGCGAACTGCTGGCCCCGTACGAGCGGTACGCCGCTTCCGGAGAGCGCAATACAGCGGTGGGGGACCCGGCAGCGGTGATCGACCGGGTGGCCGCACACTACGCCGACTGGCCCCAGGACCGCCTCGACGGCCTCACGGTGGATCTAGGCGACTGGTGGTTCAACCTGCGGCCTTCCAACACCGAGCCGCTGCTCCGCCTGAACGTGGAAGCTGCCGACGAGGCGACCTGTCAGGACCGGGTGGCCGAGGTACAGGCCGTGGTTGGATAATAACCTGACCATCATGACGCTCGACCCGAAGTTGCTGGAGATTCTGGCCTGCCCGGAGGACAAAGGCCCCCTCCTCTGGTTCTCTGACGAGGAGACCCTCTACACCCCCCGCCTACGGCGCCGCTACGCCGTGCGGGACGGCATCCCAGTGATGCTCATCGACGAAGCCGAGACGGTAGACGAGGCCGAACACGACCGCCTCCTAGCCCTCGCCGAGGCCGAGGGGATCCGTCCGACCTTCGGGGAATAACCCCGGGGCGGCACGAACCGTGGATCGGCTGGTCGGTCGGCTCCGGCACTACGACTGGGGCTCAACGACCGCCCTAGCCGCCCTGCGGGGCATCGAGCCGTCTGGTCGCCCCGAGGCCGAACTTTGGTTCGGCAGCCACTGGTCGGCACCGGCCACCTTGACTGACGGCTGTCCACTGGACGACAGCGACCTTCCGTTCCTCGTCAAACTCCTGGCCGCCGACCGGCCGCTCTCGCTGCAAGCCCATCCCGACGCTGTCACAGCTGCCGTCGGACACCGGCGAGAAGAGGAAGCGGGCCTCGACCGCGATAACCCGGCCCGCTGCTTTCCCGACCCCGGACCCAAGCCCGAATTGCTGTGTGCCGTCTCCCGCTTCGACACTCTCTGTGGGTACCGGGATCGGGACGAGGCTCGTGAGGTGGCTTCCACCTTGTCGGTGCCCCCCGACCTGCTCGGTTCCGAAAAGGTTGACGACTCAAACGGCTGGAATCCGGTGGCCGCCGCCTTGACTGGCGACCGCTCCGACGACGTGGAACGAGTGGTTTTTGCCGCTCGAGCCGCCAAGGGGGTACGGGGGCCGGTGGGCCAGGCTGCCGGGGCCGTGCTCCGGATCGCCGACCACCACCCTGGCGACCCGGCGTTGCTCCTGGTCCCCCTGATGCGCCGCCTGGTGCTGGAGTCGGGCCAGGCCGTCTTCGTTCGCCCAGGGGTCCTACACGCCTACCTCGACGGCGTAGCGCTCGAGGTGATGACCCCGTGCGACAATGTGGCCCGCGGCGGTTTTACTGCCAAGCACGTCGCCCCGGAGGTACTGGCTGAAGTGGTCGACGGGACCGCGGCGCCCGTCGTCCAACGGCCAGGTGATGGGGTACACCGCTACGAAGTACCAGTTGACGACTTTGCCGTCTGGCGGGCGGCCGGCAATCTAGAGGTTGAGGTCGGGAAGCGGAACGGTCCGGACGTCATAGTGGCTGTCGAGGGGCCGACGACAGTCGGTGACGGGTTGGAGCTGAACCCCGGCGAGGCGGCTTGGATACCGGTCGGCGACGGTCCCTACCGGCTGGCCGTGGACGGGGTGGCCTACCGGGTTTCCGCAGGAGGCTGAAAGGTTCCCACGACACGGGGAGCTACCGATCGGTGGACCGGCGATAGCATCGGGGGTCCGTGGCTGCCTGAACGGTGTCAGACGACCCCAGCCCGGTTCTGAGAACCCGCCCGGTCTATTCGGAGTTATGAGGCACCCCTGGGTGCGAAGAGGAGTCGTCATGTCCACCAACCCGCCGCTTGCCGAGGACCATCGGGTCGCTGACCTGGCACTCCACGGGTTCGGGCGCAACGAGATTCGCCTAGCCGAGCATGAGATGCCCGGTCTCATGGCCCTCCGGGCCGAGTTCGCCGACCAGCAGCCTCTAGCTGGTGCCCGCATCGCTGGCTCACTACACATGACCGTGCAGACCGCCGTCCTCATCGAGACCCTGGTCGTCCTAGGTGCCCAGGTCCGGTGGGCCAGTTGCAACATCTTCTCCACCCAGGACCACGCGGCGGCGGCCGTGGTGTGCGGCCCCGATGGTTTGCCCGACAACCTACGGGGCGTACCCGTATTCGCCTGGAAGGGTGAGACTCTGGAGGAGTACTGGTGGGCCACCCGTCAGGTCCTTGAGTGGCCAGACGGTGATGGACCCAACCTGATCCTGGATGACGGTGGTGACGCGACCCTGCTAGTCCACAAGGGGTCCGAGTTCGAGGCGGTGGGTGCCGTGCCGACGGCCAGCGACGATGACTCCGAGGAGTGGCAGGTTGTGTTGGCCACCCTCGCCGAGTCCTTGGCCTCTGACCCGCAACGGTGGACCCGCATCGCCGAAGGAGTTCGGGGCGTGTCAGAGGAGACCACCACCGGCGTCCATCGGCTGTACCAGATGCTGGAGGCCGGCGAGTTGCTGTTCCCGGCCATCAACGTCAACGACGCGGTCACCAAGTCTAAGTTCGACAACCTCTACGGCTGCCGCCACTCGCTCATCGACGGCATCAACCGGGCCACCGACGTGATGATTGGCGGCAAGACAGCCGTGGTGTGCGGCTTCGGGGACGTAGGCAAGGGCTGTGCCGAGTCGTTGCGCGGCCAGGGAGCACGAGTGATCATCACCGAAGTTGATCCCATCTGCGCCCTTCAGGCCGCCATGCAGGGATACGAGGTCAACACCCTGGAGCGGGTGCTGGACCGGGCCGACCTCTTCATTTCGGCCACCGGCTGTCGCGACATCATCACCGCCGAGCACATGGGTCGGATGAAGCACCAGGCCATCGTGGGCAACATCGGCCACTTCGACAACGAGGTCGATATGGCCGGACTGCAGCGGATGTCTGACGTCCAGCGGACCACCATCAAGCCGCAGGTCGACGAGTTCGTTTTCCCCGACGGCCACTCGGTGATCGTGCTGTCCGAGGGACGCCTCCTGAACCTGGGTAATGCCACAGGGCATCCCAGCTTCGTGATGTCGGCCAGCTTCTCCAACCAGGTCCTGGCCCAGATAGAGCTGCATGCCAGGGCCGAGTCCTACGGGATCGACGTGGTCACCCTGCCCCGGGCCCTGGACGAGAAGGTGGCCCGACTCCACCTCGATGCTCTTGGGGTGCGACTCACCGAACTGTCAGCCGAACAGGCCGATTACCTCAGCGTGCCGATCGACGGTCCCTACAAGGCCGACCACTACCGGTACTGACCTCGGCGCCGACTCGCCGGTGGACATACCCGGAGGGGCGTCCGGACGGTCCGCCCTCCTAGGATGCCGACCCGTGCGGAGCACTGTGGTCGGCGTCGTGGGGGGCAGCCAAGCCGGGAAGACTACGCTCGTGAACGGTTTGGTCGGCTCTTTGCCCGACGGGGCCACCGTGCTGTCGTTCGACGACTACTACCACGACCTGGCCCACCTAAGCCCCGAGGAGCGGGCTGTCGTCAACTTCGACCATCCGGATTCTTTGGATGACGACCTGCTGCTCTCCCATCTGGACGATCTGCTGGCCGGACGTCCGGCCGACGTCCCGGTCTACGACTTCGCTACCCACACCCGGACCGGTCGGTCCCGCCGGGTGGAGCCCCGGCCGGTTGTCATCGTGGATGGGATCCTGGTGCTGGCCTTTCCGGCTATCCGGGAGCGACTCCACCTCTCGGTGTTCGTCGACGCTCCGGCCGAGGTGCGCCTGGCTCGCCGGCTGGACCGCGATGTCCGGGAGCGGGGACGGACCCCGGAGGGTGTGCGGGCCCAGTTCGCGGCGACCGTGGCACCCATGCACGAGGTCCACGTGCTGCCCTGCCGGGATCTGGCCGACTTGACTCTGGACGGACAGGGCGACCGGACGGCCAACCTGGCCATCCTGCTGGCCCGAGTGGAGAGGGCGGGGACGGTCGCCTGAGGCTGTCACCGGCGGTCCGTACCAGATCGGGCCACCGGTAGGGTCGTTCCGTGACCGAGCCCGTCGACCTCCCCGCCGATCTCCCAGTTGAGGCTGACGAGGTACGGGATTCGCTGCCTGACGACCTCGACGCCCGGGGCATGGTCGGGCCGTACGTCTTTCCGGACAACGACCGGCGCCGCATCCCTGGGGTGATTTACCTGGCGCTGGCCCTGGCCACCGTGGTGGCCGTGCTGGTGGCCGACGGGTCGCCACTGATCGACGGGGGACTGGTGGCAGGGGCCGT
The DNA here is from genome assembly GCA_002717365.1 of Acidimicrobiaceae bacterium. Lineage (GTDB taxonomy): Bacteria > Actinomycetota > Acidimicrobiia > Acidimicrobiales > MedAcidi-G1 > UBA9410. The sequence goes on along the minus strand of PBDJ01000022.1, from coordinate 27,946 downwards.
CGCCTTGGCGCTCCTCGGCGCCTACCACCTCCAGGCCGGTTGGAGTCTTGGGGTCGACGAGGCCGACGCCCTGGTGGCCGCCGTCCGCGAGGTGGGTTTCCCGGTCGGCCACGCCTCGGCCCAGATGGCGTGGCGCGGCCTCCGCAGCCGTCCCACGTGGCGGGTGCTGGTGTACTCCAACGAGTCGCCTCCCGAACGCCGTGGCTTGGTGTTCGTCGACGGCGTCGACGGTTCCGTGGTGGCTTCCCACACCGAAGCCAACCCGGAGGACTGGTCCCCGGAGAACTGACTGGTCGGGTCAGCGGGGACGGCTATTTGGTTGTCGCCGATCCGTTCAACGACGATAAATTCTGGCGGGTGAAGGTCAATGGCTTTAGCGCCGTCACCGGTGCCCTCGTGATCGCCCTCGCCCTCGTGCTACTGCTGACTCCCGTCTCGTCACAGTTCGCCGACCCCTGTGGCAGTGTGCTGGTGCCTACCAAGGTGCACTACTCGGATGGTGCTGAACTGGTGTTCGCCAACACACCACCCTGCCACGACGCTCGGATGGCCCGCCTCCTTTACGGCGTGGTGGTCGGCGTGGTTGGCCTCATTGTCGTTGGGTTCTCGTTGGTGATGGGACGGCGCCGGGACTGAACCCGCCTATTCCCGGGGCTACATCGGTGACACCCGGGCCGGTGACTGACCGCTGGTACGCTGACCGGGTCCACGACCCGTTTCTCCGGTCGCCCGCCCCTCCGTGGAGGCGATCGGCGGTGGGAACCAACGAAAGAGGGACCACCAACCATGCTCGACGGCAACTGGCGCGACGTCGTAGACCGGGGCCTGGTCCCGATCGGCCGTAGCCTCCACCGCGCCGGGATCACCGCAGATCTGGTGACCATCATCGGCATCTTCATGGCCGGAGCGGCATCAGTCTGCATCGGCCTGGGCGAGATGCGGCTCGGCTTCCTACTGCTTGTCCTCACCGGCGTCCCCGATGCCCTCGACGGAGCGGTCGCCAAGGCGGCCGGTTCCTCTTCGTCACGGGGCGCCTACTTCGATTCGGTGGCCGACCGCCTGACTGACGCCCTCCTGTTCGGCGGCGTGGCCTGGCACCTGGCCGGGGTCCGGTCGGATCGCATGATGATGCTGCCGGTGGCCATCATGGCCACCGCCCTATTCATCTCGTACCAGCGGGCCAAGGCCGAGTCCCTGGGCTATGACGCCAAGGGTGGCCTGATGGAGCGGGCCGAGCGATTTATCGTGTTGGCTTTCGGGCTTCTGTTCTCCGAGATCCTGATCCCCGTCCTTTGGGTGATGCTGGTCCTCAGCCTGGTGACCGCTGTCCAGCGGTTCGTCAAGGTCTGGCGACAGGCCACCTCGGACCGGGAGCCCCCGACGCAGCGGTGGGCCGACCGCCGCCAACTCCGCCTGGAGCGTCGCCTGGACCGTCGCCGCCACGGGACGCGACGGCGTCCGACGCGTCACTGATTCCCGTCGACCGGGAGCGGGCTGATGACACCCCGCGTAGTCGCCGGCTACCGCCTAGCCTCGGCGCTGGCCCGTATCGTTCCGGCCCGCCTGGGAGCCACCGTGGCTCGGGCCATCGGTCGCCTGGTCGGCCGTCTGGACGGCGACCGTCGAAGGATCGTGGAACGAAATCTCCGCCGGGTCCGATCCGACGGGCCGACTGGTTCCGAGCTGCGACGCAGCGTCGACGAGGTCTTCGCCTCCTACGCCGACTACTACTTCCATAGTTTCCGCCTTCCGGCCATGACGCCCGCCCAGGTCGTGGACGGATTCAGCGAGGAGGGCTACGAACGGATCGCCAAGGCACTCGAAGCCGGCAACGGGGCGATCCTGGCTTTGCCGCACATGGGCAGCTGGGAGTGGGCCGCCTACTGGTTGGCTCTCCGCCACGAGGTTCCGGTCGGGTGCGTGGTCGAGACCCTGGAACCGCCCGAACTCTTCGAGTGGTACCGGAGCTTCCGGACCTCGATTGGCATGAAGGTCGTAGGCCTAGGACCCACCGCCGGGACTGAGGTATTAGCCATGCTGCGCGAGAACCGGGTCGTATGCCTACCCAGCGACCGCCACGTGGGCGGGGCAGGTGTCGAGGTGGAGTTCTTCGGCGAGCAGACCACCCTGCCCGCCGGGCCGGCCACCCTGGCCTTACGGACGGGCGCCGCCTTGTTACCCATCGCCGTCTATGACCACCCGGGTGGCTGTCACGGCGTGGTACGGCCGGCCTTACCGGCCGAACGACAGGGGCGATTTCGCGACGACGTGACCCGAGTCACCCAGCATCTGGCCAACGAAATGGAAGTGCTCATCGCCCGGGCCCCCGAACAGTGGCACCTGCTCCAGCCCAACTGGCCGTCGGATCAGGTGATCAGCATCCGGTCGGATCCTGACGCCATCCCAGAAGCGGACGGCTAGCGTCGAGACCATGCAGATCGGCCTCATCTGCCCCTATAGCCTGACCCTGCCGGGAGGCGTCCAGGGCCAGGTGCTGGGCCTGGCCCGCATGCTGCGGGCCTCCGGCCACCCCACCCGGGTACTTGGGCCGTGCGACGGCCCACCCCCGGACGCCGGCGTCACCCCCCTGGGAGACAGCCTCCCGACAGCCGCCAACGGCTCCATGGCCCCCATCGCTCCTGACGTCCCATGCGCCCTACGCACCATCCGGGCCCTGCGCGACGAGGACTTCGACATCCTCCACCTCCACGAGCCGCTAGCCCCCGGCCCAACCGCCACGGCCCTCTTCCTGTCCGCCTCTCCCATGGTAGGGACCTTCCACGCAGCGGGCGGCAGTCTGGCCTATGACCTGTTGAACTGGCCGGTCCGGCGGCTGAGCCGCCGCTTGGATCGGTCGTTCGCCGTCTCCGACGATGCAGCGGCCATGGCCTCCCACTCCCTGGGTGGCCGGTACGAGGTCCTATTCAACGGGGTCGAGGTGCAGCGCAGTCGCCAGGTGACCCCATGGCCCACCGAGGGGCCAACCATCTTTTTCATCGGACGGCACGAGCCCCGAAAGGGCCTGGCCGTGCTGCTGGATGCCATGTTGCACCTCCCAGCCGACGTCCGACTCTGGGTGGCCGGCGACGGCCCGGAGACCGGGGATCTACGGGCCCGGACAGCCGGCGACGCCCGCATCTCGTGGCTAGGTCGGATCTCCGACGAGGAGCGCACGGAGCGGATCCGGGGCGCCGATGTCTTCTGTGCCCCGTCGCTACGCGGCGAATCGTTCGGTGTGGTCCTCCTGGAGGGCATGGCCTGCGAAACTCCGGTAGTGGCTAGTGACATCCCCGGCTACGCCCGGGTGACCCAGCGCGGCAACGACGCCCTCTTGGTGCCACCCGGCGACGCACGAGCCCTGGGTGCGGCCATCGACAAGGTGCTCCGAAACCCTGACCTAGCCGACCGCCTGGTGGTCAGCGGCCGAGCCCGGGCCGAGCAGTTTTCGATGCGACGCCTGGCCGACCGGTACCTGGAGGCCTACGCCGAGGTGGTGGCGGAGCGGACCGCGGCCCGGATCGGCTGACCGGTCGCCGTCTACACGAGATGTGCCGGAGCAGACTCCAGGAGGGCCGGTCGGGGGCGTAGCATGCTGGTCAGCCAGACGACCGCACTACTGGCGATCCAGTATCCGCAAACCTTCCGAGGCCCTCTTCCGCCCATGTTCCGATTGCTCAGCCCAACCATGGTGCCGTCCACCGTGGTGGGGCTCGCCGCCGCCGCAGTGGTCCTCCTGGTCGGTCTGGGCCCCATACCGACGCTGGTGGTGGCCGCCGTGGTGGCCGCCGGTAGCGGCATCGTCGTGGACCGACGCTCGGCGGGAGCCGTACGGCGCGCCCTGGCGGCCCGCCCGGCCCTTGCCGGCGAGTTCCCCCGACTCCACAACACAGTCGACGGACTGTGCCTCACCCACGGCATCGAACACCCGGGCCTATTCGTGATCGATTCGCCGGCCGGCAACGCCGCAGCCCTAGCTGGCCCGGACGGAGCGTCGATTGTCTTGACCACCGGGGCTGCTGATCGCCTGGGACTGGTCGAGTTGGAGGCCCTGGTAGCCCACCTCCTGGCCCGGTGCGCAGACGGCCAGTTGCGGATCGAGACCACGGCCGCCGCCATGGGCCGGATCCCTGGAGCCTCGCTGGGGCTGACCGCCAGGTCGGACGGACCGGACCGTATGATCCGAACCGACCTCCATGGCGCCGACCTGACGAGATTCCCGCCCGGCATGCAGTCCGCCCTCCGGGCGTTAGCTGAACTAGGAGCCACGGTAGATGTGCCATCTTCAACAGCTCGACTTTGGCTGCTGCAGCCCGATGGCCGAACCGACGTCCAGACATCTATCCACCCGACGGTCGACCTCCGGGTCGCTGCCCTGGAGGAGTGCTGATGTCTGATCCCCGGACCCCTTTCCGGCTGCTGGCTCCCGTCCTCGGCGCCGTCCTGGCCGCCTCGGCTTGCGGAGGAGGGGGCTCGTCACAGACGCTTCCCACGATTGCCCCCACCACTGCTATCCCGGCGTCGACTACCACCGTGGCGTCGACTACCACCGTGGTCGAGGTTCCCACCACTGAGGCGGTCTCGGTCGACACCGTTCCGGCTACCACCGTCCCAGCCACCACCACGTTGGGGGTGGCCACCACGACAACCATCAACGGGTGGACGGGTGCCGTCCACCCGCTTACCGGCCTACCGGCCACCGACGGCACCAGTGGCCGCCCCGCCTTGGTTGTCAAAGTCGGGAACAACGACTCCCGGTCCCTGCCCCACGTCGGGCTGGAGGCCGCCGATGTGGTGTACGAGGCCCACATCGAGAACGGGGTGACCCGCTTCCTGGCCGTGTACCACAGTGAAGTGCCTCTGCGGGTAGGTCCCGTCCGCTCGGCTCGGTCCAGCGACATCGATCTCATTGGCAACCTCGACCGACCGACGTTCGCCTACTGGGGGAGTAACGAGGGCGTGGGCAATGAGGTCGAGGCAGCCGTCGATCAGGGGACCTTTGTGGGTATGACCACCACCGGGGATGGTCAGCACTTCTTCTTCCGCGCCGAGGGCCGTGCCGAGACGCCCTATGACGGCATGGTCGACTCAGCGGCCATGGCCGTGGCTTCCACTGGTTCGCCTCCCGACCCGATCTTCGCTTTCGGTCCCCTGCCAGCCTCGGCCATTCCGATCCGGGGCCTCCGGTGGGAAGCACCCCGTCGAATCATCGACTGGGTGTGGAGCCACGGCGCCGCCCGCTGGGCCCGGTACCACCAGGGCGTGCCCCTGCTTGACGATCTGGGTGTTCAACTGGCTGCCGACAACGTCCTGGTTCTATTCGTGGACTACCGGCGGTCGGCCGCCGACTTCATGTCGCCGCAGGCCCTGTCCACTGGCTCAGGCGATGGGTGGCTGCTCCGTGACGGTACGGCTACTGGGGTGACCTGGAGTCGACCGTTTGCTGCCGACCGCTGGATGCTGACTGACGACGACACCGGCGCCGAGGTGTTCCTCCGGCCCGGCCGCACCTGGGTGGCTCTGGCTCGCCTGAGTGAGGCGGAAATTTTAGATCCCGACCAGGTGGCACAGTTGACCGGTTGATCAGTCGGCCTTCGGCAGTGTCTTCTGCCAGCCGATGCTCGGATTCCGACGCCGTTCCCGGCAGGGGAGTCCCGTCGGTCTCCCTCCTAGACTGAGCACCATGAACGACGTGACGAAGGCGACCGGGACCCAGCTAGTGAAGCGGGGCCTGGCCGAGATGCTCAAGGGCGGCGTGATCATGGACGTCGTTGACCCCGCCCAGGCCCGAATCGCCGAGGACGCCGGCGCCTCGGCCGTGATGGCCCTCGAGCGGGTCCCGGCCGACATCCGACGTGACGGCGGCGTGGCTCGCATGTCCGACCCGGAGATGATCGAGGGCATCAAGGAGGCGGTAACCATCCCGGTGATGGCCAAGGCCCGGATCGGCCACTTCGCCGAAGCCCAGATCCTGCAGTCCCTCGGCGTGGACTACGTCGACGAGAGCGAGGTGCTCACCCCAGCCGACGAGGCTCACCACATCGACAAGTGGGCGTTCACCGTGCCGTTCGTATGCGGCGCCACCAACCTGGGTGAGGCGCTGCGCCGCATCTCCGAGGGAGCCTGCATGATCCGCTCCAAGGGCGAGGCAGGAACCGGCAACATCGTGGAAGCCGTCCGACACCTACGGTCCATCATCGGCGACATTCGGAAAGTCACCCAAGCCGACGAGGCAGAACTGTTCGACTGGGCCAAGCGCCTCCAATCGCCGCTACCCCTAGTCCAGGAGGTCGCCGAGACGGGCGAGCTTCCGGTTCCCATGTTCTGCGCCGGAGGCATCGCCACCCCGGCCGACGCCTCGTTGGTCATGCAGTTAGGTGCACAAGCCGTGTTCGTGGGCTCCGGCATCTTCAAGAGCGACGATCCGGCCCCCCGAGCCCGGGCCATCGTGGAGGCCACCACTAACTTTGCCGACCCGGCCATGCTGTCCAAGGTCAGCCGCGGCCTAGGTGACGCCATGCCGGGTCTGGAGCTGGGCTCGCTTGAGACCCGGCTCGCCGACCGAGGCTGGTAGGCCGGACCGGTATGAAGGTCGGCGTGCTCGCCCTCCAGGGGGCGTTTGCCCGACACGCGCAGGTTTTGGTCGCCCTGGGCGCCGCACCGGTCGAGGTTCGTTGCCCGGTCGACCTGGCCGACGTCGACGCCATGGTGCTCCCTGGTGGGGAGTCCACGACCATGTCCATGCTGCTGGACTCGTCGGGACTACGTCAGCCGGTGGCCGACCGCCTGGCCAAAGGGATGCCAACCTTCGGGACGTGCGCCGGGATGATCCTGTTGGCCACCCGTCTAGCCGACGGTCGCTACGACCAGCGATCCTTCGGTGCCATCGATCTCGATGTCCGACGCAACGGCTACGGACGCCAAATCGACTCGTTCGAGAAAGATCTGGTGGTTGCTGGTCTGGACGAAACCTTTCACGGGGTTTTCATCCGGGCCCCTGTGGTGGACCGGGTCGGCGACGACGTCGAAGTGTTGGCCACGGTGGATGAGGCCCCCGTTCTGTGTCTCCAGGGCACAGTCATGGTGTCGTCTTTCCACCCCGAGATGTCCGGCGACACCCGAATCCACGCCCGGTTCCTAGACCTGGCCTTCGACCACTGATCGTCAGTTGCCGACGAACGAAACGGGAAGCAGATATGTCCGGTCATTCCAAGTGGGCGACCATCAAGCACAAGAAGGGTGCCGCTGACGCCAAGCGGGGGAAGCTCTTCGCCAAGCTCATCAAGCAGGTCGAGGTGGCGGCCCGTCAGGGCGGCGGCGATCCCGACTCCAATCCCACCCTGCGCACCATGTTCCAGAAGGCCCGGGACGCTTCGGTGCCACTGGACACCATCGAGCGGGCCGTCAAGCGGGGGACTGGCGAGTTGGAGGGCGTTGACTACGAGACGATCACCTATGAGGGCTATGCCCCCCACGGCGTGGCGCTCTACGTCGAGACCCTGACCGACAACCGGAACCGCACCGGTTCCGAGGTGCGGTCGTTGCTGACCAAGAACGGCGGCTCGCTGGCTGAGCCCGGTTCGGTAGCTTGGCAGTTCGAGCGCAAGGGTGTTGTCCTGCTGGATGGGACGGTGGGTGAAGACGAGATCATGTTGGTTGCCCTAGATGCCGGGGCCGACGACCTGGTGGACGACGACGGGACTTGGCGCTTGACGTGTGAGGCCACCGTCCTGCCGTCTGTGCGCGACGCCCTAGAGGAGGCCGAGGTGCCGTTCCTGAATGCCGACGTGACCATGCTGGCCAGCACCACGGTGGCCATTGGGACGGTGGAGCAGGCCAAGGCCGTGCTGCGGGTCATGGACTTGCTGGACGACAATGACGACGTCCAGGACGTGCACGCCAACTTCGACATCCCTGTCGAGATCCTGGACTCGCTGGACGGCTGAGTTCCCCGGCTGGCTTCGCTATGACAGGCGGAGTAATGGGCGTTGCTACCCCGGGCGGGGAGGGGGTGACCAACCTTCGGGACGGCCACCGCTAGAGTCGTACACATGTTCGTTCTGGGGATCGACCCGGGTCTGACCCGGTGCGGTTACGGCGTCGTGGCGCGTGAGGGACGGACCCTGCGGGCTGAGGCCGCCGGCGTGGTTCGAACTCCCGCCACTTCCGATTTGCCCCGCCGCTTGGCCGACCTCCAACGCGAGGTCAGGGGCCTGATCGACCAGTATCGGCCCGACGAAGTGGCCATCGAGCGGGTGCTCTTCCAGGCCAACACCCGTACGGCTATGCAGACTGGCCAGGCCTCCGGGGTGGTGATGGCCGAGGCGGCTGCCGCCGGCTGCGGGGTGGCCCTTTACTCGCCCAACGAGGTCAAGTCGGCCGTGGCCGGATGGGGTGGTGCCGACAAGGACCAGGTGGAACGCATGGTGCGCACCCAGTTGGGGATCGACGCCCCACTCCGTCCATCCGACGCTGCCGACGCGGTGGCCGTCGCCCTTTGCCACCTAGCGACCCTGCCGACCGGTCGGGCGGTGGCTCGAGCCACCGCCAAGGCGGTGCTCCGGTGATCGGCTCGCTGAAGGGGTATCTGTTGGAGCGCTTCGACGAGAGTGAGGTGCTCGTCGAGGTATCAGGTATCGGCTACCGGGTGGTCGTCACCCCAACTACCGCCGTGCGCCTAGGTGACACTGGGGCCGAGGTGTTCCTCCATGTGCATCACCACATCCGGGAGGCCGGCCAGACCCTGTACGGGTTCCTGGAGCGCGGCGAGCGTTTCTGCTTCGAGGCACTGCTTTCAGCCCACGGCGTTGGGCCGTCATTGGCCCTCGCCGTGCTCGGCGTCCACGGTCCCGTCGAATTGGCCCGGGTGCTGGCCGACGACGACGTGGCGGCCCTCTGTCTAGTGCCCGGTGTCGGCAAGAAGACGGCCACCAGACTGCTGGTAGAGCTCAAGAACTCGTTGGACCTGCCCATCGACGGGGTACCGGACACTGGCGACGGTCCCGAAGTGGGACGGTCTGCCCTGGTCGAAGTTCAGGAGGCCCTCGGTGGTCTCGGTTACACGCCGGACGAGGTTCGCTCCGTCTTGGTCGACTTAGGCGGAGACGACCCGGCGGTCCTGTTGCGCGAAGCCCTGCAGCGGCTGGCCCGGGCGTAGGAGGGGAGAGCGGACGTGCGAGAGGAACTGTTGTCCCCGGATCGGGACCCTGAAGTGGACGAGGTGGAGGGCGGGCTACGTCCCCGACGCCTCGACGAGTTCGTGGGCCAGGCCGAACTGAAGGGGCACCTCCGCGTGATGCTGGAGGCTGCTCGCCGCCGCGGTCAGGCCTCTGACCACTTCCTGTTCGCTGGTCCTCCCGGCTTGGGAAAGACCACGCTGGCCCACATCGTGGCCGCCGAGATGGAGGCCGATCTGCAGGTTACCTCCGGCCCGGCCCTGGAGCGGGCCGGTGATCTGGCGGCCATCCTGACCAAACTGGAGCCCGGCGACGTCCTGTTCATAGACGAGATCCACCGCCTAGCTCGGGCCGTCGAAGAGGTCCTTTACCCAGCTATGGAGGATTTCGAGTTGGACATCGTTCTGGGCAAGGGCCCAGCCGCCCGCTCCATCCGACTGGAGCTACCGGTTTTCACTCTGGTCGGGGCAACCACCCGAACCGGCCTCATCACTGGTCCGCTGCGCGACCGGTTCGGGTTGACTGCCCGGCTGGACTACTACGAGCCGGCCGACCTACAGACCATCGTGACCCGGGCCGCCGGGATCCTCGGCGTGGACCTGGACGAAGACGGGGCGGCCGAGATCGCTCGACGGTCACGGGGAACGCCACGCATCGGGAATCGTTTGCTTCGCCAAGTCCGGGACTTCGCCCAGGTGGAGCGAGACGGCGTGGTCGACGGAGCGGTAGCCCGCGACGGCCTGGCCTTCTTCGGCGTGGACGCCCTGGGCCTGGACAAGCCGTCCCGGGAAATCCTCTCGGCCCTGTGCCGGCGGTTCGGCGGAGGCCCGGTAGGCCTCAAGACGCTGTCCATCAGCGTCAGCGAGCCGGAGGACACCGTGGAGGACGTTTACGAGCCGTTTCTGATCCAACGAGGCCTCCTGCTGCGCACCCCGAAGGGTCGAGTGGCCACCCCGGCCGCCTACGACCACCTGAACATGGACCGGCCATCGACCGCCCCGGAGGCCACCGGATCCCTATTCGACGAACCAGAGGACTAAGCCCGGCTGTCCCACGGGCCGATCGCCCAGTCGCCCATAGGCTGGCGAACCCATGGGCCCCGACGACTTCGCCTACCACCTCCCCGACCTGGCGATCGCCCAGGTCCCGCTGGCTGACCGGCCCTCGGCCCGGCTGCTGGACGCCCTGGGCGAACCGGTCGCTCACCGGACGGTCAGCGACCTACCGTCGCTGGTCGGCTCGGGTGACGTACTGGTAGTCAACGACACCCGGGTCCTACCCTCCCGGCTGCGGGCGACCCGACCCACCGGCGGGGTAGCTGAGGTCCTACTGCTCCGGGCCGTCGACGAAGAGGGGACGTGGGAGGCCCTGGTCCGGCCTAGCCGAAAGCTGGTCCCCGGCTCGACCCTGACCGTTGACCCCGGACTTTCCGTAGAAGTGGCCGACGACCTCGGAGAGGGCCTCCGCTACGTCCGGCTGTCTTCGGACGGCCCGCTGGCCGATGCCTTGGACCGGTGCGGGGAGATGCCGGTTCCTCCCTACCTGACCACCACGCTGGACGATCCGGAGCGCTACCAGACCGTCTACAGCCGCCGTCCGGCGTCGGCTGCTGCTCCGACGGCCGGCCTCCACCTGACCGACGGGGTGCTGAAAGCCTGTCGGTCGGCCGGGGCTCGGGTCGAACGCCTTGAGCTAGTGGTGGGCCTGGACACCTTCCGCCCGATCGCCGCCGACGACCTAGACGACCATCGGATGCACCGCGAGGACTACGAGGTTCCGCCGGCCACCCTGGAGGCCTGCCGGGACGCCCGGCGGGTCATCGCCGTTGGGACGACCACCGTGCGGGCCCTTGAGTCGGCGGCCCGGTACGGTCCGAACGGTCGGACCGACCTGTTCATCCGTCCCGGGTTCCGATTCTCCGTAGTCGATGTGCTTCTAACGAACTTTCACCTCCCACGGTCCAGCCTGCTGGTTCTCCTGGAGGCGTTTGTCGGCCCACGGTGGCGGGACCTCTATGCCGTAGCCCTCGATGAGGGCTACCGGTTCCTCTCTTTCGGCGACGCCATGCTCGTGGGTCGGGCTAACGCGAAACGGGGGAAGACCTCCCGATGAGGGCCACTTTCACTACTGAGGCACTGGACGGCGCTGCCCGGACCGGCCGGGTCGACATTCCCGGAGGTTCGTTCACCACGCCGTGCTTTATGCCCGTCGGAACCCGGGGAGCGGTACGTCACCTCTCGTCGACCGACCTGGTCGCTCTCGGTGTCGAAGTAGTCCTGGGCAACACGTACCACCTGATGCTGCGACCCGGGGCCTCGGTGGTACGCGACCTGGGCGGTCTGGGAGCCTTCGCGGCATGGGACGGCCTGACTCTCACCGACAGCGGCGGTTACCAGATCTTCTCCCTCCAACCGAAGGTCAATGATGCCGGGGCCACCTTCCGCTCCACCTACGACGGCTCCACTCACCTGCTCACCCCCGAGGGGGCGGCCGATGTGCAAGCTGACCTAGGGGCCGACATCCAGATGGTGCTTGATGTCTGCCCTGCTCTTCCAGCCACCGATCGGATCCTGCGCCAGGTCATCGACCGGACGGCTGCCTGGGCCACACGGGGCCGTCGGGCTTTCCTGGACCACCCGGACGCCGCAGCCCGCCAGTGCCAGTTCGGCATCGTCCAGGGGGGAACCGACTCAGGGCTCCGTGCCGAGAGCGCCCAGCGGACGGTAGAGGTGGGCTTTGATGGCTACGCCGTCGGAGGTCTCAGCGTGGGTGAGCCTCGGGACGAAATGCTGGAGCCTCTGGCCGCCGTCACGGCGATCCTGCCCGTCGACCAGCCCCGCTACTTCATGGGCCTGGGTGACCCGGCTGGGCTGGTTGAGGTGGTGGCCCGAGGAATTGACATGTTCGACTGTGTCTTGCCCACCAGGCACGCTCGGCACGGCACCGTCTTGACCACCGGTGGAAGGCTAAATCTGCGCAACGCCCGCTACGCCACCGACGACAGACCGCTAGACCCCGACTTCCCGGCCAGCCCGGCTGCTGTCTGGTCGCGTGCCTACCTCCGGCACCTCCTTCTGACTGACGAGCCGACCGGGCGGCGCCTCCTCACGCTCCACAACCTGTCCTGGCTACTGGACTTCGTAGACCGGCTTCGGTCAGCCATCCGGGAGGGTCGGTTCGAGGCCTTCCGGGTCGAGACGCTGGCCGTCTGGGGATGACCCGACGGGCATAGGCTGCTCGGGTCCCACCCCCCCCGATCGACCGGTGATCTGGTTGCCGGGTCCCCCTCTCGAAAGACGATTCCCATGGCTGGCTTCATCCCACTCATCCTGATCTTCGGACTCATGTACGTCCTGATGATTCGCCCACAGCAGCGCAAGGTGAAGGCGCAGCAGGCCCTCGTGGCGTCAATCCAGGCCGGCGACGAGGTGGTCCTCAACTCAGGCATCTTCGGTGTGGTCAAAGAGGTAGAGGACGAGGTCCTATGGCTAGAGGTGTACCAGGGCATCGAGTTGAAGATCCTGCGGGGCGCGGTGGACCGTCGATTCAACGAACCTGACAGTGCGACTGACGAGGACACCGAACCCACGGGTCCCATCGAGGGCTAACCCCACATTCCCCGGACCGCTCTTCCCCTATGTCCCGTCGCCAGTTCGTCCTCCTCCTCGGGATTGTCGCGCTGACTGTCGCCGCCGCGGTCCTGACCGTGGTGTGGCGTAATGAACCTCTACTGGGTCTAGACCTCCAGGGCGGCGTCTCGGTCCGGCTGGTCGCGGTGGGCCCGACTGACGAAGCCATGCTCGATCAGACGGTCGAGATCATCCGCGACCGGGTCGACGGTCTGGGCGTGGCCGAGCCGGAGATCTCCCGTACCGAGACCGGCGTGATGGTTTCACTGCCCGGTGTAGACGATCAGGAAAGAGCTCTGGCCCTGGTTGGAACGACGGCTGAGTTGCGGTTCCGGCCCGTGTGCCGAATGCTGAACTTTCCGGGTGGGGCCACTGAGGCCTCAGGGACGGCACCGTCCGGACCGGCGTCCTGTTCGCTGCTCGACTCCGGTGAAGTGGTGCCATCCGTGGGTCCGGGTGGGGTGACCCCACCCGAGGACGACCACCCGACCGACTTCGTGGTCCTGGGGGCTCGCACTGGGTCATCGGAGGCAAGGTACGTGCTGGGACCCAGCCTCCTGACCGGCGAGGCCATCGCCGAGGCCAACCCACTGTTCATCGACTACCAGTGGCAGGTCGGTCTGGACCTCCGAGCCGGTCGAGTGGGCATCGACGGATTCAACGAGATCGCCGCCCGTTGCTACGTAGGCGAGACGTCTTGCCCCCGCCTGGAGGGCGCTACCAATGGCCGTCTGGCCATCGTGCTGGACGGGCAGGTGGTGACCGCTCCAGCCATTCGAGCCCCCGAGTTCAAAGCCGACTCCATCCTTATCTCCGGCGGCTTTGAGAAGCAGGGGGCCGACGACGTGTCGCTAGCCCTGCGCTACGGCGCCCTACCCGTCGAGTTAGAGCCGGAGAACACCCGGGTCGTGTCGGCCACCATCGGCGAGGACTCCCTACGGGCTGGCGTGGTGGCCGGCCTGGTCGGACTACTGCTGGTTGCCGTATTCATCGTCGGGTATTATCGGATCCTGGGCTTGGTGGCCCTGACCAGCCTCGCTATCTCCGGCGCGCTGCTATGGGCCATCGTGGCCCATTTGGGCACCCAGTCGGGCCTGGCCCTCACCCTGGCTGGGGTAACCGGCATGATTGTGGCCATCGGCGTGTCCGTTGACTCCAACGTCGTGTACTTCGAGCACCTCAAGGAGGACGTACGCGACGGCCGAACCGCCCGATCATCGGTGGACCGGGCCTTCCCCATCGCCTTTGCCACCATCGTCAAGGCCAACACGGCCTCCCTCATTGGAGCTGGCCTGCTGTGGGCCCTGACCGTCGGCGCCGTCCGCGGTTTCGCCTTGTACCTGGGCCTGGCCACGCTGCTGGACCTGATAGCCACCTACTGCTTCATGGGTCCGATGGTTCGACTGCTGGCCACCACCCGGTGGTTTGCCGAGCATCCGCAGCGCTTCGGGTTGCCAGCCAGCGGCGCCGTCTCTACCGCCGCCGGCTCGACGGCCGAGGTGGTCTCATGAGTCGGCTGACGGGCCTCTACCGAGGCGAGTCGTCTGTCGACTTCCCCGGCCTGTGGCGTCGAGCGGTCATAGCCTCCACGGTGGCCGTCCTGATCGGGCTGGCCTCCTTCGGTATTCGTGGGCTGAACCTGGGCCTGGACTTCGAAGGTGGGACCTCCTACGAGGTACGGGCCCCCGGAGCAGACGTGGCCGACGCCCGAGTGGTGATGGACGACCTGGGAGCGGGGGCCGCCCGGGTCCAGGTGGTGGACGACGAGGTGCTCCTCATCCGGTCCGACGTCGAGGACCCGGTCCAGGCAGCCGAGATACGCGATGCCCTGACCGCCCGTCTAGGTCCCGTGGAGGCCTTCGAACAAGTCGGCCCCACGTGGGGTGACGAGGTCACAGACAAGGCCCTTCGTGCCCTGGTCATCTTTTTCATCGTGGTGGCCATCTACATCACGGTGCGGCTGGAGTGGAAGATGGCCGTCGGGGCCCTGGTCGCCGTGGCCCACGACATCGTGCTCAGCGTCGGCGTCTACTCGGTTTTCCAGTTCGAGATCACGCCAGCGACCGTCATCGCCTTCTTGACCATCATGGGTTACTCGCTTTACGACACCATCGTTGTTTACGACAAGGTCCGGGAGATCGTGGCCCGACTGGGGGCCACCGAGCGCTACACCTACCCCGAACTTATGAACCTGGCCCTAAACCGGGTGACCATGCGTTCCATCAACACCAGCGTGACCTCGGCCATCCCGGTGGTGTCGCTGCTGATCGTCGGCTCGTTGGCCATGGGGGCGGCCCCGCTCCAGGAGTTTGCCGTGGCCCTGCTGGTCGGCATCGTGGTCGGCTCCTACTCCTCGCTCTTCCTAGCCTCATCTCTGGTATCGCGGCTCAAAGAGGGCGAGGAGCGATGGCGGGCCGTGGCATCCAAGGTCCGGGGTCGGGCCGGAGAAGAGGGCCCTACCCGGGTTATCGGCCGACAGGAGGCCGTCCTTTCCGACACCCGGGCCGCCCCGCGCCGCAGCCCGTCCGGCGGGCCGGCCAAGAAGCGGCCACCGGTGGTTCGACCCGCCACCGGTGGGGCACCACCCCGTCCTCGCAAGAAAAAGAAGCGCTGACCGATGCGCCTCTCGGTCGGTGGAGGGCCGCCGACTACCTTTGGGTCATGCGGCAGTCGGGCCAGGAGGCAGCCGGTTGTCGACCCGCCGAGGCGATGACATCCGGGACGGTCCACGGCGGAGGGGGCTGACATGCCCGCGGTGACCCGGGTCTTGCCCTGGAGGCGACGACCCAAGGCGGCTGTCGGCGAGACCTCGGCGCTCATCACCGAGTTCCACCAACACCACCCGGACGTCGACACGACCCTCATCGAACAGGCCTACCGGGTGGCCTTGGCCGCCCACGAGGGTCAGACTCGCAAGTCGGGCGAGCCATACATCCATCACCCCATGTCGGTGGCCACCATCGTGGCCCGCCAGGGCCTAGACGACGTCACGGTGGCCGCCGCCCTCCTCCACGATGCCGTCGAGGACACCTCGGTCAGCTTGGACGACCTGGAACGAGACTTCGGGTCCGACGTCCGACTCATCGTGGACGGCGTCACCAAACTGGACCGTCTCCGGTTCGACACCCGCGAGGAGCAACAGGCGGCCAGCGTGCGCAAGATGCTGGTCGCTCTGGCCAAGGACCTCCGGGTGCTGATCATCAAGCTGGCTGACCGCCTCCACAACATGCGGACCCTGGCCGCCCTGCCCGAACACAAGCAACAGCGGGTAGCCCAGGAGACCCTGGACATCTACGCACCGCTGGCCAACCGGCTAGGCATGCAGGAGGTCCGAGACCAACTCCAGGACCTGGCTCTGGCTACCCTCCACCCCAAGCGGTACAGCCAGATCGGCCAGATGGTTCAAGACCGCTCGCCAGAGCGTGACCTCTACCTGGCCCAACTGATCGGCGAGGTAGAGGGCCGGCTGGCCGAGCTGTCCATCGAGGGCCACGTCTACGGGCGACCGAAGCAGCTCTGGAGCATCTACGACAAGATGATCCTGAAAGGGCGGCCCTTTGACGAGATCCATGACCTAGTGGGGATTCGAGTGATCGTCGAGAACGTCCGAGACTGCTACGCCGCGCTGGGAACAATCCACGCCACCTGGAAGCCAGTCCAGGGTCGCTTCAAGGACTACGTCGCCATGCCCAAGTTCAACCTCTACCAGTCACTACACACGACGGTTGTCGGCCCTCAGGGCAAGCTGGTGGAGTTCCAGGTCCGGACCGCCGAGATGCATTCCCGGGCCGAGTACGGGGTGGCCGCCCACTGGGACTACAAGACCCGGTCGCCCTCCGACGAGATGGCGTGGCTAGGTCGGATCGTGGAGTGGCAGGCCGAGACCGAGGACCCCAGCACCTTCATGGCCAACCTCAAGACCGACCTGGAACTGGACGAGGTCTACGTCTTCACCCCGCAGGGAAGGGTGGTCAGCCTGCCCTTAGGGGCCACCATGGTGGACTTCGCCTACGCCATCCACACCGACATAGGCCACACCTGCGTCGGGGCCAAAGTGGCCGGACGGCTCGTCCCGCTGGAGAGCAGGCTGGTCACCGGCGACACGGTCGAGATCGTTACCTCTCGGCAGCCCACCGCCGGGCCCAGCCAGGACTGGCTGCAGTTCGTGGCCACCCACCGGGCGTCTAGCAAGATCAAACACTGGTATTCCCAGGAGCGTCGGTCGGACGCCATTGACTCCGGGTATGAGGAGCTCACCGTCGAGCTGCGACGAGCTGGGCTGCCGACCCGCGCCGTGCTCGCCGGCTCTGAGCTGGCCGAAGTGGCGGCTGATCTGAACTACCACGAGCCCGACGCCTTGTACGCCGCAGTGGGCGAGCACCACGTATCGGCCCGGTCGGTGGTGGCCCGGGTCGCCAAGGTCTTAAGCGACCAGGATCCTGAGGCCGACCTCCCGGTCACCGTCGTGCAGCCCCGCCGACCCCGCCGAGCAACCAACTCGGTTGGGGTCCACGTCGAAGGCTTGGACGACATGATGGTGCGGCTGTCTCGCTGCTGCACCCCGGTACCCCCCGACGAGATCATGGGGTTCGTGACCCGGGGTCGGGGGGTATCGGTCCACCGGACCGACTGCGCTAACGCCGTGTCGTTGAGGGCCGACCAGGTCGACCGCCTCATCGATGTGGACTGGGACGAGGAGTCAGGCGGCCACTTTGCGGTATCTGTCGAACTCAAGGCCCTAGACCGACCTCGGCTGTTGCGCGATGTCACAGGCGTACTAGCCGACAACCACGTCAACGTGCTCTCCACCTCGACGTCCACCAGCGGCACCGACCGGGTGGCCACCATGCGCTTCGAGTTTGAAATCGGGGACCCGGCCCACCTTGAGACGCTGTTGCGACTTCTACGCCAGGTGGACTCGGTATACGACGTCCACCGTGTAGTCCCGGGCGGCGGAGAGGAAACCAGCGACAGCGACGAAACGGACGAGGACTGATCGGTCACCGGTCTGGCCGGGGGACCCTCCAGTAGCCTCCATCTTCGTGGCCGATCAACCGTTCCGCGCTCCCAAGGGCACTCGCGACATTCTCTGGCCGGACTCGGCCAGGTGGCGGGCCCTGGTCGATCTGTTCGCCGATGTGGCCGGCTCGGCCGGTTACCTCGAAGTCATCCCGCCCATGTTCGAGCACGTGGAGGTGTTCCGGCGCCTCGGCGAGGCTACCGATGTGGTCCGTAAGGAGATGTACTCCTTCGAGGACAAGGGTGGTCGTACCATCGCCCTGCGTCCCGAGCAGACGGCCAGTGTGGTTCGGGCCTTCGCCGAGCACCGCCCACCTGTCCCGTGGAAGGCCTGGTACGCCGGACCCAACTTCCGCTACGAGCGGGCCCAGAAAGGCCGGTTCCGGCAGTTCGACCAGGTAGGTGTGGAGGCCCTGGGCCCCGAGGACGCCCACTTGGATGCCGAGGTGATCGCCCTGGCCTGGCGGTTCTATCAGCGACTTGGGCTGCGCCGGATCACTCTGCTGGTCAACTCGCTGGGCAGCACCGATGACCGGCAGCGGTACGTCGCCGCGCTGCGTGCCCATTTCGAGGCCCACCTGGACGCCCTCAGTGAGGAGTCACGGGCCACCCTGGACACCAACCCCCTCCGAGTCTTGGACTCCCGCCGGGAGGCTGACGCCGACCTGGTGGCTGCCGCCCCGACCATGGCTGACCACCTGGGCGACGACTCGGCAACCCACTTCGACCAGGTCACCGACGCCCTGGATGCCCTCGGAGTGCCGTTTACCGTGGCCCCCCGGCTAGTACGCGGCCTCGACTATTACGTCCGGACCACCTTCGAGTTTGCCGCCGAGGCCCTGGACGCCGCCCAGAACGCGGTGGGCGGTGGTGGACGGTATGACGGGCTGGCCGAAGACTTGGGTGCCCCACCAACCCCGGGCGTAGGTTTCGCCCTCGGAGTGGACCGCACCCTGCTGGCCTGCGACGCCGAAGGGGTCTTCGAGGCGCCGGCAGCGGCCGTCGACGTGTTCGTGGTCGACGCCACGGGTGGGAACCTGGCCGTGGTTCTGACCGACCGGATCCGGCTCGCCGGCCTGCGAGCCGACCGATCGTGGGACGACCGCTCCATGAAGGCCCAGATGAAGGCGGCCGACCGGAGCGGTGCCGCGCTGGCCGTGATCGTTGGCGACGACGAGCGCGATAACGGCACAGTCACCGTCCGGGACCTGCGGGGCGATGCTGGCCAGGAAGCTGTCACTCTGGACTCCATGATCGACACCCTGCGAGCGAGGCTACGTTGACCGACTACTCCACCTCCCTACGAACCGACCGCTGCGGCGACCTACGGGTTGGCGACGTGGGCCGCCAGGTCACCCTCTGCGGCTGGGTTGACCGGCGCCGGGAACACGGCGAGCACCTGGCTTTCGTCGACTTACGGGACCGCAGCGGAGTAGTGCAGTTGGTCATCGACGGAGCCCACGACCTGCGCAGCGAGTACGTCCTGCAGGTCACCGGAACGGTGCGCGAGCGCCCAGCCGACACTGCCAACGACGGCCTGGCCACCGGCGCCGTGGAGGTCGATACCACCGACGTGACCGTCCTGTCGACTGCTGAGCCACCACCCTTCCCCCTGGACGACCGCATAGACGTGGACGAGGTGGTGCGGCTCCGCCACCGGTACGTGGACCTGCGTCGGCCCCGGATGCAGCGCAACTTGGAGGTCCGGGCCCGGGTGAACAGCGCGATCCGCCAAGCCATGGAGGAGCAGGGGTTCGTCGAAGTTGAGACCCCGATGCTGATCGCCAGTACGCCCGAGGGCGCACGCGACTTCGTGGTCCCGTCTCGTAAGGAACCGGGTTCCTTCTACGCCCTGCCTCAGAGTCCGCAGATCTTCAAACAACTCTGCATGGTTGGCGGGGTGGACCGCTACTACCAGATCGCCCGCTGCCTGCGTGATGAGGACCTCCGGGCCGACCGCCAGTTCGAGTTCATGCAGCTCGACGCTGAGGCCAGTTTCGTCTCCCAGGATGACGTGCTGGCCTTCATTTCGCATGCTGTCTCGTCGGCCACCGAAGCGGTTACCGGCGAGCGCCCGGGAGAGATCCCCCGGATGTCGTGGGATGAGGCCATGGAGCGCTTTGGATCCGACAAGCCTGACATCCGGTTCGGCATGGAGCTGGTTGAACTGACCGAGGTGTTCGCCGACACCGGTTTCCGGGCCTTCCAGGCTCCCTGCGTGAAGGGCATTCGGGTGCCGGGTGGCGCCGACCTGTCCCGGAACCGTCTGGACGACCTGACCGAGCAGTGCAAGCAGTGGGGAGCCAAAGGCCTGGTCTGGATGAAGGTGGAGGACGACGGCATCAATTCTCCAGTGGCCAAGTTCCTGTCCGACGAGGAGATGGGAGCCCTGCGTTCCACCCTGGAGGCCGAGATCGGTGACCTACTCCTCATCGTGGCTGACGAGCGCCACACCGTCCGCCACGTTCTGGGCTTGGTCCGCCTGGAACTGGGGCGCCCGCCAGTTACCGAGGGCGGCCTGCACTTCCTGTGGGTGGTGGACTTTCCACTATTCGAGGGCCTAGACGACACGGGGAACCCGATTCCAGCCCACCATCCGTTTACCATGCCCCACGAGGAGGACCTCGACGCTCTGGAACGTGGCGACCTGCTCGACGTCCGGTCCCGGGCCTACGACCTCGTTCTGAACGGGTGGGAACTGGGCTCGGGAAGCGTGCGAATCCACCGGCGGGAAATCCAGGAGCAGATCTTTGCTGTCCTAGGGATTGGTGCTGAGGAGGCCCAGACCAAGTTCGGGTTCCTGCTCGATGCCTTCCGCTACGGGGCGCCGCCCCACGCCGGGTTCGCTTTCGGTATGGACCGCCTGACGGCCATCTTGGCCGGCGAGGAGAATATCCGCGAGGTCATCGCTTATCCGAAGACCCAGTCGGGTGCCGATCCGTTGACCAATGCTCCGGCCCGGATCGACGAGCACCATCTCACTGAGTTGGGCCTGCGGATCCTGCCGCCCACTGACTAGGGCCAGCACCGCCGGTCTACGTCGACGGGCCGAGGGGTAACGTCGACTACGTGTCCGGAGACTTGTTCGCCAGTGCCGCCCAGGAGCGCCTGGCTAGACGTGCCCCGCTGGCCGACCGCCTTCGTCCCACCCGCTTGGACGACGTCGTCGGCCAAGAACACCTGTTGGGCCCAGACCGTCCGCTCCGACGGCTCATCGAGGGCGACCGCCTCTCGTCGGTGATCCTGTGGGGGCCACCAGGCACCGGAAAGACCACCGTGGCCCGACTGATCGCCCGGGTTACGGCGGCGGAGTTCACTGAACTCTCAGCGGTCAGCGCCAGCGTCAAGGATGTCCGGGAGCTGGTGGCTCGAGCTCAGACCCGGCTGGGCGAAAGCGACGTGGGAACCATTCTGTTCTTGGACGAGGTGCACCGGTTCAACAAGGCCCAGCAGGACGCCCTGCTCCCGTCGGTGGAGTCGGGCCTACTGGTCCTAATCGGAGCCACCACCGAGAACCCGTTCTTCGAGGTCAACGCCCCGCTGATGTCTCGGTCTACCTTGTTTCGACTTGAACCCCTGGGGTCGGAGGCTGTGCGGTCTCTGCTGGAGCGGGGCCTAGTCGCCGAGGAGGTGGCGGCCGACGACGACGCCCTGGACCTACTGGTGGACCGGTCCGCCGGCGACGGTCGCCACGCCCTTACCAGCTTGGAGGTGGCCGCTGCACTGGCTGTCGGACGAGGCGGTGACCGGGTGTTGATGGTCGACGCCGAGGCGGCATTGGGCACCAAGGCTCTGCGCTACGGCCGCGACGAGCATTTCGACGTCATTAGTGCCTTCATCAAGAGCATCCGCGGCTCCGACGTTGACGCCGGCCTCTACTGGCTGGCCCGGATGCTGGACGCCGGTGAGGACGCCAGGTTCATCGCCCGCCGCCTGGTCATTCTGGCCAGCGAGGATGTTGGCATGGCTGACCCAACATCCCTCGTGGTGGCTGATGCCGCGGCTCGGGCCGTCGAGTTCGTCGGCCTGCCCGAGGCCGGGTTGAACCTGGCTCAGGCCGTGGTGCACCTGGCCACGGCTCCCAAGTCCAACCGGGTCACCATGGCTTTGGACCGTGCCGGGGTTGATGCTCGCGCGTCGGGCGTCGGTAAGGTGCCGATGCACCTCCGCGACGCCCATTACCGGGGGGCGGCCCAGTTGGGCCACGGCGACGGCTACCGGTACCCCCATGACGACCCTGCCGGGTGGGTGGACCAGCGCTACCGGCCAGACGAGGTGGAGGGCAACGTCTACTACGATCCGTCACCGCACGGAGCGGAGAGCGAGGTGGCCGAGCGGATGGCCGACCGCCGCCGGGCCGACGGGGGAGTGGAACACGATGGGAGCAGGTGACGTGGCAGCGGTGTTGATCGCCGCGGTGTGTCTGGTCGCTGTGGTCGTGCTGGTGGTTGCCGTGTCCTCCCTGGTGCGGACCCTGCGGTCCCTGCGCGAGACGGTGGACATACTCCGGGAGCAGACCATTCCCCTGGTGGTTGACCTCCGGGAAGCCGTGGACCACGCCACCACCGGGTTAGGCCGGGTCGACGAACTGCTGGATACCGCCGAGAGCATCTCGACCACCGTGGACGCCGCATCCCGGCTCACCTACCGAGCCTTCTCGCCGCCCCTCATCGGGGCGGCCGCCGTCTCGGCCGGCATTGGCCGGTTCGTTCGCCGACTCAGGGGCGGCCCGCTGGCCACCGGGTCGGGTGACGCCGTCGTGGAGGCCGGTGCGGTGGAGTTGCGGCGTGGCCGGCGTCGGGGCGGGGTGGCCTGATGCGAAGGCGCCTGGTCTGGTTGCTTGGAGGTTGGCTTGTTGGTACGGCGACCGCTGCGTGGCTTCGGCGTCGGATTCGTCGCGGCGTGGAGCGCTACACGCCGGAACACCTGCGCCGGGAGGTGGCCAACCGGGGGACGGACATGTTGAGCAGTGTCCGTCGAATTGCCGGAGAGGTCACCGACGCCACCCGTGATGGACGTGATGAGGTCCGTCGGACACGCCACACCTTGGACCACGAGTACGGCGCCCGGCGTCGCCACCGTCCCTTCCGGTCGGTGGGCTGACCGGTCCCGTCGCGGTCCGTCAACCCGCCGCCCGGTCTCTAGGCTGGACGGACTATGGCTACCGCGTCCGATCCGGAACTCCTGTCGACCGCCAACGGGGTGCGGCGCGCCTTCGTCGACTTCTTTGGGGGGCACGGTCACCACCACGAGGCTTCGGGCAGTCTGATTCCGCACGATCCGACACTGCTGTTCACGGTGGCCGGTATGGTCCCGTTCAAGCCGTATTTCGTAGGTGAGCAGCCGGCCCCATGGCCCCGGGCCGTCACCGTCCAGAAGTGCGTCCGGGCCGGAGGAAAGCACAACGACCTCGACGAAGTAGGCCGCACCAGCCGCCACCTGACCTTCTTCGAGATGCTGGGCAACTTCAGCTTCGGCGACTACTTCAAGTCCGAGGCCTGCGCCTTCGCCTGGGAGTTCGTGACGGCCAACCTGGGTCTCGACCCGGAGCGGCTGTGGATCACCGTCCACGTCAGCGATGACGAAGCCGAGGCCATCTGGCGCGACGAGGTGGGGGTGCCTGCCGAACGGATCCAACGCCTGGACGAAGAGAACTACTGGAGAATGGCCGACACCGGCCCGTGCGGGCCCTGCTCGGAGATCTTCTGGGACAAGGGCCCGGACTTCGGCGAAGACGGGGGTCCCGCCTACGGCGGCGACGAACGGTTCATCGAGATCTGGAACCTCGTGTTCATGCAGTTCGAGCAGCACGACGACGGGTCCATGACGTCGTTACCTGCTCCCTCTATCGACACGGGAGCCGGCTTGGAGCGCATCCTCAGCGTGCTGGAGGGCGTCAACTCAGTCTGGGAGACCGACGAGTTCTCCCGCCTGTTGGGCCGGATCGGAGAACTCAGCGGGGTGCCCCACGGATCGTCAGATCGCACCGACGTGTCGCAACGGATCCTGGCCGACCACGCCCGGTCGTCCACCTTCCTGATCAGCGACGGCGTTTTCCCCAGCAACGAGGACCGGGGTTACGTGCTACGTCGCATCATTCGGAGGGCCGTGCGTCACGCCTGGCTCCTCGGTGTAGAGGATTCGATCATGCCGGAACTGGTCGACGCGGTGGTGGGCATCATGGGTTCCGACTACCCGGAACTAGAGCGCAACCACGCCTACGTACGCGATGTCCTGGACCGCGAGGAAGCCCGGTTCCGCGAGACCCTACGGACCGGATTGGCCATCCTCGACGCCGCCCTGGACGGGGTGGGAGAGGGCGGCCGGCTGGACGGAGACGTGGCCTTCAAGCTGCACGACACCTACGGGTTCCCCCTGGAGCTGACCGAAGAGATCACTGCCGAACGGAGCGTCGAGGTCGACCTGGAAGGCTTCCGGGTCGCCATGGCCGAACAGCAGCAGCGAGCCCGGGCGGCCCGCAAAGAGGCCGGGAACACGGCGACTGCTGGCGACCTCCGGGCGGTGCTGGATTCCAACGGTCCCACCGAGTTCGTGGGACGCGAGGAGGAAGAGGCCGACGCCACGGTCCTGTTCTCCGACAGTGGAGTGGTCGTGCTGGATCGCACTCCGTTCTACGCCGAGTCCGGTGGCCAGATCGGCGACACCGGGACGCTTGTATCGGGGTCCGGCACTGCGAGAGTGGTGGACACCACACTGGCGCTCGATGGCTTGCACCAGCACCACGTCGAGATGGTGGACGGGGCCCTGGAGGTGGGCGGTGTGGTCCGAGCCACCATCGACGCCGACCGTCGGGCCGCTATCCGCCGCAACCACACCGGTACCCATCTCCTCCATTCGGCACTCCGCCGGGTCCTGGGCGACCACGTCAAGCAACAGGGTTCCTATGTCGGCCCCGATCGGTTGCGCTTCGACTTCAGCCACTTCGAGGCCCTGACTGCCGAGCAGGTGGTTGCCGTGGAGGACCTGGCCAACGCCGACGTCCTGGCCAACCCGGCATGCCGTCACTACGAGGCAACGAAGGAGGAGGCCGAGCAGGCGGGAGCTATCGCCTTCTTCGGCGACAAGTACGGCGACTCGGTCCGCGTGCTGGAAGCCGGTCCTCACTCCACGGAACTGTGTGGCGGGACTCACGTTGCTGCCCTGGGTGACATCGGGCCGCTGAAGATTGTCTCCGAGGGTTCGATCGGCTCCAACATCCGACGAATCGAGGCGGTGACCGGCACAGCACCTATCGACCGTCTCCGGGCCGCCGAGGCCGCCCTGGACCGGGTGGCCGACCTGGTCGGTGTTCCGGTAGACGACGTACTGGATGGTGTCCAGAAGCGGGTCGATGAGGTACGGGCCCTTCGCCGCGAACTGGACGAGTGGAAGCGCCGGGTCGCGCTGGGACGGGCTGACGAGTTGGCCGCCACGGCTGACGACGGTGTAGTAGCGATCCTGGTTGAGGACATTGACCGCGACGGACTACGCGACCTGGCCATGGCCGTCCGGGACCGGGATGGCGTGCAGGTCGCCATCCTGGGCACGGCACCCGAAGGCGGAGGGGCTGCCCTGGTGGCCGCGGTGGCTCCCGACAGCGGGTTGGACGCCGGCGTCCTGGTGGTCGACGCAGCCAAGACCATTGGTGGGGGCGGTCGCTCCAACCCCGAGGTGACGATGGTGGGCGGCAAGGCCCCCGAGCATCTGGCCGACGCCCTCGAACAGGCACGGGCCGCCGCCCACGCCGGCTGACCGACCGGTGCGGGCCCTCGGCCTCGACCTTGGCTCGAAGCGCGTCGGCGTCGCGGTAAGCGACGGCGATGGGCGGGTTGCCACCCCGGTCGAGGTCCTCCAGCGAACCGGGGATCGAAAGGCCGACCACCGGGCTGTTTCCGCCCTCGTCGAGGAGTGGGAGGCCGCTGTCGTAGTGATCGGGATTCCATACTCGTTGGACGGCACACTCGGACCAATGGGCCGGTCGATGACCGCCGAGGCTGGCGACCTGGCTGCCCTCCTGTCCGTTCCAGTCGAGACCTACGATGAGCGCCTGACCACGGTGACTGCCGAACGCTCGCTACGCGAACAGGATGTGCGCGGCCCAGATCGGCGCAAGGTGGTCGACATGGTGGCCGCCGCTGTGATGCTCCAGTCCTGGCTGGACGGTCGGGCGACGGGCGGGGAGATGTCGGGAACGGAGGACGGGTGAGCGACGACGGACGGGAAGGACCGCCCGGTTTTGGTTCCGAACCGTTTACCGATCCCCACCCGTCGGGTCCGGTGATCGACGAGGCCATTCGACCCGACGTGCGCTGGGTGCGACACCGGTCGGCCCTCGGACCCCTGCCCCGCTGGGGTCTGGTTCTCGTCGTGGTCCTGATCGGGCTGCTGGTCGGCTACCGGATGTTCATGGACTGGGTCAATGACCAGATGACGCCCTCCGACCTGCCAGGGGTCGAGGTGGAGTTCACCATTGTCGAAGGTTGGAGCACCAACGACGTCGTGGCCTCTTTGGGCTACGTGGACGTGATCGACAACCCGGCCATGTTTCGCCAGTGGATGCGGTGTCCGATGGGCATCCGGTGGCTCATCGACTGTGAGCCCGGGGTGGAGTACTCGTTCCAGGCCGGCGATTACGTGTTGCAGGAACACCTGTCGTTCGAGGCCACGGTGGACCTCTTGAACCTCGGACCTCTACCCGAGGAGGTCATCCGGGTGACAGTTCCCGAAGGCCTGACTTTGGAGCAGATGGTGACCCGGCTGCTTCGCGACATGCCGCTATTCGAGGAGGAGGAACTGAGGGTCGCCCTGACCAGTGACCGGCTGGCCTGGTTGCACTACCCTCGCCGACTCTCGTACCGGCTGGTCGAAGGGCTGTTGTTCCCCGACACCTACCAGTTGGACGAGGCCACGGTCAGCGACGAGTTGGGGTTGGTGGTCCGGATGCACCAGCAGTTCCTGCGGGTCGTCGACGAGTTGGACCTGGAGGCCCGGGCTGCTGCCGTGGGCTTGACCCCGTACGAGGCAGTGATCTTGGCCTCCCTCATCGAGGAGGAGGCCTTGCTGGACGTGGACCGGCCCCGGATCAGCCGGGTTATTCACAACCGGCTGACCTCCGGATGGCGTCTTGGCATCGACGCTTCTACCCGGTACGCGGTGGGTAAGACAGCCGGCGAGGCCATGGACGAGACAGACCTGAATGTTGTCTCGCTGTGGAACACCCGGGTGGTGGTAGGTCTACCACCCACGCCCATATCGGCTCCTGGGCGGGCCTCTCTGGAAGCTGCCGTGACGCCGGAACCCGGTCCGTGGATGTACTACGTCCGTACCGACGAGGGCGGCATTCCGGGGGCACATACGTTTGCTGTGACGGCATCCGAATTTGAGGTGGCCCGACGGGTCTGCATACAGAAGGATCTGGGTTGTGGGTGACCTGACTGACGACCGACGACCACCGATCTCTGGGGAGACGCGCCTAGCAGCCGTGATCGGCGCGCCGGTGCGACATTCCCTGTCGCCAACCCTTCTGAACGCGGCGTTTGTAGAGGCTGGGCTGGACTGGCACTTCATGGCCTTGGAGGTAGCCGAGGGTCAGTCCGGCGAGGCGTTGGATGCCGTACGGGCCCTGGGTCTGGCCGGGCTCTCGGTGACCATGCCTCACAAGGCGGCTGTGGCTGCCGCTGTAGATCACCGGACCGAACAAGCAGAAGTGCTTGACGCCGTGAACTGCGTGGTGGTTGAGGGAGACCGCCTAGTTGGTCACAACACTGACGGAGACGGGTTCCTCGACGGTCTACGTCATGACTCCGACTTTGACCCGACGGGCCGGAACACAGTGGTCCTAGGGGCCGGGGGAGCGGCACGCGCAGTAGTTCTGGCCCTGGCTAGAGCCGGGGCGGCCGAGGTGGCGGTAGTCAACCGTACGGCGTCTCGGGCCGAGGTGGCCGCAGGCCTGGCTGGCCCGGTCGGCCGAGTGGTCGGATTTGACGAACTGTTCGACACAGTCGCTGCCGCTGACCTGGTGGTCAACGCCACTTCGGTAGGGATGATCGAAGACGGGGCCCTGCCCGTGGACCCTGAATCAGTGGCTGTCGGAACAGTTGCCGTGGACCTGATTTATCACCCTCC
>PBDJ01000037.1 GCA_002717365.1 Acidimicrobiaceae bacterium | reverse complement strand
CAGCAGATATCAAGAAGAGCGCTAGGACCAGGAAATACGGGGGCTTAGCCAGGGCCAGGAGAAGGGATGCTCCGATGAGGGTTGGCATTCCGACCTCGTCACCCGCCTCCACCCGCGTCCATATGGAGAATGTGAGGAGCACAGCGACGACTGTCAATCCGTCCGGAGAGACCGAGGAGGCCAAAGCCAGGTTTAGGGGAGCGAGAGCGGAGGCGGCTAACGACCAGCGGAACGCCGAAGCCCCGCGGACAGCCACCGTGGCGATAGCAAGGTAGACCGCCAGAGAAGCGAGGCGGCTAGCCCACAGGACCACCAGCCCGGGAGCATCGAGGACCACCGGCACCCAAGCTCCGGCGGCAGCAGAGAGATAGGCCACCGGGGTGGAAGCCGTGGTGGGACGGGTGTCGATAAAGGTAGTCCGACCATCCGGCCGGTGGTCGAGCAAGGCTCGGATCGACGTCGGGGACCACGGCGGTCGACCTTCCTGGTGATCTAGGATGATCTGGCCGGTGGCCTCCTGGTAGGCGGTGGGGATATGAGAACCGATGCCCTCGCTCGACAGGGTGGGCTCCAGATTCCCCTGCGCCATGTCGACCGCGCGGGCGAAGTGTGTGAACTCGTCATAGGCCGTCCAGGCGGGCGACAAGAAGGCGATCAGGAGGCCGAGGGGCAACCCGACCACAACCAGCAGGCGTTGCGGAGTCACCGAATCAGGGTACCGACGTCAAATCCACTGATCAGGGAAGCCCAGCGGGGAGGCCCGAGCAGACGACAGGTAAGTTCGCCGGGTGTCCGGTCCCGATGTTCTACTTGTCCACGGGTTTGGAACCTCCTTTGAGGCCACCTGGCGCAATAACGGCTGGGTCGATCTACTTGGAGACGCCGGCCGAACAGTGGTCGGGGTAGACCTCCTGGGCCATGGGATGGCTGATAAGCCCAGTGACCCAGAGGCTTACCGGAACTTAGAAGACCGGATTCTTGACGAGCTGGGACACGATCCGGTCGATGCCATCGCCTTTTCGGCAGGCGCCATGGCCGTCCTGTGGTTGGCTGCCCATCACGCTCACCGATTTCACCGAATTGTGTTAGCCGGCGTGGGACGCAACCTCTTCGAGCGTGACGTCGAGCGGGGACGGGCGGTAGTCGAAGCGGTTCGAACAGGGACGGCAACAGATCCCGAGATGCGCTATTTCGCTGACCTTCCCGATGTAGCGGGAGCCGACCGCGAGGCATTGTCCGCGTTCTTGCAGCGACCTGACCGGCGCTCCTTCACGCCGGAGCTTCTCGCCGGTGTGTCGATCCCGGTCCGGGTAGTAATCGGAGAGCAAGATCACGCCGGCCCTGCCGATCCACTAGTGGACGGCCTACCTAATGCCGACTTGGTCGTTCTGCCTGGTGTCGACCACTTCGCTACGCCAAAGGACTTCGGCTTCATAGACGCAGCGTTGGAGTTTCTCGACGCCCAACCGTTCTAGGCGCGTAATAGCGAACGTTCCACAGGGCTTCAGTTTTTGCTATTTCCGAATTGGTTCGGCCAGATCACCTCAGCCCCTTTTCCGATTCCCATGCGTCGCCAAGCGGTGCCGTCATGTCGACGGACCACACGGCCGGGTACGCCAACTACCACCGAATAGTCGGGGATTTCGCCACGGACCACCGAGTTCGCTCCTACGACGACATGGGTGCCGATTCGCGCTCCGGGGAGAATCACCGCACCGGATCCGATCCAACTTCCTGAGCCGATGGCTACGGGCTCTTCCGATGGGGCCTGCACCCCAATGGGGAGGCTGAGGTCTTCGTACCCGTGGTTCTGGTCGGTGATGTAGACGTTCATACCGGTGTACACGTCATCACCGATATCGACAGCCCGGTGCCCGACGATTGCTGTGCCCCGTCCAATGAGACAACGATCACCGATACGAACTACCGATTCGGTGTCCATTTCCACAGCGGTAGCCATCCCAGCCGACAGGGTGACGTGCGGGGCGATCAGGGTGTCACAGCCAATCCAGATCCACCGTTCGCCGAACACCGAACCGGTCGGCCACCCGAGATGGGTGCCGTCACCAAACCGGCCGAAGTTTCGAGCCGGGCGGTCGTTGGGGCCAACAGCGGCGACCCGGCTGGCTACGGCCGCCGTCCGGCGGACTACTGCTCCGGCCGCCGATAACGCTGTTTCTCTAAGCCTCGGCACCTCTGGAACCTACTCACTCTCAAAGCGGGTTGAGGATGGCCGGAGGCTAGCCACGGCTTAACCACGTATTTCTCTGCGGTAGTGGCGGATGGCACCACGTGGATTTGTGGCGCCGCCGTGACCTCAGCGAAGAGGGACAGCGGTAGGTGCGATGGGTGCAGGTAGGAGGGTGCTTCCCGAGAGCATCCGGTCCACGGCCGCTGCACACGACCGGCCCTCAGCAATAGCCCATACGATTAGCGACTGTCCTCGCCCCATGTCTCCGCAGACGTACACCCCGTCCACCGAGGTCTGGTACTCCCGATTCCGTGCGACGTTTCCTCGGACGTCTAGTTCGAGACCGAGGCCATCGGTAAGTTCGTTGCGCTCCGGCCCGGTGAAACCCATGGCTAGGAGGACCAGGTCTGCGGGGAACTCCTGCTCAGTACCTTCGATCGGCTCGAACGACATCCGCCCCTCGGTGTACACCTGCTCTACCCGGTGGGTGCGCAGAGCGCTGACTCGACCGTCTTGGCCAACGAATTCTGAGGTGTTGATGGCGTACTCGCGCTCCCCGCCCTCCTCGTGGGCCGACGACACCCGGTAGATCATTGGCCAGGTCGGCCACGGGTTGCTGTCGGGTCGTTCATCGGGCGGTCTAGGCATGATCTCAAACTGGTGGACCACTCGTGCTCCCTGGCGTAGAGCAGTGCCCAGGCAGTCGGCCCCGGTGTCGCCTCCTCCGATGATGACAACGTCCATGCCCGCGGCATCTACCGGAGCGGTGTTCAGGTCACCCTCCTGGACGCGGTTGGAACCGGGGAGATACTCCATGGCTTGGAGGATGCCGTCCAGTTCTCGCCCGGGAACTGGAAGATCGCGCCACTGGGTGGCTCCACAGGCCAACACTACAGCGTCGAAATCGGCCCGAAGTTGCTTCACGGGGAGGTCCACACCGACGGCGGTATTAGTCCGAAACTCTGTTCCCTCGGCTTCCATTTGGGCCAGTCGTCGGTCGAGGTGGCGCTTTTCCATCTTGAACTCCGGAATCCCATACCTCATCAAGCCACCGATCCGATCGGCTCGCTCGAACACCACCACGCTGTGCCCCGCCCTGGTGAGCTGTTGGGCGGCAGCCAATCCGGCAGGCCCCGAACCCACCACGGCCACCCGTCGACCGGTGTTTTCGGCAGGAACTAGTGGGACGATCCACCCCTCCTCCCATGCCCGATCAACGATGCTGACCTCGATTTGCTTGATGGTGACCGGGGGTTCGTTGATTCCGAGGACGCAGGCTCCTTCGCAGGGAGCCGGACAGAGCCTCCCGGTGAACTCAGGAAAGTTGTTGGTGGCATGCAGCCGCTCAATGGCGTTCTGCCAGTGGTCTCGGTAGGTCAGGTCGTTCCAGTCTGGAATGAGGTTTCCCAGTGGGCAGCCGTCATTGCAGAACGGAATGCCGCAGTCCATGCACCTGCTGGCCTGCTCTCGCAGGTTGTCTTCGCCGAAGGGCTCGTAGACCTCATTCCAGTCCCGAAGTCGGACTGGCACCGATCGGCGGTCTGGAAGCTGCCGGTCATGTTTCAGAAAACCTCGGGCGTCGCCCATGATCGTGCCTAATTCCCCGTGGAGGCCATGATTGCCTCCACCTCGTCGCGTCCGGTCTCGCGGGCAACGGCGGCCGCCTCGAGTACTCGCTTGTAGTCGGTGGGCATCACCTTCACGAAGGGAGCTATTTGACGGTCCCAGGAGGCCAGCAGCCGCTTGGCCACCGTCGACCCTGTTTCGTCGTGGTGTTGGACCAAGAGATCCTGAAGCCAGTGACGATCCTCGGCATCCGGTTCCTCCACCAGAACCATCTCTGGGTTGACCCGGTTGGAAAAGGAGCCGTCCGGATCCAAGACGAAGGCGACTCCACCGGACATCCCAGCTGCGAAGTTCCTACCGGTGGGGCCCAGGATCACGGCTCGTCCGCCGGTCATGTACTCACAGCCGTGGTCTCCGATTCCTTCTACCACTGCAACGGCGCCAGAGTTCCGAACGCAGAACCGCTCCCCGACTCGCCCTCGGATAAAGGCCTCGCCGGAGGTCGCCCCGTAGAGAATTACGTTGCCGGCGATGATCTGCTCCTCGGCCATGAAGGGGGCATCGGCTGGTGGTCGGATGGCGATGCGGCCTCCGGAGAGGCCCTTGCCGACGTAGTCGTTGGCGTCACCGGTGAGACGCAAGGTGATTCCCCGAGGCACGAACGTTCCGAAACTGTTCCCCGCCGATCCGCTGAGATCCACCTGGATGGTGTCGTCGGGCAGCCCTTCTCCCCCGTGCCGGCGGGTCAACTCATAGCCCAACATGGTTCCGACCGAACGATCAACGTTAGTTATTGAGGTGGCGATGCGGACCGGCCTTCCGTCTTCTAGGGACGCAGTGGCCTCAGCGATCAGGTGTCGGTCAAGGATGTGCTCCAAGCCATGGTTCTGACCGCCGGTGTTATGACGATCGGCATTACCTATGTCGGGCACGTGGAGGATGGGAGATAGGTCTAGACCGGCGGCCTTCCAGTGATCGACGGCGTGGCGGACGTCGAGGACTTCGGGGTGGCCGATGGCTTCGGCCAATGTGCGGAAGCCCAGTTCGGCAAGAATCTCCCGGACTTCTTCGGCGATGTATTCAAAGAAGTTCACGACAAACTCGGGTCGACCAGTGAACTTTTTTCGTAGTTCGGGGTTCTGAGTGGCTACCCCCACTGGGCAAGTGTCGAGGTGGCAAACCCGCATCATCACGCAACCCGAAACCACGAGGGGCGCTGTGGCGAATCCAAACTCGTCTCCACCCAGTAGGGCGGCGATCATCACGTCGCGGCCGGTCTTCAACTGACCGTCGACTTGGACCACGATCCGGTCCCTTAATCCGTTGAGAAGGAGTGTTTGCT
Organism: Acidimicrobiaceae bacterium; assembly: GCA_002717365.1. Classification (GTDB taxonomy): domain Bacteria; phylum Actinomycetota; class Acidimicrobiia; order Acidimicrobiales; family MedAcidi-G1; genus UBA9410. Next base: position 36,654 of record PBDJ01000037.1, on the reverse strand, counting down.
GAGTCTCTGCGAGGCCCAACTCCCAAGGTGCACCGGCGTGCTTTATGGAGGTGAGAGGTGAGGCGCCGGTGCCACCGTCGTGACCCGAGATCAGGACAACGTCGGCATGGGCTTTGGAGACGCCGGCGGCCACTGTGCCTACTCCGACTTCAGCCACCAACTTGACATGGACTCGGCTGGCCGGGTTCGAGTTCTTAAGGTCATAGATGAGTTGGGCCAAGTCCTCGATGGAATAGATGTCGTGATGAGGCGGTGGGGAGATAAGTCCTACTCCTGGTGTTGAGTGTCGGGTCCGGGCGATCCAGGGGTAAACCTTGTGGCCCGGCAACTGCCCGCCTTCGCCGGGCTTGGCGCCTTGAGCCATCTTGATCTGGAGGTCATCGCTGTTAACCAGATACTCGCTGGTTACGCCGAAGCGCCCGGAGGCCACCTGTTTGACGGCCGAACGGCGAAGATCGCCATTTGGTTCGGGCGTAAATCGGTCGGGGTCTTCTCCGCCCTCTCCCGTATTGGACTTGCCGCCGATTCGGTTCATGGCGATGGCCAGCGTTTCGTGGGCTTCGGCACTGATTGACCCGTAAGACATAGCTCCAGTGGAGAACCGCTTCACGATCTCGGCTACCGGTTCCACTTCGTCCAGTGGGACTGGTGTCCGAACCCCCTCGCGGAATGTGAAGAGGCCGCGGAGGGTGGCTAACTGCTTCGCTTGTTCGTTGACCAGGCTGGTGTACTGCTTGAAGACGTCGTACCGGCCCTCCCGTGTGGCGTGCTGGAGTCGGAAGACGGTTTCTGGATTGAACAGGTGGTATTCGCCCTCCCGACGCCACTGATACTCGCCGCCGGCCTCCAGTGTGCGATGGGCGCGTTCCGCCGGGTTGGCTGGAAAGGCGAGGGCGTGACGTGAGGCCACCTCCTGGGCTAGGACATCGAGGCCTATGCCGCCCAGTCTGCTTACTGTCCCGGTGAAGCAGGTGTCGACGACGTCGGTCCCGAGGCCGATGGCCTCAAATATCTGGGCGCCGGTGTAGGAGGACACTGTCGAGATGCCCATCTTGGACATGATCTTCAATAGGCCCTGATCGAAGGCCCGGACCAAGTTGGCCCGAGCTTTCTCGGGAGTCATCGTCGCAGGAAGACCATGGCGTCCCTCGCTCACCATGTCGTCCACGGAGGCGAAAGTTAGGTAGGGACAGACGGCAGATGCCCCGTATCCGAGCAGCAGGGCCACGTGGTGGACTTCCCGGACGTCACCGCTCTCGACGAGAAGGCCGACCCTGGTGCGAGTCTTCTCGCGGATCAGGTGGTGGTGTACGGCCCCGGTAGCTAGGAGCGATGGAATGGGGGCCAGTGTTGGGCTGATCCCCCGGTCGCTGATGACTATCAGGGTGACGCCATCTCGGATGGCGGTAGAGGCTTCGGCCCTCAGGCGATCCAGAGCATCGGACAAGCCGTCACCGCCGCGACTTACTTCGTAGCGGCCGTCGAGCACTCGCGAGGTGAAGCCGTCGGGACCGCCAGGACCATCAATTCCGATCAGGGCAGCCATCTGGTCTTCGGTTAGGACGGGGTGTGCCAAGTGGACCTGTCGGCAGCTCTCTGGGCGGGGATCCAGGAGGTTGCCCTCGGCTCCCACGGTGGTGCATAGCGCCGTGATCAATTCTTCGCGAATGGCGTCTAATGGCGGATTGGTTACCTGGGCGAAAAGTTGCTGAAAGTAGTCATAGAGGGGCCGCGGCCGGTCGGACAACACAGCCACCGGCGTGTCCGTGCCCATTGAGCCGATGGCCCCCTTTGCGTCCCGGGCCATGGGGGCCACCAGAAGTTTTAGGCTTTCGTGGGTGTACCCAAAGGCCTGTTGATGTTGGATGATTGTGTTGTCATCCAGGGTTTCTTTGGTTCTGGGGGGAAGGTCCTCCAGGTGGATCAGATTTTCGTCCAGCCATTGGCGATAGGGCCGGGAGGAGGCCAACCCGGCCTTGATCTCATCGTCACGAATGATTCGACCCTCGCTGGTGTCGATGAGGAACATTCGTCCAGGTTGGAGGCGTCCCTTCTCGACCACCTCGCTGGTCGGCACGTCTACTACGCCGACTTCGCTGGCCATGACCACGAGGTCATCAGAGGTAACCCAGTAGCGGCTGGGGCGTAGGCCGTTCCGGTCGAGGACGGCTCCGATGATCGTGCCATCGGTAAAGGCAATGGACGCCGGACCATCCCATGGTTCCATTAGGGAGGCGTGGTACTGATAAAAGGCTCGACGGTCGTCGGACATCTCGGCATGGTTCTCCCACGGCTCCGGGATCATCATGAGGACCGCTTCGGGCAGCGAGTAGCCGCCCATGGTCAGCAGTTCCAAGGCCTCGTCGAAACCTGCGGAATCGCTAGCTCCGGGAGTGCAGATCGGAAATAGCCTTTCGAGGTCACCGGCCAGCACCTGGGTACCCATCAACGCCTCCCGGGCCCGCATCCAGTTTCGGTTCCCCTGCACGGTGTTGATCTCGCCGTTGTGGGCGATAAAGCGGTAGGGGTGAGCCAACGGCCACGACGGGAACGTGTTGGTCGAGAAGCGGGAGTGGACGAGAGCCAGGGCGCTTACCACGCGTTCGTCGGTCAGGTCAGCGAAGAACTGGGAGAGTTGGAGGGTGGTGAGCATCCCCTTGTAGACAATGGTCCGGGCCGAGAGCGACGGGAAGTAGACGCCGTAGTCCTGCCCGTCCTCGTTGGTTACCGTCACCTCATGCTCGGTCCGCTTCCGGACCACATAGGCGATTCGATCGAGATCCAAGCCGATCGGCCGGCCATCGGGCCCATCTAAACCGGCTAGGAATACCTGACGAAATATTGGCTCAGTGGCACGGGCCGCGCTGCCGATCATCGAGTCGTCGATCGGCACGTCTCGCCAACCAAGAACCTCCAGACCTTCCTCGACGGCAATACGGCTCGCCTCAGTCGCTGCCTGATTGGCCTCACTCTCCCCCTGAGGCAGGAATGCGATTCCGGTGGCATACCGTCCCGCTTCAGGGAGGTCGAATGGCACCACCTGCCGGTAGAAGTCGTCAGGAATCTGCAGCAGTAGACCGGCACCGTCCCCGGTATTGGCCTCGGCCCCGAGAGCACCACGGTGCTGCATTTTGCATAAGGCGCCGATTCCCAACTGAACGATTCGGTGAGTTGCTACGCCACGAAGGTGGCAGACGAAATTGACACCGCAGGAGTCGTGCTCCATGCGCGGGTCGTAGAGGCCCTGGCTGGGTGGCAGATCCCGACGCAGGTAGGCGGGTTGCTGGAGTACAGCCGGTTCGCTGGACTTGGAGTCGACGGACCTTTTCGGCATGGTGGTCTCCTGGGCTGGGGACCCAGCAGGGTCCGCTCTCTGGAGATCGCCCGGAACGCCGTCGGTCGGAGCGAATGTGATGAGATACTGCCGCGTGGCGGGCATCTCAACTGAGCTGTGGACGGTCCATGATAGTGGCATGTCCCATCAGGACCCTGCCTCCGCTGTCGACCTGTGTCGGTTTATCGACGGTTCACCTAGCCCATATCACGCTGTCGACGAGGTCGCTCGTCGACTAGGTGAGGCTGGTTTCGTAGAAATCGGTCTGGATGATGATTTACCCGGACCCGGTCGCCATCTCGTGCGTTCCGGGGGAGCTCTAGTGGCCTGGGTGGATCAGGGTCGGGACGAAGACGCCCCTGTGCGGATCGTCGGCGCCCATACTGATAGCCCGAACCTCCGGTTGAAGCCAGTTCCTGACCGTGGCGCTGCCGGATGCTCCCAATTGGGGGTGGAGGTTTACGGCGGGGTTCTCCTCAACTCCTGGTTAGACCGAGATCTCGGGATTTCGGGTCGCTTGGCTGTCCGGGACGGCGGTGGCGTCCGACAGGTCCTGATACGTGATGACCGTCCCCTTGCTCGGATCCCTCAGTTGGCTATCCACCTCGACCGGGGCGTCAACGAGAAGGGACTGGTGCTGAACCCCCAAGACCACCTCTCCCCCATCATCGGGACCGGTGGGTCGACACCAGGTGGCTTCGCTGCTCTGATGGCCTCGGCGACCGGAGTCCCAGAGGATGCCGTGTTGGGCTGGGATGTGATGTTCCACGACCTCTCCCCCTCAGTGTTGGTCGGCGCTAATCGTGATCTGGTGAGCGCACCGCGTATCGACAATCTCCTCTCCTGCCATGCCGGCACCGAGGCCCTAGTGGATGCCGCTGAAGCTGACGGTCCGGTCCCGGTCCTGGCCCTGTTCGACCATGAGGAAGTAGGCAGCGTGTCGAGCAGCGGGGCAGCAGGGCCACTGCTGCTCCGGACGCTTCGACGGTTCGTGGCTCTGGAATCCCGAAGGCTTTCGGGATCGTTGGTGCTCTCTGTCGACGGGGCCCATGCCACGCATCCCAACTACGTTGACCGGCACGACCCCGAGCATCTAGTCCACCTGAACGGTGGTCCCGTTTTGAAGTTCAACGCCGGAGAGCGTTACGCCACTGACGCCGAGGGAGCCGGGGTGGTGCGGCGGGCCGCAGAGCGGGCCGGGGTCCCCCTGCAGTCCTTTGTCAGCCGGGGAGATTTGCCCTGTGGCACGACTATTGGTCCGGTCACAGCTGCGGCGACGGGAATCCGGACCGTCGACCTGGGCGTTGCCCAGTTGGCTATGCATAGCGCCCGGGAAACCTGCGGTAGTGTCGACCCGGGCCACTTGCAGACCCTGCTGGTGGAGCTGTTGTCCGGCTAGTGGCCGGGGTGCCTCGTCTGCCGGGCCGCTCCCCGGAACAAACGGTAGGGCGCTACCAGCATCAACAGCATGGGGAAGATCTCCAAGCGTCCGACCAGCATCAGGAGGGCTAGCACCAAGCGAGCCGGAGTTGGGAAGCCGTCCACAAAGGAGGCCGTGGGGCCAGCGTCTCCCAGAACGGGCCCCATGTTGCCCAGGGATCCGATCACCCCGCTGACCGCCGTAACCAGGTCCGTGCCCAGGGCGGCCACCAGTACTGTTCCCCCGACCACCAACATGCCGTACACGACCATGAAGCCGGCAACGCGCTCCACTAGGGAGTCCGGAAGGGTGGCCGTGCCCTGACGGACTGGGAGCAAGGCCCGTGGGCGGCGAAAGCCGTGCAGGGTGCGTGCGGCATGGGCTATGCCGACCCGGAGTCGCATGATCTTCACCCCGCCGGCGGTCGACCCAGTACACCCTCCAAAGACAAGGAGGAACAGGAGAACCATCTGCGAGCCGGCCGCCCAGCGGACCCAGTCACCGTCGCTGCCAGCCCCGGTGGCGTTGCCGAAGCCACCGCTGGTGCCCAGGGTGACCACGTTGAATAGTCCGATGCGCAAGGCACGTGCGGGAGCCATGCCGTCGAGGGCCAGGAGTGTTGACACGACAAGTGTGCAGATGCCCAGAACGCTCAGGAATCCGCGGAACTCGTGGTCACCGAAGTGGATGATCCGCTTCCGGCTCCACGAATGGCTGTGGAGCGTAAAGCTGGCCGCTGCGACGATAAGGGCCACGATTAGGACAGACTCAACGGCCACGCTGTCCCAGTATCCAATCGATGCGTCCCGGGTCGAAAAGCCCCCGGTCGAGGCGGTGGTGAGGGCGTGGGCCACGGCATCGAAGGGACCCATGCCGGCCACAAGGAAGCCGACGGCGATGATCACGGTGAGTCCCAGGTAGAGACGCCAGAAGCGAATCGCCGTATCCCGCACCCGTGGGGCCAGCCGGTCCACTCCCATGCCGGGAGCCTCGGCGTCGATCAAGCCGAGGCCGCTGGCTCGCAGGGACGGCAGCACAGTAACCACAAGGACAACGATGCCCATGCCCCCGGCCCACTGCGTGAGCTGTCGGTAGAGCAGAATCCCGGCGCCCTGGTCGGCGATCTGGTTGTGCCCACCGAACACCGTCGCGCCGGTAGCCGTATAGCCGGAGATCGACTCGAACAAGGCGTCGGCGACCACAACTGCCCACGGTCGACCGGCGACAGCGAACGTTCCGGCCAGAAGATAGGGAATCGCTCCGACCATCGAGGCGACCACCCAGGTGCCCCCCACCGCTGTGAAGACGGTGGCGTGGTCCAGAGCGCCGGTCCGAGTCGTCCACCACAGGCCTATTCCAAGAAAGGCCGTAATGGCCGCCGCCCCAAGTAGAGCCAAGCCGGCCGAGCCTGCCACCAGTCCAACGATGGCAGAGACAAACATGCCCACAGACATAAACAGCAGGGCCAGGCCGGTCACGTGACCGGTGGTGCTCGCCCACCGGTCCTCCAGGGAAAATGGGGTGGTCATAGCGTCCGCCCCCGATAGGACCGAATCCTGCGGGCCAGTCGAATTCGGTTACGGCATACCGCCACTCCGGCACTGAGCGCCACTAGGGCTGGATAGATGGAGAGCCGACCAATGACCATGGCCGGGAGCAGGGCCAGCCGGGTGGGCGCTGGCCAGGCCGACGGGTCAAGGACCGTTCCGTCCAATGCTCGAACCGGTCCGGCGGTCGAAACCGCGTGGACGGCGGCCCCGAGGGCGGGGACAACGTCAAGGCCGAGGACGGCTACCGCAAGAGCCGTCACGAACAGCACGCTGACCGACAGGAACTGGGTAACTACCACTCGTGCGAGGGTGTCTTCGGCGGCCACCCAGCCACCGAGGCGAACCCGGAGCACGGCCCGTGGGTGGATCTGGCGGACCATCTCACGGAGGGCGACCTGGAGGAGGGCCCGGTGGCGCAGGATCTGGAAGCCGCCGCCGGCCGATCCGGTCATGGGTCCGATGGACACCAATCCCAGTAGGAGGACGGGAACTGCGGCTGACCACGTTCCGGCTGGTGCCGACGGGAAGCCGGTGGTCGTCACCGCCGCAGTCGTTGTGAATGCAGCGTGGCGGACGCCGTCCGGTCCCGCTCCGTCAGTCCACAAGAGAAAGAGTGCCGTCCCGATAACCAGTAGACCTAGGTAGACCCGTAGTTCTGCCGACCGCCACAGTCCCCGAGCCCGTCCTACAGTCAGTCGCCAGAGAACGACCAGGCTGGTCCCAGCGACCACCATGCCGCCTACTGCTACCCACTGAACAGCAGGTCGGGCGAACGGGTCGCCGTCCACAATCCCTCCGGTGGACACGGTGGCCATGGCCACCAGGAGGGCGTCGAAGATTGAAAGGCCGGCAACCCCGTAGGCCAACCAGGTCGCCACGGAGGCAGTGCCGTACACAATCAGGATGTTGCGTAGGGCTATCCGTTGGGTGGGGGTCATCGGTCGGCGCCCCCGTATCCGTGACCGGTCAGCGAACTCGCGTCCCGCTCCAAAGAACGGGAGGATGGCCACGCCTACGAACAGGGCTCCGAGGCCTCCCGCCCACTGGGTGGCTGCCCGGAGGAATCGCAGACCGTGGTCGCTACCGGCCGGCTCGATTGCCCCAAGGGCGGTTGTGGTCAGGCCGGCGGTGGCCTCAGCCAGCGCATCAACGACCGAAGTGGTGCTTCCAACAAGCAGGTGGAGACCAGCCAGCAGGCCGACGAGCAGCGGTAGGGCGACAGCGACCCCCGACAGGACGTGGGAGTCCCGGACGCGGCCTGGTGGACGGATCAGTACCAGTAACCAAGCCGCAGCCAGACCCGACAGGGTTCCGGTAAGGAGGAAGACGGTGGTGTCGTCGCCCGCTCCGAGTAGGTCCACCAGTCCCGACGAGATCGCAAGGAGGCTCAGGCCACCCAGAGCGGCTGCAACAGCCTGTGCGCCGGCCGAAGTCCACGATGCCCGAGGGGGGCCGGTCCCGGCCGCCGATCGTTGGCTGGCCGGGGCGGTGAAGATCATCCGACCAACCGGATCACTCGAACAGCGACGACAGGATCGGTGCCTGGCTGGGACGAGTCACGGCGATCACGTGGTCCTGAGCCCGTAGGGTGCTTCGGCCGCGGGCGATCTGGGGTTTCCCGTCTCGGACGATGGCAGCAATGAGTACATCCTCGTGCAGCCCCAGGTCGGCGATGGACTTCCCGTCGCAGCCGCACCCCTCGGCGACCGCCAACTCCAGGACCTCGGCATCTCCGTGAAGCGAGGTAGCTACGGCGGCCACCGTTTCGCCCTCGCCACGTACGAAGCGGAGCACACTGTTGGCCGACGCTGTCCGGGGACTGAGGGTAGCGTCCACCTGGTGTGACTCCAGAAGGCCTAGAAGCCCCAAACTGTGGACCACAGCAATGGTTTCTGGACCGCCCTCGTCGCGAGGCGACCGCCGCCGGCGCCCAGCATCCTTGGCATACAGACAGGCCAGGACGTTGGCGTCGTCCGCGCCGGTCAGGCCAATGACTACGTCCTGACCAGCCGCGTCAGCTTCGTCCAGCATCTCGGCATTGGCGATATCGCCTCCGAACACAAGGGCCCGGCCGGCGAACATCTCAGAGAGTTCCTTGGCCCGCTCCTCGCGCTTCTCGATGATGGCCACATCAAGGCCCCGCTCGATTAGCTGTTCGGCCAGCATCTGGCCGGTTCTCCCGCCACCCAGCAGAAGCGCCCTGGTCGGCATGTCGCGGGCCAAGCCCATGCGGGTTGTGACGTCACGTAGGGCGCGTCGCTTGCAGATCACGGTCAGCAGGTCGGCCTCACGTAGGATCCAGTCGCCACGGGGGATGATCGTGTCCTCATCTGCTTCCTCATGTTCACGCCGGGTGATCGATCCCACGATGAAATCCCAGTCCGGTTCTAGTTCGGCTCCCAGGGCATGGAGGGACTGACCGACGAGCGGTGCATGGCCCGGAAGGCGGGCGCTGAGGATCACTACCTCGCCACCGGCCATCCGCTTGAGTTCAAGTGCACCCGGATACTCCATGAGCCGCAGGACGGCCTCGGCAACTTCTTCGTCCGGATCTATCACCAGGTGATCATCCGCTCCGTCGAACAGAGCGTCTACCTCTGCGCGTCGCAGGCTCCGGGACTCCACTCGGACCACCGTCTTGGCCACCCCGGCTCGGCGGGCCAGCAGGGCGACCACGATGTTGGTCTCGTCGCTTCGGGTAACGGCTACCAGGAGGTGGGTGTCTTCTATTCCCGCGGCCTGGAGGACGTCCATGTCGGTTCCGCTGCCTAGGACGGTCAGGAAATCAGACTGCTCCCGAACCTCAAGAAAGCGCTCGGGGGCCTTCTCAATGAGGGCCACCTCGTGGCCCTGCCCGTTCAGACGTTCAGCAACGTAGGTGCCAGTCTCGCCAGCACCCACCACGATGATGCGCACAGCACAATCCTTCCCTATGGACGAGCGGCGCGGGTGGCATGCTGCCCCTCTCTAATGGGATTCGCTGTGACGCGCCGTTTACCTTCCGGGGCGCACCAGGCCGACTTCAGTCACCACTAGATCTAACGGTACGTCCCACGGCCGGGCCTCAAGCCGGGGAACGACCTGGAAGGCATGGCATAGACCGATTAGCAGCGTTCGAGACTGGCCCGCTTCTCGGATATGAGCGAATGTCCGGTCGTAGAAGCCGGCACCATGACCGACGCGATTGCCCAACTGATCGGCAACTACCACCGGAACTAGAACCAGGTCAAGATCGTCGGGTAGTACCTCCCGACCGTCTCCTGGCTGGCGGGTCCCGAACGGACCGTTAAGCAACGGTCCCATGGGAACAATGAACCGCAGGGGCTCGCCTGGCGTGGTAACTGGAAGCGCCACGTCGAGTCCTTCGTCGTCGCGGAGAGCAGACGGATCCACCTCACCTCTAATGCCTAGATAGGCGCCGATGGTCCGAGCTTCTCTGACCTCCTCTAGGCCCCGAAGGCGTTCTACCACTAGCGCAGACGATCGGGAGACGACGTCAGCGGCCAAAGCTCGCCGCCGGGCCAGCATCTCGCCTCGGACGTACTCGATAGGTGCCGAGGTCGGTTCCACAACTCTCATTGTGGCCCACTCACGTTGTTCTCGTCTTCCCGATCGGAGTTCCTCATTTCTTGGAAGAGGTCGGTCCCGGGCATTGGACTCACTAGAGTCCCTGCGTCCCTGCGCGATCCGCCGCAACCGGCGGACGTCGGGGCTAGTTCCATCCACCGATTAGTTGGATGGAAATAAACACGTCCGACACACCCTTGGAGACACTCCCTTGGACGCCATTCCGTATCTGGCGGGCGCGTCGGCCCTCATGGGCCTGTTGCTCGCGTGGTTCTTCTACAACAACGTAAAGGCCGCCTCCCCGGGCGACGAGCGCATGGTCTTCCTCATGACCGAGATACAGAAAGGCGCCCGGGCTTTCCTCAAGAAGGAGTACAGCTGGGTTTCGGTCTTCGTGGTGGTCATGGCCGTGCTCATTGCGGCTCTTATCGCTCCGGCAGCTGCCGCGACTTACGTGATCGGAGCGACGCTCTCTGGCCTTGCTGGATACGTGGGCATGACGGTGGCCACCATGGCCAATGCTCGGACGACGGAGGCCGCTAAAGACGGTCCTGGTCGCGCCCTCCCAATCGCCTTCCGAGGCGGGGCGGTCATGGGCTTCACGGTTGCCGGCTTGGCCCTCCTCGGTCTCATGGTCGTCTACGTACTCTTCGTGTTGGTCATCGAGGTCGATGACGCCTTCGAAGTCGTGACCGCCTATGGCCTAGGTGCCTCCTCAATCGCCCTGTTCTCCCGTGTCGGGGGCGGCATCTACACCAAGGCAGCCGACGTGGGTGCTGACCTGGTCGGCAAGGTCGAAGCCGGCATCCCGGAGGACGATCCGCGGAATCCGGCAACCATCGCCGACAACGTGGGCGATAATGTGGGGGACGTTGCCGGCATGGGCGCTGACCTGTTCGAGAGCTACGCAGGATCGATCATCGCCCCGATCTCGCTGGTGGCTTTCGCCCTCGGCTTGGGTGCCGAGGAGGCCAGTGCCACCACCAACATTTCCCTACTTGCCTTCCCCATGGCCATCGCTCTGGTTGGAATGGTGGCCTCCATCTTGGGTTCCTTCTTGGTGAAGGGCGGGACCTCCACCGATACCAAAGCACTGTCAAAGGCTCTGCACATGGGAACCAATGTGGCCATGGCATTGACTGTGGTTGGCACAGTGGGTGTTGCCGCCTGGCTATTTGGCGACAACGATTCCTTCGACTCTCCGATAGGCCTGGCTATCTCAGTGATTGGGGGCCTCATCGTGGGTTGGGCTCTAGGCAAGACGGCTGAGTTCTACACCTCAGATCACTTCCGCCCGGTGAAGAAGATCGCCAAGCAGACGGAAACTGGGCCCGCCACCACCATTCTGGGTGGGGTATCGGCCGGCATGGTCTCGGTCGCTACTTCCGTAGCCCTGCTGGGTGTTGGCGTCGCCGTCGCCTACTGGGGTGGTGAAATGGCCTTCGACTCCATCGGAGCGCTGGACGGCGGGATCTACGGAATCGCCGTGGCCGCCATCGGGATGTTGGCAACTACGGGGGTAGTTGTATCGGTCGACGCCTACGGGCCAATCGCCGACAACGCTGGGGGAATAGCGGAAATGGCCGAGCTTGATCCGAGTGTCCGCGAGGTGACCGACGCTCTGGACTCGCTGGGAAACACAACGGCTGCCGTGGCTAAGGGTTTCGCTGTGGGATCCGCTGCCCTAACTGCCCTAGCGCTGTTCAAGAGCTTCGAGTTTGCGGTCAGCCTGGCGGGCGGTTCGTTATCCCTCGACGTCGGCAACGTGACCGTCTTCATCGGCTTATTCCTCGGCGCCATGCTGCCCTTCCTGTTCGCCGCCCTAACCATCGATGCCGTAGGCAGAGCCGCTCAAGACATGATCGAGGAGGTCCGGCGCCAGTTCCGGGAAATCCCCGGTCTACGGGAGGGCCAGCCTGGGGTGCACCCAGACTCGGCGCGCTGTGTAGCTATCTCCACCACGGCATCACTCAAGGAGATGGTACTCCCCGGGTCTTTGGCAGTGGTTATCCCTCTAGTCATGGGGTTCATCAGTATCAACGCTCTGGGCGGGTTCCTGGCTGGCGCCCTAGTCTCCGGCTTCTGTTTAGCCATCTTCATGGCCAATGCCGGTGGAGCGTGGGACAACGCCAAGAAGTACATCGAGACTGGACATCACGGCGGTAAGGGCTCAGAAAGCCACAAGGCGGCTGTTGTCGGCGACACGGTAGGTGATCCGTTCAAGGACACCTCTGGTCCAGCCATGAACATCCTCATCAAGGTGATGACGATCGTGTCGCTAGTGTTCGCTTCGGCCTTCGTCGGCTAGACCCACGCCAAGCGTCGGAAGAGGCCCTTCGGGGCATCTTCCGGCGTTTTCGGATCGCTCGGTTTAGTTCGGGAGAACGATCATCGGGTCTTTGGCTTCGCCACCGGTTCGGACTTCGAAGTGGAGGTGTGGACCGGTCGACCAGCCGGTGGATCCGCACGTTCCGAGCACCTCGCCTTTGTCGATCACGTAGCCGCTGGAAACGTGGAACTCTTCCTGGTGGGCATACAGGGTGATTACTGGGCCCTCGTGCTCGATTAGGACGACGTTGCCGTAACCGTTCTTCCAGCCCGCGTAGATGACCTTCCCCGCCTTTGCTGCCCAGATCGGCTGGCCCCTAACACATCCGATGTCCACCCCATTGTGCTGGCGCATGGTCCCGAAGATCGGGTGGATCCGAGGCCCAAAACCTGATCCGATCTTTCCCTCCATCGGCATGATGAAGCCCTGCCCGGATTCCTTAGTCAGATCGGGTGCCGATTTGCGAAGTTCCTCGGCAATCAGGTTCTCGATCAGGATGGCCATGACGTACTGGTCGCGTTCAAACTGCCGGATCTCCTCCTCATAGGCCCGAATTCGCTGCTCCAGTTCTCCCTTCACGTTCTCCTTGGCGGCGATCCGACGGTCCAGCACCAAGATCGACGACTCCAACTCCCGTTGCCGCGCCTCGGCCTCACGAATGGCGTCATCGGCTGAAAGGGCTATGTCCTCCAGATCCGACTCGAGAGCACGGAGCCGGTCGACCATGTCACCCCGGTCGCCGGTCACCGCGTCAAGGATGGCGGCTTTCCGCACGCCCTCCGTAAGGTCCCGAGATTCGAGCAGACTGCCCGGCCGCATACGAGAGATGTAGACGTCGATGGCCAGTTCCTGGATCCCGAGCCGTAATGCCGCAACCTCGGCCTCGACTTGGTCAGCTTGCACCCACCGCAGGGTGGCTTCGGCTTCCGCAGCTTCGATGGCCTGTCGAGCGGCGGCGATTTTCGCTTCTTGGAGGGCTACCGCATCATCTAAAGCATGCAGAGCGTCAGCGACCACGTCGTCGGCGGCCGCCGCCACTTCCAGGGCTTCTGCCGCGGTCGCTGCCCTGTCCTTGGCCGCCTCCCTCTTGTCCCGCGCCTCTCTAATGGACTCGGTTTCCTTGATCGCCCCCGCTGGCAAGGCCAACACGACCATGAGGACCCCGGAGAGCACCAGGAGTCGACGGATACGGGGAACGGAGGGATGGTGGGGCATGGCGATCGTGCCTATGGGCAGGCAGGCGCAGGGTACCCGTGGGGTGAGGTGTGGTGCCGTACCCGTCGGATCGTCCGTTGGCGGGCCAGGGTGGTAGACCCAGAGCCGACGTCGCAGTTTCGGAGGACGGATGCCCCCCATCAACCGACCCTTGCAAGACCTCCGGGTTATCGATCTCTGCTACGGCCGAGGCGACCTGTGCGGTCGATTACTGGGCGACCTAGGGGCAGACGTCATACTCGTCGAACCTCCGGCAGGTTCGGCCAGTCGACACATCCCACCCTTTGCTCCCAACGGGGCGTCGCTGTACTTCGCTTATCGCAACACAAACAAGCGCAGTGCGATTCTGAATCTGAGCGACCCGGGTGACCGAGAGCGTCTGCTATCCCTAGCGGAACACGCCGACGTGTTGGTCGAGTCGTCTCCGCCTGGGCATCTGGCGAGCATCGGGGTCGGCGCCGAGGACCTCGGCGCCATCAATTCTGACCTCGTGGTTGCATCATTGACCGACTTCGGACAGACCGGCCCGTATCGGGACATGCAGTCCACCGATGACGTGATTCTCGGCTTATCGGGCTGGTTGGCTCTCTCCGGTATCCCGGAAAAGCCACCCCTGCTACCCCCGTGCACTCTGGCCAGTGACACCCTGGGGATCCTCGGCGTCCACGCCATCCTGGTGGCACTCGCACAACGGAGCCGGGGTGGAGGTGGCCAACATCTTGACGTGTCGGCTCTGGAGGCCGTCGCCCAGATGAATACCTGGGGAGTGCCCCTCGCCAGCCACCGCCGGCACCTCGGGGGCAGCATGTCGACCCTCCGGCAAGGGGACAGTCTTATGTATCCCACGGTGCCGTGCGCTGACGGCGCTGTCCGACAGGTGGTCCTTTCACCCGGTCAATGGCGAGCCATGTGGGAATGGATGGGTCAGCCAGAGGAGTTCGCCGGGGAGTTCTGGGAGTCCTTCGCAAACCGTTTATCCCACCTTCGAGACATCAACGCGGCATTTGCCAAACACTGGTCCGATTGGACGATGGTGGAGGGATGCCGGGAAGCGCAACGGCGCGGGATCGTGGCCACGCCCATGCTGAGTCCAGCCGACATACTGATCGACGAGCACTTCGCCTCTCGCGGTACTTTCCAGAATGTCGACGTCTCCTCGACTACCCAAGCACCAGTGGTGTCCGGGTTTTGGGAGTTTGACGGGGAACGGGTCGGTTACCGGTTCCGGTCACCAAACCCCGGCGAACACGTGCTTGCGTTCGAGAATCCACCCTTCGAGCTCCCAGCCCTAGTCGACCTTCCTGGGAGTCGGCCCCTAGAAGGTCTCCGGGTAGCTGATTTCGGACACGGCGGTGTCGGCGTGGAGTGCGGCCGGATGCTCGCCGACTTTGGAGCCGACGTCGTCAAGGTTGAAAGCCGGTCCTATCCCGACTTTCTCCGAATCTTCATGGGAGGTGAGGTGACCCCCTCGTTCGCTTCCTGCAGCCGTAACAAGCGCTGTCTTGGTCTTGACTTAAAGCATCCTGATGCTCGGGAGGTCGTGGAACGCCTAGTTACGTGGGCCGATGTTCTAATTGAGAACAACTCCACGGGGACCATGGAACGTCTGGGGATCGGATGGCAGGACGTTCAGCGTCTCAATCCGAAGGCCGTTCTGGTCTCTAGCCAACTAATGGGCTCCCGGGGAATCCAAGCTGCCTGGACGGGTTATGGGCCCACCATCCAGACGGCGGGCGGACTCAGTTGGCTCTGGGCCTTCGACGACGACGACGGTCCGCCGGGCAATAATGCTGTCCACCCAGACCACCTAGCTGGACGTCTGTGCGCGATCGGGGCTCTTGCCACCCTGATCGGTACTCGGCGAGGATCGGCACCAGCACACGTAGAGGTAGCGCAAGTCGAGTCCATGGTGGCCACTCTTGGGGACGTTCTCTTGGCTGAGGCGTTGGAACCTGGAGCAGCACGGCCGGAGGGCAATGACTCCCCCATTGGTGCCCCGTGGGGTGTCTTCCCGTGCGCTGGCGAGGACCGGTGGTGCGTGATCTGCGTCCGCCATGACGCCGACTGGGCCGCTCTACAGGAGGCCATGGAACATCCGGAGTGGGCTGCGAGTCCTGACCTGGCCGTCGCCGACGGTCGGCTGGCGCATCGGGATCAGGTGAACAGCGGACTGGCCTCCTGGACAAGGACCCTCGGGCCGGTTGAGGTGCAGGACCGTTGTCAAGATGTAGGCGTGCCCGCTGGCCGGGTGACGAATCCGTTTGATCAGCTCGAGGATCCTCACCTGATAGATCGGGGCTTTCTGGTGGAGGTCGATCAGACCGGGCTGGGTCCCATAGTCCTCGAGGGGACGTGTATACGAGGTTCTGCAATGCCGAAGCCCCCCTGCGAGGCGGCACCTCTCATCGGGGAGCACAGTTGGTCCTTCTGCGTAGAGGATCTGCAGATGGAGCCAGGCCGGGTAACCGCCCTTTTGGCCTCCGGTGCCTTGGAGCAGGTGCGAGAGCTAGAGGAAAATCTTTAATCCCGCTACCGATGCACGCAAGTGCATCGCCCTACAGGTCGGCATTCGAGCCGAGGTGGCCTGATCCTATCTCGCCTCGGCTACCCCCTCGTCTGCTGGATTTTATATCTGCATTGCGATCATGTCTTCCAACGAGGTGTAAGGACCGCTGACAAGGTTCTGCACGATGCCAGCCTGACCGATCATCACCTGGCATCGGGTAGCGCTCTCAACGTCAGGTGCAGTCTGGATGCTGATGGTCCTCCCGAGGGCCGAGGAGAAGCCCGTGGAGTGAACTTCGATGCCACATTCTGTGTAGGCCGTCATGAGCTCGGACATCGCCGAGTTGAACTCGTCCGAACCAGGCTTCGCTCCTTGGAATCTTGGGCCAAGTTCTGATGCATTCAGGTAGGTGTATGACATGGTCTCCTCCATTTGCTGTGAAGGGGCGATGATCCCATAGAAGCCGAAGCTCTGCTCTGAAACTCCACACTGTCCTGAACCGGTTCAGGCCAGTCAGCCGACGGGCCGTATGCTCCCCCGCCATGGGCGAAGTCGCTGTCTCCGAGACGTTCGATCCCGAGCGATGGGAGCTCGTGGATGGTTTTGAGCTGACCGACCTGACTTACCACCGTGCAGTGGGTCAGGGGACCGTACGGGTGGCCTTTGACCGTCCGGAGGTCAGAAACGCCTTCCGGCCACACACCGTCGACGAGCTATACCGGGTGCTGGACCATGCTCGGATGGCATCGGATGTGGGCACAGTGCTGTTGACAGGAAACGGCCCCTCGCCTCGTGACGGTGGTTGGGCGTTTTGCTCGGGAGGCGACCAGCGGATCCGAGGCGACGACGGTTACCGTTACGCGGGTGGGGAGACGGCTGAGACGGTGGACCCAGTGCGGACAGGTCGCCTCCACATCCTTGAAGTCCAGCGCCTAATTAGGTTCATGCCCAAGGTGGTTATCGCCGTGGTACCTGGCTGGGCAGCCGGTGGTGGTCACAGCCTTCACGTGGTGGCCGATCTGACTCTGGCTAGCCGCGAACACGCCCGCTTCAAACAAACGGACGCTGACGTGGCGAGCTTCGACGGCGGCTTTGGGTCGGCCTATTTGGCCCGTCAGGTCGGTCAGAAGTTTGCTCGTGAGGTGTTCTTCCTCGGTCGGGAGTACACAGCCGACCAGGCGCAGGCCATGGGGATGGTCAACGAGGTAGTCGACCACGACCGACTGGAGGAGGTGGCCTTGGAGTGGGCTGCCGCCATTAACGCCAAGAGCCCGACGGCTCAGCGGATGCTCAAATTCGCCTTCAACCTGGTCGACGACGGTCTAGTTGGCCAACAGGTGTTTGCTGGCGAAGCAACACGCCTGGCCTACGGAACTGACGAAGCCCGGGAAGGCCGGGACGCTTTCTTGGAAAAGCGACCCCAGGACTACTCGGGTTTCCCCTACCACTTCTAAGAGCGCTGCCTTCAGGATCTAGTGAGTCGTCGGCCCAATACGCGCACCCTGCTTGTGGTCTGGCACTCCGCCTCAGGTGGGACCCGTGCTCTAGTCGAAGCTGCAGTCGATGGGGCCTCTGATCCGGCTATTGATGAGATCGGGGCCCTGGTCGAGGTGCGGATGGTCGAGGCGCTCCATGCCGAAGTAGAGGATGTCTTGGATGCCGACGGTTTCCTGCTGGCCACTCCAGAGAACTTCGGGTACATGTCCGGGGCTCTGAAGGTTTTCTTTGACCGGACTTACTACCCATGTCTGGATCACACCCGCGGGAAGCCCTACCGCTTAGTCGTGAAAGCCGGAGGAGACGGTGCGGGCGCTGTGGACGCCGTGGTGCCATTAGCTGCCGGCCTGGGCTGGCGACCGGCTGGTGAGCCCCTAGTAGTAAAGGGGGAGGTCAACGACGGTCACACCGACGCGGCACGTGAGCTTGGCGGATCACTAGCCGCCGGCCTGGCCCTAGATCTTTGGTGAGGTGGAAGACCACGGGCACGGCCACAACGAGCGCTGAAGATTCTCTCGACGGGGTCAGGTGGTTCTTCCGGCTATCTGGTCCGAAGTGGCCACGCAGCGCACCACCGCCGCCATGATTTCGTCTGTGGCCCCACGGGCCCGCTTGGCCTCCACCACTCCGACCACCTCACTGCGCAGTACCAACGACACCCGCCGCCAGGGCCGGAAGAACGGAAGAGACCGTCCACGCGGCCAGAACCTCTCGGTTCCACTGGCCCCGTTTGCCACCACCGGAAGCCCGGTATCTATGGCGAGGCGCCCGATTCCCGAGTGATATCGACCTACGCCGGTCTCTGCCCATTCCTCTTCGGGAACTATCCGCCCCTCGGGCATGATGGCGATGGACCACCCATCGCGGAGTGCTTCGGCAGCAAGGTCAAGAGCTCCAGTCCCCTCGACTGGTATACAACGGAGTTGTCGCAACAACCAGCCGATCAGCGGTCGTTCAAAATAGGAACTGGCAACCAAGGGGCGGATTGGCCAGCCCCAACTGCTAAACGTGCACGTTGAAAGAAGGAGGTCAGCCATACTCCGGTGGTTTGCGGCGTGGATGGCCGGTCCTGGAGGAGTTTGAGGTCGCTTCCCCGCATCGACGTTGGTCAGCAGCCGCACGAACCACGCCACCCGAGCCTGGATCCGTAGGAGAGAGCGTTCCTCGGCGGCATCTGGTCCGTCGGGATAGTCGTACATACCTGAAGAGGGTACGGAACGCTGGCCGACCCCGCTCGAGCTGGCCTCAGGGCAAGTGGTGGCATCCCAGCGACGTGTCGTGGCGAGATCGGCCGGCATTCGCCACCCAGACACAGATCGGAACTGTGTCCGTCGGACTGGGTAAGACCACTGCGAAATCGTGTCCGATACCAGTCACTCCCACTATGCGTGGGCTCAGACCATCAGTGTTGCCCACAACTTCTAGGCCGCCCTCTGGAGCGTCGGCGTCGTAGGCCCAACCGGTTAGCAGTAGGTCCTCCCCGTCTTTCGTTAAGCCCTCGACTCTGCCGACAGGAACGTCGCCCTCGGTCCGTGTGGCCATGCGCGCCTCTCGCTCGTTTCCGGTTCGGCACGCGTCCACAACCTCGAAGCCCCAGCCGTCGTCTCTGAATGCGGAGACAACTGCATCGACAATATGAAGGGAGAGCCATTTCCTGTCGTGGAGAAGAATCGTTGACCCGTCGTGGCGCTTCTCGGTCAGGTATGCCAGGACTACCGGCACCCAAGGGTTCTGCCATTCCTGCGGGTCAGCTGTCCACCCGACGTGCTCCATTCCTAGGGACCCCGCGACGGCCAGCACCATCTCGTTGCGCTCCCCGTAGGGCGCCCGCCAACAGGAGGGTCGGAATCCAGCCAGGTCTTGGAGGAGTAGTGAGGCCTCTTCGAGGTCAGCCGCCACGCTGAATGGATGCTCCTCTGTCAGTCTCCGGTGATGCCAGGAGTGGTTCCCGATGGCATGCCCTCGGCTCAGGAGCTCCTGCACGTCGTCCTGTTCCCACCGGGACTTCAGGTTCCGGCCGAGGGGGAAGAAGGTGGCCTTGATCCCGTAGTGGTCGAGCAGATCGAGGAGCACCGGAGTGAACACTTCATCGGGGCCGTCGTCAAAGGTCAAGTGGACCACGCCTGAGGCTTCTTCGAAATACCCAGTGGGCTCACTGACCTTTTGGAAAGTACCGCTACCACTCGTCTCGGCCCGTGCCGGTCCAGTGAGCACGACGACTAGAGCCCCAGCGGCAGCTACCGCCGCCATGGAGAGGAATCGACGGGCTCGACGTTCAGCTCGTGCCGAAGATCCGGTCACCGGCATCGCCGAGGCCCGGCACGATGTAGCCGACCTCGTTCAGACATTCGTCGACCGCCGCTGTCCAGATGGCGACATCCGGGTGGGCCTCTTGGAGGGCAGCGATCCCCTCTGGAGCGGCTAGTAGGCACAGGAATCGGATGGCGGCAGGCTCATCTAGCTTTATTCGGTCGAGGGCGGCGCTAGCTGAGTTCCCGGTAGCCAACATGGGATCGACAACGATGACGGTCCGCCCCTCCAGTGGTGGAAGCTTGCAGTAGTACTCAATCGCCTCGAGGGTTTCGTGGTCCCGGTAAAGGCCAACGTGTCCCACCCGGGCCGAGGGGATCACTCTGAGCACGCCGTCTAACAGCCCGTTGCCGGCACGCAGGATCGATACCACCACGGGTTCCTCAATCAATTCGGGCTGATCTGTGTCAGTCATCGGCGTAGTGATTCGCACGCTTTTTAACGGCAGTTCACGGGTTACCTCGTAAGCCAGAAGGAGGCTGGTCTCGGCCAGCAACTGTCGGAACCGCTCGCTGGGCGTCTCGGCCCGTCGCATTTGGGTCAACTTGTGGCTGACCAGCGGGTGGTTGACGACGTGCAGTTCTAGCATCACCCCACCCTAGGTCCGTCTTTACATAGCGGAGTGTCCTCAGTCAGCGGTCAGGAGCCAATCCCGAAGCACCTCGGTGGCCGAGGCAAGGGCTCTCCCAGGTGGAGCGTTGAGCCACATTGGCTCAGCGGTCGTCACCGATTCGACCACCGGCCTCACTAGGCGACCTTGCTCGACGAGATCATCAACCAAGTGGTGCCAGCCCAGACCCACCCCCTGACCTTCCATTGCGGCATACAGAAGCACCGTGTAGTCATTTGTGACCCCCACCCCTGTTCCATCAGGTGCACCGGCTCCGAGTGCCTTGAACCATTCCGACCATCGCATTCGTGATCGGTGGCGTTCCTGGAGCGTCAGGAGCTCGGCTCCCATGAGGACTCCCAGCGACCATGGAGTAGGGCCCAGCGACGCCGCATACTCGGGGCTGCAGACTGGATAGACCGTCTCCTCCATCAGCGGCCATCGCTGGCACCCTGGCCAGCGGGCCCGACCCACGGGAACGAAGAGGTCGACCGTGCTGGTGTCGAAGTTCCGGTCCGAATCAGTGGTCACACAGCGGACGTCGATCTCAGGATGGTCTACCTTGAATCGGGCTAGTCGGGGTATCAGCCAGTGGCTTGCCGTCGCGGTGGAGACCGAGATGGTGACGACCTCGGTGGCTAGGTCATGGAGATTTTGGACGTCGCGGACGGCTTGGTGAACCCGAGCCAAACCGGCTCCCACTCCGTCAGCGAGGATTCTGCCCTCCTCGGTGAGGCGAATACCCCGGTGGTCCCGATCGAAGAGGGCACATCCGAACCAGCGCTCTAGTTGCCGGATGGCATGACTCACCGCCGACTGTCCCACTTCAAGTTCTTCCGCTGCACTGGAGAAGCTGTGGTGCCTAGACACGATGGCAAAAGTGGTTAGCCCCTGGGTGCTCGGAAGGTCGGTCGACCCAGGGGGATCAATCTGTCTCATACCACCATGAGAGTAGCCGTCCTTTACAAGGAGTGGAACCAGACATACCTTTTCCTCGCCCCCTCTCCGGTACGGGGCAGACGCTCCATGAAGACCTCGACCGACGCGCTAACCGCCGCTACCGGGACCCCCTGGACTGCCGAGGAGGCCTGGGTGGGTACCCGCCGTCCGATACTGGAGGCTCACGCCCTCCCGGCTGCCGTGTACACCGACCCGGCCTTTTTCGCCGAAGAGCAGGAGCGGGTCTTCTCTACTTCCTGGGTATGCGTGGGAACCCACGATGAATTGGATGCCCCAGGTAGCGCCATCGTGCGATCCGTCGCCGGCCGTTCTGTGATCCTCACCCGCAACCGGAATGGCGAACTCCGGTGTTACTTCAACGCCTGTCGGCACCGCGGCACGGAACTACTGGAGACGGACTGCACCCTGGGGTTGACTATCCGCTGCCCCTACCACCGTTGGACCTACGACCGGGACGGCGCCCTGGTCGCCACTCCCCAGTTCGCCGACGCCGGAGTGGACCAATTTGAACCCGCTGAATACGGGCTTCACACGGTGCGAGTCGCTTCCTGGCAGTGCCTCCTGTTCGTCTGCCTCTCTGATGAGACACCGACAATCGGGGACTGGTTCGGCGACCTCGATCAACGCCTCGCCGGCTACCGCCTCGCCGGATGGCGCAGCCATCTCACCCAGAACCTCGAATTTGCAGCCAACTGGAAGCTTGTCTCCGAGAACTTCCAGGAGTACTACCACCTGCGGTGGGTGCATCCGGAGCTTGCCAAGGTCTCCCGAGTCCAGGACCACTACCGCTACCAGGGCACCGGCATGTACTGCGGTCAGACCACCACACCTCTTTCCAACAACGAGCGTGGCGACTGGAACGCCTTGCCTCCTGCCGAAGGGCTCAGCCAGTCCGATATGGCTAGCGGCCGCTTCATCGCCCTGTTTCCCAACGTGCTTCTCAGCATCTTGCCCAACCACGTCTTCGTTATGCGTTTGGATCCTGTCGCTGCCGGCCTAACCCGGGAACACTGCACCTGGCTGCTTCCCCCCTCCAACCTGCAGATAGCCGACGAGGACTTCGCCATCACCCGAGACTTCTGGCTAGACGTAAATGGCGAAGACATCGACATTGTCCAGCGGGGACAAAGGGGCCTGTCTCAGGGCCGCTACACGCCGGGCCGCCTCTCCCCACGATTCGAAGAGCCACTCCATCGGTTCCACAACATGCTCGCTGACCGGTTTGTTGGGATCTCACAGATTCCCACCGGTGACGAAACCGACGATCAGCCGCTCTACGGCACCGGAATAAACCCGCTTCCGTGGCGCAGCGTCGAAAACCAAGCAAGGAAGGTGAATTAATCCATGGGGAAACGACCCCCGAAGTACTCAGCAGGCGCGCTCGTCAAACACGGCCTGACTAGAGGCGATTGGCCACGGATGTGGCGTCGCCCAGAAATGCACGACTCTTACGACGTCGTCGTCATAGGTGGCGGTCTTCACGGCCTGGCCACCGCCTACTACCTCGCCGAAAACCACGGCATCACGAACGTAGCCGTCGTCGACAAGGGGTACATCGGTGGTGGTGGCTCCGGGCGCAACACGGCCATCGTCCGCTCCAACTACCTCACACCAGAGGGAGTGGCCTTCTACGACCGGTCGCTGGACCTGTACAACACGATGGCCACCGACCTGAATCTGAACATCATGTTCTCCCGGCGAGGTCACCTCACCCTGGCCCACACCGACTCGGCGCTACGGACCATGCACTGGCGAGCCGAGGTCAACAAGCTCCAGGGCATTGACTCCAGCGTCATCGACCCCCAGGAGGTGAAGAAACAGGCCCCAAGCCTGGACGTCTCGCCTAACACTCGGTACCCGATCATGGGCGCCTTGTACCACCCCCCTGGTGGGATCGTCCGCCACGACGCCGTCGTCTGGGGCTACGCCCGCGGTGCCGACCACCACGGGGTTCACATCCTCCAGGAGACCGAAGTCCTTGACATCAATGTTGAAGGCGGTACCGGGCCCGGCGGAAAGGGCGCCGGAGGCCGGGTCTCCGGGGTGAAGACCAGTCGCGGCGACATCAACTCTCCCGTGGTTGTCAACTGCACGGCCGGTTGGGCCTCACTCATCTCCAACATGGCCGGCGTGCCTCTACCCATCACCACTCACCCTCTCCAGGCAGCGGTCACCGAACCATGCAAGGTGTTCCTACCGACGGTGGTTGTGTCGGGCTCGCTGCACGTCTACGTCAGTCAAACCGACCGGGGGGAGCTCGTATTCGGTGCCTCCGTTGACCCAGTGGGCACTTACCGGGTCAACGGAACCCTCGAATTCACTGAAGAACTGGCCGGACACGTGCTGGAGCTCATGCCGGGCATCTCGAAGATGCGCCTGCTACGCCAATGGTCGGGCCTCTGCGACATGACGCCCGACTACTCCCCTGTCATGGGCTTTACACCCGTAGAGGGTTACCTGGTTGACGTTGGCTGGGGCACTTACGGATTCAAGGCCGGCCCGGTGGCCGGCGAAACCCTGGCGGAGACGATCGCCACCGGCCGCACAGCGGACCTGATCGCCCCGTTCGGAATTGAGCGCTTCACCGAGGGAGACCTCGTCGGTGAAAAGGGCGCAGCAGCAGTGGGTCACTAATGATTGTCGTACCTTGCCCCAACTGTGGTCCCCGGAACTCGGGCGACCTGCGTAACTGCGGGGAGCTCGTTCCCCGCCCCGACCCCTCGGCGGCTTCTCTAATCGAGTGGCGCGAATACCTGTACATGCGGAAAAACCCCGCTGACTGGGTCACCGAGACCTGGTACTGCCGGGGCGGCTGCCGCCGCTACTTCACCATTGAGCGCAACACCGCGACCAACGAGATACGCGGCCAGGAGGCCTCATGAGTAACCGACTTACCGCCCAACCGGGCGAGATCATTGACCGGTCCACGAGCCTTTCGTTCACCTGGAACGGAAAAGCTGTCACCGGGTACCAGGGTGACACCATCGCCTCGGCAATTGCGGCCAGTGGAGTCGACGTCTTCGGCCGCAGCATGAAATACCACCGCAAGCGCGGCATTCTGACCGCTGACCACTGGGACCCAAATCTGTTCGTGCAGGTCGGCGACGAGCCCAATGTCCGGGCCGGCAGTCGCCGCCTGGAAGCTGGCATGGAGGTCAGCACCCAGAACGTGTGGCCAAGCCTCGAGTTTGATCTCGGTGCCGCGAACCAGTTGGTTGGACGGTTCCTGTCCTCGGGTTTTTACTACAAGACCTTCATGCGTCCGAAGTTTCTGTGGCCGCTGTACCAAAAGGTCCTAAAGAAGTTTGCACCAGGTGGCCGAATTCACTGGGAAACCAGCACGCATGGTGCCTACGACAAGCGGTACGTCCACCCGGACGTCCTTGTAGCGGGTGGTGGCCCGGCCGGCATGGGTGCCGCTCTGGCTGCTGCCGACAACGGTGCTTCGGTCCTCCTCGTCGAACAGTACGGCGATCTCGGTGGGCACCTGCTGTGGGGTAACGAAGATCAACGGGCGCACGGGGCGGACCTTGCCGCATCCTGCCGCGCCCACGACAACATCGAGGTGCTGGTCGACTCGACGGTGACCGGTCGCTACGACCACAACTGGATCTCCATCATGCAGCGAAGCCATGACATTGCCCCCGAGCGACTTATCAAGGCCCGAGCTGGAGTAATGGTCGTGGCCCCCGGCCTGGTGGAACGTCCGTACGTGTTCGCAGGTAACGACACCCCAGGTGTCATGCTCTCCGGCGCCACCCGGCGGCTTATAAATCTCTGGGCCGTTAAGCCAGGGAACAGAGCCGTAGTCATGAGCGCCAATGCCGATGGGGATGCAGCGGTAGGTGACCTAAAGCGGGTTGGCGTAGAAGTCGTAGCCGTGCTCGACGCCCGGAAGGGCGAAAGCATTGTGTGCGTAGCGGGCAAGAGCCGCGTGTCCAAGGTCGTATTGAACGATGGGCGGACCCTCAACGCCGACCTAGTGGTCACCGCTACAGGCTGGACCGCCCCCACCTCGCTGCTCAACATGGCCGGCGACAGGCCTGTCTACGACGCCACGGCGGCCAGATACTTCTCCAATTCGCTTCCCAGCAACATTCTGGCTACCGGTGGTATTACTGGTGACGGGTCGACTGCCGAATTGGAGGCTCATGGTCGGGCCACTGGTGTGTTGGCAGCCAACCGTGCACTACGGCGTCGCCACGACCGGGTGGCCCAGACGGCCAGGTCGAACGACCCCGCCTGGGACAAGCCAGCCGAAATGGCAGACAGCCGGACTCCTTTGAACCGTGTACCGCACCCGGAGTGCTACCGGAGCACAACCCACGGCATGGTCGACTTCTCCGAGGACGTTTCCTCGAAGGACCTTATCCAGGCCTCTAAGGAGGGCTTCGACTCCATCGAGCTCATGAAGCGGTACACCACCGTGACGATGGGCCCGTCGCAGGGCAAGCTGGAGACCGTCAACGCTGCCGCCGTGTTGGCTGAAGCCAATCAGGTGTCTATGGCTGAGATTGGTACAACTGTGTGGCGGCCCCCCTTCGCCCCCATCACGCTTGGTGCGTTGGCTGGTCGGATCCACGAGCCGGTGCGCCGATCAGCTCTCCAAGACTGGCACGACGCCCACGGCGCCGCACCACTGCTCGCCGGCCAGTGGGTGCGTCCTGACCATTACGGCGATCCCATGGAGGAAGCCGACAATGTACGGAACAACGTCGGCCTCATTGACGTAACCCCGCTCGGAAAGCTGGACCTTCGTGGCCCTGACGTGTCGAAGCTCCTTGAACTCGTCTACGTCAACAAGTGGAGCAAGTTGGACATCGGACGAGTGCGCTACGGCACCATGGTGGCCGAAGACGGAGTTGTCTCCGATGACGGCGTCACTGGCCGCCTAGGCGAGTACCACTGGCTCATGACCTGTACCTCATCAGGTGCCGGTGCCGTCTGGGAAATGCTGGAGGACTGGCTACAGACCTACCGTCCCGAGTGGCAAGTCCACGTGACTGCCGTGACTGGCGGCCTAACCAGTATCAACGTGGCCGGGCCGCACTCCCGAACCCTGCTGGAGCGGATCGTGGAGGATGTCGACCTGAGTGCTGACGCCTTCCCGTACTTCAGCGTGCGCCAGGGCACAGTGGCCGGTGTGTCCGACTGCATTATCTGGAGGATCGGATTTACCGGTGAACTCTCCTATGAGGTTCACGTGCCGTCCGGTCATGCTCTCCACGTTTGGGAGGAACTCCTCGCACAGGGCGAAGATCTCGGCTGTCGTCCGTTCGGTGTCGAAGCCCAGCGCATTCTGCGGCTGGAAAAGGGCCACTACATCGTGGGTCAGGACACCGATGGGCTGAGTAAAGCTCCGACAGCTGGCCTCGGTGGGCTGGTAAAGCTGGACAAGCCGGACACCATTGGCCTGCCCGAATTGAAAGCCGCCTACGAACGGACCGACCTGCCCATCTTGGTGGGTGTCCAAACCGACGATCCAGAGATCGTCCCTGAAGAGGCCGCACAGATCGTGGACGGCGGCTCGAACACGATCCTGGGACGGATCACCTCGAGTCGAATGTCGCCGACCCTCGGACGATCGGTCTGTCTGGCTCAGGTCGACCCGTCGCTGGCTGCTGCGGGTTCATCCATCACCGTGCTGCTCGCCGACGGGCGGCGGGTCACCGCCACCGTCCAGGAACACCACGCCCATGTCGATCCGGAAGGAGCACGGCAACGTGTCTGAGACCACCTTCAACAGCCCGGTAGATATCGGTCCCCTGAGCGCTCCAGACGGGAGCGTCACGGTGGCCGACGCTGCCTCAACTACCAAGGTCCAGGTTCGGGGCGGTGCCGATACGGGGGCGGCAGCAGAACTAGGCGTGGGCTATGGGCGGAGCCAGCGGCGAGCCGACGGTGCCCTCGTATGCGGAACCCGTCCCGACGAGTGGACCATCTATGCCGGCGCTGGACAGGCGTCGGCCATCACAGCAGCCCTCTCCGAGGTGTTCGGCCATTTCCAGGGAGAGCCCGGCGAGGGGTTCGTCACCGTCATCGACATAACCCACGGTCGAGCCATGCTGCGAATCAGTGGCTCCAATGCCACAGCAGCCCTGAACAAAATCTGCAATCTGGACCTGTCAGATGAACTCACCCCAGACGGTGCCGTGTTCTCAGCATCGGTAGGAAACGTCGGCTGTGACCTAGTTCGCGACGACGAGGGTGGCCAGACGTCGTTTCTCATTGGCTGCGAACGATCGTTCGGAAAGTTCTTGTTCATCGCCGTGGCGGACGCCTGCACAGAATTCGGGCTATCGGTCCCCCATGGCTGGGAACTGCACGGACACTGACCGCTTCCAGTCGCTGAACGATCAAAGACCGGCAAGAGGTCCATCTTCGACGTGCCCTAGGGTGCGCCGGCGATGGACCTCGCCGCGTTGACCGCCACCGAGCAGAAGGCGCTGCTGGACGCCGGCAAGGCGTCATGTCGGGAACTCCTGGCGGACTGCCGCACCCGGGCCGAAATGACCGAGCCGGTAGTCAACGCCATACCAACCGTCCACTGGGACACAGCCGAGGACCTCGCCGGTCGACTCGATGACGATCCGACCCTGCTCAAGAACACCCCGCTACGCGGCCTTGTCACCGCTTTCAAGGACCTCAACGACACCGCTGGCGTTCTGACGACCCGGGGATCATTGGTCTTCCGCGACCACATACCAACCGACGACGCCCCCCTCGTCGCCCATATCCGTCTAAGTGGCGTCGTGCCTGTGGGTAAAACCAACACGCCCGAGTTCGGAAAGGGCTCCCACACCTTCAATCCGGTGCTAGGCCTGACCCGTAACCCATGGGACCCGAAACGCAGCGCAGGTGGTTCCAGTGGTGGTGCCGCTGTGGGCCTGGCCTGTGGTTCTCTCTCAATCGCCGACGGATCCGACCTGGGTGGCTCCCTCCGGAATCCAGCAGCCTTCAACGCCGTAGTCGGCTTTCGTCCGACCACCGGATCCATTCCTCTGGACGTGCATCCCGATCCCCGAACCGACCAACCGATCGCCGGTCCGATGGGCCGAACAGTGGCCGAC
This sequence comes from Acidimicrobiaceae bacterium, assembly GCA_002717365.1. Classification (GTDB taxonomy): domain Bacteria; phylum Actinomycetota; class Acidimicrobiia; order Acidimicrobiales; family MedAcidi-G1; genus UBA9410. The sequence continues at coordinate 8,286 of PBDJ01000037.1, read as the reverse complement.
ATGGCGCTCCTGCTGGGAGTGATGAGGTCTGCCGAGGTGTCGACAGACCCCATCCCGACCGCTCCCCGGATTGCGTTCTCCCCTGACCTTGGGGACCTTCCGGTGGATCCCCCCGTCCGGGCGGCAACGGTCCAAGCCGTCGATGCCCTGGTGGATGCTGGCTGGGAGGTGGTGGAGGCCTGCCCCGACCTGACGGGTGCCGATCGCTGCTTCGAAGACCTACGCGGCCTTTTTCAGACCTTCCATATGACCCCTCTTGTCGACGACGAGCGCGTGAAGGCCACAGCCCGCTATGAGATCCGGCTGGGTCTTTCTCTGGATGCCGATCGGATCGCCGCGGCAGTCGCCACCGAAGGGCGCATCCGATCCCACTGGGATCGGTTCTTTGTTGAGGGTCAGTTCGATGCGTTCCTGTCGCCGACTACCCAAGTGTTGCCATTTCCGGTCGGCATGGAGTGGGTCGACGAGATCGACGGTGTGTCACTGAACCACTACACCCACTGGATGCGGTCCTGTTCGAGGATCACCGTGACCGGCGCACCGTCGGCGTCCTTGCCGGCAGGATTCACCGACGGTGGCCTTCCGGTCGGGGTTCAGTTTGCTGGACGACGTCATGGTGACGCTGCCCTAGTGGCCCTTCTGGCTGCTGCCGAGGAGGTGTTCGGCACGGCACCTGCGCCCGATATCGGGGCGTTGGCCACCCTTGATCCGGAGACGCTCCCTCCGGGCCCCTTGGGTTAACAGCGGCTACCAAGGCCTCCTGTGCCCAATGACCGTCGGGATGATTGCCGCATAGGTCGGGACGGCCGTAGATTGCCGGCGTAAACGCCACCCCGGTGGCATCACCACCCATTGGCAGTCTTCCGGTGCCGGTGGCCGACCGGACTGTGGAGATCAGGTCGATGGCTGTAAGCCCCGAACCGCTCCAGGTATGGAGCACCGTCGTTCCACCGGAGTGGATCGACTACAACGGCCATCTCACTGAGGGCTACTACGGCGTGGCATTTGGCCAGGCCTCTGACGAGGTCCTGGTCCACCTCGGCTTCGGCTCCGAGTATCTCGCGGAGCACGGAAGTTTTTACACGGTCGAAAGCCGAATCCGGTACCTCCAAGAGGTCAAGGAGGGAGCGGCGGTACGAGCTGACAGCTGGGTTCTGGGTGCTGATACAAAGAGGATCCATCTTCATCACGAGTTGTTCACTGGGGACCGCACCGATCCGGTAGCTACCCAGGAATCCATGATGCTCCACGTGACCCGAGGGCCGAATGGTCCCAAGGTTGCCCCCATGGTCGAACCGGTGCTGGGGAACGCCCTAGCCCAGGCCTCTGATCACGCCGCCGTTCCCCTTCCCGACCATGTCGGTCGGGGTGTTAGGACCCTTCGATGAAACCGCCGTCGGCCGATGGGTCGACGGTCGGCACGGGACAGGGTCGAACGTCGACCATTTCGTCCCTGCTCGGCGTGTGGGCGCTGTTCTTGGCCTTCCTCTTCCTGCAGGTCGGCAATGGTCTACAGCGGATCCTCCTGCCTATCCGCGCCGAATCTGAGGGCTTTAGCGCCGGAGCGATGGGAACGGTGATGGCCGTCCACTTCGCCGGCTACCTACTGGGAGCTAAGGCAATTAGCCGCGCCCTTTCAGCGGTGGGCCACATCAGAGTGTTTGCGGCGCTGGCCTCGACTGCTTCGGCAGCCGTCCTCATCAACGCTGTGCTCGTGCTGCCCATCACGTGGGCTGCCGTGTACTTCGTCAGTGGAGTCTGCAACGCCGGCGTCTTGGTGATCTTGGAGAGCTGGCTGAATGACCGGGCCACGAACGAAACGCGGGGCAGCGTTCTCGGCGCCTACATGATGGTCATGATGGGTGGGACGGCCGTCGGTCAGCTCCTACTGAACGTGGGCTCAGCTCACGGGTTCAAGCTCTTCGTGCTGTCTTCAGTCCTCATCTCGCTCGCCGTGGTGCCGGTGACTCTCTCGGCTTCTACCGCTGCCCCGATTCCAAGCGACGAAAAGATGCCTCTACGCGACCTGTATCGGACTATCCCCTCGGCGGTCGTCGGCATCGTTCTCTGTTCATTCGTCCAGTCGGCATCCACTTCGATGGCCGCCGTATTCGGCACCGAGTCGGGCATGGGCGCCGGGCGAATCACCCTGTTCACCTCTGCAGCTGTAGTCGGGGCCATCACCCTCCAGATCCCGTTGGGCCAACTTTCGGACCGCTATCCCCGCCGGGCCGTGATCTTGCTCGTAGCGACCACGTCGTGTGGGCTGGCCTGCATTGGAGCCCTGGTTTCGGCGACCAGCGTGGTCCTCCTGATCGTCAACCTGGTCTTCGGAGCCTTCGTATTTCCCCTCTATGGGCAGTTCGTGGCCCTGGCCAACGATTGGGTACCTGCCCAGAAGCGGGTGGCTGCCGCATCAACTCTTGTGTTGGCTTCCAGTTTCGGGGCCATGGCCGCTCCAATGATCATTGGAATGGCCATGCAGACCTTCGGACCTTCTGCCTACTTCTGGTCATTGGCCATCTGCTTGTCCGGTCTGGCTCTGTACCTCTCGTACCGGATCCGAGTCAGACAGGCCGTGCCTGTTGAACGCCAATCAACGTTCCAGCCCATCCTGGCTCGATCGGGAGAGATCGCCCACTCAGTCAGCAAGTGGGTTCTCCACCCGCTAGCCGGGTGGCATCGCCAACTGGACAAGCACGACTGTGAGGTAGACGCGCGGCACCCCAACCACTACACGTGGCCGGCAGAAGGTTCAGGAGGCTGACCAGACACGGCGCCCCCGACTAGTGAATTTGTTCCCAGCGCTCGATACGAGAGTCGGGTGTCTTGCTTGGCGACCCGTCATGGCTTAGCAACCAGGTAGTGCAGTTCACGGCGCCTTCGACGTTCGCCCACTGGGTTACGTCCTCTCCTAGGCACTCGGTGCCATTCGGGGCCGTTACCTGCCAAAACGCGCCTTTTAGGCGCCACTCGGGCGGGAGGTCTTCCAGGGTGTTCCACCGTTCAAAGGTGTCCTCCCCGATCGTTAGGGCTGCCGCAGCGTCGTTGACTGGGCTGTAGTCGGGCAAGGTCTGGAGGTAATCCTTCTCCGCCAAGAACCAGTTGTAGTCGTCGTAGGTGGTCGTTGCCAGAATTGCACCCGGCCGCTCGCTATCAGAGAGGCGCCATCCAGCCATTTCCATGCCGGTGTGGGCGTCGATCCACGCCAACTGTCGAACGAACGCAGCGTGGCCCTCGACCAACCGATGTGGATCAACCCACCGTCTTCGTTGGAAAAGCTGCATGGTGCGTCTTACGTTCAGACAATGCGCCGCAAGACGCCGGTTTCGATGGTCTCCGGGCGTCCGATATCGGCAGAAGCTGCTAGCCGCTCTGCGAAACCACTGTCGGCGCCCACTGCAATAGAAGCTGCTTGCTGGGCGGACACGGAGTCGTACCCGGTGATCAGGCCGATCCCGTTGGGGTAGCCCCACTGGCATGCAGACACGGTTGTTGTGGCACCGGTGATCCCTGACGAGAAATCGGCCATGCCTGTAGCGAACTCGACGGCCGCCATGAGCTGGGAGGGTGCGGCCTGCCAGCGAATGTACGTGAGGACGTTAGGAAGGGCGCCCATCTCACCAGCAATATGGAGGATCTGCCACAAGGTGTCCTCGGGGTTTCCAGCCATGCAGGGGCCTACAGCATCGATCTTTGCCCGGAAGGCGTCGTCCTGGACACCACGCTCCGCCATCTCATCGGCGAACGGGCCAAAGTCTTCGCAGCGGGACGAGATGCCCACCCTCCCGAAGGTTCCTAGGACGGGGGCCCAGAGGGCGAATTCATAATCGGATACCGAATTGACGTGTGTGACGGCGTCCACCATCCCAGCCATACCGGCGTTGAAAGAGTCGGGACTGATGGTCAATTGTCGGTTCCAGAGGAGCATGGGGTTCCCACCTTTCCTACCGTCGGCCAGTCCGACGAGCGGACTACGGTCCCACGGCCCTTAGAGCCGGTCAACCGGATACGCCCAGAATCCCCAACGCCCGTTGTACTACCTCGTCGCCAGATAGTTCCTCGTCCCGCTCCACTTGAGAGAGCATGGTCCGGCGGCGCAGAAAGTCCTCTGGTTCCAGAATCCGCTCATGGTCGGCCATGACTCGGACCTCGGCCTCGGTGAGGGGTACCAGGCCGCCCATTGGCTCGCCCAGAGTCCGGTCCTCGTCGATCAGGTCGAGTGCCGAGAAGGCCCGCATGCCTTGACGGCGCCATAGATCGTCGGCCACTCGCTGGTTCAGCCCAAGACCAGATGCCCGTTCGTTGAATCGTCGTCGGGCTGTACGACCTGGTTCGCCGTACCACCGCGCTACCGGAGCGCGGGCTTCCAATCCGCAGCTCATTACCGCCTCGACAACCTCGTCACCCACGTTGAGACAGTCCGAAAGTTTGCCACCCAGGATCGACACCACACCTAGAGTCTGGTCCACTTCCACGGCGTGTCGCCGTGACAGTTCTGTCCAATCCCTGCCCTCCGCCGATCCGCCGGGCGCCACGGCAAGTGAACGGACTCCGCAGCGGTCGGCAATCACGTCGGCAGCAGTTAGCGGGCGCGGCAGGTCAATACGGGCGTTGATCTGCTCCAGCAGGAACGATCGATCCTCTCCAGTCACCGACACGTCGGGATCTTCGACTGGGGTATCCGTCGTGCCGACCACCGAACGTTCTCCCATCGGAAGCACATAGAACAACCTCTCGTCATCGTCGAAGAAAGCCAAGATCCGTCCTGAGTCGGTGATCCGAGGCACCACCAAGTGAATGCCCTTGGAAAACACCAGGCGGTGGTTAGTCGCTGTTCCAGTCAGGTGTCCTACATCGGGCACGTAGGGGCCAGCTGCGTTGACGACGAGAGTCGCCGAGCAATGAAAGAACCGTTCGGTCAGAACGTCTCTCAGGTTCACTCGCCAACCACCAACCCCGGTCTCGGCAGCCACGACGTCAACCCGGTTGGCGATGACTGCCCCGTGTCGTACGGCCTGCAGTGCCATCTCCGATACGAAACGGGCGTCGTTATCTACCAGGAGATAGTCGGAGTATTCGATGCCTCCCCGAACCATCGAAGTGTCAACCGACGGCTCCAGGCGTTCGATGCTGGCCGTAGGCCGGTGGCGAGGAGGCTGGGTGGCCATTCGCCCCAGGCCCCAGTAAGTCACAGCCCCCAATGAAGCAAACCAGGGTGGAAAGGGTGCGCCGTGGTCCAAGGCAGCTAGGAAGCGAGTTTCGGCCAGGCGGGTCGGAAAGGCCCGAGCTAGGCGATTACGGGAGTCGCAGAGGCCAGCTACCAAGCGCAGGTCGCGGCTTTCTAGGTATTTGAAACCTCCCCAGACCATGCACGATGACTCTTGGCTAGTGCCGGAGCCAAAGTCATAACGCTCGACGAGGGCTACCCTCAGCCCATGGGCCGACAGGGCGAGGGCCGACACTGCCCCGTTGATGCCGCCGCCCACCACGAGGGCGTCGAAAGTGCCGCCGTCGAGAGCGTCCAGCGCCTCAGCCCGGCGGTCCGGTGGTCGTTCCACACTCCCGTTTGTAGCCGGTCCGCCCTACGTGCACACCTCTGGGAGGGGTGCACGTTTCTCTCTTGTTGATCGACTACTAGGGCGCTCGCAGGATCCGGGCCTTCCCGAAGATAGTGCCGTATACCAACCGGCCGTCCTCGTCGATGTGAACTCCCCCACCCAGAGCGTTGTAGCGAGAGTCACCCATCACCCAATGTCCCCGCGACTCACCTGTCGACCAGGACAATGCCTCGATGGTCCACTTTCCGTCTCGGGTTCCACACGTGTAGACGGTGTCGGCATCCTGGCTCACGTGGGGCACTGAGTTGGGTGAACTGACGTCGGTGACCACCCACGCCTCTCTCAGGGTCTGAGCCGACGGATCCCACTCGTACTTGTGGAGTCCGTACGGAGTGAACCGCTCGTGGTGCCCTAAGAAAAAGCACAAGAGACGAGCTCCCCGGGCCGGCAGCCAGTCGGGAAGGGAACCCGGCTCATTATTGACTGTCATGGCCCCGTAGCCCGACACGGTGATCGACTGCTCCGTCTGAATCGCGGCGCGGGCCAGATCACCCATATGGGCCGGTCCCAGGCCGGCAATCCGCCGAGACGGGGCCCCGGGTAGCTGCTCCCAGTGCTCCGGGATTCTGTCCCGCCAAAACAGAGTGATGTTGACCACCTCGTCGCCATCACCGATCACCACGAAGCGGTCCTCGTCAGCTTCGAACCCCATGAGCGACGGCGTTGTTCCTGAGCCCCGGCCGGTTCCGTTTCGATAACGAGCACTCCACGCACCGTCGGCCTCGTCGAACGAGAAACGCTCGCCGGTCCACACCACCCGATGGGTGCGGTCCACCGAACTGACGTAAATGCCCCCCGTCTCGTCGCAACACATGCTGGTACGCACCCAGCCGTATCCCGTATTACCCCGCTCGGCCTTCATCCGGGCACAGTGGTCAGCTGCCTCCTTGTCCGCTCCAGGCAGCCGGACGGCCACGTGGTCAGAGAAGTCCCGGGCCAGGCTGACCAACCACCCGTGGTCAGTGGACAGCACCAGGCGACCGTCGGGGGTCATATTGACACCGACGAACAACCCCTCGATTTCTGCTGGTTTGGCCCACCGTGCGACCTCCACAAGTGGTGAACAACGATCCGTCGGGTCCACCTCCGCGTAGGACACAGCACCCGTCTTGCATCCCAGGAACAGGGTGTGGTTCGCATCCAGGAGGGAGTACACCCCGTCGAGACCGGTCAAGAACCGGGTGGCCAAATCGACGGCGTGGAGGACTGCCTCGTCGCCCTCCAGGTCGTCGAGGCCCGCCACGCCAGCCTCCCAGTCCGCCATCGTGCTGGGCTCCGGGCCAGGTAGATCCAGAGTGGCCAGGACCTCCAGGGTTTCGTAATCCAACTTGACCAGTCGCTCGCGGCCATTGCTCCAGATTGTCCGCTTCCCGTCGGGGTACGGGCCAGAGACCAAACCCCCGAAGTGGCCAGGTCCGAGCCAGATGAACTGCCTCTCGTCGTCGGCTAACTCGACGGCACCGTCGGGAATGGCCCCAGCTATCTCCGTGCAGTCCTGCTGGTCGCATCGACCGTGGGCGATCGGGTTCCCACTGGCGGCCAGAAACGGGTTGCGATAGCCGACGGTCACCGGCCCAGACTAGATTTTGTACGTGTCGCATTGACGAATTCCATCCTGAACGCAGCCCGCACTGGCTGTCACTCGGCTGGCCCGACATACAGCACCCGAGGAGACCTTCTATGCCCTTCGCTGACGTGAACGGTCAGGCCATCCACTACCTAGACACCGGTGGCAAAGGGCCGGCCATTTTGCTTAGCCACGGTTTCAGCATGGACCACGAGATGTGGGTCCATCAGGTTGGTCCTCTCACCGGCGCCGGATGGCGGGTCGTGACTTACGATGAGCGGGGCTGGGGCCAAACCGTTCACACCGAGCCGTTCGACTACTGGGATTTGGCTGCCGACGTGATCGGCCTGATGGACCATCTAGGCATTGACCGTGCGGTGCTCGGCGGTATGTCCCAGGGTGGTTTCCTGACGCTGAGGGCCGCCCTCACCGCTCCTGCCCGGGTCCGGGCCATGGTGCTGGTCGACACCGACGCCGACGCTCTCTCCGACGAGGACCGGACACAATTTCAGGCGCTCTTCGACACCGCGATCGCCATAGGGCTTTCTGGCGAGGTCGGTGACGCCCTCGAGATGGTTTTATTCGCCCCTGGTTACCCCGATGCCCGTTACTGGCGGGGCAAGTGGGCCTCCAAGCCGATCACCGACTGGAAGGGAGCGAAGGATTGCCTCTTCGAGCGCGACTCGATCCTCGACCGTCTTGGCGAGATCACCTGTCCGAGCATCGTTTTCCACGGCGATGCCGACATGGCCATTCCTCTGGAAAGGGGACGTCTCGTCTCGGAATTACTCTCGGGATCGTCGACCTTCGTAGTGGTTCCCGGCGCCGGCCATACCAGCAACCTTGAGGCACCGGCTGTAGTGAACCCGGCCATGCTCGACTTTCTAGCTGCCCTGGACTGATCTGTGAGCGCGTCGCCGGGGTTCAGGTGCCTAGTAGGGGTCGGAAGCCTGTGATTGTGACCCGTTCGAACAGTCCTGCCTCGGCGTAGGGGTCCCCGGCCGCGAACTCCTCGGCTGCCTCTCGGGTATCAACGTTGAGGACGATCAGAGAACCGCACATCTGGCCGTCATCGTCTAGGAGCGGCCCTCCAAACGT
>PBDJ01000036.1 GCA_002717365.1 Acidimicrobiaceae bacterium | reverse complement strand
CCATGGATTTCAGCCTGTGTTATGGCCCCAGTCCAATGGTTGGGTCTATGAACTCGTTGGTAACCACGTCACCGCAGGACAAGCCGTCAGGAAGATCGTTGCCGGCTTCCTCGGCAATTCGTGCTATAGCGGCAATGAGAACGCGCCAATTCCGACCCATGAGAAGTGCCCCCGAGATAAGCGCTACCCGTACTGAGCGTCGGTATCAGTTTTTCAAACCAGATTCCGAAGGTCGACCAACTCGAGAACTCAGCCAAGGCCATTTCGAACTTGATCCTTGGCTGATCTAGGATTGACTAATCAGGTTCTGCCGGACATCGGGAGTTGTCTTGACGGGTTCTTCTTCGCAACTCGATGGTCGCGGTCTATGCCACTGATGTCGCTTGCACTAACAGTCGGCCCTTTGAAGTTGACGTGAGCCTGACCTGGGGGGTCTGGTTCGAGCCGACCCAGCCGGTTCAGCGGATCTGTGAACTGGCACAACTCGCGGAGTCGCTAGGTGCCAAGGTCTGCCTCATCGCCGACGAGGGAACCGAGAGGGACCTCTACGTCACTCTGACCGCAGTCCTCCTGGCGACCGACTCAATGACTGTCGGGCCAGGGATTACTAACCCCTTCTCACGGCATCCCGTCACCACGGCTGCCGCTATCGCCACCCTTGACGAGATGGCTCCAGGCAGAGTCTGGCACGGCCTTGGCGTCGGAGGTAGCCGAGTGCTCGAACCTCTTGGCATGAACCCAGATCAACCCTACACAGCGCTGAAAAAAGCGTTCATAGAGAATCGTGACCTCCTAACCGGATCTTCTGTCGGACCCGCTCGCCTACCATGGCATCGTGGGCAGGTGCCAACTGCAATGGCAGGTCGTGGCCCTCGAGTACAACAGTTGGCAGCTGAAGAGGCCGACTGGGTAATCCTTTCAGCCAAGGCACTAAATGAACTCCCAGCAACCGCTAGAAGAGTTCGCGCTGCAGGCAACGCTCAGATCGGCTGGTCTGCCTACCTGGCCTACAACGCTCAAGAACGCCACCGGGTACTTCGCCACTTCTCCTATATGGCCGTCGACGCGCCCGCCGACCTCCGAGAGGAAATAGGACTCGACGACCGCGCCGCCTCTCGGGCCAAGGAGGCCATGCTCAAAGGGGACCTCGAAGAGTCGGTGCGGCACCTACCGGAGTCACTGGTGGACAGATACGCGGTCACCGGCACGCCAGCCGAATGCGCCCTGCTGATTGCGGAGCACCAACCACACTTCGATCTTTTCTTGCTTCCCATGAACGACGAGACGGAGTGTGAGGCGCACATTCGATCGTCGGCGGCGATCCTCAACCAAGCATCCTGCGCCAGAGATTAAGCCCCTTCTGCGGCAGCGGGGATAGCGTCGTAAGCAGGGAAGTCAGGATCGACAATGCTGTGTATCCCTAGGCCCATTGCGACCCTATTGACATAGTTCAGGTGGGAACACTGGGCGTTTGCGTCGAGTATCTCAAGATCAGCGAAGCCTGCTGAACGGAGGTTCTCGATGTCATTCTCGGAGACCGAACCAGGATCGCTAGTGAGTTTGGCGGCGTACCGAACCAAGGCAGCATCTGCCGGTGGGAGGTTGGCTCCCACCGGATCGGTAGCCAGTGATGAGATTTGATCATCGGAGAAGCCTGTCTGGCGGAGTTTGATCGTGACTTGGCTCATGCAATAGCCAGTTCGATTGAGTGCTGAAGTGACATAACTGATCAAGTTGCGCTGGTGTGCGGTGAGCCGTGACGGGCATTGCTCCGTGGCTGAATAGAGATCCAATCTGGCTTGTACCAGCGGAGGGTGAAGACTCCCGGCAGTCGTCATCTCGGTCGGCTCACCAAGAGCCCGGACCTGACGGTCATACTGGTCCCGCAAATCGCCTTCTGAGGCTTCATATGGGATTGTCTTGATCCACATACCTAACTTCCTTTCCGAGGCCCGACGATGACATTTCTGGGACTAGGTCTCTCGCTCTCGAACGAGGACCCTGTTGACGCAACCGTAGCCCTCGCCCGAATGGCCGATGAGTTGGGTTTCGACGAGGTATCGCTTCCCGAGAGTCGCCTCTTTCGTTCCGTGACCACCGCTGCGGCTGCGGTGCTGTCGCATACCAATCGCATTACCGTCCGTGTCGGGATTGCAAATCCAGTTACCCGCCATCCGCTTGTACTCGCACTCGAGGCGGCCACACTTGCCGAACTTGGCCCCGGAAGAATCCGGTTCGGGCTTGGAGCGGCTGAGTGGACTATGAGGGCCCTCGGTGTCGAGCCAACCGGGTGGCGGCCTTACACCAATACCGTTGAGACTCTTCGGGCGATGCGTGCCCTCCTTGCCGGGCAACCGCTGGGATTCGCTCCGACAACCTTCATTGCCTCACCGGAAGTCTCCCTCGACTGTCCGATCCCCGGACCTATCCCCATCGACCTTGGAGCGGTGAACTCTCGGATGCTCGAAGCCGCTGGTGCCCTGGCCCACGGCGTCCAACTCGGTGCAATTACAAGCGTTGGTTACACCCGCTGGGCGACCGGACGAATAGAACACGGTGCTGCGGTCGCCGGCCGTGAACCGGCAGAGGTTCTGCTATCGGCCAATGTCCTAACTTCGGTGGATTCGGACCGTAAGGCAGCTAGAGACGCTGTCCGCGAGGTGCTCGCCTACTACCTCGCCCGGGTGGAAGGGGTGGTTATCGAAGAATCGGGCGCAGATCCCGAGCACATCGACCAGGTAAGACAGGTCGTCGCTAGGGATGGGGTGACGGTTGGCGCATCGGCGGTCAGCGAACATCTGATTGATACTTTCTCCGTCGCCGGAACACCCCGTGACGTCGCAGAGGGATTGGCGATTTACGCAGAAGCCGGCCTCCAAATGCCTCTGGTCTGGCACACCCTCGGACCCAACCCAACCGCGGCTCTCCGCACCATCGCCAGAGAGATCCGACCCGAGTTGTGTTGAGAACCTCCCAGGCAGAGATAACCGATAAGGCGATAGGAAGATCTCGATCATGAAATATGGACCTCTTGTCACGACCGACTGGCTGGCCGAACAACTCGACAATCCTGCAGTCAGAGTTGTGGACTGTCGCTGGTACCTCAAGCCCTTCGACAACCGGGAGGGGATCGTGGAATACCAAGACAGTCACATCCCAGGTGCAGTCCACCTTCTCTGGAACACCGATCTCGCCGATCCAGGCCACCCCGAACTAGCGATGCTCGCTGACCCTGACCGCTACGCAGAGGTGATGTCCGAACACGGAATCGGAGACGATACGTTCGTCGTCTGCTACGACGACCAGCACGTGACCGTCGCGGCTCGAGTCTGGTGGACACTCAGGGTTTATGGTCACGATCGGGTGGCCGTCCTAGACGGCGGATTCCCAAAGTGGGTGGACGAGAAGCGCCCGGTGACATCAGATGTTCCTGTCTTCAATCGAAGTTCCTTCACCCCCCGCTTCAGGTCCGATCTCTACTCAACACGCCGCGACGTATTGGCTGCTGTTGGCAACGAGGAAGCTGTGTTGATCGATGGCCGCATGCAGCCGGCAAGGCTCGAGGACGGCGGATGTATTCCGGGGAGCATCCACCTCTCCGGTATCGAGTTCATCAAGGAGGACGGCACCTGGGCCTCGCCTGCAGATGTCGAACAGCGTCTCGCTGACTCAGAGATCGGAGAATCAGATCAGATCATCTCCTACTGCAGAGGCGGTGTGGGGGCGACAGGCACCGCTCTGGCTCTTGCTATTGCCGGCCGTTACAACGTCGCTGTCTACGACGGCTCGTGGAGTGAATGGATTCTCGACCCGTCAGCACCCCGAGCACCCCTTGAGGAGGAAGAACCCTCATGACCAAGCGGATCGCTGTGGTCTCCGGTGCCGCTGGCGCCATCGGGTCGGCCGTCTGCGACCGCTTGACCTCTAACGGAGACCTAGTCGTTGGCCTGGACTTGATCGCTGGTACTGGCATCACCACGTGCGATGTAAGTGATGAGAACCAGGTCGAAAGTGCGTTCTCGGATATCACCCAGACCCACGGAACTCCCGAGGTGCTGGTAAATGCCGCAGGTATCACAGGGGTCGGTGGGATCGAGGAGGAGGATCCGGCCACCTGGAGTCACATCTTGGATGTCAATCTGACTTCCGCTTACTTGTGCACGCGACAAGTGGTTGGCGGCATGCGAAACATCGGAGGAGGCAAGATCGTCAACGTCTCCTCAGTGAACGGAAGATTCGGCGGTTCTGCGCTATCAGGACCTGCCTATGCCGCTAGCAAGGGAGGTCTGATCACTCTGACTCGATTCCTTGCCCGCGAGCACGCCAAGGACAACATCCAGGTCAACTGCGTGGCTCCAGGTCCACATGACACGCCAATGTGGCGTGCCCTCGACGAGGGGAGGCGAACGGCAATATTGGCGACCGTCCCAAGTGCGGAGGCACCCGGAGATCCCGATCAGCTGGCAGGACTGATCCAGTTTCTCTGTGAACCCGACGCCGCCTACATCACCGGGGCCACTATCGACATCAATGGTGGGCAGTGGATGGGTTGATGGAATCCGATGCACACCCGTCGCGAGTTTGTGCTGTCCTGATCGCTCCCGCAACACGGGGACTTCTCCGGACACCAGTCATTGGATTCGTCACTCCCAAGGATCTTCTTGAGAACATTGACCGTCAGCCAGGGACGATTCCCGGAGCAACTGTTAGTCGTCCCGTCCCCCGCCGTAGGTCCCGAAGCACGACGTGCGCCGCATTCCGCCCAGCCACTCCGACGATTCCCGCCCCCGGATAAGTCGCGGCGCCGGACAGGTACAGCCCGTCTATGGCGGTCCGGTAACGGGTGAGTTCAGGCTGGCGTGCCGATAGGACAGCCAACGGAGACCCGCTAAATGACGGGGTGTGACCTCGGTGCATACTGAACTCCGCCTCATACCGATCCGGGGTCATGGCGCGCCACGCCTCAACCAAGTCGATTGCCCCCGATTCCATGAGGTCTGCCCAAAGTCCAAGCCACCGTTCCGGTTCGGTCGAACCCGGCCATCCCCCTCGGAGGGAATACGGCGTCAATAGGACCTCGAGGCTGAGGACGTGCCGGCCGGGGCTCGGGATCATCGACTGATCTAAAACCGACGGAACATCGAGAAACATCGTCGGCCGTTCGGCTATCCGGCCCTCGCTCCGGAGTGCGTGAGACTCAGCTAGTTGCACAGGGTCGGGCGACACGATGGTCGTCTGACCAAACGGTTCAAGTCCAGAGTGCCGATGGGTCAGAGAGGCTGCCCAGCCTGGTGCAGGCAGGCCGGTCAGCACACCATCGAGTTTGGATTCATAACCCTCAGGCACCGGCTGTCGCCGCCACCTGTCCACGAGTCGACGGGCCGAAGCGGGCGGGTCCACTAACCAGTCGGAGAACACCCGAGCGGGGTCACACGCCGCCACCACCACCGGTGCGCTGAGAACTTCGCCATCAGCCATCCGGATCCCAGCAACCGATCCTGATTCAAGGACCAGACTCTCGACACGTGCCTCGCATCGAACCTGTCCTCCGGCCGTCTCGAAAGAAAGTTGAACTGCGTCGGTAAGCGCCCCGCTTCCGCCGACCGGTCGACCGCTCCGGACCAGGTGCCTTATGGCATAGCCGGTGGCCGCCAACCCGGTTCCGGGAGCGTCCGGCGAGAGACCCCAGACTGTCGGGCCGATAGCGGCAGCGGGCATGACCAGTCGCCAGTCGTCGAAGTAGCGTCCAAGGACTTCAACGAGACTGTGGCGTGACCAGTCAAGTAGGCGGGTGATCCCCTGAGGGCCGTTGCGCAGCGCTCTTGAAGCAAAGCCGACGGCCGAAGGAGGGGTCCGGGCCATGTCCAGAACCAGTCTCGCTACTGGAATCGCGTCGGCTAAGTAGCGTCGGTACGGGTCAACTTGATCCGGATAGACTTGGGCCAAGCCTTCGATGGTGCGTTCGGTGTCGTGAAAAATCACCCAAGGTTCGCTCCGGTCATGGAACGCCCAGACCACTGCTGCATCGGGTTCAAGGTAGAGGAGTCCGTGGTCAGCCAGTTCTAGTTCGTCGATTACTGGCATAGCTCTCACCAGTGTGTGATCACAATGGCAGATGTTGAAGCGAGCCCCTAGGTCATCGACGGTAGACGCACATCCTCCGACCGACGATCGGGCCTCTAGGAGCAGGGTGTCAACACCAGCCCGGGCCAAGTAGGAAGCGCAGATCAGGCCGTTATGGCCCCCACCAACCACGATCACATCTGCGTCCACCATCCAGCAACCTACTAATCACAACTTAGGGTCCAGTCATCTGGGCTAGTAGCACGTCCCCTAGAGCGAGCCTTGACTCAGGCTCCAGGCTCCAGCGTGACTAAGACCTCAGCCAAGTCCTCGACGGTGGTCCGGGGGTTGACGATACAGACCCGCATGGCAGCAGTTTCGTCGACGGTGGTCGGCGTGAGCAGGGCCGTGCCTTCGGCCAGCAGGCGGTCGCACCAGGTCTGGTAGTCGGCCAGGTCCCAGCCTGTTCGTCGGAAGGCCACGACCGAGAGTTCGGGCTCGACCAGGAGCTCCAGGTGCGGGGCGGCGGCGACCAAGTCTCTTGCCGCTCGGGCCACCTCCAGGGTGTGCTCGATGGCGTCCCGGTAGGCGTCGGTCCCATGGACGGCCAACGAGAACCAGAAGGGCATACCTCGGGCCCGACGGGTCAGGACATGTGCGTAGTCGCAGGGGTTCCAGACCGTGTCGTCGATGATCGGGTCTAGGTACCCGGCGTGCTGGGTGTGGGCCGCCCGGGCCACCGGTGGATTCCGGTAGATCAGCGCCGCACAGTCAAAGGGCGAGAAGAGCCACTTATGGGGATCGACCACCAACGAGTCGCACCGTTCGATGCCGTCGAACCGCTCACGAACCGACGGGGCGGCCATTGCTGCGCCGCCATAGGCACCGTCTACGTGTAGCCACACACCGGCTTCAGCGCAGGTGTCGGCGATACCGTCGAGGGCGTCAACAATGCCGAGGTTGGTGGTGCCGGCCGTAGCGACGACGGCGAAAACCTCGGTACCCACCGGTCGACCGGTGATCGCCTCGGCTACGGCATCGCCGCGCAGCCTCCGGTCCCCGTCAACTGCCGCCAAGATGACGTCGACGTCCATAACCCTTGCTGATGAGTCGACTGAGGAGTGTGTGCTCTCAGAGGCGACAACGGCCCATCGGTCGGGGCGGGGTTGTCCGGCCGCGACACGCTTCTGGATGGCCTCGTGCCGTGCCGTGACTAGGGCAGAGAGGTTTCCCATCGTGCCACCGGTGACAAAACAGCCGCCGGCTGAAGCGGGCATATCAGCCAGGTCGGCGATCCACCGCAGGGCTTGGTTCTCGGCAAAGACCATGCCGGCACCGTCCAACCAGGTCGAACCGCAGAGCGAGGAGGAACCGAGCACGAGGTCGAACACCGAGGCCGCCTTGGTCGGGGCTCCGGGGACGAAGGCCAGGTACCGGGGGTGGTCGGCTGAGATGGAGGCCGGCGCGAGGTGATCGGCGTAGCGGCGGAGCGCCTCAGAGCCACCGATCCCCTCCGGAGTGATCGTCTCGCCAACCAGCCCTTGGAGTTCCTCGGTACTCATCGGACCGTCCAGCGGGGGCTCGTTGCGTAAGCGGTTCAGGGCGTAATCAAACACCGACCGCACGAGTTCTTCGCTCTCATGGTCGAACTCGTGCATGCTCACCGTCGAGAGAATAGGGGCCAGGGGTTGAACCGCTCAGGATCGTCTCGGCCCGTTGGCCCGACCACCCGGGCCCGTCGACCCGGTTCGGATCCCGCCTCGCATTGCCCGACCCCAGGTGCGACTACCTACCCTGTGGGATGGTCGAGAACGGGGTCGAATCCCCCACCGGGCAAGAAACGCAAACGCTCTCCGAGGCGTGCTCGCGCCAGATCGTCGCCGACGCCGGTATCCCAGTGTCGGATTGGGTCACAGTCGGTGATCCCGATGCCGCAGTTGACGCCGCCCGTTCCATAGGCCTACCGGCGGTCGTCAAGTTGTGCGGCAATACCATCGCCCATAAGACCGAGCGGGGCCTGGTCTACCTGTCGCTGACCACTGAGAACGAGGTCCGGGAGGCAGCGATCGATTTGCTGGCCGCCGCCCGACCCGAGGACGGGCCGGTCGAGCTGCTGATCTCCACCATGGTCCAGGGCTCCCGGGAACTAATCGCCGGAATGGTCCGCAACCCACAGTTCGGCCCGTGCGTGATGCTCGGTGTGGGCGGCGTACTAGCCGAGGCAATAGCCGACGCGGCCTTCCGGTTGGCACCCTTGGACCGCCTCGACGCCCACGACCTGATCAACGACCTAGGCGCACAGGACCTGCTCGGAGAATTCCGCGGTGAGCCGGCCGTGGACCGCCACGCCTTGGCCGACATCCTTTGCCTCCTGGGCGACCTTGCCGCCGATCCCGACGTGACCTCAGTGGACCTGAACCCGTTGATCGTCGTCAACGGCCGGGCCGTCGCCGTAGACGCCCTGGTTGAAACCTCCGGAGACGCGGACCCCGCCTGATGACTCGAGACCTGACCCCGCTGTTTGAACCCCGCGGAGTGGTAGTTACCGGGGTGTCCAGTCATCCGGGAAAGTTCGGCTTCGTCACTCTCCACAACCTGTTGTCCTGCGGTTATCGGGGCGACGTGTTCGCCGTGGGTCGTGGCGAGGACACCATCCTGGGCCAGCCGGTCCTCGCCTCAGTCGACGCCGTCCCCGACGGTGCAGCGGACCTCCTAGTGGCATGCACTCCGGTGTCAGCCAACGAGGGAATTATTCGATCGGCGGCAGCCCGCGGCGTCCGGGCCGTGTTCGTGACCGCTGGCGGTTACGCCGAGGCGGGACCCGAGGGGGCCGAGGCCGAGGCCCGGCTGGCAGCTCTGGCCGACAAGTTGGACCTGGTGCTGGCTGGACCCAACGGCCAGGGCGTTACCTCACCACCGGTCGGTCTTTGCGCCCAGATCGTGGCCCCCTTTCCCCCCCGCGGTCGGATCGGTGTTGCATCACAGTCCGGCAACTTTGTGTCGGCCTTCCAGAACTACGCCCACCAAACGGGCGTCGGCCTAAGCCGCTCGGTTTCGGCCGGCAACGCTCCGACCACTGGTGTCGCCGACTACCTGGAGTGGTTTGCCGACGATCCGGAAACCGACGTCGGGCTCTGCTACATAGAGGGCCTAGACGACGGCCGGGACTTCTTCGAGCGAATCCGGTCGATATCCCCCCAGATGCCCGTAGTGGTCGTCAAGGGCGGAACCACCCGTGGTGGTCAACGGGCCGCCGCCTCCCACACCGGCTCCCTGGCTACCGACGACCGAGTGTTCGACGGCATGGCCCGCCAGGCCGGGATGGTCCGGACGGCCACAATCGAGGAGGCCTTCGAGGCAGCAGCCACCTTGGCCACCCAGCCGCTGCCGGGCGGGAACGGTGTCCTGGTCTTGACCACGGCCGGAGGCTGGGGGGTGGTCACCGCAGACGCCGTGACCTCTCATCCCGACCTAGCCTTAACTGCCCTACCTGCTGACCTGCTGGCCGCCGTGGACGCCTTACTTCCGCCGCGCTGGAGCCGGAACAACCCGGTGGACTTGGCGGGAGGCGAAACCCGAGACACCATCCCCGAACTGCTCGATATGGTGGCCGGCCACCCGGCCGTTGACTCAGTGGTCCAGTTGGGCCTGGGCATCCAGGGCAACACGGCGGCACTGACCCGCGACGGCCCCTTCCATCCCGGCTACGGCCTAGACCGCATCGTTGATTTCCACGAGCGTCAGGAGCGTCGGTATGCCGAGGCGGCAGCAGCCGCCGCCACCACTCATAGCAAGCCGGTGCTAGTGGCTTCGGAACTGGCCGTGACCCAACCAAACAATCCCATGGTCGCCGCCGTCCGGGAGTCAGGACAGCTCTGCTACCCGTCAGCCAACCGGGCCGTGGTCGCCCTCGGCCACCTGACCCGCTACGCCTCCTGGTGTCGGGCCCGCACCTGAGACATTCGGCGATCAACCCCGCCGGAACGAACGCAGGGCGGAGGCCAGGTTTCCCCGGAGGTCCACCGATACCTCGGTCAGCCCCAGAAAAGCGGCCAGGCGGTCCAGTTCAGCGGAGAGTTCGATGGCCGCCCAGTCCCAGTCGACTCCCTCTTCGACATACGTGCCGCGAGCTAGAAGCCGCCCGGTGGTCCGGTCGGCTTTGAGGTCCACTCGGCCCACCAACCTGTCGCCTAAGAGGAACGGCAGCACGTAGTACCCGTACTCCCGCTTATCGGCCGGCACGTAGATCTCAATGCGGTACCGGAAGTTGAAGAGCCGTTCGGCCCGCGGCCGGAACCACACCACCGGGTCGAAGGGCGAAAGGAGGGCCCGGGCGGCCATTGAACGGGGGCGGGTCGCGTCGGGATGAAGGAAAGCGTCGTCCCGCCAACCGTCCACGGTGGCCGGCACCAGACGACCCTGGTCCACCAGGTCTTCCAGCCGTGGCCGTGCCTCGCGAAGGCTAATCCGGTGATAGTCGGCCAGATCAGCAGCCGTCCCCACTCCGTGGCAACGTCCTGCTTCTTCCAACAGATCAGCCTGGGCGTCGGCTTCCGTAGGGGTGGGACGCCCCCGGACGGAGGCTGGAACGACCTCCTTAAACGCCATGTATGTGCGCTGGAAGTTCCCGACTCGCCGGCTCCCCACGTCGCCCACCCGAAACAGCCAATCCACGGCTCGTTTACCATCCGAACGCCCGTCCCACCAAGACCCGGTCCGGGGACGGGGATCGGCGAGGTCAGCAGCGGTGATCGGCCCCCGGCACACCACCTCGTCAAGGATGGAAGCCACGTAGTCGGCCCGTTCATTGGCCAAGGCAGCCAGACCAGCCCACGTTCCTCCAGCCCGAGCCCGAGCCCGGAGCCACCGCAGAGAGGGCTCCCGATCGACGGGCAGGATCGATGCCTCGTGTAACCACGCCTCAAACATTTCACCGGAGTGCCACAACCACTGGTCCAGGGCCGCACGGTCGTAGACACCGAGTCGGCTGTAAACAGGCAGGTAGTGGGAGCGGCAGACGGCCTGCACCGAGTCCAGTTGCAACAAGCCGAGGCGCCCCAGGACCCGTCGAAAGTGCCGGACGTCAATCCGCCCGGAGGGCGGGCGGTCGGCAAACCCCTGGGCGGCCAGGGCCACACGCCGGGCAGCGGCCAGGCCCAGGTGGACCGGCCGGATACTCACCGGACCGGGTCAGACGCCGTCAGCCAGGCCACCCCGAAAGGGCAGCAGGTCGTCGAAGTCGCCCTCCCGCCCCTCAGCCTGCGCTGCGAACGCCTCGGCCATGTCGGCCGGTTGGAACATGCCGGCCTGCCAGGTGGCCATGTGGTCCAGCGAGTCGGCCGTGGAGTGGTCCCGGGCGTAGGTGATCATCTTCTTGGACCCGTAAATGGCCAACGGTGAGCGAGAGGCGATGGTACGAGCTACCTCGTGCACGCCGTCCAGCAGGGCCTCGTGGTCGTCATAGACCTCGTTGACCAGGCCAACGGCTTTCGCCTCAGCAGCCGGCATCCGTCGACCGGTGTAAGCCAGTTCACGGCACACCCCTTCGGGGATGAGCCTGGGAAGCCGCTGCAAGGTGCCCACGTCAGCCGTCATGCCAATGTTGATCTCCTGGACACAGAAGAAGGCGTCCTCGGTGGCGTACCGCATGTCACAAGCCGTGATCATGTCAACCGCCCCGCCGATGCAGCCACCCTGGACGGCGGCCAGGACCGGCATCCGGGCCTTCTCTAGGACCGAGAACGTCTCCTGGAGGTGCAAGACGTTGGCCCTCAGGTTGGCCCGCAGGCGACCCGTCTCGCCCTCGGGGCGTGTCCCGCCGAACACCGAAAGGTCCATGCCGGCGCAAAAGTGGCGTCCCGTGGAAGCCAGTACCACTACCCGGGCCTCCCCGGAGGCGTCTAGATCTCTCACCAGGGCCGGGAGCTCGTCCCAGAAGGCGGGGACCATGGTGTTCAGTTTCTCGCCACGGCTAAGAGTGACCGTGGCGACGCCGCCGTCTAACTTGACATCGAAGCAGGTGTAACTGTCGCTCATGGCCCGGACGGTACCCCCGGGTTTCTCGCCTCACCTGATCGGAGCGGTAAAGGCCTCGGTTAGCCCAGGATCGACTCGGCCACGGCAACCAGGTTGTCTTCCGGTCGGGCTCCCAGGTGGCTGATCACCTCGGCCGCCGCGATACTCCCTAGTCGGGCCGCATGGGCTAAATCTGCTCCCTGGCTGAGGCCGTAAAGAACCCCGGAGGCGTAAAGGTCACCGGCCCCCGTGGTGTCGACAACGGCGTGTAGCTCGTCGGCGACCACTGGGATCCGTTCGGACCCGTGGACGACCAGCGACCCCTCCCGTCCCAACGTCACAAAGGCCAGATCCACCTCGCTGGACACGGCGTCAACTGCCGCGTCCACATCGTCGACCTGGAACAGCGAGCACATCTCGTCACTGTTGCCGAACACCACGTCCACCCGATCGGTCAGCAGGCCACGCCACTCGTCGCGGTGCCGGTCCACGCAGAACCCGTCAGAAAGGCTGAGCGATACCGTTCGGTCGGCGGCATGGGCCACGTCCATGGCGTGGCGGATCGCCGCTTTGGCCTCCTCGGTATCCCACAGGTAACCCTCGCAGTACAGGTGAGAGGCCGAAGCCACCAGGTCGGTGTCGACATCGCCCGGCGAGAGGTGGGAGGAAATGCCCAGATGTGTGTTCATGGTTCGCTGAGCGTCCGGGGTTACCTGAATGAGGCACCGTCCCGTGGAATCAGTGCCGGCCACCCCGGTTACGTCGAACCGAACGCCCACGTGACGCAGGTCCCTTCGGAAAACCTCACCTAGAAAATCGTCGGCCACCTTGCCGATGTATGCCGCCCGCCCGCCGAACGACGCCACACCGACCATGGTGTTGGCCGCCGACCCACCCGACTCCTCAAGTCCCGGCGGCATAGCGGCGTAAAGTTCAACGGCTCGGTCGACGTCGATGAGGGTCATTGAGCCTTTGGCGAGGCCGTGCTCAACAACGAACGCCTCGTCGACCTCGGCCAGGACATCAACAATTGCGTTCCCGACGCCGACCACGTCCAACGCAAGGTCTCCCACGACCTCTTCCACGCTGGCCTCCCCCGGGCTGTCGGACTGGCCCCGGTGACCAGCCAACCGACATCATGCCCGCTGCACGTCAGCGAGAGGTACCCGCCCGGCCGATACGCTCGCCGCCCGTGGCCAACCATCGCCTCCCCAGAAACGTCCTACCCCACCACTACGAACTAGAACTGGCCCCCGACCTGGTGGCCCACACCTTCGACGGAACGGTTGTCATCGAGACCACGGTGGTGGAACCCACTGACCGGATCTCCTGCAACGTCGCTGAGCTGATTGTCCACGAGGCGGTGGCTGTGACATCCGGACAACGCATCCCCCTGTCGGTCACCGTGGACGAGGCCGACCAGCGGCTCCATCTGGACACCTCCGAGCCGTGGGCCGTCGGGCCGCTCCGGCTGGAGGTGTCGTTCTCCGGGGTCCTGAACGACCGACTAAGGGGGTTCTACCGAAGCACCCTGATCACCGACGACGGCACCGAGCACACCATCGCCGCTACCCAGTTCCAGTCCACCGACGCTCGCCGTGCCTTTCCGTGCTTCGATGAGCCAGACCTGAAAGCCACGTTCGGGGTGTCGCTGGTCGTCCCTGAAGATCTGCTCGCCATCTCCAACGGTGCCCAGGTCTCGCGCACCCCGCTGGGAGACGGCACCGACCGGGTGGTGTTCGTCGACACCATCCCCTTGTCCACCTACCTGGTGGCCTTTGTGGTTGGACCCCTGGAAGCGACCGAACCGGTCGACGTGGACGGCGTGCCAGTCCGAATCGTCCACCCGCCGGGACGGGCCCACCAGACGGCTTTCGCCTTGGAGGTGGCTACCCACTCGCTGCGATGGTTTGCCGACTGGTACGACCTGGAGGTGCCGGGAGGCAAGGTCGATCTGGTCGCCCTGCCCGACTTCGCCTTTGGTGCCATGGAAAACCTGGGCTGTATCACGTTCCGCGAGGTCCTCCTGTTGGTCGACCCGGATGAGGCCGACCAGCGGGAGTTGGAAGCCGTGGCCTCGGTGATTAGTCACGAACTGGCCCACCTATGGTTCGGCGACCTGGTCACCATGCGCTGGTGGAACGGGATCTGGCTGAATGAGGCCTTCGCCACGTTTATGGAGGTCAAGGCGGTCGAGGCGTGGAGACCCGACTGGGATATGTGGTCGGGCTTCTGTGCGAACCGGGCCGCAGCTTTCGACGTAGACGCCCTAGCCTCCACCCGCCCCATCGAGTACCCGGTGGTCACGCCAGCCGACGCCGAATCCATGTTTGATGTCCTGACCTACGAGAAGGGTGCCGCCGTGGTCCGGATGCTGGAGCAGTTTCTCGGAGAGGAAACCTTCCGGGACGGTGTTCGCCACTATCTGTCAAACCACCTTGGGGGAAACACCGACAACGCCGACCTGTGGGCGGCTCTGGAAGCGGCCTCCGGCCAGCCAGTAGGCGACCTCATGGAGAACTGGATCTTTCACGGCGGCCACCCGCTGGTCGAGGCGACGGCAGGCGATGGCCGGTGCACGCTCTCTCAACGGCCGTTCCGTTACGACGGTCGAGACGACGGCACGCGATGGCAGGTCCCGGTGCGACTCCGGACCACGGTCGGCGAACACCGGGTGCTACTCCACGACCAGCCGATGATCGTGGAACTGGACGGTCCCCTACTCACCGGTAACGCCGATGCAGCGGGCTTTCACCGGACCTCCCTGTCCGAAGCCCCCCGGCCGGCCCTGCTGACCGCTGCCGAACGGGCCATGGCTGTGGACGATCGGTGGGCGGCCACTCTGGCAGGCCACCACGACCCGGCGACCTTCACCGACTTCGCCGTCGCCTTCGCCAACGACTCGGACCTGGCCGTGTGGCAAGCCGTCCTGCGGGGGCTCGGGACGCTGGACCTGGTAGCCCCCGAACGCCACGACATCCTGGCCGCCGAAGCCCACACTCTGTTGGAGGGGGTGGTTCACCACCTCGGCTGGGAACCAGCCGACGACGACGACGACCGGACCCGTCGGCTGCGAGGGGCGGTGCTGGCCGCAGCCGGGACTCTGGCCGATGACCTGTCGGTGGTCGCCGAGGCCCAACGCCGCTGGACGGACTCGGCCCTCTCCGACCCGGCCGTGGATGGTGCCGTGGTAACCGTGGTGGCCAGCCATGGTGGGCCCGAGGAACGCGACGCATTCCGGCGACTAGTCAACGGGGCGGAGAGTGCTCAAATTGAGCAGAGGTACCTCCGGGCGCTGGCCCTGTTTCCCGACCGGGCCGCCGTCGAAGCCCTGTTGGCTGAGATCTACGACGGTGTCATCCGCACCCAGGATGCTCCGTTTCTGGTCCGGTCACTGCTGGCCCACCCCCATCACCGGTCCCTCGTCTGGCACTCAACTACCGATCGCTGGGACGACCTCGCTAGCCGGCTGCCGTCCAACAGCATCGCTCGCATGCTGGAGGGTGTCCGGGCCCTGGTTGGACCCGAGGTGGATCCTGATGTGGACTGCTTTCTGGACGGCCACCCGGTGCCCCAAGGAACCCTGATGGTGACCCAACACCGCGAGCGACGCATGGTGAACATCCGCCTCCGGGAACGACTCCTCGGCTGATCAGCCGAACTGGAGACGGAAGGAGCCGTCGACGTCAACCAGGGTGGCCACGAGATCCATTGGACGGTCTCCCGGATCGGTGGCCCGACAGGCGAACTCCTGGCCGGGGACGGCCACCCGCACGGCGGGACGACAAGCTACGACAACCGGGAACCCGAGGTCGGCCTCCAGACGTTCGGCGGCCCGGATGGCAACGTCGGCGGCGTCCACCAGCAGGGCCGGGGACTCGACACGGATCCTGCCGTCGATGGCTGGTCGGTGCACCAGGACCGACACCTCAACGCCTGAGATGGTGGCGACACAGGCCACCGGTCCGAGGCGGTCCGGATCCGGGCTTCCGCAGTCCACGTCGGCTACCAGGTCAGGGGAAGCCGGGAGGAGGGCCGCCGGAACCAGCGGTTCCACAGCCTCGACGTTGAACGTCGCCGGTTCGGACCCCCCGCAGCCGAACAGCGACAAGACCGCTAGGACGACCACGCAGGCTCGCCGGATCAACCGTCGGTCGGTCAGTTCCAATCGGCGGCCAGAGCCTGGGCCTCGTCCCATGAGGCATCCTGCTCGAGTAGTGCCTTGGCCTGCATGACGTATCGGGGCCGGTTCATGCCAAGCACCGCAGTAAAGCGACCCTCTCGTCCATAGAACGCCGCAAAACGGTGTTCGACGGTCGAGCCGACCGCTACCTGGACGTCGTCGTCGGGATGGGTCCGGCCGGCTAACTGGACCTTGCGGTCGTACTGGTCGCTCCAAAACCACGGTACGGGTGCGAACGGCGTCGCCTCCTGTTCGGTTTGCAGCAGGCGGCGGGCCGCGTGGACCCCCTGCTGGACGGCATTGTCCCAGTGTTCCACCCTCATCAGGCCCTCGTAGCGCGGGTTAGGCCACCGGGCCACGTCCCCAGCCGCCACCACCCGGTCGGTGGCCAGGCAGGTGGCGTCGCACACCACGCCGTCGTTCAGGATCAGGCCTGAACCTTCCATCCAGTCGGTGGCCGGCACTACGCCGATGCCCACCACCAGGAGGTCGGTGTCCAGCGTGGACCCGTCGGTCAAGCGAACACCGGTGACCCGGTCGCCGCCCAGCACACGATCTACCCCCGTCCCGGTTCGCAGTTCAACCCCGTGGGAGCGGTGGACGTCGGCGACTACTGCACCCATCTCGGTGCCCAGTGCCCGTCCGAACGGCGTGTCCAGTGCCTCCACCATGGTTACCTCGACACCCCTTTGGATAGCCGTGGAGGCCACCTCGGCACCGATGAAGCCGGCTCCCACCACGGTCAGCCGTCGGGTCCCGGCGGCGAGGGCATCTCGGATAGCCGCTGCGTCATCCCGAGTGCGCAGCGTGTACACGCCGTCCATGCCCGCGGTGTCGGGCAGTGTCCGGCACCGGGCGCCAGTGGCCAATACCAAGCCGTCGAATGGCTCGGCGATACCGTCTACCTCCAGGGTCCGGGAGGCCACCTCCAGGCCGGTGGCCCGGCATCCGAGGCGTAGGTCGAGGTCCAAGTCGTCCAGCTGGTTGGCCGGCACCAGGTCCAATCGGTCGTCGTCGAGTTCGCCAGCTAGGTACTTCTTGGACAGTGGCGGTCGGTCGTAGGGGGCGTGGGGCTCCTCGCCGATCAGGGCGATGGGGCCGGCGAAGCCGTCACGACGGAGTGTCTCCGCCGCCCAGAAGCCCGCCAGGGAAGCCCCGACGATGGTGACGGTGTCAAGCACCGCCGTTCAGTCCTCGAGGGAGATGGCCTGCTTGGGACAGCGCTGGACAGCTTCTTGGAGGGTGGACCGGTGGTCCTCTCTCGGGTTCTCCTCCAGGATGTACAGGAAGTCGTCGTCCCGTACCTCGAAGATGTCGGGGGCGATCTGCATGCAGACGGCGTTGCTCTCACAAAGGTCGAAATCGACGATGACTCGCACGGCTCTTCCTTGGGTTTAGTCCTGTTGGTCCTAGAAGTCGATCACCTGGCGGATGATGTCGGCATCACCAATGCAGGCCATGGCGTCGTTGACCTCGTCGATATGGATCCGCCGGCTGATCATCCCCTCCAGGTCCAGACGCCCTGACTTGTAGAGGCGCAGGAAGCGGTTGAAGTCGGTCCGCACGTCGGCCCCACCGTACATGGAGCCGACCAGGGTCTTCTCGGAGAAGAACATCTCAAAAGCCGAGAGCGCGAAGGTCTCTTCCATCCGGCCCACACCAACGATGCAGCTGGTGCCCCCGCGACGGGTCATGTCAAAGGCCTGGCGCATGGTGGTCGGCATGCCGATGCACTCCAGGGTGAAGTCGAAGCCCTCCCCAGCGGTGACCTCGGCCAGCGCTGCCGGGAGGTCATCGGGAAGCACGCCGTGAGTTGCACCGAAGGCCTTGGCTCGATCCAGCTTTCCCTCGTGCAGGTCCACGGCCACAATGGCGGCCGCCCCGGCGATGCGGGCCCCCTGGATGGCGGCCACGCCGACACCGCCGGCGCCGATGACCAGTACCGAGGATCCCGGGGTGATCCCCGCCGTGTTGAGCGCCGCTCCCACGCCGGTGGTTACGCCACAGCCCACCAGGGCGGCCACGTCTAGCGGGATGTCGTCGTCGATCTTTACGGTCGCGATCCCGGGAACGATGGTCTCCTCGGCAAATGTGCCACAGCCCGTCATGGCCCCAACCACCGTGTCGCCCCGCCGGAACTGCGGGTTGGCACTCATGGTGAAGAAGCCATCAAGGCACAGGTTGGGTTGGCCGCGGCCGGTGCAGTACGGGCAGGTTCCACACGGAGGGGAGAAGGCGATGATGACGTGGTCCCCGGGCGCCACATGGGTAACCCCGTCGCCGATGTCGGTTACCACGCCGGCTCCCTCGTGGCCCAATACGGCTGGCGGGGTCTGGGGAATCGTGCCGTTCATAGCCGACAGATCGGAATGGCACACACCGCTGTGGGCGATCTTGACCTTGACGTCCCCTGGGGCTAGGTCCCGCAGAGTCACATCGTCGGCAACCACCAGTTCCTCGGTGGGACTCTCCATGAGGATGGCAGCGAGCATCGGGTTCCTCCCGTTTTGTCGGCGCTCGAGATAGAGCCACTGGACATGAACGTACCGGCCTCCCGGGAGTGAGGTGCAAGCGGAGGGCGTTTGGACCCTGGTCGAGAAGTGCGGATCCGACTTCGTCTGATCGCTACTCGACCGGAGGTTGGATCTCAGGCCTCCAAATTCCGATCGGCCACCACGATCCCGTCCTCGTCGGCCCACAGCCACATCCCGGGCACCAGGTCCATGCCGGCCACAGTGATCGGAACGTCTCGCTGACCGGTACCCCGCTTGACGCTCCTCCGGGGGCTGGTTCCACGGGCTCGAATGCCCACTGTGGTTCCCCGCAATTCGGCAGCGTCGCGTACGCAGCCGTCGACGATGATGCCAGCCCAGCCGTTGTCCGCGGCGAGAAGTCCCAAGTTTCCCCCCACCATGGCGCACCGGGTGGAGCCGCCGGCGTCGACGACTAGGACCCGACCACCGCCCTCCTCGGCCAGCGCCTCGCGGACCAGCGAGTTGTCCTCGAAAGCTGACAAAGTGGTCACAGGTCCGGCGAACGAGGTATTGCCACCGTACGAAACGAACCCGCCATCCAGGACCCGGGCCTCGTCTCCGTGCTCGTCACACAGGTCAGCCGTGAGGGTCATGGACCACCACCGCCCGTCGGCTGTAGAGCGATCACCGGCCCCTCCCGCCTGTCGGCCACCAGGCGATCACGGTCCCGTCGCCCCGATGAATTCGTAGAGCCGGTCCTTCGGTCGCCCGACGCAGACCTCTAGGGGACCTGTGCCATCAAGGTCCCCGCGTACCAGGACCGGGCGTTGCAGCAGGGCCTTGCGGCGAACCAGTAGCTCCACCACGGCGTCGGAGTTTCCGACATAGTCGTCGGCGATCAGCTCCAGTTTCTTGAACTGGGAATCCTTACGCACAAGATCCTCAACCGGGCCTTCCAACCCGGCCACCATGCGGCGTAGGAGGGCCTCGTCGGGTGGTTCCTTCATGTAGAGCACGACATCCACGTCGACTCCCAATTCCTCGGCGACCGCCAAGGCGTTCTTAGAGGCGTGTCAATGGGGGTTGTGGAAGATGGTCAGGTCAGTCATCAGTTGGTCCTCGGTTTGGGTTCGGTCGGTCCTTCGTCTGTCGCTCAGTCGACGTGTTCGATGTGGGCCCGGAGGTGGGTGTCTGCTTCGTCGGTCCATCCCTTGGATCTGGCGTAGGCCATCATCCCGGAGAAGCCCTCGTCCCACAAATCGTCGGTTTGTCCGACCAGCCAGTGTCGAATGGCCGCCTCGGTGATCCAAAGGTGTCCGTCATCGGCGCGGGTCCCCTCGCCCATGGTGGCCACCAGATCGTCTGTGGCGAAGCCGGACGGAGCCTCCACGTGGAAGTCGGTGAAGACGAGATGCTCGTCGACCCTGACCTCGCCCGCCGCGTCAACCCGGATGATCATCGCCCGACCACAACGGCAGCCAACCTAGAAGCCACGCCAGATCGGATCTCGCCGCTCACGGAAGCTGGCTACGCCCTCCTGGGCGTCCTGCGTTCTGCTGTTGAGTTCGACAGCCCAGGCTTCGTTGTCTTCCAGTGTCCGCCGGTCCACGTCCAGTGACCGGTTGACCAGCCACTTGGTGAGCATGAAGCTCCGGGTCGGGCCGGAAGCCAACCGCTCAGCCCACTCGGTGGCCGCCGCCGATAGCTCGGCGGCGGGAACCACCCGATTGCAGAGCCCCAGCTGTAGCGCCTCAGCAGCCGAGATGTCCTCGGCGAATAACATGAGCTCGCGGGCCTTCTGGAGGCCAACTAGTCGAGGCAGGATCCATGCCCCGAGTCCGTCGGGCACCAGACCCCGCCGAGCAAAGACTTCGATGAACTTGGCGTGGTCGGCCATGACGACCAGGTCGCAGCACAGGGCTAGGTGGGCCCCCACTCCAGCCGCCGTGCCGTTCACGGCGGCGATGACCGGCAACTCACAGTCCAGGATGGCTGGCATCAACTTCAACTGACCTTCGAGCATCATGCGACGCGACTCACCGACGATCGGTTCAGGAGCACCGTCAGGTCGCGGAGTCGCCTCCTGGTCGGCGCTGATGTCAGCCCCCGGACAGAAAAGCTTGGAGCCGGTGGCAGTGATGACTACCGCCCGGGCCTCAAAACGACCGTTCAGGCCGTTGAGTAGCCCGGCCATGCGGTCCCGCATGGCCGATGACAGGGCGTTGCCCTTGTCCGGGTTGTTGATGGTGATCCACGCCACCTGGTTCCGGATCTCGAACTGGACCAGGTCCTCGACGTCAGCCGGAAAATCATCGTCGGCGGTCATGATCGGGACGGTAGCCGCCGGAAGCCTCCCGGTCGCGCTGGGATCGCCGTGACCAGCGCCGGGCCGCAGCCCGCGGGTTAGACGGCGTCGCTACCGCGCTCTCCAGTACGGATTCGGACCAGCGTGCTGACGTCGGTGGTCCAGACCTTGCCGTCACCGATCTTCTCGGTACGTGCGGCAGCCACAATTGCGTCCACCACTCGGTCGGTCACGTCGTCGTCGACTACGACCTCGACCCGAGTCTTCGGGGTGAAAAGGACCTTGTACTCGGTGCCTCGGTATGTCTCGCTGTGCCCGCCCTGTCGGCCGCACCCCTGAACCTCGCTGACTGTCATGCCCTGGACACCCAAAACGCTAAGGGCGTTCTTCACGTCGTCGAGTTTGAAGGGCTTGATGACCGCCGTAACCAACTTCATGTTCTACTTCCTTCCGGTTGATAGACCACTGGCTTCCCATCTGGACCGTTGGTAATACAGATCTTGTTCTGTAGCAGTCCATCAAGCAATCAAATCGCTCATTGGACTATTTAATGGTTATTTGTATCAATACATTGTGCAAAGCACCGGGTACGGTGCGCTGCATGACCTCCCCGGCCATCGCCGAGTTCATCGATGCAGCAGGTCGGCGACGGCGCTTGGTGGTCCGCCTCGACGACAAGGCTGGTGTTCCCCTCTACGAGCAACTCCGGGCCCAGATCTCAGTGATGGTCGCTGTGGGCCATCTCGAACCAGGCTGTCGGTTACCCACGATACGGGCCTTAGCCATCACGCTGGACATGGCTCCCGGCACGGTGGCTCACGCCTACCAGGAACTGGAACGTGACGGAGCCCTGGTCGGCCAGGGCCGGCGAGGCACCTTCGTTGCCGACGAACCTCCTCACTCCGAGCCGCTCCGACAACGGCGGGAACGACTGGCCGTGGCGGCTGATCGGTTCGCCTTCGAGTTACGGCAGGTGGACCTCGCTGCCGACGAAGGGCACGGATTGCTGGAGGAGGCCATCCGCCGGCTGGCCTCTGAAGAGGAGACCACCGCCGGCTAGCCGCCCGAGATCAGCCCTGAGTGCCGAACACGGGCGCCGGTTGGGGGGCACCAGCGATCGAAGCGTGGACGGCGTCGGCTACCTCCGACACGGCGAAGCGCCGCTCACCGACCGATGACGGAGGCCCGTGCTGCCAGCCGTCACAGACGTTCAGGCTCCCTCCCGACGCTTCGAACACCCGCCCGGTCACGTCACAGGCATCGCTGGCCAACCACACCACTAGCGGGGAGACGTTGGCCGGGTCCTTCTCGTCCCAGCCGTCGGGGACCTCGGTGTCGTAGAAGATGCCCTCGGTCATGCGGGTCCGGGCATCGGGGGCCACACCGTTTACCAGGACCCCGTACCGGCCCCACTCTGCGGCAGCCTGTACCACTAGCAAGGCGATTCCGGCCTTGGCCGCCGCGTAGTTTCCCTGTCCGATGCTGCCCATCAGGCCAGCCCCGGAGGTAGTCATCACCACCCGGCCGTCGACCGGCTCGCCGGCCTTAGAGCACTCCCTCCAGTGAGCAATGGCGTGGCGGGCCGGGGCAAAGTGGCCCTTGAGGTGGACCCGAGTGACCGAATCCCACTCCTCCTCGCTCATATTGGCCAACATCCGGTCCCGAAGGAAGCCGGCGTTGCACACCAGGGCGTCTAGACGGCCGAACGATGTGATGGCTTGGGCCACCATTTCGGCGGCCTGGTCCCAGTTGGCCACATCGGCACCGTTGGCTACCGCCTGGCCTCCGCTGGCCTCGATCTCGGCCACTACTGCGTGGGCCGGCCCACTGGCCGGGCCCTCACCGTCTCGCGATACGCCTAGGTCGTTCACTACCACGGCGGCCCCCTCAGCGGCCAAGCTAAGGGCGTGGGCCCGCCCGAGGCCGCGCCCCGCTCCGGTCACGATCGCTACGCGCCCGTCACAGTTCCTCATGGGTCAGGTTCCTCCGACTCCGCCAGATCGATTCGCTGCTGGCAACCTTAGGGATCCACCCGGTGGTGGCCGTAACCGGCGCCGGCAACCCACCGGGATACTCCGTGTCAGGAGGCCACCCGGACCTCGCCTACCGGTCGACCGGCCCGGTTCAACAGCATCTGGGATGGTTCAGCGTCGAGGTGGCCCAGGTTGGCCAGAAGCCACGTTGTCGCTGCCTCGGCCGCCCTCGCTCCGCCGTCCCGTGCTTTGAGAGCTAGGCCAATGTGCTCGTCAGGGACCACGGCACAGAACACTCCTTCGGCGCCCGCCTTGGCCACTGTGCCTCCGGTTGCCGTACCGATAAAGCGGGTACATGCTCGGCCGGTGCCGGCCACCATGAATGGTTCGGCTCGCATGGCCGACAGGAGGCGGTGGGATGACGATCCCGCGGTGGACTCTCCGAGGGCCGCCCATCCGTTGGCTAGGCGGTCGAGGGCCACCGGCCACACCGGGATTCCGCAGCCGTCGATGCCCGGCCGGCCGGCTGCCAAGTCTACGCCACAGGTCCGCTCGATGGCTGGGGTTACGTGGTCGACGTGAAGTGGATGCTCGGGATCCAGGTAGCCGTCGACCTCGAAACCCAGGTGGGCGATCACGGTCAGGAAGCCGGCGTGCTTGCCCGAGCAGTTGTTATGAACGGCCGTCGGTGGGCGACCGGAAGCTGCCAGGACTTGGCCAGCTTCCTCGGACAGTGGCAGATGAGCCCCACAGGCCAGGGAATTAGTGCCCCCTGGGAGCCTTGACAGCCAGGCGGTCACCGCCTCCTCGTGCTTGTGTTCACCCTGGTGGCTGGCGCAAGCCAGAGCCAGTTCCGTATCGGTGAGGCCGAAGGCGTCAGCGGCACCGGTGTCCACCAGAGGGAGGGCCTGGATGGGCTTGAGGGCCGATCGGGGCAGGACCGCTCGGTGGGGCTCTCCCCACGACCCGACCAGACGGCCTAAGGGGTCTACGACAACAGCGTCTACCTCGTGCCAGCTTTCGATCCGGTCGCCTCGGGTGACCTCGACAATGAGGGGCGAGTTCACGTCGGAATCACGCGAGAGAGGACTCCATGGGGTTAGTCATCTCAGCAACGACGTCGCGGCGTGCATGGATCTTGGAATGCAACTGGTCGACGGCCCGGCTGGCTGTCGTCTTGTACAGGGCGGGCACCACGGCGTGGACAACTGCCGCCAAGGCAGCCAAGGTCAGGGTCCAGGAAATCGACAGAGCGAACCGGCCGTGTTGCGCCCAGGTCTGACCCACGCTGGCCGGGTGCTTCGTGAAGATGCCACCGACCGCCATAAATCGATCGTAGAACACCAGAGTTTGGTTGACACAAGAAGAACTGTGGACACGCCTGAGGGTCAGCGGGTGATACTCACCACAGCACCCGACGTGGCCTGGACCAGGTCTCTGGGCTTCACCGGGAACACGGAGTCCGGAGTACCGGCAGCCGCCCATACCTCGTCAAAGTCCATGAGGTGTGGGTCGACGACGGTACGGAGGGGCACGGTGTGTCCCAGCGGTGGCGTCCCACCGATGACGAACCCGGTCGCCGCCCGGACTTCACTAGCCCCGGCGATCCGGATCTCGGTCCCCACGTAGGTGGCCAGACGTTCCTCGTCAACTCGGCGACCTCCTGAACACAGCACCAGTATCGGGCGGACATCGGCCATGAAGACCAGGGACTTGACGATCTGATCCACGTGGCAACCCACAGCGGCTGCGGCATCGGCGGCCGTCCGGGTTCCGTCCGGATAGCGCTGCACCTCGATCTGTAGGCCGGAGGCCTCAGCCTCTTCGGTAAACCGCTCGATGGCGTCAGAACGACGGGCCATGCTCGATCGTCTCCTCGGCTCTCGGGTGCGGACATCGTCCTGTGCGCCGGAGGCGAACGGACCTAATGATTCTAGGACCCCTACCAGCTCCCACCCCAGCCCGGGCGAAACAGGTTGCCGAGGCGGCGCGCACTACCGTCATCTCTATGCTTGATCGTCTGCTGGGCCACCCGAGGCTGGCCCACCGGCTGTTTACCATCCGCGGCCACCAGGTGATCGCCGCCCGCCTCTCTGAACCCGTCCCCAGCCCTGTCGACGGCTGAGGACTATGGCCTAACCAACACCTGGACCTACATTGCTCCCCCAGATACTGGCCGAGGCCGCCCGCCGATACGGCCCCCGAACCGCCTTTCAGGTCGCCTCGGGGGCCGTCCTCTCGTACCGGGAACTCGACCGGGCCTCCGACGAGGTGGCGGCCGGTCTGACTGCCCGGGGAATCGGTGCGGGCAAGGTACTGCTGTTATCGCTCCCATCGGGCCTGGAGTACGTCGTGTCCTACCTGGCGGCAGCCAAGGTGGGGGCGGTCACCGCGGGCGTCAACCCGCGGCTCCGGGCCCGGGAACGACGCCTGGTAGTCGACGCAGTGGACCCTCATCTCGTGTTGGCCACAGACGAGCTGGCCGACGGGCTCCCCGACGAGGCCCCTGTCGAGTTGGTGGCGACCTCCGAGATCCCAGACCGGGTTCTGGCCTCCCTACGTTCCACCAGGGAAGGGGTCCCCCAGTTGGCCGAGGACCTCAACCGGCCGGTGTGCATCTGCTTCACCTCCGGCTCCACCGGAGATCCCCGGGGAGCCTGGTTCTCGAACCGGCAACTGGCAGCCATCGCCGACCTAGACGGCAGCGGCTCATGGGGTTCGGGGGACCACATGGTGAGCGGCACAGCCTTCCCCCACGTTGGAGTGATGACCAAGCTGCCCTGGCAACTGGCATCGGGGACCACCATCCACGTCATGGACCGGTGGGACGCCGGAACGTTGCTAGGACTCATCGATCGCTACCGGCTTCCAGTCGTCAATGGGGTAGCGGCTCAGGTTGCACTGCTGCTCAGGCACCCCGGCTTCGACGACCATGAACTGGGATGCGTGAGGGCAGTCGTGGTGGGAGGCGGACCCTCACCCCCCGCTCTGGTGGCCGAGGCCCGGCAACGGTTCGGCGCCCCGTATTCCATCCGCTACTCGTCGACCGAGTCAGGCGGCATCGGGCTGGGCACGGCACTGGACGCCAACGATGATGAGGCCCTCCACACCGTGGGGCGACCACGGACCGGTGTGGAGGCTGAGGTCAGGGACGAAGACGGCAGGCCGGTACCAGACGGGGAAGTCGGCGAGCTTTGGCTGCGGACCCCCAGTGCCATGTCCGGCTACTGGGGCGACCCGATCGGCACGACAGCTGCTCTCGTGGACGGATGGCTCCGTACCGGGGATCTGGCCCATCGCGATCCTGCCGGCTGTTATCGGCTAGCCGGACGGGTCCGGGAGATGTTCATCCGGGGTGGCTACAACGTGTACCCGCTGGAAGTAGAAGCCGTGATTGGCACACACCCAGGGGTCGGACAGGTGGCCGTGGTACCGCGCCCCGACCCGGTGTTGGGTGAGGTGGGTGTCGCCGTGGTCGTCCCTCGGGATCCCGACGCACCACCGACCCTGGAGGACCTAGTGGCCCACGGTCGAGCCGGCCTCGCTTCCTACAAGCTCCCCGAGGCCCTGCGGATCGTGGACCATCTGCCCCTCAACGCCGGCGACAAGCTGGACCGGCGTACCCTGGCCGCCGAGGAGACCTGCCGCTAAGCCACCAACTCAGCGGCGACCGCCCCGGGGACGACCCCGGGAGTTCCTACGTTCCCGCTGAACCTCCCGTTCCCGCTGGTCGGCTAACTCGCGACGCAGGGCCCGATACCGATCAACCCGTCGCACGTCCACTCGGCCGGCAACCACCTCGGCTAGGACGGCACAGTCGGGCTCGCTC
The DNA here is from genome assembly GCA_002717365.1 of Acidimicrobiaceae bacterium. GTDB lineage: Bacteria > Actinomycetota > Acidimicrobiia > Acidimicrobiales > MedAcidi-G1 > UBA9410. Next base: position 4,655 of record PBDJ01000036.1, on the reverse strand, counting down.
TGGTGGGCGCAGTCGGAGAACCGGCACCCGGTTGCCCGTTCCTCCAGGTCATCAAACACCCGGGCCAACGACTCCTCGGCATCCCAGATCCCGATGGCACGGATACCTGGGGTATCGACCAGCAGCCCGCCGCCGGGCCGCAGGACGAGTTCCCGACTGACCGTCGTGTGACGGCCCTTGGCGTCGCCCGAACGGACCTCCCCGGTTTCTAGAATCTCGTCGCCGACTAGGGCGTTGACGAGTGTCGACTTGCCGGCCCCCGACTCGCCCAGCAGAGCTACCGTCCGACCACGGCCCAACATTGCTTCCACCTCGCCCAGATTGCTCTGACGCTCCGGACTGCCCATGCCCACCGTCAGGACAGGCACCGCAGGGGCCACCGCCCGGACCACCGCGGCCACCTCGGCGGCCACCCCGTCGGCCACCCCGTCGGCCTTGGTAAGTACCACGGCCACCTCAGCGCCACTGTCCCAGGCCACCACCAGAAAACGTTCCAGACGCCCCGGCGGCAGAGGTCGGTCCAGGCCGTGCACGATCAATACCAGATCCACGTTGGCCACCAGGACCTGCTCGACCACGGCCTCCGAAGGGTCCCGGCGCGACACCGTGTTGGTCCGCTCCAGCACCCGACCGATCGTCGGGCCTAGTTCTGGATCGTTAACCACGGCCACCCAGTCCCCGGTGGCCGGGGCCACCGCGTCCTGGGCCCGTTGGGAATCAGAGAGGACCCGGATTGGTCCGTCAGCGGTGACCACGTCACACTCGCCACGATCCACCCGTACGATCCGTCCGAGCCGTCCGTCAGACGGCATGGGGCCGCTGGACCAGCCGTAGTCATCAAGATCAAGGACCATTGGAAACTGATGCTACGACGGGCTGTTGGGGCGAGTGGGACGACAGTTTGTCGGATCCCTCGTCAGCCGAGGCGTAGCGTCTCCAGAGGCTCTAGGCGGGCCGCCTTGGTGGACGGGTAGAGCCCGGCCACTACGGCCACGCCGACTGACACCAGGGCCCAGCCGATCAAGCCCACCACGGACAGCACCATGGTGTACCCACGGGCGTCGGCTACCGCCCAAACCACGCCAGCGCCCACCCCGGCGCCCACGATGCCTCCGAGCACCCCGATGGCCAGCGCCTCGAACAGGAACTGCAGGGCAATAGTCCCCCGGCTGTGACCCAAGGCCCGCCGGATGCCGATCTCCGACGACCGCTGGATCACCGAGATGGACATCACGTTGGCGATCCCCACGCCGCCCACCACGAGAGCCAGGCCACCCATCATCTTGGTCAGGTTGTTGAGACTCTCGTCGACCTGGGACTGGGCGTCCAACAGGTCAGTGGGCACCGAGGCGTTGGCACCATCCGGCCCGCCCAGGCTGACCACCGTCGGGATCTCCTCGGCCACCTGCACGGTGTTGGTCGGAGCCCGCACGTACAGCCGACTGGGATCCGGATCCTCCAGGTCCCAGTCATCCATAGCACTGGTGAAAGTCATAAAAACCGCTGAGTCCATGGACGGCTCTAACAGCACGTAGTCCAGGACTCCGATCACCCCGTAGGGAACACCGTTCAGCTCGATAGTCCGTGACTCACCCCGCATATAGCCGTACTCGTCGGCCAAGTCCCGGCCGATGACGGCCACCCGGGCTCCCGAAGACTCGTCAAAGTCATTCAGGAACCGTCCGCTAACCAACGGCACCTCCAGCGTCTCTGGAAGGTCCAGGCCACTGGCGATAACCGGCACCGGGAAAGCCCGGTAGTAATCCTCAGCCCCAGCGAAGGGCACAGTCACGATGTCGGACATCTGGCGGGTTCCGGTGACCGCCACTACGTCGGGAAGGCGGCGGACCCGGGCTACGGCGGCGGCCTCGATCACCGGATCCTGTCCGAAGCCCAAACCCGATGAGGCATTGACCACGATCAGGTCCGTCCCCAACTCTTGGAGCTTGGCCTTCAGATGACCCTTAGAGCTCTCGTTGATGCCGATGGCGGCCACGATGGCGGCCACGCCCAGCACCGGACCCAGCATGATGAGCAGGGTCCGGACCTTGCGTGAAGTCAGCCCTGAGAAGGCAACTCCTAGAAGTTCCCGGAGGCGCCTCATGTCGACGCCAAGATCTCGTCGGCCACAATCTTGCCGTCCAGCATGGAGATCTTCCGGCGAGCCGCATGGGCTACATGCAGGTCGTGGGTGACGATACAAATGGCGCGTTCGGGGGACTGGAGATCCCCGAAGACCTGCAACACATTTTCAGCGTTGTGAGAGTCCAGCGCCCCGGTGGGCTCATCGGCCAGGACCACGCTGGGCTCAGTGGCGATGGCCCGGGCGATAGCTACCCGCTGCTGCTCCCCACCCGACATCTGGACCGGACGGTGGTCATGACGGGCTCCCAGGCCGACTTGTTCCAGAGCAGACAGGGCACGACCCCGGCGTTCCCGAGCTGACAGGCCCCGGTAGAGGAGCGCTGCCTCCACGTTGCCGGTTGCCGTGAGGTGTGGGATGAGGTGGAACTGCTGGAACACGAAACCGATGGCTTCGCCCCGGAGGCGGGACCGTTCGGCATCGGACAACTGGGTGGCATCGGTCCCCCGCACCCGGACGATCCCGCTGGTCGGAAGGTCCAGGACGCCTAGCAGGCCGAGCAGGGTGGACTTCCCAGACCCGGATGGCCCGACGATGGAGAGGAACTCCCCGGCCCGAATGTCCAGCGTGACCTCATCGAGGGCGCGGACCTGGACCTCCTCGCCGTAGACCCGGGAGACCCCTTCAAGAGCCAGGACCGTTTCGGTCACGAACGGTCTATTTCGAGGATCACGAACTCGCCGGCCGACACGCCGGATACCACCTCGACGTAGGCACCGTCGAGCATCCCGACCTCTACGGCCCGCCGCTCGATCACGCCCTCAGGGGTCACGACCCGCACAGTGTCCTGGCCGCCGTCGGAGAGCACAGCGGCAATGGGGACCACTACGGCATCCACAGACTGCTCCACCACCACGTCGATGGTGACTACCGCTCCGTCCACCCCGACCAAGTCCTCGGTGGTCCCGACCACACCTTCGTAGATTTCGCTGTTGCCGGAGATGGTGGCGTTGTCGTCCAGTTCGGTGATGACGCCGTCGACTTCTTGATCACCGGCGGCCAAGTTGACAGTGACCTCCTGGCCCTCTGCCAGTTGGGCCCGATCGGTTGGGCTGGCGAAGAGTTTGACGGTGAAGACTGGCTCGGTGAGGTCGAAGAGGGGCGTCCCCCGCTGGACGAGGTCACCGTCCTCGATAGCCACGGTTCCCACCCTGACCGGCCAATCGGCCACCACCATGTCGCTGGGCAGGAAAAACACGTCGTCGTCGATAGTTCGGATGGAAATGGTCACCGACTTCTCTCCGGCCCGGAGGAGAGCCGTTCCGGTCACCACTTCGTAGTCCACCCCGGCTTGGGCGCTACCGGTCACTGAGTAGTGGACACTGGTGTCCGCGTCGGGGGGCTGGTCGGCCCAGATGACCACCGTCGCTGTGTCACCCTCCACAACCTCACCTCCGCCGGTCACCGTGAGTTCCGGAAGGTCATCGGACTCAATCAGCATCGTGGCCTGATCCCGGTCGCTCAGCTGGTAGGCGGCCTCCGGATCGGCGATCAGGCGAACAATGAGAGTCTCGTCGCCCTCTACATCGTCGTCGGCCCGCACGGGCACCGTGAGAACCACCCGCTCCTGACCCTTACTCATGGTGATATCGCCGTCAGGGGCGTTGTAGTCAGCGTCGGCGGTGGCTGTTCCCTCGACCACGTAGAGCACGTCCAGGTCCTCAACCAGTTCCATTGTGGTCTCGATGGTGAAGGTGGCCGAGCCCGACTCCCGCACTGTTTCGCTGTCGGCCCGTAGTACCAGGATCGGAACGTCGGGAACGTCGGGGTCGTCGATGCTGACTGTGACCTCGTCGTTCTCGCCCAGCACGTACCGGGCCGCCTGGGCCACCCGGAGGTCTTCGCGGGTGGCCTGGAGGAGGTAGTCCAGCCGGTCCTGCTCGTCTCTCAAAGCACTCAGGGTGGTGTCCTCCGCCTCCAGAACGTCGGCCAGTCGCTCGGCGGCGTCATCCAGGAGGTAGTCCAGCCGGTCCTGCTCGTCCAGGAGGAGTGTCAGGGCGTCGGTCTCGGCCTCCAACGCATCTCGCGCCGCGGTGAGTTCAGCCGACTCCTCAAGTGCCTCGTCCAAAGCGTCGTAATACGCCTCGAAAGCCTCCCGCCAGGCGGCGTAGGTAATGTCCTCGGCTTCGAGATCATCGTTGGCCGTGTCGAGGGCGTCATCTAGCGACATCAGTTGCTGGGCCTCGACTGGGGTGAGGTCGGCCTCAATGGCCTGAGCCATCGTGATGATGCTCTTGTCGATCAGTTCCTGTTCCACGTCAGTCTTGAGTCTTTGGATGGTCTCCAAGGCGGTCACCTCGGTCTCCTCCTCGGCGACCTTCTCCCGGGCCTCGGCAATCTCGTCAGCTACCTCCTCCCGACGCTTCTCAGCGTCGGCAATCTCGACACGGATGTCGTACTCCCTGAGGTCCTGACCGCTCGCCACGGCCTCGGCAATCTCGTCAGCCACCTCCTCCCGACGTTCTTCCTGCTCCCGGATCTGGACCTCCAGGTCGTACACGAGGAGGTTCTG
>PBDJ01000021.1 GCA_002717365.1 Acidimicrobiaceae bacterium | reverse complement strand
TCACCCCGGTGTTTTTCGCCTTCCGCGACCGCGAGTTCGTACTCAACCAGATCGAGGCGGTCACCGGCGGCCGCTTCCATCCCAACTTCGACCGCATCGGCGGCCTCAAGGACGACCTCCCCAAGGGTTGGACCGAGGAGACGAAGGGCGTGCTGGGCCGCATCCGCACGTTCTGCAACGAGATGGAGGACCTCGTCACCGGCAACGAGATCTTCCAGGCCCGGACCCGGGGAATCGGTGTCATTCCGGCCGACGTGGGTTTGGCCTACGGGCTTTCGGGGGCCAACATCCGAGCAAGCGGTGTGGATTGGGACCTCCGCCGTGACGGCGGCATCGGTCTGGTCCACGACCAACTGGACTGGAAGGTCTGGACACATCCGGACGGCGACTCGTTCGCCCGCTACTGGGTGCGCCTGCAGGAGGTCCGCGAGGCCTGCGACATGGTCGACCAGCTGCTGGACGGTATGCCCTCCGGTCCGGTCATGGCCAAGGTGCCCCGCATCATCAAGGTCCCGGCCGGCGAAGCTTACGTGGAGACCGAGAACCCGCTGGGCGTGATGGGCTACTACGTGGTCTCCAAGGGCGACTTGGTTCCTTACCGGGTGAAGATCCGGTCGGCCTCGTTCAACAACATCTCCATCACGCCGTGGCTGCTGGAAGGAACCTACGTCCCGGACGTCATCTCGATCCTGGCCAGCCTGTACTTCATCCTCGGGGACATCGACCGGTGAACGGCTCCCTCACCCTTGCTGTCGAGTTGGCCTGGTGGCAGCAGACCGGAATCCGGGCCTTGGTCGGCCTGCTGGCCGTGCTGTTGCCCGCCGGCACGCTGGTCTACCTGTTCCTGTTCAAGATGATGAGCTTTATGCAGAGTCGGCTCGGGCCAATGGAGGCCGGGCCGTACGGTTCCTTGCAGCTCCTGGCCGAGGTAGGCAAGTTCCTCCAGAAGGAAGACATCTTCCCCCGCAAGGCTGACCGGTGGGTGTTCATGGCGGCGCCCTTCGTAGTCCTCATCTCGACCTTCCTGCTGGTCCTGGTCATCCCAGCTGGACCAGACGCGTGGTTCATCGACGTCGACACCGGAATCTTCTTTGCCTTGGCCGTGTCGTCGATCTCGGTCATCGGGATCCTCATGGCCGGTTGGGCTTCGTCGTCCAAGTACTCGCTGCTAGGAGCCCTACGGGCCGCTGGACAGTTGGTGGCCTACGAGCTGCCGCTGGTTCTAGCCGTGATGGGCGTAGTCATCCAGGCTGGCACGCTGAACGTCCAGGACATCGTGATGGCCCAGGCCACAGGAGAGATCTTCGGCTGGGGCGGAATCGGAAACCCATTCATCCTCACCCAGTTCTTAGGCTTCGCCATCTTCCTCATCGCTGTGCAGGCAGAGCTGACCCAGCCCCCCTTCGACATGCCGGTGGCCGAGTCGGAACTGGTGACCGGCTACCTCACCGAGTACAGCGGCCTCCGGTTCCTGCTGTTCTTCATCGCCGAGTTCGCCACGGCGGGCATCTTCTCCGCCCTGGCTTCCACTCTCTTCCTTGGTGGCTGGTACGTACCTGGCCTGGACCCGACCAGCAACCTGTTTAACGTGCTGGGCCCGGCCATCCTGCTGGGCAAGGTCATTCTGGTGGCCTTTCTCATCTTCTGGTTCCGCTTCACATACCCGCGCTTCCGGGAGGACCAACTCCAGCAGCTGGCCTGGAAGGTCCTCATTCCGCTCTCGTTGGTCAACATCGTGGTGACCGGCATCCTGAAAGTGGTTTTCTGATGCCTTCCGTCCCGCGCCTCCCTGGACTCATGAAGGGTCTCGGCGTCACCATGCGGACCATGGTGCGCACCCTGACGAAGGGCTCGCACACCGTGCAGTACCCGAAGGTCAAGGAGACCCCGACTCCCCGGGCCCGCGGCGTCATCACCCTCCACGAGGAGAACTGCACGGCCTGCATGCTGTGCGCCCGCGAATGCCCGGACTGGTGCATCTACATCGAGGGCCACAAGTACAAGGCGCCGCCCCGCCGCCCCGGCGGCAAGCCCCGACAGAAGAATGCCTTGGACCGCTTCGACATCGACTTCGCCCTGTGCATGTACTGCGGCATCTGTGTCGATGTCTGCCCGTTCGAGGCCCTGTTCTGGTCGCCCGAGTTTGAGTATTCGGAACCGAAGATCGCCGACCTCCTCCACGACAAGTCGAAGCTCAGCCAGTGGATGGAAACCGTCCCGGACTTCCAGGACTACGAGACGGGTAGCGAGGTCAAGAAGGCCAAGGTGCCGCGGTGAGCGTGCTGGCCGCCCTGGAGGGAATGGACCGCCTATCGGGCGGCGAGGTGCTGATAGCCCAAAACGTCGCCTTCGGCGTCCTGGCCCTCGCCATGGTGGCCGCCGCCCTCCGTATGGTGACGACACGCAACGTGGTCCACGCCGCCCTCTACCTGGTCGTCGTGCTGGCCGGGGTAGCCGGCATGTTCATCCTGCTGGGCGCTGAGTTCGTGGGTGTGACCCAAGTGTTGGTTTACATCGGGGCCATCGTCGTGCTGTTCCTGTTTGGCATCATGCTCACCAAGGGGTCGTTCGGCGAGGACGACGGCGTGACCGGTGAGCGGCGCCTCGTGGCGGGCCTGGTGGGCCTGCTGGTCTTTGGCGTCATGGCTGCCGCCCTGGTCGAGTCGTTTGAGGACGCCGAGTTATCAAGGTCCGGGCCCAGCACCACCGCCGAACTCGCCGACAGCATCTTCAGTGACTACATCGTGCCTTTCGAGGCCGTGTCGGTTCTCCTGCTGGCCGCCCTCATCGGGGCCATCGTGGTGGCGAGGAGGGACTGACGTGCTGTTGAATCAGTTCCTGCTGCTATCCGCGGTCCTGTTCGCCATCGGCGTCTACGGCGTGCTGGCCCGTCGAAACGGCGTCCTGGTACTCATGTCCATTGAGCTCATCCTCAACGCCGTGAACCTCAACCTGGTGGCCTTCGGGGCTTTTCGCGAGACGGTGGGCGGTGAGGTGTTCGCCCTGTTCGTGATCGCCGTGGCGGCCGCCGAAGTCGGAGTGGGCCTGGCCATGGTGCTTCTCCTGTACCGGAACCGTCGGTCCATCGACCTGACGCAGATCGACCAACTGAGGGGCTGAGCCGGTGACCGAACTCTTCACCATCGCCGCTTCGACGGATGGAGGCGGCCTAGCCCTCGGGATCACCGAGGGGGGCAACTGGTTCCTACGAAACGTGTGGCTGATCCCGCTGCTGCCCGCCCTGTCCTTCGTGGGCATCCTGTTTTTCGGCAAGCGCATGCCCCGGGGCGGCTCGGAGTTGGGCGTGGCATCCCTCGGCATCGCCTTCCTGCTAGCCGTGGTGACCGGAGCTGCTTGGGTCGACCACCGGGACGACTACCACGGCGAGGAGGTCTACCGGGCGGTGGTCGTCCACGACGCCCACGCCGATGCCCACGCCGACGACCACGGGGGCGGCCACGGCCACCCGTCGCTGGCCGTCCATCGCACCGCCACCTGGTTCCAGACCAACGGCGTTGAGTTCACCGTCGGGACCCTTGTCGACGGCCCGGCGGTCATGATGCTCCTGGTGGTGACCCTGGTGTCGCTGCTCGTACATGTGTACTCCACCGACTACGTACACGGGGACCGCAGGTACACCCACTTCTTTGCCTTCCTGTCGCTGTTCAGCGCCTCGATGCTCCTGCTAGTGGTGTCAGAGAACACCCTGCAACTTCTGTGTGCCTGGGAACTGGTCGGCGTCTGCTCCTTCGTCCTCATCGGCCACTGGTGGGAGGAGAAGCCCAACAGCGACGCGGCACTCAAGGCCTTCCTGACGAACCGGGTCGGCGACATGGGCCTACTGGTCGGCGTGACCGTCCTTTTCTTCGCTGTCGGCTCGGCGCTACCCGACCGCTTCGGCTCTTTCTCCATTGCTGAGACCAACGCCCTGGCCTCCAGCGGGGCGCTATCCCACACGACGCTGCTCATCGCCTCGTGCTGCCTGATGGCCGCCGTCATGTCCAAGTCGGGCCAGTTCTTCCTGCACACCTGGCTGCCCGATGCCATGGCCGGTCCGACACCCGTCTCGGCGCTCATCCACGCAGCGACCATGGTGGTGGCCGGCGTGTTCATGATCGCCCGCATGTACGGGGTGTTCTTCGAGGGCTTCCAGATCGATGGGAGTTCCATCAACCTGATGGCCTTCATCGGCGGCCTGACCACCATCGTGGGTGCCTGCCTGGCCTTCGTGCAGCGGGACATCAAGAAGGTGCTGGCCTACTCCACGATTTCCCAGCTGGGCTACATGGTGATGGCCCTGGGCGTAGGGGCCTGGACAGCGGCCATGTTCCACCTGTTCACCCACGCCTTCTTTAAGGCCTGCCTGTTCCTGGGTTCCGGGTCGGTCAGCCACGCCGTGCACAGCTTCGACATGAAGTCCGACATGGGCGGCCTCCGCAAACACATGCCCCACACCTACCGGACGTTCATGATCGGCACCGTCGCCCTGGCCGGCCTGCCCCCGCTGGCTGGCTTCTGGTCTAAGGACGAGATCTTGGTCGGCACCGGAGGCTGGGGCTTACTGGGCGGGACGGGCGGCAACGGTGCCTACACCCTCATGCTGGGCATGGGCATGCTCACCGCGGCGCTCACCGCGGCTTACATGACGCGCTGCGTCTACCTGACGTTCTTCGGCGAGTTCCGGGGCCACGGCCAACCGCACGAGTCCGGCCCGCGGATCACAGTGCCGCTGTGGATTCTGGCTGGCCTAGCTGTGGTGGCTGGGTTCATGAACCTGCCCAAGGGCTTCCAGATGGCGCCCGGCTCGTTCCAGGAGAGGTTCGGCCACTTTGTGGAGCCGGTGGCCGGCTACTTCCCGGCCATCAGCCATGGGACCCCCAGTTGGTCATTGGCTGTCGTGTCCACCTTGGTCGTTGTCGGCGGCATAGCGGCCGCCGGTTGGTACTACTTCGTGAAGGTCGAGGCGGCCTCAAAGACCGCCGGTACCAGCTTGACCGAGTTGCCTGACGGCCCGACCACGAAGTACCCGCTGGCCCGCATGGGGCATACCCTGCTGGCCAATAAGTACTACCTCGACCACTTGTACAACGGTGTGGTGGTCGACGGGACAAAGGGACCGGTAGCCCGCTTCGCCTACCGGATCAATCAGCAGGTCATCGACCGGACGGTCGACCTGGTTGGCGAGACCGCCGTGAAGGCGGGGGTCACCGTCTACGAGAAAGTCGACCAACTGGTAGTCGACGGGGCGGTCAACGCCTCAGGTTCTGCCTCATCTGCCACAGGTGAGGAACTTCGCAAGATCAACTCCGGCAAAGTCCAGAGCTACGCGGCGATCCTGTTCGCGGCAGCCACGGTCCTAGCCGGCGTACTCATCGTCATCGTCTAGGAGACGCCGAGATGGAAAACCTGCTCGACGGTTGGGGCATCACGCTCGCCACCTTCTCACCGCTGGTGGGGGCAGCGGTCATGATGCTCATCCCCCGGGAGCGTGAGGACCGGCACAAGATGGTCGCGCTCGTCACCTCGTTGTGGGTGGCGTTCGTAGGCGTGCTCCTCCTCCTGTGGTTCGACCTGGACCACACCGACCACCTGCAGTTCGCGGTCGACCGGGTTTGGATCGACGTCATCTCCAGCCACTACTCGGTAGGCATCGACGGCATGAGCTTGCCACTGATCCTGATGACCATGCTGGTGGTTCCGGCGTGCATCGTCTACAGCTGGAACCACTTTCCGGAACCGGCCAACCCGAAGGCCTTCCTGATCCTGATCTTGATCCTCGAGACGGGAATGATCGGCACCTTCGTAGCCCAGGACCTAGTGCTCTTCTTCGTGTTCTTCGAGGTCGTGCTCCTGCCCATGTTCTTCATGATCGCCGTGTGGGGCGGAGAGGACCGGCGCTACGCCTCGCTGAAGTTCTTCCTGTTCACCCTGTTCGGGTCGGCTCTCATGCTGGTCAGCTTTCTGGCCCTGTTCTTCCTCACCGGAGCTGACACCTTCACCTTCACCGGCCTAGCTGACGCCGTGGCCCACGGCGGCGTGTCCCGCACGGCCCAGTTGTGGATCTTCGGCGGCATGTTCCTGGGATTCGGGATCAAGGTGCCGATGTTCCCATTCCACACCTGGCTGCCCGACGCCCACACCCAGGCGCCGACCGTCGGCTCGGTCATCCTGGCTGCTGTCCTGTTGAAGCTCGGCACCTACGGCTTCATCCGGATCGCCATCCCGATCCTGCCCGAGGCGGCCGTGGCCTGGGCTCCGTGGATCGGCCTGCTGGCCGTTGTGGGCATCATTTACGGCGCCCTGGGCTGCTTGGCCCAGACCGACATGAAGCGCCTAATCGCCTTCTCGTCAGTGGCCCACATGGGCTTCGTGATGCTGGGCATCGCCACGCTGACCGACTTCGGGATCAACGCGGCGATCATGGGCATGGTCGCCCACGGCCTCATTACCGGCATGCTCTTTTTCCTCGCCGGTTCAGTGAAGGAGCGGTACCACACCCTGGAGATCAGCCGCCTCGGCGGCCTCTTAGTACAGGCCCCCCGTATGGGCTGGATCTTCGGACTCTGCGCCATGGCGTCCCTAGGTCTGCCCGGCCTGGCCGGGTTCTGGGGCGAGTTCCCAGCCATCCTCTCGGCGTACAACCCAGCAAATGGCGTACCCGTGGAGACCTTCCGCACCTACATGGTGGTGGCCGCCCTAGGCACCGTGCTAGCTGCCGGCTACCTCCTGTGGTTGCTTCAGCGGGCCGCCTTCGGGGCGCCGACGAGCGAATTCGCCGACGATCCGCACATCACCGACACCACGAAGCACGAGTGGATCTCCTGGACGCCGCTGCTGGCCCTCATCGTGGCCATCGGCATCTACCCCAACCTGGTCTTCCGGGTCACCGACGGCGCGGTGGACGCCTCGCTTGCTCCATGCCTCACCGTGGAGACGGGGGAGGAAGCCGAGGCCCTGGGATGCGGCGAGGCTTACGGCTTCGACGACCACGGTTCCGAAATCGACGACGAGCACGCGACCGGGAACTAGCCCGTGGCTCACGACCTCCTTACCCTGGCCTTCCAGAGGCCGGCGATCGACTGGCACGGCATCGCGCCCGAGCTCGTGCTGCTCTCGATGGGGGCCCTGATAACGCTGGTCGACATCCTGTTCCTGGAAAAGGCCCGTCCCTACACAGCGGGCCTAGCTGGCCTCGGCCTGCTGGCCACCGCCGTTCCCCTGTTGACCCTGGCCGTGGACGGTGCCGACCGGGTGATGTTCAGCGGCGCCTACGTGATCGACGACTTCTCGCTGATCATGAAGGCCGTATTTCTGCTGGCCGGATACGTGGTCGTCCTACTGTCCACCAACTACGTGGCCGAAGGGGACTACTGGGAGAACGAGTACTACGGCCTGCTCCTGGCCTCAGTCATGGGCATGGTGATGATGGCCTCGGCCCGCGACCTCGTCTCCATCTTCGTGGCCCTGGAACTGCTGTCCATCCCGGCGTACCTACTGGTTGCGTGGCGCAAGCGTGACCTCCACTCCACTGAAGCCGGCCTGAAGTACTACCTGATGGGTGTGTTCGCCTCGGCGGTGATGCTCTACGGCATGTCGCTCCTCTACGGCGTGACGGGCTCCACCCTCCTGTCCGAGGTAGGTGCCGGTGTGGCCGCCGCTGGGACCTCGACGGCTGTAGTGACCATGGGCATTGTGTTCGTGGTGGTTGGCTTTGCCTTCAAGGTGTCGGCCGTCCCGTTCCACACCTGGGCACCCGACGTCTACGAAGGGGCGCCCACCCCGATCACCGCCTTCCTGTCGGTGGCCTCCAAGGCGGCAGGCTTCGTTGCCCTGCTAGCCCTAGTCTTCGTCGGCTTCTACTCCCGCAGCGAGGTGTGGGAGCCACTGATCTGGGTCTTGGCCGCACTGTCCATGACGGTCGGCAACCTGATCGCCTTGCGCCAGACCAACGTGGTGCGCCTCATGGCCTACTCGGGCGTGGCCCAGACAGGCTTCATGATCGCCCCGCTGGCCGTGGCCGGCCACGGGCTGGCCAACGGCGACCAGGCCCTGTCGGCCACCGTCACCTATCTGGTCATCTACACGGCCATGAACCTGGGTGCCTTCGCCGTGATCATTTCGCTGGCCCGACGGACCGGTTCGGCCGACGTCACATCGTTTGCCGGGGCCTTCCACTTCGCACCCGGGTTGACCATCGCCATGACGGTGTTTCTGTTCTCGCTGGCCGGCATCCCGCCGCTGGGTGGGTGGTTCGCCAAGTTCGAAGTGTTCCGGGTACTGGCCACGGCTGGCGAGCCGTGGGGCTACGTCCTGGCTGCCGTAGGTGCCGTGAACTCTGTGATCGCCCTCTACTACTACGCCGCCCTGGCCCGTCGGATGTGGGCTGATGACCCGCTGCACGGTGACCGGAACCCGGTTCCCATGACACCGTCCTTGGCTTCGGCTCTCGTTCTGTGCGGCGTGGTGACGCTGGCCTTCGGTGTGGCGCCCCAGTTGGTGGCCCGCTTCACCGACGTCAGCCTGCTGGCCCTCGGGGGCTGATATCGACGACCGGCCTCTGGCCGATCGCCTCGCCGAGCGGATCCGCTCCTCGGGACCGCTCCCTTTCGACGAGTGGGTCGAGGCCTGCCTGTACGACGAGGCAGGCGGCTTCTACGCCTCGGGTGGTGCAGCCGGCCGCCGGGGAGACTTCCTCACCTCACCCGAAGTCGGGCCCCTGTTCGGTTCCGTAGTGGCCCGATGGTTAGACAGCCGATGGGAGGCCCTGGGCCGACCGGCGAACTTCACCGTGGTCGAAGCGGCCGCCGGGGTGGGAACGCTGGCTCGCAGCATCCGGGACGCCCAGCCAGCCTGCCTGGTAGCCGGCCAACACATTTTAGTGGAGCGCTCGGCAGCCCTCCGATCCCAACAACCGGCCGACGAGAGGGTGCGGTCAGTGACCGACTTGGCCGAGGCCTTCTCCCGGGAGCAGGTACCCGGTGTGGTCTTGGCTAACGAACTGCTGGACAACCTGGCCTTCGGCCTACTGGAAGCTACAGACGGCCGGTGGCACGAGGTTCGAGTCGACGTGGATCAGACGGGAGGCTTCGTCGAGGTTCGGGGCCCAGTTGCCGAACCACCAGTGTTCGTCGAACCGAAGGACGGTGCTCGGATCCCCGTGCAGGCCGAGGCGGCCCGGTGGGTTAGCACCGCCCGGTCGTCGCTGTCGGACGGGTCGGTGCTGGTCGTGGACTACGCCTCGTCCACCGGCGAGATGGCCTCCCGCCCGTGGACCGACTGGCTAAGGACCTATCGGGACCACGGACGAGGCGGTCCGGCCACCGCGACCCCCGGCAGACAGGACGTAACCGCGGAGGTTGCCGTCGACCAGTTGCCCAACGGTGCGGTGACTACCAATCAGGCGACTTTCCTCGGTCAGTATGGGATCGACCACCTGGTAGAGGAAGGGCGACGAGTCTGGAAGGAGCGGGCCGGGCTAGGTGACCTAGAGGCCCTGCGGGCCCGGAGCCGGGTGGTCGAGGCTGAGGCTCTCTTGGATATCGATGGCCTGGGAGGGTTCACAGTCCTGGAGTGGTCAGCCGCCGCCGGCGATGGCTGACCGAATGACCATCACTGACTAGGGTCCGGTCCCCGGCCGGAGCTACGGAAGGCCGGCAGGGAACCACGGGGGCGAAATGGGCGAACCGACCATCGAGGACTACTACGTCGAGGACCGGACGTTCCCGCCGTCCGAGCAGTTCACCGCCGCCGCATCACTCAGCGATACCTCGCACCACGACGAGGCGGCCGCTGACTACGAGGCCTTCTGGGCCCGACAGGCCCGCGAGCTGCTCACCTGGGACGAGGACTTCCACACCACCTTGGACTGGGACCTCCCGTTCGCCCAGTGGTTCGTCGGAGGGAAACTGAACATGTCGGCCAACTGCCTGGACCGTCACGTGGAGGCTGGCCTTGGCGATCGCATCGCCTATTTATGGGAGGGTGAACCGGGCGACACCCGGGAGATCACCTACGCCGATTTATTGGACGAGGTTTGTCGCTTCGCCAACGTCTTGACTGGTCTGGGCTTAGAACGCGGTGACCGGGTCGCTATCTACATGCCGATGATCCCTGAGTTGCCGGTAGCCATGCTGGCTTGCACCCGTATCGGGGTAGCCCACAGCGTGATCTTTGGCGGCTTTTCCCCCGACTCCATTGTGGACCGCTGCGAGGACGCCGAGGCCCGGCTAGTCATCACAGCTGATGCTGGCTACCGCCGTGGCGAGCCGTCGGCTCTGAAGGTCAACGTGGACGCCGCCCTGGAATCCGGCGCCCCGTCGGTAGAACACGTGGTGGTTGTCAACAGGTGCGACACCGAGGTGACGATGGTCGAGGGCCGCGACCTCTGGTGGCACGACCTGATGGCCGGGGTCTCGAGCAACTGTCCGGCCGAACCTATGGACTCTGAGCAGTTGTTGTATCTGCTCTACACGTCAGGGACCACGGCTAAGCCCAAGGGCATCATGCACACCACGGGTGGTTACCTGACCCAAGTCGCCTACACCCACCGGACAGTCTTTGACATCCGGGCCGACGAGGACGTCTACTGGTGCGCGGCCGACATCGGCTGGGTGACCGGCCACAGCTACATCGTCTACGGCCCACTGGCCAATGGGTGCACCTCGGTCATGTACGAGGGCACGCCGGACACCCCGCTTCCCAAGTTTCGCACCGGCGACCGGGCCTCATGGCCCCGAGACCGGTTGTGGGACATCATCGAGCGCTACGGGGTCACCCAGCTTTACACCGCTCCTACGGCGATCCGAACCTTCATGAAGTGGGGGACGGCCGAGCCGTCGGCCCACGATCTGTCCTCGCTGCGGGTGCTGGGTACGGTGGGCGAGCCCATCAACCCTGAGGCTTGGATGTGGTACCACACTCACATCGGAGGGTCGTCGTGTCCCATCGTGGACACCTGGTGGCAGACCGAGACCGGCGGCCACATGATCAGTCCACTGCCCGGTGTCACAACCACCAAGCCGGGCTCAGCCTGCCAACCCATCCCCGGGGTGTTTGCTGAACTAGTCGATGACGCAGGCCACCCGGTTGTCCAGGGGGGTGGCTACCTAACCATCACCCGACCGTGGCCATCGATGCTGCGGGGCATTTGGGGTGACCCGGAGCGTTACACCGAGACCTACTGGTCACGGTTCGAGGGCCGGTACTTTGCCGGTGACGGCGCCAAACTGGATGAGGACGGTTACCTGTGGCTTCTGGGTCGGGTCGACGACGTGATGAACGTGTCCGGCCATCGCATCTCGACCACCGAAGTGGAGTCAGCCCTCGTCGACCATCCAGCGGTGGCCGAGGCGGCTGTGGTGGGGGCCACCGATGACACCACTGGCCAGGCCATCGTGGGATACGTCATCCTGAGAGGGACCCACGAGGCATCGACCGAACTGGGCGAGGAGGTCCGGGCCCATGTGGCCACCAAGCTAGGACCCATCGCCCGACCCAAGGCCGTGGTCCTGGTACCCGACCTGCCTAAGACCCGGAGCGGGAAGATCATGCGCCGGCTGCTGCGCGACGTGGCCGAGGGGCGCGACCTGGGTGACACGACAACACTGGCCGACTCGGGTGTGGTTGAAGAGATCCGGACCCGGGCCGCCGAGTCTCCGCAGGAGGACTGAGCCACGGAAGCCGTCCACTTCCCCGGGGCTCGTCCAGGGGCCCGCGGGCCCGCAGTGGTGGTCGATGTCGATGGGGTGCTGTCCGACGCCTCGAGACGTCAGCACCTGCTGGCCGGCGAGGTTCGGGCCTGGGACCGCTTCTTTGAGGCGTCGGTTACTGACCCTCCGATCCCCGAAGGAATTCGTCTCGTGGAGCATTTGGTGGGTGGCCGTACAACCATCTTGCTGACGGCCCGTCCGGCCCGCTTGGTTGGTACTACGACAGCGTGGCTAGATCGCCACGGCGTGGAATGGGACATGTTGGTTATGCGGGCTGACGGCGACCACCGCAGCTCGCCGGACGTGAAGGCCACCGCCCTGGCCGGGTTGAGGGCCGACGGCCACCAGGTGGAACTGGCCGTGGACGACGACCCACGTAACGCCGAGATGTACCAGTCAGCGGGGGTTCCGACGGTTTACTTGCACTCCGGCTACTACGACCTCTGATCGCTACTAGATCGGTGGTCGGCGTGTTCCGGCAGGCGGGTCGCCGTCGTACGATGGGCCTCCGATCAGACAAGGAGCATGTCCATCCCATGTTGAACACAGCCAAGACCTTCGCTCTTCTAGCCCTTCTGGGAGGCCTGTTTATCGTCGTGGGTGGTGCGATCGGAGGCAATGGTGGGATGGTCTTCGGCATGGCCCTTGGCCTGGCCTTCGTCGGTGGCTCGTACTGGTTCAGCGACCGCATCGCCATCGCTTCGGCCAAGGCGGTACCAGCTGATTCGGCGGAGTACCCCGAATACCATCGCATCATGAAAGAGCTTTCAACAGCGGCGGATCTACCGATGCCGAAGCTCTACATCACGCCCAATCCGCAGCCCAACGCCTTCGCTACGGGCCGTAATCCGGACCACGCCGCGGTGGCCGTTACCCGCGGGCTGCTCGAAACGCTGGACAAAACGGAGGTCCGGGGCGTGCTCGCCCACGAACTCATGCACGTCCGCCACCGTGACATCCTCATCGGGTCGGTGGCCGCGACTATCGGCATGGCCATCACGATGATCGCCCGTATGGCGATGTTCGCCGCCATGTTCGGAGGAGGTGGTCGTGATCGGGATCGCAATCCGATTGGTGGGATCGCCTTCGCAATCCTCGCCCCGCTAGCCGCCATGATGATCCAGGCGGCCATCAGCCGGAGCAGGGAGTTCCAGGCCGATGCCTCAGCAGCCCGCTTGATTGGTGACGGTGAGCCGTTGGCCCGGGCGTTGGAGAAGCTTCAGATGGCATCGGGTCGGATTCCGTCCGGCGTAGATCCCAATCAGGCCTCGGCTTACATCGTGGACCCCCTACGGGCCCAGGCTCGAGGGGGTGGTGGTTCCCGCATGTTCTCTACTCACCCACCGGCTGAGGAGCGCATCGCACGGTTGCGGAGCGGCGACTGGAGCACTGGTCCGATTGTCCGCTGACTGCCGTCTGACCGTCGACCTAGGTGTCTCGTTCGGTGTCAGTCTCGGAAGTTGGTGAATTGGAGAGGGATTCCCAGGTCAGCGGTCTTCAGCGCCGCGATGACTTCCTGTAGAGCATCCCTTTTCTTTCCCGTCACCCGTACCTGATCGCCCTGGGTCTGGGACTGGACCCCTTTGAGGCCCAGGTCCTTGATGGTCCGGTTTAGCGTTCGGGCCCGGTCGGAGTCGATGCCCGCCCGGAGTCCGGCTAACTGGCGGGATCGGCTGCCACTGGCCTCATCCACTGTGCCCCAGTCCAGGGATTTCAGCGAGACCTTCCGGCGGACCAACTTTTCCTCCAGCACGACGACCAGGGCGGCTAGACGGTCCTCGGTGGAGGACTCCAGCTTGATGGCGCCGTCTTGGAGCTCTACGACGGAGTCGGTCCCCTTAAAGTCAAAGCGGGTACGGACCTCCCGAGCCGCTTGGTCTACGGCATTTCGGACCTCCTGGAGGTTGATCTCGGACACGACGTCGAAACTCGGCATGCGCGCACCCTATCGAGTCGGCGCGGGCCGTCCGGGTGGGGGATTCGGTAGGGGAGGCTTGGGGGTGTGGATATCCTGCCCTATCTTCTGGGTCGGTGCCCGAGTGGCCAAAGGGAACGGGCTGTAAACCCGTCGGCATTGCCTTCGGAGGTTCAAATCCTCCCCGGCCCACCAGACAAAGAATGTGGGCGGGTCCGCTTCGGCGGACCCGTCGCCGTTCCGGAGTCTGGCCACTGGGAAGTTCGGTACGTTGGATCAAGCGTCGTCGAAGACAACCTGCATGACGGTGACGTCTTGCCAGCGTCCGAACTTGCGTCCTACTTGGCGTTCCACCCCAACCTCGCGAAAGCCGTGCTTGGTGTGCAGGGCTGTACTGGCCTCGTTGTTCCCGCCGATCCGGGCGATTACCGAATGAAAGCCACTAGTGCGGGCCACCTCCAGGAGGTCCTTCAGGAGCCGATCGGCGACGCCCCGGCCTCGGTAGTCGGCGGATACGTAGACGGAGTTTTCCACCGTGCTGCGGTAGGCGGCCCGTTCTCGGAACGGCGAGAGCGAGGCGAACCCGGCCAAATCGTCGTCGATCTCGGCTACCAGCACGCTGAATGCACCGGCCCGAGCGGCCAGCCAGGCTTGCTGGTCCTCGGAACTACGTTCCACCAGGTCGAAGGTGGCCGTCGAAGTGGTCACCTCGTGGTTGTAAATGGCCCTGATCGCCTCTGCGTCGCCAGGCCCGGCGAGCCGGATCTCCATGGGGCCGACGGTACCGTGCGGTCGGGTGGGGATGGGGCGGACCAGGTTCCGCGAAGCTTGCAGCGGCGGCTGTCGGCGGTGGGAAAGGTCGGATCGCGTGGCATCCTTGTGCCCGGCCATCGCAAGGTGGTCAAGCTCCCTTAGCTCAGTCGGCAGAGCGTCTCCATGGTAAGGAGAAGGTCGACAGTTCGATTCTGTCAGGGAGCTCGCTGGCGACGTAGCTCAGCTGGTGAGAGCGCTCGACTCATAATCGAGAGGTCGACAGTTCGAATCTGTCCGTCGCTACAAGCATCGGCTCGAGCCCGTAGCTGATACGACACAGGGTCCGCCACGGCGGCCCACCGAAGGAGCGAGGCCGACATGGCGTCTGACAAGCGAGTACAGGTCACTCTGGAGTGCCAGGAGTGCAAGCGCCGGAACTACATCACCACCAAATCCAAGGCGAACACACGCGAGCGCATCGAGTTGAAGAAGTACTGCCGTTGGTGCCGTAGCCACGTGGACCACAAGGAGACACGCTGAGCGTTCTCCGACCGGCCGTTCAGTGGCCATCCGCCGGGCTCAGGTCCGTCCCCACGGCGGGATGGTTAGAGGCCGCTGGTAACCTGTGCCCCTACCGCCCCTCGATTCCGACTCCGGGTCGGAGGTCGGGACCCAGGGCAGTGGCTCAATTGGTAGAGCACCGGTCTCCAAAACCGGCGGTTGGGGGTTCGAGTCCCTCCTGCCCTGCAAGACCGGTCGTCGTGTTCGTTTGCCCCGCCGGGGCGCGCGTTGTCCGTACCGCCAATAGCCTGATCTACCGTTCCGATACTCGATCCGAGGCCCTACAATGTCGATGAACCGCGAGCAGAAGCGCATGCTGCAGCGTCAGGGAGAGGTTGACGCCGACGGCGAGCCGATCCGCCAGCGTCGCCAGCAGCAGCGTCCTGCCGAGGAGCGGACTGGGATTACCCAGTTCAGCCGCGAGGTCCGTGCCGAGTTGCGAAAGGTCGCCTGGCCGTCGCGTTCGGAGACCGGCAACTACACCACGGTGGTCATTATCACCATCCTCGTCATCACGGCTGTGGTAGCCGGCCTCGATTGGATCTTCTCCCAGTCCGTCTTGGAGCTGTTCGACGTCTGATGAGCACCACCGAAGAACCCGAAGTCACCACTGACGCCGTCGATGCGGCGGCCGACCTCCTGCCCACCGGTACGGTCGAACAGGCTGTGGCGGTCGCTGACGAAGTGCCTGAAGGCGGCCTTACTAGCGACGCGGCTGCTGACCTGCTGCCCACCGGTGACGCCCCAACTGAGCCCGAGGCTCTGGCAGCTGATGAGTCGATAGTCGAGGTGCTTGACGAGGACGACCTATTCGACGGGGACGGGGACGAAGGTGAGGAACCGCCCCCTGCGCGGGAGAGTGCCTACGATCGTCCCGGTGGCTGGTACGTGGTCCATACCCAGTCGGGCTACGAGAAGAAGGTCAAGCAGAACCTCCAAGCCCGCACCACGTCGATGCATCTCGAGGACCGCATTCTCGAGGTCGAGATCCCGATGGAGGATGTCGATGAGTTCCGAAGCGGCAAGAAGGTCACCGTCTCCAAGAAGGTCTTCCCCGGTTACCTGCTGGTGCGTTGTCACCTAGACGACGAGGCCTGGAGCGTGATCCGGGACACTCCGGGGATCGTGAACTTCGTCGGGGCGGGGGGTAAACCATCAAAGTTGGGCCGACGCGAGGTCGAGACTTTTCTCCCGGTGGCCGACGAGTCCGAGGCTGTGGTGCCCAAGCGGTCTAAGGCCCGCTTCGGGTTCGGTGTGGGTGAGACGGTCCGGGTTAAGGAGGGGCCGTTTGCTGACTTTTCCGGCGCCATCGTGGAGATCAACGAGGACCAGCTCAAGGTCAAGGTTTTGGTCAACATCTTCGGCCGTGAGACCCCAGTCGAGTTGGAGTTCGCCCAGGTCGCTCAGCTTTAGAGGTGACCGGTATGACGGTAGATCGAGGTTGCCGATCGCGAACCGCTGCACCAGACTTGACAGTTCCTCCAATCGACCCCGGTGGTTGACGACCGAGACCCGGCGTCCCGGACCGACGTAGTACAACGAGACACGAGCAGATAACCATGGCCAGGAAGAAAATCGCCGCGATGGTGAAGATCCAGATCCCTGCAGGTCAGGCGTCGCCGGCCCCGCCCGTGGGTACGGCGTTGGGTCCCCATGGCGTAGCCATCATGGACTTCTGCAAGGAGTACAACGCCAAGACCGAGGACAAGCGCGGCCAGATCGTCCCAGTGGAGATCACCATTTACGAAGACCGGTCGTTCACCTTCATCACCAAGACGCCTCCTACTTCGTTCCTCATCCGCCAGGCTGCTGGCCTAGAGAAGGCCTCAGAGAATCCTGGCCGCGAGCAGGCCGGATCGATCACCTGGGACCAGGTGGCCGAGATCGCCGAGGCCAAGATGCCCGACCTCAACGCCATCGACCTTGAGGGCGCCAAGTTGCAGGTAGCCGGAACGGCCCGGAGCATGGGTATCGCCGTTAGTTAGGCACCACACCAGATTTAAAACACAGGTCGCCGCCCGCCGGGCGGTTCCGGGACAGGGGAGGACCTCGCCCCGCCGGAGGACATGACTAGGACGAGGGAGCCAGGAGAAGGCGACATGGGCAAGTCAGGAAAGCGGTACGACACGGCAGTGGCCGGATTCGACCGGGACCAGTTGTACTCGGGTTCCGAGGCACTGGATTTGGCTTCCTCACTGGCCGCTGCGAAATTCGACGAGAGCATCGATCTGTTGGTCCGACTCGGTGTTGACCCCCGAAAGACCGACGAAATGGTGCGGGGTACTGTGGCTCTCCCATCCGGGACGGGCCGAGACGTCCGGGTGGCGGTGTTCGCCCAGGGCGAAGCTGCGGCGGCCGCCCGCGAGGCAGGAGCCGATCATGTCGGGGCCGACGATCTGGCCGCCGAGGTTGAGGGGGGCATGCTGGACTTCGACGTGGCTATCGCTACGCCGGACATGATGCCTGCCGTCGGCAAGTTGGGGCGCGCCTTGGGCCCTCGTGGCCTTATGCCGAACCCCAAGTCAGGGACGGTTACTGACGATGTCGGTAAGGCGGTTGGGGAGTTCAAGGGGGGCAAGGTCGAGTTCCGGACTGACCGGTTCGGCAACGTCCATCTGCCCATCGGAAAAGCCAGCTTCGAGGCCTCCGACCTATCGGCGAACCTGAAAGCGGCTGTCGAGGAACTAGAGCGCCTGAAGCCTTCTTCCTCCAAGGGCCGCTATCTGAAGAAGGTGTCGGTGTCCTCGACAATGGGTCCGGGTATCCGAATCGATCCGCTGCGAGTGGCCGAGTAGCTATTCGCGACGCGTCTCGATCGGGGCGTAGGTGGCGCTCTGGAGCGTCACCGATACCCTGACCACCACAATCGACACGCTCACCGAAGACCTCCGGGTTGCGTCCTGGCGCAGAACGAGATTCGGCACCGCCCGATCCGAGGATCACGGCGCCGACTCCGCCCGAGCAGGGGAGCCCTCCTGATCGGATTCGGGCTACCAGCCCGGCCTCGGTTGACGGTGCGTGTGGACGGCCCGGCCGAAAGCAGCGACCGAGAAAGACGAAGGAGGAGGTGTGAGCGTGGGAGAACCCCGAGCCGAGAAGATCGCGGTAGTCGAGGAGGTTCAAGAGAAGTTCTCGACCAGCGACGCCGTGGTGCTGACAGAGTATCGAGGGCTGGACGTCCCAGCCTTGGCAGCGCTTCGCGCGTCCCTCCGCGAAGCCGGAGGCGAGTACAAGGTGTACAAGAACACCCTGACCCGTTTCGCCATCGAGGAGTTGGGCCTAGACTTGGGCGATCTACTCACCGGTCCCACGGCCATCGCCTTCACCGGAGAGCAGCCCGACGGTTCAGCCGGCGACCCGGTTTCCCTGGCCAAGGCCCTCAAGGACTTCGCCAAGGCCAACGACTCGCTGGTTATCAAGGGCGGCCTACTCGACCAGCAACGGCTAACCGCCGAGGAAATCTCCAATCTGGCCGAGATCGCTCCCCGCGGGGTTCTGTTGGCCCAGTTGGCTGGAGCCATGGCGGCGCCCATGCAGCAGTTCGCGGCGCTGCTCCAGGCGCTGCCCCAGAACATGGCGTACGCCCTGCAGGCCCTGATCACCCAGAGTGGTGTATCGGGCGTTTCGACCTCCGAGGCGTCCGCCGACGAGGAAACCGATGCAGCCGATACCGCCGATGAGGTGGCGGTTGCCGACGAAGCCGACGCGGAGGTCGCCGATGAGGCGTCCGCCGACGATGCCACCGACACCGACAACAAGGAAGAGGAGTGATTATGGCGACGAAGGAAGAGATCCTGGACGCGATCGCCGAGATGAGCGTGCTAGAGCTGAGCGAGTTGCTGAAGGACTTTGAGGAGAAGTTCGACGTGACTGCAGCGGCCCCGGTGGCCGTAGCCGCCGCCGCGCCGGCGGGCGATGACAGTAACGAGGAGGAGGAGCAGGATTCCTTCGACGTCGTTCTGACCGACGCCGGCGACAAGAAGATCCAGGTCATCAAGGAGGTCCGCGCGCTCACAAATCTCGGGCTGAAGGATGCCAAGGACCTTGTGGACGGTGCCCCCAACGCCGTTATGGAGGGGGTTTCCAAGGAAGACGCCGAGAAGGCCAAGGAGGCCCTCGAGGCCGCCGGCGCCGCAATCGAACTCAAGTAGTTCGGTCAGCGGCACAACCGCCGGCTGATACGTGACCCCCGGGGTGTGCCCCGGGGGTCACGTAGTTTTCGGATTACCAGAAAGCCGACCGGGGTCATGGCCTAATAACATGATCGGCTTCCCCGGCGCAAGGAAGCGCATTGCGGTTCGATGACGGTGCTTGACCACCGGAAAGGAGTCACCTACCGTTCGCTGCGGACTGACCCTTCGGGGTCAGATTTGTGCTGCCCGCAGGGTTGCGCTGCTGGTCGCGCGGGCACTAGCATTCCCGATTGCCGAGGTCGCGCCTGTCGTTCGTGCTGTTTTCAACACGCCTGCTGTCGCGTCTCCGGCTCGTCCACGTCCATGACTCTCGGCCAGGAGTTTTAGGTGTCTGCTCGCCCCCTCGTTCGGGACCGTTATTCGTTCGGCAACCTGGAGGAAGTCCTCCCGTTGCCACACCTGATTGATATCCAGCGGAAGTCCTTCAATTGGTTCCGTCTGGAGGGAATCGCCGACACGTTCTCTGACCTCAGCCCGATCACCGACTTCAGCGAGACGCTTTCGCTTGAGTTGGAGTTCGATCCCAAGGACGAGGACCTTTGTCCTCCACCCAAGTTCACGGTAGAGGAGTGCAAGGAGAAGGACATGACCTTCTCCGCCCCGATCTTTGTGCGGGCCCGCTTCATGAACGCCGACACCGGCGAGATAAAGGAGCAGACGGTCTTCGTGGGGGACTTCCCGATGATGACCGAGAAGGGGACCTTTGTCATTAACGGCACTGAGCGAGTCGTGGTGTCCCAACTGGTCCGATCACCGGGCGTCATCTTCCAGCCTGGTGAGCGTTACCGCCTCCGGAACCTCGCCAAGCACCAGCTGGTTACCGGCACCATCCACCCCTACCGCGGTGAGTGGATCGAGTTCGACGTTGAACAGAAGCCAGGCAAGGACGTCACCGCCGGGACTCGCGTGGCCCGCAAACGTCGCTTGTCGATGTTCACCCTCCTGAGGGCCCTGGGCTACGACGAGGAGAACGAACCGGGCTTCTTGGAACGTTTCGTCCGTCACTTCGACTACCTCGAGGGGCAGTGGGAGAAGGACAAGGACCTTGCCCCCACCCAGGAGGAGTCCCTCCTGGAGATCTACAAGCGAGTTCGCCCTGGCGAACCGCCCTCGGTCGAAGCCGCCCGGGCCTATTTACGCAACGCCTTTTTTGAGTCCCGCCGCTACGACCTGTCCCGGGTCGGTCGCTACAAACTGAACCGCAAGCTCGGCCCCGAGATTGAGAAGAACGAGAAGCTCTTTGGTATTGCGTTAGAGCGTCCTGATCTCGACTCGCCGGTCCTTACTCGGTCTGAGGTTCTGGCCACCTGCACCTACCTGCTGCACCTCGCCAAGGGCGAGCCTGGTTATCGCCTCGACGACCAGGACCACTTCGCCAACCGTCGCATCCGGTCCGTGGGCGAACTCATCCAGAACCAGTTGCGCATAGGGCTCTCCCGGATGGAGCGCGTAGTACGCGAGCGCATGACTACCCAGGACGTCGAGTCCATCACCCCGACCTCGTTGATCAATATCCGACCCGTAGTGGCTGCCATCAAGGAGTTCTTCGGTACCAGCCAGCTCTCCCAGTTTATGGACCAAGTGAACCCCCTTTCCGGGCTGACCCACCGCCGCCGCCTCTCGGCCCTCGGTCCCGGTGGCCTGTCTCGTGAACGGGCCGGCTTTGAGGTCCGTGACGTCCACTTCTCTCACTACGGCCGGATGTGTCCGATCGAGACCCCGGAGGGCCCCAACATCGGCCTCATCGGTGGCCTAGCGACCTACGGCCGGGTGAACCCCTTTGGCTTTATCGAGTCGCCGTACCGGTTGGTGAAGAGGGGCAAGGTCACTGACGAGATCCTTTGGCTAGCTGCCGATGAGGAGGAGGAGTACGTCGTCGCTCAGGCAAACGCACCCCTTAACCCCAACGGCACCTTTCGTAATGAGCGGGTCCTCGTTCGACGGTCGCCGCAGGCCGCCTCGCTCCAGGACCTCCGGCTCCAGTTGGAACAGGACGTTTTCTTTGGTGCCACGACTGAAATCTCTTACGTGCCGCCGGAAGAGGTCCAGTTGATGGACGTCTCGCCTAAACAAATCGTGTCTGTGGCCACCGCTTTGATCCCGTTCCTCGAGCATGACGACGCCAACCGTGCCCTCATGGGAGCCAACATGCAGAGGCAAGCGGTGCCACTTATCCAGTCCGAGGCCCCGTACATCGGTACCGGTATCGAGGCCAGCGCCGCCCACGACGCGGCGGACATGTTGCTGGCCTTTGAGGATGGCACGGTAACGGCAGTTGACGGCACCACGGTGACGGTCGACTACCGGAAGTCCGGTTCTACGGTCCACTCGCTACTCAAGTACGTGCGGTCCAATCAGGACACCTGTATCAACCAGAAGGTCCGGGTTGTTCCAGGCCAGCGGGTGAGGTCGGGCCAGGTACTAGCCGATGGCTCGTCCACCGACGGCGGTGAGTTGGCCCTCGGCAAGAACCTCCTTGTGGCCTTCATGTCGTGGGAGGGCTACAACTTCGAGGATGCCATCATCCTGTCCGAGCGCTTGGTCAAGGACGACGTTCTGACGTCGATCCACATCAAGGAGCATGAGATCGACGCCCGGGACACCAAGTTGGGAACCGAGGAGATCACGCGAGATATCCCCAACCTGTCAGACGAGATCCTGGCTGACCTGGACGATCTGGGCATCGTTCGGGTGGGGGCTGAGGTGGCGCCCGGCGATGTGCTGGTCGGCAAGGTCACTCCTAAGGGTGAGACTGAGTTGACCCCGGAAGAACGCCTTCTCCGGGCCATCTTCGGTGAGAAGGCGCGTGAAGTGCGCGACACCTCGTTGAAGGTTCCGCACGGCGAAGCGGGCAAGGTAATCGACGTCAAGGTTTTCAACCGCGACGAGGGTGACGAGTTACCTCCGGGTGTTAACCAGTTGGTCCGGGTTTACGTGGGTCAGAAGCGCAAGATCAGCGTGGGTGACAAGTTGGCCGGCCGGCACGGCAACAAGGGCGTCATCTCCAAGATCCTCCCCGTCGAGGACATGCCCTATATGGCTGACGGGACGCCAGTCGACATCATTCTCAACCCGTTGGGCGTTCCGTCACGGATGAACGTCGGGCAGGTGCTGGAGGCTCACCTCGGGTACTGCGCCCGGTGGGGTTGGGAGATCGGTGGCGAGGGTGTCGGGTCCGACCCGGTGCGCGGCATCGAGAAAAAGACCCGCCCCTCGACTGAGCCCGCTGTCCACGTGGCCACACCGGTATTTGACGGGGCCCATTGGGACGAGGAGGACCGGGCTGGCCGACACCCCACGATCCAGAAAATTCTGGGCAACCTGCGGCCCGAGACGGTCGACGGCGAGCGTCTGGTTCAGATGGACGGTAAGGCCACCCTCTACAACGGGCGAACCGGTGAGGCCTACGACAGCGCGGTGATGGTGGGGTACGTCTACATCCTGAAGTTGGCTCACTTGGTGGACGACAAGATCCACGCACGCTCCACCGGTCCGTACTCGATGATCACCCAGCAGCCATTGGGTGGGAAGGCCCAGTTCGGCGGCCAGCGGTTTGGAGAGATGGAAGTGTGGGCTTTGGAGGCGTATGGCGCCGCCTACTGCTTACAGGAACTCCTGACCATCAAGTCGGACGACGTGCTTGGCCGGGTGAAGGTCTACGAGGCCATCGTGAAGGGCGAGAACATCCCCGAACCCGGAATCCCCGAGAGTTTCAAGGTTCTCATCAAGGAGATGCAGTCTCTTTGCCTGAATGTCGAGGTGCTTGGCGAGGACGGACGAGAGATCGAGATGCGTGACTTCGACGAGGACGTCTACCGCGCCGCCGAGGAACTCGGCATTGACCTATCCCGCCCGGAGCGGGGTTCCGACGAAGAGGACGAGCGCCGGGCCGCTGGCCTCGTTCACTGACCCTTACGACCCGAATAACGAGACGCAGGAAGACACAGTGCTCGACGTCAACGAATTTGACCAGCTTCGCATCGGTTTGGCTACCGCGGACGGAATCCGTATGTGGTCCAACGGCGAGGTGAAGAAGCCGGAGACCATCAACTACCGAACCCTGAAACCGGAGAAGGACGGGCTCTTCTGCGAAAAGATCTTTGGTCCGCAGAAGGACTGGGAGTGCTACTGCGGGAAGTACAAGCGGGTCCGCTTCAAGGGGATTATCTGTGAGCGGTGCGGTGTGGAGGTCACCCGGTCCAAGGTTCGACGCGACCGGATGGGTCATATCGAGTTGGCCGCCCCGGCTGTCCACATCTGGTACCTCCGGGGCACTCGGTCCTGGCTGGCCTACCTACTCATGGGGACCGAGCCACGCGAGGAACTTAAGGCCAAGCAGTTAGAGAAGGTCATCTACTTCGCCGCCAATATGGTCGTTTGGGTTGACGAGGAGAAGCGCCACGAGGACCTGCCGGGGCTCGAGGCCGAGTTGGCCGAGGAACGTCTGGCCATCGAGGAGGAGCGCGACCGCGAGTTGAACCGCCGCCAGGAGGACCTGGAGGGCGAGTTAGTCGAGATGGAGACTGAGGGAGCCAAGGAGTCCGAGTTGAAGGCTCGGGCTAAGGCGGCAGAAAAAGATCTTCAGTTTATTAGGGAGCAGTACGAGCAGGAGCTCGATGTCCTGAACCGGGCATGGGACGAGTTCACCGGTTTGTTTTCCCGTCAGATTGTCGAAGAAGACATGCTCTGGCGCGAGTTAGAGGACCGGTGGGGCGACTACTTCACGGGTGGCATGGGTGCCGATGCCCTGGCTCAACTCATCGACCGGATCGACTTCGATGATGAAGAGGTCAAACTCCGGTCGATGATCGACCCACCGGAAGGTCAGAAGCCACTCAGCGTCCAGCGCAAGCAGAAGGCCATTAAGCGACTGAAGATCGTTGCCGCCTTCAATCGTCGGGACCAGTACGGACGTCGGGTTAATGAGCCCCGGGCCATGATCTTGGACGCGGTCCCGGTCATCCCGCCGGAACTGCGTCCCATGGTGCAGTTGGACGGCGGCCGTTTCGCCACCTCTGACCTGAATGACCTGTACCGCCGGGTCATCAACCGGAACAACCGTCTTAAGCGGCTCTTGGACCTCGGGGCACCGACCATCATCGTCAATAACGAGAAGCGGATGCTCCAGGAGGCTGTCGACGCCCTATTCGATAACGGTCGTCGTGGTCGTCCGGTCACCGGTCCGGGTAACCGGCCGCTCAAGTCGCTGTCCGACATGCTCAAGGGCAAGCAAGGCCGGTTTCGCCAGAACCTGCTCGGTAAGAGGGTCGATTTCTCGGGCCGATCGGTCATCGTCGCCGGCCCCACGCTCAAGTTTCACCAGTGTGGTCTGCCCAAGGTCATGGCGCTTGAGCTGTTCAAGCCGTTTGTCATGAAGAAGTTGGTCGACGAGGAGTTTGCCCAGAACATCAAGTCGGCCAAGCGCATGGTCGAGCGTCGTAAGCCCCTGGTGTGGACTGTCCTGGAGGACGTCATTCGCGAGCACCCGGTGTTGTTGAACCGCGCCCCCACGCTCCACCGGCTGGGCATCCAAGCCTTCGAGCCGGTGCTAGTCGAGGGCAAGGCTATTCGGATCCACCCTTTGGTGTGCACCGCCTTCAACGCCGACTTTGACGGTGACCAGATGGCCGTCCACCTCCCGCTGTCGTCGGAGGCTCAGGCCGAGGCCCGGATCCTGATGCTGTCGGCGAACAACGTTCTTAGTCCGGCTCACGGTCGTCCGTTGGTCACTCCGACCCAGGACATGGTCATCGGCGCCTACTACCTCACCGCCGAGGCCGAGGGGCTTGCCGGCGAGGGCAAGGTGTTCCGCGATGTGGACCAACTTAGGTGGGCTGTCGAGAGTGGTGCCGTTCACCTGCACGCCCGTATCCAGTTTCGGTCTGACGAGTACCCGGAGTTGATCGAGACGCCAGCCAACGGGGTGGCTGCCACTTGGCATACCACCACGCCTGGACGGGTGTTCTTCAACGCAGCGTTGCCTCGGAAATCGTCGGAGCCCCTCGAGCTCGGCGGCTTGCCCGGCAAGGCCATCACATTCGTGAACCAACAGATGGACAAGAAGCAACTGGGCCTCATCGTCGACGATCTGGCCCGGCGCTACCCGAAGAAGGTGGTTGCCGAGTGTCTGGATGCTCTCAAGGACATTTGCTTCGAGTACGCCAGCCGTTCCGGTCTGACCGTTTCCATCGACGACGTCAAGACACCATCGGAAAAGTCGGAGATCCTGGACCGGCACGAGAAGGATGCCGAGAAGGTCGAGACTCAGTTCCGGCGCGGCATTATCACTGATGGTGAGCGTCGTCAGAAGGAAGTCGAGATCTGGAACTCGGCTACCTCGGAGGTCACGGCACGGATGGTGGAGGTTCTGGAGGCCGACTGGTTCAACCCGATTGACATGATGGTCAAGTCGGGCGCCCGGGGCAACATGATGCAGGTCCGCCAGATCGCCGGTATGCGCGGCCTGGTAGCGAATCCCCGAGGCGACATGATCCCTCGGCCCATCAAATCTAACTTCCGCGAGGGCCTGGCGATGTTGGAGTACTTCATCGCCACGCCGGGCGCTCGGAAGGGTCTGGTTGATACCGCGCTGCGAACCGCTGACTCCGGCTACCTGACCCGACGCCTGGTTGATGTTTCACAAGAACTGATCGTCAATGACACTGACCCTTTCGAGGCCGAGGGTGCTGTTCGCGGTATCTGGATCGAAGGCATCAGGGCTGACGTGGAGAACCAGCGCTTCTACCTGGAGACCCGCCTTTTCAGCCGCACGTTGGCCGACGACGTGGAGGTCGCTGACCCGGGGGGTAGGGGCGTGGTCCACGCCAAGACCAAGGGTGGTCAGCGCCTGCTTCCCGCCGGGACGATCGTCGGCGAGGTTGAGGTCGAGCTGTTGCGCGACGACCCCGACGTTGACCGCGTCCGCGTCCTGTCGCCGCTTACTGACGATTCGGCCACCGGTGTGTCTGTGGCCAGTTACGGCATGTCGCTGGCTACCGGAAAGGCGATCGAGGTCGGTGAGGCGGTCGGGGTGATTGCCGCCCAGTCGATCGGTGAGCCCGGGACCCAGTTGACCATGCGGACCTTCCATACCGGTGGTGTTGCCGGCAAGGACATTGCTGGAGGCTTGCCTCGGGTCGTGGAGCTTTTCGAGGCCCGGACCCCGAAGGGTAAGGCCACTTTGGCCCGCATCTCCGGAGTGGTCCGGATCGGCGAGGACGAAGGCCGAGGCCGGGAGGTCACCGTGGTGGCCGATGACGGCACCGAGGAGGTCTATACGGTGGTTGGGGCGTCCCGTCTCGAGGTGGTCGACGGTCAGGATGTTCGGGCTGGCGACGCCATCGTCGAGGGCCCGCGCGATCCCAAGGAACTGCTCGAGATCAAGGGTGTCCGTGAGACACAGCAGTACCTCGTGGAGGAAGTCCAGAAGGTCTACCGGGACCAGGGCGTGTCCATTCATGACAAGCACATCGAGCTCATTGTCCGTCAGATGACTCGCCGGGTGAAGATCAACGACCCTGGCGAGTCGGACTTCCTGCCCGGTGAGCAGGTCGACCAGCGTCTCTTCGCCGAGACCAATCGTGTGCTGGTGGCCGAGGGTCGCCGTCCCGCTGAGGGTCGCCCCGAGCTCATGGGCATCACCAAGGCCTCTTTGGCCACCGATTCATGGCTCTCGGCGGCCTCCTTCCAGGAGACCACTCGGGTCCTCACTGAGGCGGCCATCGAGTGCCGGAGCGACAAGCTCATCGGCCTCAAGGAGAACATCATCATTGGCAAGCTGGTTCCTGCTGGGACGGGTTTGGAGGAGTACCGGCGGGTGGCCACCCATGCCCCTGATTACAAGCCAATGGACTTTTATTCGTCAGCTGATGAGGAACAGGACCTCGCCGAATGGTTGGCCGGTCAGGCCGGGCCGGACGAGGGTGTTTTCGAGGGTGCCTACGAGGCCGACGTAATCGATCTAGCCACTGCCATCGGCGTTCCAACCGAGGGGGCCCCCGAGGCCGGGTAGTTGGTCGTGTGGCGGCAGCCCATCCGGTCGGCACGTGTGTGAGTGGGGGAGGATCACCCGTAGACTCTGTCGTTGGCCGGTGCTGGTTCCCGGTCTCTGTATTGCAATCCCTGTTTTTCCAATCGACGAGGTAGGTCAGTGCCCACCATCCAGCAACTGGTCCGCAAGGGTCGCCAGTCCAAGCGCCGCAAGGAAGCCACGCCTGCGCTTAAGGGCGCGCCTCAGCGGCGTGGGGTGTGCACTCGGGTCTATACCACCACCCCGAAGAAGCCGAACTCAGCGCTTCGCAAGGTGGCTCGTGTCCGCCTCACCACCGGTGTTGAGGTCACGGCCTATATCCCCGGTGAGGGACACAACCTCCAGGAGCACTCCATCGTGCTCATCCGCGGTGGCCGTGTGAAGGATCTCCCCGGTGTCCGCTACAAGGTGATCCGCGGGACGCTGGACACCTCAGGCGTTGGTCAGCGACGCCAGGCTCGTAGCCGTTACGGCACGAAAAAGGAAGGCTGACTGTGCCGCGCAAAGGCCCCGCTGATCGTCGTGAGTTGACCCCAGACCCGGTCTATCGGTCTACAGCGGTCACCCAGCTTGTCAACAAGGTGCTGCAACGAGGCAAGCGTTCCACCGCCGAGCGCATCGTTTACACCGCACTCTCCACCGTTGAGCAAAAGACTGGCAGCGATCCGGTCGGCACCCTGAGGCGAGCCATCGACAACGTCCGTCCCCAACTCGAGGTGCGTAGCCGTCGGGTTGGTGGTGCTACCTACCAGGTGCCGGTCGAGGTCCGTCCCCGTAGGGCTAATACGTTGGCCGTCCGCTGGCTGGTGAACTACTCCCGCGACCGCCGTGAGCGATCAATGGCCGAGCGTCTGGCTAACGAGATCATGGATGCCTCGAACGGCCTGGGTTCATCGGTGAAGCGCCGGGAGGATCTGCACAAGATGGCCGAGTCCAACAAGGCATTCGCCCACTACCGGTGGTGAGTCGCCCCTCGGGGCGCCCCACATTTGATCCGCGGCGGCCCCGTTCACCTTGGCACGGGCCCCAGCCTGTGTGCCGTACAACCCATGCATACCGCCTAGATCCGGCACCAGAGACTGAGATTCACTGAGATTCACTGAGATTGACTGAGTAGCGAGTACAGAAATGGCAACGCGACACCCCCTCGACAAGACCCGCAACATTGGGATCATGGCCCACATTGATGCGGGCAAGACCACGACGACCGAGCGGATCCTCTACTACACCGGTGTGAATTACAAGATCGGTGAGGTCCACGACGGTGCCGCCACCATGGACTGGATGGAGCAGGAGCAGGAGCGAGGGATCACCATCACATCGGCGGCCACCAGCTGCTTCTGGAACGACCACCGCATCAACATCATCGACACCCCGGGCCACGTGGACTTCACCGTGGAGGTGGAACGCTCATTGCGGGTCCTGGACGGTGCGGTGGCTGTGTTCGACGGTGTGGCTGGTGTGGAACCTCAGACCGAGACGGTG
This sequence comes from Acidimicrobiaceae bacterium, assembly GCA_002717365.1. Lineage (GTDB taxonomy): Bacteria > Actinomycetota > Acidimicrobiia > Acidimicrobiales > MedAcidi-G1 > UBA9410. The sequence goes on along the minus strand of PBDJ01000021.1, from coordinate 10,178 downwards.
TGGCGTCAAGCCGACCGGTACAACGTCCCCCGGATGTGCTTTATCAACAAGATGGACCGTACTGGGGCCGACTTCTTCTTCGTCCTGGGAACTATCCGGGAGCGACTGGGTTGCAAGGCGGCGATTATCCAGTTGCCGATCGGCGCCGAGGCGGACTTCGCTGGGGTGGTCGATCTGGTGGAGATGAACGCCCTGGTCTGGCAGGGTGAGGATCTGGGTGCGTCCTGGGACGTTGTCGACATTCCGGATGATCTGGTGGATATGGCCGAGCAGTACCGGGCTGATCTCATCGATGTCCTTTCGGAGTTCGACGAGAATATTTTGGAGAAATTCGTCAGCGAGGAGGAGATCACGGCCTCCGACGTACGGTCGGCCGTGCGGATCGGCACCCTGAGTGGCCACTGTGTCCCGATTCTTACCGGGACGGCCTTCAAGAATAAGGGCGTGCAGCCCCTGCTAGACGCTGTGGTGGAGTATCTCCCGTCACCCATCGACCTCCCCCCGGTCAATGGTGTGCACCCTCGGACAGGCGACACCGTAGAGCGCGATGCCGACGACTCAGCGCCCTTTGCCGCCCTGGCCTTCAAGATCATGACTGACCCCCACGTAGGCAAGCTCACGTACTTCCGGGCCTACAGCGGCATCTTGGAAAAGGGTTCGGCGGTCATGAATTCGCGCACCGAGAACAAGGAGCGCATTGGTCGTATTCTGGAGATGCACGCCAACGACCGCGAGGATCGCGACGACGTCCGGACNGGCGACATTGTGGCNGGCATCGGNCTGAAGAACACCCGGACNGGTGACACCCTGTGCGCCCCGGACCATCCCATCGTGCTGGAGCAGTTGGAGTTTCCNCTGCCGGTNATCCATGTGGCCGTGGAGCCACGGTCCAAGGCTGACCAGGACAAGATGAGTAAAGCCCTTGGCGCNCTNGCCGANGAGGANCCCACNTTCACCGTCCGGAGCGACGAGGAGACTGGCCAGACCATCATCGGNGGNATGGGCGAACTCCACCTCGAGGTGNTGGTCGACCGNATGCTCCGGGAGTTCCGGGTNGACGCCAACGTGGGTAAGCCGCAGGTCGCCTACCGGGAGACCATCACCAAGGNAGTCACCGACCACCGGTACACCCACAAGAAGCAGACNGGCGGNTCGGGCCAGTNCGCCGAGATCGTGGCCAGTCTGGAGCCNTACAGCGACGACGAATCNACGTACCTATTTGAGGACAACGTTAAAGGTGGGCGTATNCCCAAGGAGTACATCCCGTCGGTGGACGCCGGNGTACAGCTAGCCACCACCAACGGACCACTAGCAGGCTTCCCGGTCCTGGGGTTGAAGATCAGCCTCAACGACGGCAAATCGCACGACGTGGATTCCTCCGAGATGGCGTTCAAGATTGCTGCACAGGCTTGGTTCCGGGAGGCCATGCGTATGGCCAAGCCGGTGCTGCTGGAGCCGGTGATGTCCGTTGAGGTGGTCACCCCCGAGGAGTACATGGGCGACGTGGTGGGCGACCTCAACTCCCGTCGGGGTCGGGTCGGCCAGATGGAGGCCCGGGGTACCAACCAAGTGGTCAGCGCCCAGGTGCCGCTGTCCGAGATGTTCGGGTACGCTACTGACCTGCGTTCGCGCACCCAGGGTCGCGCGACGTACACCATGCAGTTCGACTCGTATCAGCAGACTCCCGGGTCGGTGCAGGAGGAGATCACCCGCCGTATACACGGCGAGTGATCTACGCCGATAAGACCAGGGAACTCCGGACAGAAACCTAAGGAAACAACGTAATGGCCAAGGCCCAGTTTGAGCGCAACAAGCCCCACGTGAACGTGGGAACCATGGGACACATCGACCACGGGAAGACCACCCTGACCGCGGCGATCACCAAGGTCCTCTCGGATCGCGATCCCGATTCCACGTCATTTACCGACTTCGACAATATCGACAAGGCGCCCGAGGAGCGCGAGCGCGGTATCACGATCAACGTGAGCCACGTCGAGTACGAGACCCCGAACCGTCACTACGCCCACGTCGATATGCCGGGCCATGCCGACTACATCAAAAACATGATCACCGGCGCCGCCCAGGTGGACGGCGCCATTCTGGTGGTGTCGGCGGCCGACGGCCCCATGCCCCAGACCCGTGAGCACGTTCTACTGGCTCGCCAGGTCGGTGTGCCGAGGATCATCGTGGCTCTCAACAAGTGCGACATGGTCGACGACGAGGAGTTGCTGGAGTTGGTCGAAATGGAGGTACGCGAGCTCCTCGACGAGTATGAGTTCCCCGGTGACGACACTCCGGTCGTACGAGTTTCAGCACTGAAGGCCCTGGAGGGCGACAGCGATGCCGGTGATCAGGTCGTGGAATTGATGGCCCAGGTCGACGACTACATCCCGACGCCCGAGCGTGACGTGGACAAGCCGTTCCTGATGCCGATCGAGGACGTGTTCTCGATCACTGGCCGCGGCACCGTGGTGACCGGTCGAGTTGAACAAGGCATCGTGAATACGGGCGACAACATCGAGATCATTGGTATCCGCGACACCCAGACCACGGTCTGCACCGGTGTCGAGATGTTCCGCAAACTCCTCGATGAGGGCCAGGCCGGCGACAACATCGGCGCCTTGCTGCGGGGCATCGACAAAGATGAGGTCCAGCGTGGCCAGGTGCTAGCCAAGCCGGGTTCGATCACCCCGCACACCAAATTCGAGTCCGAGGTCTACGTGCTGACCAAGAACGAGGGTGGCCGCCACAAGCCGTTCTTTTCGAACTACCGCCCGCAGTTCTACTTCCGGACCACCGACGTGACCGGCATGATCGAGTTGCCTGAGGGAACCGAGATGTGTATGCCTGGCGATAACACCACCATGACCGTCGAGCTCATCGCCCCGATCGCCATGGACGAAGGTCTCCGGTTTGCTATCCGCGAGGGTGGCCGGACCGTGGGTGCTGGCGCCGTCACCAAGATCATCAAGTAGTCCAACCACCATGGCTGTAGGGCAGAAGATCCGGATCCGGCTGAAGGCCTACGACCACGAGGTCATTGACCAGTCGACGAAGAAGATCGTCGAGACAGTTCGACGGACCCAAGCTGACCTTCGGGGGCCTGTTCCCCTGCCGACCGAGAAGCACCGCTACACGGTCATACGTGGTCCCTTCAAGGACAAGGATTCCCGGGAGCACTTCGAGATGCGCATCCATAAGCGCTTGCTCGACATCCTGAACCCCTCGCCCAAGACGGTTGACTCGTTACAACGCCTGGACCTTCCAGCCGGCGTCGACATCGAGATCAAGATCCAACAGGCCTAACCACCCCGGTTCGGCTGCCGGTCGATCGAGTGCACGAAGCGTCCCCTCAGGGCGCTCCGGATTGTTTCGGCTCAGTGTTCCTGGCCGTCGGAGGGGCCATGTCCCCGCCGTTGGCTGCTCTCAGCGATCAGGTGTTCAGCAACCTCGTGCCGCTCGGCCTCCGCGGCGATCACCGACTGGATGGTCGCCGCGGCCGGCAGGGCCAACAAGGCACCGACCACGCCGAGGATGGCCGAGCCGGCGATTACGGCCCCGAAAGCCACCGCCACATGCAACTGCATGGTGTGGGAGGTGATCCGGGGGGCGAGCAAGTAGTTCTCAAACTGCTGGTAGACGGCTACCACGACGATGACCCATAGGCCGTCTGCCGGGTTACCCAGTAGAGCGATGACCAGGGGAAGGGCCCCGGCGATGTAGGTGCCGACCACGGGGACGAACTGGGACATGACGCCCACCCAGAGGGCTAGAGCCAGCGAGGACGGCAGGCCGATCAGTTCGAAGGCCGCCCAGTGGACGAGTGAGGAGCCCAGGGCCAGGATGCTGCGGGAGAGTATGTAGCCGCCGGTCTTCTCTATGGCTAGGTCCCAAACCTCCAGTACGTGGCGCTGGTGTCGCTCGGCCAGAAAAGAGCAGACCAAGCGGCGAAGTTTCGGACCCTCGGCCACCAAGTAGAACGTGAAGAGTCCAATGGTGAACAACTGGAACAGGACGTTTGCCACCGTGGTTCCAAAGCGGGCCAGGTCGTCGGCCACGTCTCCTAGCCGTTGGGCCAGGGCGCCAGTGTCGTAGTCGGCCCGGAGGTCGGCCGTGGCGTTTTGGATACCGAAACTGTCCTCTAACCAGCCGTCGATGTCCTCCAGGTAGCGGGGCACGTTCTCGCTGAAGTCGGTGACCTGCTCAGCCAGCAGGCTTCCCACCTGCACGCCGAAGCCACCGAGGGCGCCGACTACGGCCAGCATTACGAGAGCCGTGCCTGGACCTCGACGGAGGCCAACTCGTTCCAACCGGTTGACGGCCGGTTCGAGGGCAAAAGAGACAAAGAACGACACCAGTAGGACAAGCAGCAGGGGTCGCAATGAACTGACGACACCCCGCAGGACCCACAAGCCGGCTAGGCCGGCCATCAGGGTCACCACGGCACGACGGACCCATGGGGGGATCGTGTGGTGGGTTGCCGGTTCGGTCATGAGATTGTGTCGAGAAAATGCTGCAATGGAGCCGATCTCTCGTCATCGTCGACGCTACCGGTCGGGTCGGTCGACCTCGGGGATGGGTTCGACACCCGGCACATGGAATCCACCGGATGACGCGGTTGTGGGTTGCCGGGAACGGCCGTATCGTTGTACCCCGTACTCCGGAGGGTCCGGGGTTTCCAATCGATGTCCGTTGAGGCCCCCCGGGAACCGAACGGCACAAACGAATCACCGCTCCGCCGGGCTATGCCCGTGCGGAGCGTTCACGTGAACGGCCACTTAATTGGCCCAGCCGTTGGAGGGAGTCCTCCGGCGCCAGTTGCAGGAGCCATCATGGCCAACAAGGCAATCGTCGGCGAAAAGGTCGGCATGACACAGGTGTGGGATGAGGACAATCGCGTCCTTCCTGTCACCGTGCTCCGTATCCGCCCCAACCGCGTTGTCCAGGTAAAAACCACCGAACGGGACGGGTACACCGCCCTGCAGGTGACCGTGGGTCGAAAGGAAGCGACGAAGCTCACCCGTCCAGAGGCCGGCCACTTCGCCGCCGGTGGCGTTGATGCCGGGGAGCGGCTCGTCGAGCTGCGCCTCGACGACGTCGACGGCTACGAGGTGGGCCAGGAGATCACCGTGGAGTCGCTGGCCGACCAGGGTCGGGTCGACGTGACGGCGGTCAGCAAGGGTAAGGGTTTCGCCGGTGTCATGAAACGCCATGGCTTCAAGGGCCAGCGTGCCTCGCATGGCGCTCACAAGGTTCACCGTAAGCCGGGTGCCGTCGGCCAGTGCGCCACTCCGTCCCGTATCTTTAGGGGCAAGCGCATGCCGGGTCGGCTGGGCAACCAAAAGACCACCACCCTGAACCTCGAGGTCGTACAGGCCGATCCGGATCGCGAACTTCTGCTGGTACGTGGATCAGTTCCCGGACCGCGTGGGGCCACCGTCCTCATTCGCGACGCCGTAAAGGGAGCTCGCTGATGGCTTCCGTCGACGTGCTCAGCCAGATCGGTGAACCAGCGGGTTCGGTCGAACTCGATGAGGCCACCTTTGGTATCGAGCCGAACACCGCTGTCATGCACCAGGTCGTGACCGCCCAGTTGGCAGCTCGTCGGTCGGGTACACAGAGCACCCGAACTAGGGCCGAAGCTCGAGGTGGCGGCGCCAAGCCGTGGCGCCAGAAGGGCACTGGCCGGGCCCGCCACGGTTCCATTCGGTCGCCACAGTGGCGCGGTGGAGGTGTGGCCCTTGGTCCAAAGCCCCGTAGTTATGCCCAGAAGACTCCCAGGAAGATGGTGCGGCTCGCCCTGAGGTCCGCCCTCAGCGACCGTGCGGCTGACGGTCGGGTCGTGGTCGTCGACGGCTGGGCCTTCGAGACCCCGAAAACCCGTGACGCGGTAGCCGCCTTGGCCGCCCTCGGTGTGGAGGGTCGGGCTCTGGTGGTGGTTGATCGTGGTGACGAGAACGTCTGGAAGAGTTTTGCCAACCTGCCGGCGGTGCACGTGCTGTCGACCGGCGAATTGAACGCCTATGACGTCCTGGTGAGCGACTTCGTGATCTTCACCCGGGACACCCTGCCCACTACCCAGGCTTGGACCCACACCGCCCAGATGGTCGAGCCGGATGCAGATCCTGTCGGGGAGGAAGAAGAGTGAAGGACGCCCGAGACGTCATCGTGAAGCCGGTCGTGTCGGAGAAGTCCTATGCCCTGCTTGAGGACAACGTCTACACGTTCGAGGTCGCTCGGTCGGCTTCCAAGCCGGAGATTCGCGACGCCGTTCAGTCAATCTTTGATGTCACGGTGCTCAAGGTGAATACCCTGAACCGCGACGGCAAGCGCAAGCGGAATCGAAGGATGCCGACGTTTGGCAAGCGTCCAGACGTTAAGCGGGCCTACGTCACCCTCATCGAGGGTGACTCGATCGAATTGTTTGAGGTCTAGACCCATGCCGCAGCGCAAGCGCAAGCCGACCAGTCCCGGCCGCCGGTTCCAGACCGTCGCTGACTTCTCGGATATCACAAAGACTGCCCCGGAGCGCTCGTTAACTGAGAAGAAGACCAGCACCGGTGGTCGAAATAACTACGGCCGGATGACGTCGCGGCACCGCGGCGGTGGCCATAAGCGCCAGTACCGGGTCATCGACTTTCGCCGGAACAAGGATGGCGTACCGGCCAAGGTGGCAGCCGTCGAGTACGACCCCAACCGCAGTTGCCGCATCCTCCTGCTGCACTACCACGATGGCGAGAAGCGCTACATCTTGGCTCCCCGGGGTGTGCAGGTCGGCGAGACCTTGCAGTCCGGCCAGGGCAGCGAGATTAAGGCCGGCAACGCCCTGCCGCTGCGCTATATCCCCGTCGGTACGGTCGTTCACAACGTGGAGATGCAGCCCGACGGTGGTGGAAAGATTGCCCGTAGCGCCGGTTCCAGCGTCCAACTGGTGGCCAAAGAGGGCGACCACGCCACCCTCCGTCTACCCAGTACGGAGATGCGGCGGGTCCGTATCGACTGCCGAGCCACGATTGGCGAGGTGGGTAACCAAGAGCACGAGCTCACCAAGATCGGCAAGGCCGGTCGAAACCGCTGGAAGGGCATCCGTCCCCAGTCCCGCGGCGTGGTGATGAACCCGGTCGACCACCCCTTGGGTGGTGGCGAGGGTAAGTCTTCCGGTGGCCGTCACCCAGTGTCCCCCTGGGGAAAGCCCGAGGGCCGTACCCGCAAGCGGGGCAAGCAGTCCGACAAGTTGATCGTGCGTCGTCGTCGTCGGCGTGGGTCGCGGAGGTAATCGGCGATGCCGAGGAGTCTCAAGAAGGGTCCGTTCGTGGACGACCATCTCCTGAAGAAGGTCGACGTCCTAAACGAGTCCGGCGAGAAAAAGGTCATCCGGACGTGGTCCCGTCGGTCCACCATCGTGCCCGAGATGGTCGGTCACACGCTCGGTGTGCACGACGGCCGCAAGCACGTCCCGGTATATGTGACCGAGTCGATGGTCGGCCACAAACTCGGTGAGTTCGCTCCCACCCGGACCTTTCGGTTCCACGCTGGCCAGGAGAGGGGCGGTCAGCGCTAATGGTTGCTGTCAAGACCAATGAGCGTCCGGGCACCCGGGCCGTTGCCCGGTATGTCCGGGTCTCAGCCTCCAAGGCCCGCGAGGTTCTCGACCTGATCCGGGGCGAGTCTTACGGCCGGGCAGCTGAGATCGCAGCTTTCTCCGAGCGCGCTGTCTCCGACGTGATTGCTAAGTGTCTCGACTCAGCGGTGGCCAATGCTGAGAACAACGACGGCATCTCGGCTGAGGAGCTTTACGTGTCAGCCTGTTACGCCGATGAGGGTCCGACGCTCAAGCGGTGGCGTCCCCGAGCTCGGGGAAGAGCCACCCGCATCAACAAGAGGACCTGCCACATCACGATCATCGTGACCCGGTACGACGAGGCCGCTCTTGAAGACCTCCGAAAGCGCGAGGAAGCCCGTGGTCGGGCTGGTTCCAGCACTCAAGCCGCTGAGGCTCGTCGCCAGCGTGTCGAGCGCAGTAGGGCGGCGGCCGAGGAAGCGGGTAACGATCACGATCACGAGGATGACGCGGAGAACACTTCAGCCGACGAGGTCGTTGAGGCCGCTGTGGATGAACCGGTGGCCGACGAGCCGACCGCCGACGAGGTCGTGGAGATCGACGAGGTGATCGCCGACGAGGTCGTTGAGGCCGCTGTGGATGAACCAGTGGCCGACGAGATCACCGAAGAGACCGACGCCGACCAGTCGGCTGATGACACGCAGAAAGAGGCCAACTGATGGGCCAGAAGGTCAATCCGTACGGCTTCCGGCTGGGGATTACCACCGACTGGAAGTCGCGATGGTTTGCCACCCGGCAGGAGTACGCCGACAACCTTCTCCAGGACTGGAAGGTCCGCGACTACCTCATGAATGAGTTGCCGCACGCCGCGATCAGCCGCGTTGAGGTGGAACGCACACGGGACCGGGTTCGGGTCGACGTCCACACCGCCCGCCCGGGCATCGTCATCGGGCGCAAGGGTGCTGAGGCCGATCGCCTGCGAGCCGGCCTGGGCCAAATCACCGGGAACCACGCCGTCCAGCTCAACATCCAGGAGATTAAGGAACCGGAGCTCGACGCTGCTCTTATCGCCCAGGGTGTGGCTGACCAGTTGGCTGGTCGGGTCGCCTTCCGACGGGCCATGAAGCGGGCCGTGCAGAACGCCCAGAAGGCTGGCGGCCTTGGTATCCGAGTCCAGTGCTCGGGACGCCTAGGCGGCGCTGAAATGTCCCGCACCGAGTGGTACCGGGAGGGTCGGGTACCGCTGCATACTCTGCGGGCTGACATCGACTATGGCTTCCGCGAGGCCCGGACCACCTACGGCCGTATCGGTGTGAAGGTTTGGATTTACAAGGGTGACATCTTGCCCTACAAGAGTCTCCTTGAGGACAAGATCACCAAGGAGGCCGCCATGGCCGCCGGGGAGACTTCAGGCCAGACCAAGCAGCGCACCGTGGTGTCGTCGGCTGCGGCCCGCCGTCGGACTGAAGTGGTCGAGGTATCTGAGGCCCCGGGTACTGAGGCTTCAGTGGATGAGGCACCTGATGCCGATCCGGCACCCCTGGTCAAAGAGGGCGACGCCGAATTTGAGAAACTCTTAGCGGAGGAGGAGGCCATCGAGGCTTCCACCCGCGAAGCCCACGAGACGCCGCACTTCCGTGGCGGGGACGGTGACTGACCGTGCTGATGCCGAAGAAGGTCCGCCACCGCAAGCACCACCGCGGACGGATGAGGGGCGCCTCTAAGGGCCAGACCGAGATCACCTTCGGTGAGTTCGGGATTCAAGCCCTCGAGCCGGGCTGGATTACGGCCCGGCAGATCGAGGCCGCCCGTATTGCCATGACCCGCCATATCAAGCGCGGCGGCAAAGTCTGGATCAACGTCTTCCCGGACAAGCCCGTTACGGAGAAGCCGGCCGAGACCCGGATGGGGTCTGGCAAGGGAAACCCCGAACACTGGGTTGCTGTCGTAAAGCCCGGCCGAGTGCTGTTCGAATTGTCGTACTCCGATGCCGAGGTGGCTCGGGCCGCCCTTAACCGTGCCATTCAAAAGCTGCCCATCAAGGCTCGCTTCATCGTCCGCGAGGAGGGTTTCTAGCCATGGCTAAGAACAGGTCCTTGACCGACCTCGGCGACACCGACCTCCTGGAGCGCTTCAGTGATGCCAAGGAGGAGTTGTTTAACCTGCGGTTCCAGCTGGTTACTGGCCAGTTGGAGAACTACGCCCGGGTCGGATTGGTCAAGAAAGAGATCGCCCGTGTGCTCACCGAGATACGAGCCCGGGAGATCGACGCCGCCGACGCTCTCGAGGCGGCTGACGAGGAGGTGGCCGACTGATGGCCGAGACGACCGAATCAACTACGGGGCGTTCGAACCGCCGCAAGGTACGCGAGGGCTTCGTGGTGTCTGACGTCCAGGACAAGACGGCGATCGTGGAGACGGTCGACCGGGTTCGACACCGCCGGTACGCCAAGACCGTCCAGCGGACCAAGCGCCTCCACGTCCACGACGAGAAGAACCAGATGAACGTTGGGGATCGCGTACGAGTCCAAGAGACCCGGCCGTTGTCCAAACTCAAGCGTTGGCGCCTGGTCGAGATCTTGGAAAGGGCGAAGTAATGATCCAGCAGGAGACCCGAC
>PBDJ01000020.1 GCA_002717365.1 Acidimicrobiaceae bacterium | reverse complement strand
GGACGAGGTGTCCAGCCACCTCAGCTTCGACGATCGGTGGGCGGACCTCCAGCATCGACTGCTCGACGACGACGACCTCGCCCGGACCGTGCTGCTCGCCGACGCCATGCGCATCCATCCCCACCACCTCCGCGAACTCGCCCGCACGCTCGACGACCGGTGGGACCTCCTCGGAGACCACCCGCCCCCTCCGGAACCCGACCCCGTGGACGTCGCAGGGATCCTGAGACACATGGACGAAGCCCTAGCTCTGGACCGGGATGACGTCGACGAGGACGACAAGCTCCGAATCAGACTCACCCGAATCCGAGACGCCCAGATCGCGCTCGACGGCGCCGACGACGAGGCCGACACGGTCCGCATCCTCGCCGACGACGACCACCGGAAGTCCCTCAACGCCGGGGGCGACGGGAACAAGAAGGTGTGGGGCGACGACAAGGCGGCCATCAGGGACGCCGCCTACGCCGCACGGGATCTCTGGGACACGCTCCTCCGGGCCACGGCCGGTGCCGTGCTCCGACGTCTCCTCGCCGAGCTAGTGGCTGCCACGCTCGAGGCCGCCACCAAGCGACGCCATGCAGGGACCCTGGTCTTCCACGACCTGCTGGTCATCGCCCGCGATCTGCTCACCGACCCCATCGTCGGCGACGCCGTGAGGACATCTCTCCACGAGCGGTACCGCCGCATCCTCCTCGACGAGTTCCAAGACACAGACCCGCTCCAGCTCGAGCTCGCCCTCCTACTGACCGACCCGGACTCCCCGGTCCACCCCTCCTTCGACCCCGGTGACTTCTCCCCCGACCCCGGTTCCCTCTTCCTCGTCGGCGATCCGAAGCAGTCCATCTACCGGTTCCGCCGGGCCGACGTCGCCCTGTACCTACGCACCCGCCACACCCTGGACTCCACCCTGGTGGCGTTGACGGAGAACTTCCGGACCACGGTGCCGATCATCGATTGGATCAACGCCGTGTTCGCCCATCTCATCGGCACCGGGCCGCCGTTGAACACCGCCGCCTCCCACCTGGTCCAGCCCGGATACGTACCCCTCGTCGGGCGACGACCTGCGGCAGCGAACGGACCACCGGTCACCCTGCTGGGCCGACACGAACACGGCGACGAGATCGACGCCGCCGGGCTCCGGGACCTAGAAGCTACGGACGTAGCGGCCGCCATCGCCACCGCTGTCGTCGATCGCTGGACGGTCGAGGGGACCGACGGACGGCAACGCCCCTGTGGGTTCGGCGACATCGCCATCCTCCTCCCCACCCGTACCTCGCTGCCCGCCCTGGAGACCGCTCTGGAGGCCGCCGGTATCCCCTACCGGGCCGAGTCCAGCTCCATGCTCTTCGCCACCCCCCAGATCCGCGACCTCCTGATGGTGCTACGGGCCATCGACGACCCGACCGACGACCTCGCTGTGGTCGCCGCGCTAAGGACCCCGTACCTCGGTTGTGGCGACGATGAACTCGCCCGTTGGCGCGTCCACCACGGCGGCACATGGAACCACCAGGCAGACCAGCCCGACGGTGACTCCACGGTGGAGGTGGTGGCCTCCGGCCTCGCGTGGATGGGAAAATTGCACCACTGGCGCCACCACCTCGGACCGTCGGGGATCCTCGAACGCCTAATCCACGACCGACGGGTGTTCCAGGTCGCCTACGGCGAGACCCGACCCCGCGACGCCTGGCGACGGGCTCGGCTCCTATCCGACCGTGCCCGCGCCTACGCCGAGGTAGGCGGGGGCTCACTGCGGGGGTTCGTCGACTGGTGCCTCGCCCAGGCCGACGAGAAGGGCCGGATCGCCGAGACGGTGCTGCCCGAGGTCGACGACGACGCGGTGCGGATCCTGACCATCCACGGCGCCAAGGGCCTCGAGTTCCCCATCACCATCCTCTCCGGCATGTCGACCCAGACCGCCCGGACCGACTCCGGGGTCCAACTCCTCCTCGACGCCGACGGTTCCGCCGAGGTCAGCATCCGAGAGGGAATCCAGACGTCCGGGTTCCGCGACACCCACGGCGTCGACCAGCGTTTCCAGGACGCCGAGACGATCCGACTCCTCTACGTGGCCGCCACACGCGCCCGCGACCACCTCGTCGTCTCGGTCCACCGGGACACCGACGTCGATCCGGACAAGCCCGGACGACCGGGACCCAGCCGCCTGCTGGCCGGCGCCCTAGTCGAGGCCGGCCGGTCGGCCATCGACGTCGACCTGTCGCCGACCGGAGGTGCCCTGCCGGCCACCGGGGCGCCCTCGGGCCGAGGCCTCCCGGACCGCCAGAACTGGATGGCCGAACGCGACGACGCCCTCAAGGCCGCGGCACGGCCCCGGACGGTGTCGGCCACCGCTATCGCCGCGTACGGCGCCGACCAGACGACCGACGAAGACCGCTCCCGACCGGGCGAGGTGGGCCGGCACGGTACTGGCGTCGGCCGAGCCGTCCACGGCGCCCTCGAGGTGCTCGACTTCACGACCACCGACCCCTCGGACATCGTGCGCGAGCAGGCGATCACCGAGGGCCTCCTGGGCGACCTCCGAACCATCGACTCCCTCGTCCGGGCTGGGCTGGAAACCAACTCGGTCCGCCGAGCCGCCATTACCCGCCACTGGCGCGAGCTCTACGTGGCAGCGCCCGTCGACGACGCCGACGACGCCCCCGTCGTCGAGGGCTACATCGACCTCGCCTTCCTAGAGGACGACGACCCTCATCCAGGCCTGGTCATCGTCGACTACAAGACCGACTCCGTGGCAGACGACGCCGACCGGGCGGTGAAGGCCCGCCGGTACCGACTCCAGGGCGCCGCCTACGCCGTAGCCGCTGAGCGGGCCACCGGCCTCCCCGTCCGTCGGGTCCTTCTCTGCTTCCTAGCCACCGACGGAGCCACCGAGGTCGAGGTCGACGACCTTGCCGGGGCCATGGACGAGGTCGTCTCCATCGCCCGGGACTTGGCCGGCGCCTGATTCGTCCTCAGCCTCCTCCCGCCCTGATCCGGATCGACGAGCCGGTGGTCAGTAGCGTCGGCACCATGCCTTCCGGCGGAGACAACTTCACCATGAGGAGCCTGCTGTTCGCTCCGGGAAACCAGGCCGACGTCCTGGCCAAGTTGCCCCGAACATCGCCCAGCGCGGGAGTCATCGACCTGGAGGACGCCGTTCCGCCCGACCGCAAGGCCGAAGCCCGAGCGGTGGCCCAGCAGGTGGCGCCATCGCTGGTAAAACAGGTACGGCTGTTCGTCCGGGTGAACGCCCCCGATACCGACCACTTCCCCGCCGATGTCCTGGAGGGTCTGCCGCCCGGGCTAACCGGGGTGGCCGTCCCCAAATTGGAGTCGGCGGCTGCCGTTGACGCTGTGTCGATTGCCCTGGACGGTGCCGGACACCACGACCTGGCCATCGCCGCCGGCCTGGAGACGGTGGCCGGCGTGGTCGACGCCCGCTCAGTAACCACCCACCCCCGGGTCCGATGGTGCTACTTCGGCGCAGAGGACTACGTAGCTGACCTCGGCGGAGTCCGCACGGCGTCGAACCACGAAGTGGCCACCGCTCGGGCCCAGGTCGGACAGGCGGCCCGCCTCGGCGACGTCCAGGCCGTCGACATGGTGGTGGCCGACTTTGCCGACGACGATCGCTTCCGCTGCGAGGCCGCCGAGGCCCGCTCCCTCGGGTTCACCGGCAAGCTCTGCATCCACCCGGCCCAGGTCCCGCTGGCCAACGAGGCCTTCCTTCCCACCGACGAGGAGTTGGCGTGGGCCCGCGACGTAGACGCCGCCTACCGGGAGGCGATAGCCCGTGGCGATGCGGCGATCTCGGTTCGTGGCGAGATGGTCGACGAGCCGGTGGCCCGCCGGGCCCGAGCCCTGCTGGCCACCGACAGCTGACCTAGGAGGAGCAGATGGCCAACCTGGTTCCTGAAGGCGAAGCGTTCTACGGCATTCAACTGCCAATCCAGACGCTCACCCGCACGCTGGCCGACCCGTGGGAGGACGACGCCACCCCCGAGGACCTGGCCCGGGTGGCCCGGACCGCCGAGGACGCCGGCCTGGACTTCGTGGGGGTGTGCGACCACGTGGCCGTCCCCGACAACGATTACGCAGCCCACATGCGGACCACCTGGTACGACCCGGTGGCCACGCTGGCCTGGCTGGGCGCCCAGACTCAGTCCATCCACCTCCTATCGGTGGTGTGGGTCGCCGCCTACCGCCACCCCCTCCTGACGGCCAGCACCTTCGGGACACTGGCCCACCTGACCGACGACCGAGTGATTCTCGGCGTTGGGGCCGGCCACGTGGAGGCCGAGTTCGAAGCACTGGGTGTGAATTTCCACCACCGGGGCCGGATCCTCGACGAGTGCATCGACGCGGTGCGTGGCGCTTATGCCGACCGCTACATCAGCTACCGGGGGGACCACTTCTCCTATGAAGACGTCGGGGTGTCTCCCGGGCCCCCGAGTGGTGACCTGCCCATCTGGGTCGGCGGCGCCGGGAAGGCCGCCTGGCAGCGGACCGGACGGCGGGGAGACGGCTACATCCCGATGGGCGCATCGCGCGACCAGTACCCGGAGATCATCGACACCATCCGCCGGTCAGCCGAGGAGGCCGAACGCGGTGACTCCCGGTTCGACGTCGGGATTATGCCCGGATGGGCCTACATCGGCGACCCTCCAGATGACCTGCCGCCGGCCTGGTTGACCGGCTCTCCGGAGCGGATCGCCGAAGAACTTCGAGCCGACCGGGAGGCGGGAGCCAACGCCTTTCACCTCAAGTTTCGCGGCCGAACTCTAGAGGAGTACCTCGACCAGCTGGCCGCCTTCGGCGCTGAGGTGAGGCCACTGCTCTGACCGCCTGCGGAACTGTTTCGCGTGACGGGGGTGCGAGTCGGCTCAGAACCGGCGATCATGGGGTCATGGTCAAGATTGACGACGACACCCAGAAGGCCCTCCTGCTCTTCAACCGCCGGACCGAGGCCGCTGAGGCCGCCAAGGCCGCGGAGCGGAACCTGGCCAAGGCCGTCAAGGCCAAGGACGAGGCGGCCGCGGCCTTGAAGCGCGCCCAGGACAGCGGGGGTGGTGCGGAGTCGGTCGCCGAAGCGGAGGCTGAATGGCGGACTGCCGTCGACGCCTGGCAGCGCGTACGCGACGGCGAGGAGCCGGCCGAAGACACCACCGACGAAACACCCGACACCGACGAAGACACCCCGGCCGAAGACACCACCGACGAAACACCCGACACCGACGAAGACACCCCGGCCGAAGACACCACCGACGAAACACCCGACACCGACGAAGAGGAGTAGGAGGCCGGCCCATGTCGGTGCTGTCCTCGGAGCCCCTGCGGTCGGTCACGGCCGCTGAGGTCGCCCAATTCGCCGCGGACGGGGTCGTCCACCTCCCTGGGATTCTCCCCACGGCCTGGCTGGACCACCTATCCGGCCCGGTTGAAGAGGCTCTGGTCGATCCGGTGACCACCACCGACATGACGACCCTCTGGGCCGGGGTGGCCGAAACCGCTGACCCTGGCGGAGGACGCTTCCTCTCCGGTGTAGACCACTGGCGACACCACGAGGCGTTCGCCCGGTTCGCAACCGCCTCCCCTCTGCCGGCCATCGCCGGCACCCTCCTGGTGGCCGACCGGATCCACCTCTACGAGGACTCGCTGCTGGTCAAGGAGCCGGGGACTGTGGCTCATACCGCCTTTCATCAGGATCTGGGCTACTTCCACCTGTCCGGGGACCGGATCTGTACCACCTGGACGCCTCTCGACGAGGTTGACGCCGAGACCGGCGCCGTGTCGTACCTCCGCGGATCACACCGGTCGGGGGTGGTTCACCGTCCCAACTGGTTCGTGGACGATAAGCCCCTCCCGGGTACCGGTGGTGAGCCGGTCCCCGTCGTCCATCCCGACGACCCTCGCCTCATTCGCTTCGACACTGTGCCCGGCGATCTCGTGGTCCACCACGCCGCCACCCTCCACGGCGCAGGACCCAACCGATCGACCACCCGGCGACGCCGGGCTGTCTCGGTCCGGTACTGCGGCAACGGCGTCCGATACGAGATCCGACCCGGGGCCCCTGCCAAGGCGCACCATGCTGAGGTCAACTCCGGCGACCCGGTGGTCGACCATCCTGGGTGTCCTGAGGTCTGGCGACGACCCTTAGGGTCCGACTGATGAATGTGCCGTGGTCCACCATCCCCGACTTGGTCGACGACGCCGCCCTCCGGTTCGGCGACCGTGAGGCAATCGTCGACGGGGATCTCCGATGGACGTTTGCCGAATACCGAGACCAGATCCACGCCGCTAGCCGGGCCCTGATGGCCCGCGGGATCGAAGCAGGCGACCGGGTTGCCATCTGGGCGCCCAACGTGGCCGAGTGGGCGGTCGCCGCCCTGGGTGCCCACTGCGTCGGAGCCGTGCTTGTCCCCATCAACACTCGCTTTCGGGGCCGTGAAGCCGCCGAGCTCCTGGACCGCACCCTGGCTCGTGTCCTATTCACCGTCACTGACTTTCTGGATGCCGACTACGTGGCGATGCTCGCCGACATCGGCGGGGGAGCCGGGCTGGACGAGATAGTCGTCCTCCGAGGCACCGTTTCCGACAGGTGCACTTCGTGGGCCGACTTCCTTGAGGTCGGGAACACAGTCGACGACGGCAATCGGGCGGCTCGTTCGGCTGCCGTCGGAGGCGACGACCTCTGCCATCTCATGTTCACCTCGGGGACCACCGGATCGCCGAAGGGCGCCATGCTCCGCCACTCGGCCATCTGCCGGGCCTTCCTCGCGTGGAGCGAGGTCATCGGTCTGGAGGCCGGCGACCGCTATCTGGTGGTTAACCCGTTCTTCCACGCCTTCGGCCTCAACTCCGGGATCCTGGCCTGCTTGATGAAGGGCGTGACCCTCGTACCCCACCCAGTGTTCGACGTCCCAGCAGTGATGAAGCGCGTTGGCGAGGAGCGAATCACCATGCTCCCCGGCCCGCCGGCCATCTACCAGACGATCCTGAACCACCCTGATCTCGACGAGTTCGACCTGTCCTCACTCCGACTGGCCGTGACCGGCGCTGCGACCATCCCCGTCCAGATGATCCATGACATGCACGACCGCCTCGGCTTCGAGAAGGTCGTGACCGGTTACGGCCTCACCGAAGCATCGGGAATCGCCACCATGTGTCGCCATGATGACGACCCAGCCCTTATCGCCGGGACCTCAGGGCGGGCCATCGACGATGTCGAGGTCCTAGTCATCGACCCCAACGGGGCCGAGTGCCCGGCCGGCCAGCCGGGCGAGGTGGTGGTCCGCGGCTACAACGTGATGGCCGGCTACCTGGACGATCCCGACCAGACCGCCGAGGCCATCGACGCCGAAGGTTGGCTGCACACCGGCGATATCGGGGTCATGGACGCCGACGGCTACCTAGACATCACTGACCGGGTGAAGGACATGTTCATCAACGGTGGGTTCAACGTCTACCCGGCCGAGGTAGAACGCCTGATGCTGGCCCACCCTGAGGTTGGTCAGGTGGCCGTCGTCGGAATCCCTGACGACCGGCTCGGCGAGGTAGGAATGGCGTTCGTGGTCCCGACCCCCGGCACCCACCCGGACCCGGAGAGCATCGTGTCGTGGTGCCGCGACGAAATGGCCAACTACAAGGCACCCCGCCGGGTCGAGGTTATTGACGTTCTGCCGCTGAACGCCAGTGGCAAGGTCCTCAAGTTCGAGTTGCGTCAGCGCGGCGCGGCGCTCCTCTGAACCGAGCGCCTCCTCCCGGCCGGCAGGGACGCACCGGTAGCCTGCACCAAGTCATGTCCGACGAGCTCCTACCCTCTGCCGACGCCTCAGACGCGTCCACCGACCCCTACCCGCATGTCGGACGGGCCGACTTCCCAGCCATGGAAGAACGGGCGCTGGCCCGGTGGGCGGACGAGGGTACGTTCCCGGCGTCAGTCGAGACCCGACCGTCCGAGGCCGAGTACGTCTTCTACGACGGTCCACCCTTCGCCAACGGGCTGCCCCACCACGGCCACCTCCTCACCGGCTACGTGAAGGATGTCGTGCCCCGGTACCAGACCATGCGCGGTCGCCGGGTCGACCGCCGATTCGGCTGGGACTGTCACGGCCTGCCGGCCGAGATGGAGGCCGAGAAGGACCTCCCCGTCTCCGGGCGGGCTGACATTATCGAGTACGGCATCGAACGCTTCAACGCCACGTGTCGGGAATCGGTCCTGCGCTATACGAGCGAGTGGGAAAAGACAGTCACCCGTCAGGCCCGGTGGGTCGACTTCGAGAACGACTACAAGACCATGGACCTCTCCTACATGGAGTCGGTGATGTGGGCGTTCAAGCAACTCTGGGACAAGGGGCTGATCTACGAAGCCTTCCGAGTCATGCCCTACTCGTGGGGCGCCGAAACGCCACTGTCGAACTTCGAGATCCGCCTTGACGACGCCACCCGACCCCGGCAGGACCCGGCCATCACCGTGTCCTTCGACCTGGATTCGGCTGATGGGGACCCCGGACCGATGCGGATCCTGGCCTGGACGACCACGCCTTGGACGCTCCCGTCGAACCTAGCCTTGGCCGTGGGACCCGACGTGTCCTACTCCCTGCGTCGGGATGCCAACGGCACTGTTTACGTGCTGGGTGCTGAGGCAGTGGCCCGCTACGAGGACCAGTTGTCAGACACCACCGAGGTCGGCGTGTGCATGGGCAGCGACCTAGTCGGTCGTACCTACCGTCCGCTCTTTGACTTCTTCAAGGACCGGACCGACGCCTTCCGGGTGCTGGGCGCCGGCTTCGTCGACGCCTCCGACGGCACCGGGGCGGTCCACATGGCCCCTGGGTTCGGTGAGGATGACCAGGAAGCCTGTGAGGCTGCCGGGATTCCTATCGGCCACGTGGTACCGGTCGACGACCGGGGCCGGTTCACCGACAAGGTCGGGCTGTGGGCAGGCCTGAACGTTTTCGACGCGAACCCGGAGATCATCCGTCACCTTAAGGAGGCGGGCCGGATCGTCCGACACGACACCTACGAGCACAACTACCCGCACTGCTGGCGGACCGACACGCCGATCATCTACAAGGCCATCTCGTCGTGGTATGTCAAGGTGACCGACCTCCGAGAGCGGCTGCTGGCCACCAACCAGCAGATCAACTGGGTGCCGGACCACGTCCGGGACGGGCGGTTCGGCATGTGGCTGGATGGCGCCCGAGACTGGTCGATCAGCCGGAACCGCTTCTGGGGATCGCCCATCCCCGTGTGGCGCAGCGACGACCCCGAGTACCCGAGGGTAGATGTCTACGGCAGTTTGGACGAGATCCAGCGTGACTTCGGGGTTCGGCCCGACGACCTCCACCGACCGTTCATCGACGAGTTGACTCGGCCCAATCCGGACGACCCGACTGGCCGGTCCACCATGCGTCGGGTCCCCGAAGTTCTGGACTGCTGGTTCGAGTCGGGCTCCATGCCGTTCGCCCAGGTGCATTACCCGTTCGAGAACCGGGAGTGGTTTGAGGAACACTTCCCGGCTGACTTCATCGTGGAGTACATCAACCAGACCCGCGGTTGGTTCTACACCCTCCATGTCTTGGCCGGTGCTCTGTTCGACCGGCCGGCCTTTGAGAACGTCATCTGTCACGGGATCCTGCTAGCCGAGGACGGGGCCAAACTGTCCAAGAAGTTGCGGAACTACACCGAACCGACCGCCATCTTCGGCAACCAGGGCTCTGATGCCCTGCGCTGGTACCTGATGTCGTCTGCCATCGTGCGAGGCGGCGATCTGCGGATTTCCGATGATGGCATCGACGATGTGGTGCGCCAAGTGTTGCTGCCCATCTGGAGCGCCTACGGATTTTTCACCCTGTATGCCAACGTCGACGGCCACCAGGCCAAGATGCGGTCCGACTCGCCACGCCTGCTGGACCGCTACCTGCTGGCCAAAACCCGCCTGCTGGTCGAGGCGGTTCAGGACCACATGGAGGCCTACGACCTGTCGGGTGCCACCCACGAAATCCAGGCCTTCATCGACGCCCTCAACAACTGGTACATCCGGAGGAGCCGAGACAGGTTCTGGGCCAAGACGGCCACCGATGACGATGCCGACAAGCGGGATGCCTACGACACCCTCTACACCGTTCTGGTCACCTTCAGCCGGGTGGCAGCGCCGTTCCTCCCCCTGGTGATGGAGGAGATACACGGTGGGCTGACTGGCGGGCAGAGTGTCCACCTGGCCGACTGGCCCGACCTAGACGACCTCCCCTCGGATCCGGCGCTGGTAGCCCGCATGGACCGCATCCGCGATGTGGCCTCCACGGCGCTACGCCTTCGTGAGGATCACGGCCTACGGGTCCGACTCCCCCTGTCCCGCCTGACGGTTGCCGGCGTGGACAGCGAGGCGCTGGTCGACCTGGTTGACCTGCTAGTCGACGAGGTCAACGTGAGGTCGGTGGAACTGACCAATGACCTGGAGGGCCACGGCCGTCTGGTCCTACGGCCTGATGGGCGGACCTTGGGCCCCCGACTGGGTGGCGACGTCCAGGCCGTCTTCGCGGCGGCCCGGTCGGGCGACTACCGGCGCAACGATGACGGAACGGTGGCAGTGGCCGACCAAGTGCTAACACCTGGCGAGTTTGACCTGGGGGTGGAGTCACCCGACGGTGTCACTGCGGCTGCTCTGAGTAGCGGTGACGCCGTTGTGGTTCTGGACACCGAAGTCACCGATGACCTACTCCGGGAGGGTCTGGCCCGCGATGTAGTCCGCCAGGTCCAGCAAGCCCGACGAGACACTGGGCTGGTCGTTACCGACCGCATCCGTCTGGTCCTAGACGGAGACGAAGACCTGATGGGCGCTGTCCGAGCCCACGAGGCCCACGTCGCCAACCAGGTACTGGCCACCGAGTTGGTCTACCACGCTGTAGATCCAGACGCTGATGGCGTCACGGAAGCCACCGTGGAGGGGTCGGCCCTCCGGTTCTCGCTAGCTGTTTCCTGATCAGACAGTCGGATCGGATCTCCAACCCGTCGAGGGCCGGTCAGCCGTCCAGTCGGCGGCCGGACTCCACCAGATTGATCTCCCAGATCACCTGCTCCAAGCGGTCTGAGGCCGTGATTGTGGGATACCGCAGTGGGTTCTCCGGCGTCACGCAGGTCGGTAGGGGGGCCAGCAGCGTCCACGGCGTCGGATGGCAGAACTGGACCACCGAGTGGCGTTCGCCGGGACCATCGGATACCACGCGGTGGATGCCCGGCGGAATCAACCCGTTGGTCAGGTGGTCGAGCATGATCCCCGTGTTGACGATGACGTGGCCGTCGGGGGGAGTGGCGTCGATCCAGACATCCTCGGTTCGGACCTGGAGGCCGGGCGCTGTAGCCCGGGGCAGGGCGGTAATCAGGTTGATGTCGCCATGCTCGGCCGCCCAGACGTACTCGTCGCCGGGAGCCAGGTCCATCGACGGGTAGTGAATTGCCCGGGTGAGGGCCGCCCCGTCTCGGAGCATGACGTCGAAGTAGCCCTCGTCCACGCCCAGTCCGACGGCCAGGATCCGCAGTACCCGGCGCTGCAGGTTCAGGATTGTTTGGTGGAACGCCATCAGAACTTCGGTGGTCCCGGGTAGATCCTCGTCGGGCAGGGTCGGGTCGCCGTAGCGGTGGGGGTAGCGCAGGCGTAGCGGGTGCCCTGCGGGTACTGGTGCGCTCCAGTTGAGCATCTCCTTGAAGTCCGGCACGTCGGATATGGCGGCCGTCTCCACCAGGAGGCCCGTATATCCGGTCTGCCCGTTGGACCCCGGCACCGTGCACCGGTCCTTGCGGTCCTGGGGGAGCGAGAAGAAGGCAGCCAGGCGACCGTAGGCATCGTCCAGTAGGTCCTCGGAGAGGTCGTGGCGGACGTAGACGAACCCGGTGGCCAGGCTCCGCATCGTGCCATCGACCACGGCCGCCCGGGTCGCCGCATCGCCTGACTCGAAGGCCGGGAGGTCGACGTCGAGGATGGGAGACGATTGGGCCATGCCCAATACGTTAGGCCGACCAGCACCAGGGATGGCCGGGCCCAAGGTCCCGTTCATCCGAAGACGGCCACGAGGCGCGCGATTCCGGGCGCCTCGGAGCCCGGTTCGACCACGCCTCGCGCGACCGTCAGGAAAACCTTTCCAACGGAGTGAGGATTCTCTTGACATGATTGTAATTACATGCGTGCAATTCATGTCCGGGTCGCGCTCGCGAACTCTCCGAACCACCGCCCGGTGGCCACTCGAGGGGGAACGCGTCGCTCCGGGAACGGACGAGGCGAATCGTGACAGCGGGGACACCGGCGAGGCGACCGGGGGGAAGAGGGACTAAGCGATGACCATCACCGAGGGTCGCATCGAGGAACCGGGTACCGAGTCAACCGGTACTACGGCCATGCGGGTGCGAAAGCGCAACGGTGATCTAGAGCCGGTCGACGTCAACAAGATCGTGCGGGCTGTTGAACGGTGCGCGGCGGGCCTCCCCGGCGTCGACCCGATGCGGGTGGCTACCCGGACCATCTCCGGCTTGTGCGACGGCGCTACCACCGAGGAGCTCGACGAGTTGTCCATCCGGACCTCGGCTGCCTTCATTATCGAGGAGCCCAACTACTCCCGCCTCGCCGCTCGCCTCTTGTCCACCGTGATCGACAAGGAGGTCCGAAACCAGGACATCCATTCGTTCTCCCAGTCGGTAGCCATGGGCGTCGATCAGGGCTTAATCGGTGCCGAGGTGGCCGATTTCGTGTCTACCAATGCCCGGAAGCTCAACGACACCGTGGAGGGCGAGCGGGACCAACTGTTCGAGTTCTTTGGCCTTCGCACCGTCTACGACCGCTACCTCCTGCGGCACCCCGAGAACCGCATGGTGGTGGAAACCCCCCAGTACTTCTTCCTCCGGGTGGCCTGCGGCCTCTCCACCTGCCCCGAGGAGGCCATCCGCTTCTACCGGCTCATCTCGTCGCTGCAGTACCTCCCGTCCAGTCCAACCCTCTTCAACTCGGGAACCAGTCACCCCCAGATGTCGAGTTGCTACCTGCTGGACTCACCGGAAGACAGCCTCGATGGCATCTACAAGCGGTACACCGACATTGCCAAGCTCTCGAAGTTCGCCGGCGGCATCGGTGTGGCCTGGCACCGGATCCGCTCCAAGGGTTCGCTCATCCGGGGTACCAACGGCCTGTCCAACGGCATCATTCCATGGCTGAAGACTCTGGATAGTTCGGTGGCCGCCGTGAACCAGGGCGGACGGCGGAAGGGGGCGGCCTGTGTCTACTTGGAGTCCTGGCACGCTGATATCGAGGACTTCCTGGACCTCCGGGAGAACACCGGCGATCCCACTCGCCGCACCCACAACCTGAACTTGGCCAACTGGATTCCCGACCTGTTCATGGAGCGGGTGGAAAAGGACTGGAAGTGGTCACTTTTCGATCCGAGGAAGGTCCCCCACCTCACCGACCTCTACGGAGCCGAGTTCGAGGCTGCCTACCAGAAGGCCGAGGAGGAAGGCATCTACGAACGCCAGATTTCGGCCCGTGAGCTCTACAGCCGCATGATGCGCTCTCTGGCCCAGACCGGTAACGGCTGGATGACGTTTAAGGACGCCTCAAACACCAAGTGCAACCAGACGGGTACCGAAGGACGGGTGGTCCACCTGTCCAACCTGTGCACGGAGATCCTGGAGGTCACTGATCAGTCGGAGACCGCGGTGTGCAACCTCGGCTCGGTAAACCTCGGGGCCCTAGTGGTTGATGGGGTGTTCGATTTCCAGCGCCTGGCTGAAGTGGTCCGCCTCGCGGTTCCGTTCCTGGACCGGGTGGTCGACATCAACTACTACCCCACTGAGGAAGCGTCAACCTCGAACAACGCATGGCGTCCGGTCGGCTTGGGCCTCATGGGACTTCAGGACGTGTTCTTCAAGCTTGGTCTCTCCTTCGACGCCCCGGAGGCCCGTGACCTCTCGAAGCGGATCTCGGAGGAGATCTACTTCAACGCCCTCTGGGCCTCGACGGAATTGGCCGAGGCCTCTGGCCCCCACGACAACTTCGCTCTGACCCGCGCGGCCGCGGGCGACCTGCAGTTCGACCTATGGGGAGTGGAACCAACCGACGCCGCCCGCTGGGAAACCCTGCGGGCCCGAGTGGCGGAGCATGGTCTACGGAACTCACTACTCATCGCCATCGCCCCCACGGCGACTATCGCCTCAATCGCCGGATGCTGCGAGTGCATCGAACCTCAGGTCTCGAACCTCTTTAAGCGCGAGACGCTGTCCGGTGAGTTCATGCAGATCAACCGGTACCTAGTACGCGAACTCCAGAACCGGGGACTGTGGAATGACGACATGGCCAACCGGGTCAAGATGGCCGAGGGATCCATCCAGGACGTGGAGGGCATTACAGACGACCTGAAGGACATCTATCGCACGGCGTGGGAGATCCCAATGCGATCGCTGATCGACATGGCTGCCGAACGCGGCGCCTTCGTCGATCAGAGCCAATCGCTGAACCTGTTCATGGAGTCACCCACCATCGGCAAGCTCAGTTCCATGTACCTCCACGCTTGGAAGTCCGGCGTGAAAACCACCTATTACCTGCGCTCTCGTCCGGCAACCCGCATCAACAAGACAACGACCGCCGGCCCGGCTGGAGGCCCCGACGAGGGTGAGCCGGTGGAGAAGCCCACGTTCACGGACGCCGAGGCCATGGCCTGTTCATTGGAGAACCCTGAGTCCTGCGAAGCGTGCGACTGATGGCCCTGGTAGAGGTCCCGTTCGAGGAGCCAGCCGCCGAAGCCGCCTCGAGCATCGACCCCGCGGCCCGTCAGACCAACATTCTGGACCCGGGATTTGACCTGACGCTCCGACCCATGCGGTACCCGGAGTTCTACGAGATGTACCGGGACGCCATCAAGAACACCTGGACGGTCGACGAGATCGATTTCTCCGACGACCTGGTCGACCTAGATCGAAAGTTGGTCCCAGCCGAGAAGCACCTCATCAACCGGCTAGTCGCCTTTTTCGCCACCGGTGACTCGATCGTGGCCAACAACCTGGTGCTGAATCTCTACCAGCACATCAACGCCCCCGAAGCCCGGATGTATCTGTCGCGCCAGCTCTACGAGGAGGCGCTCCACGTCCAGTTCTACCTGACGCTGCTCGACAACTACATCCCAGACATGGCCGAGCGGGAGGACGCTTTCGCAGCCATCCACAACATCCCCTCTATCGCCCAGAAGGGTGAATTCTGCTTTAAGTGGATGAACTCGGTGGAGCACCTCACCGAGTTGGATAGCGACGAGAAACGCAAGACTTTCCTGTTGAATCTTATCTGCTTCGCCACATGTATCGAGGGCCTCTTCTTCTTCGCTGCTTTCGCCTACGTCTACTTCCTGCGCTCTAAGGGCCTCCTGAATGGACTGGCCGCCGGCACCAACTGGGTGTTTCGCGACGAGAGTTGCCACATGAACTTTGCTTTCGCGGTCATCGACACGGTGCGCCGCGAGCAACCCGAGTTGTTCGACGAGAACCTGAGTAACCGGATCTACGAAATGCTTGAGGAGGCCATCGACTGCGAGTACCGGTTCGCCGAGGACCTCCTCGGCCAAGGGGTGCCCGGTATGTCGACCGCCGACACCAAGCAGTACCTGCAGTTCGTAGCCGACCAACGTCTGGCCCAGTTGGGCCTGAGCCGGCGGTACCACGTGAATAACCCGTTTGGCTTCATGGAACTGCAGGACGTCCAGGAGTTGACCAACTTCTTCGAGCGCACGGTCGCCGCCTATCAGGTAGGTGTCGAAGGCGATGTGGCGTTCGATGAGGACTTCTAGGCCCGAAGTCTCGGCCGTCGGTCAGGACAACCGTTCAGCGGTCACTCCGTCGGCGCCGCAACACCAGGGCCGCTCCGCCAGCAATCAGCACCGCAGCGGCCCCCAGCCCTACCGTCGACAGGCCCCCACCCGACTCCCGTCGAGGCCCACTGGTTTCCACCGATCCCTCCGATACTGAGAGGTCTGCTGCCTTCTCCAGCGTTGTCGACGGGGACGACGTTTCGGGCTGCACGGTGGCAACGGTCGTCGTCCCGACAGCGCGGGAGGTCGTCGTCCCGACAGCGCGGGAGGTCGTTGTAGCAACGGAGTGGGAGGTCGTCGTGGTTGGTGAGGTCCGGGTCCCCGTCGTGGTACTTGGAACCGACGACCCCCCTTCCGGTATCACATTGGGTTTGGCACGAAACGGACCGTTCACCTCCCAAGTCACGCCTACATGGCGGCCCTCGGCGCCAGTCCCCCAGTCGATGGCCGGAACCATGTCCCGAACTAGCGTCTCGCCCCGCCCACGGAGCGAGCTCACGTAGAGCCGAGTCCCAGACGGATCGAAACACGGGCCGGTGACCTGGGATAGGCGGTGTTCAACACCAACCATGCGGCAAAACGGGGCTACCTCTCCCTCG
>PBDJ01000035.1 GCA_002717365.1 Acidimicrobiaceae bacterium | reverse complement strand
TTGGGGAAGCGGGCACCTGCTGGAGGTCTGACCGAAGGCAAGTCCAAGGCCAGAATCGGTCAAGTCCACTTTCGTCAGGCGCTTCTAATGCGGTTTGGCGAAGTCTGTGCAATATCGGGACCTCAACCAGCGGAGGTGCTCGAAGCGGCTCACCTCTACTCGTATGCCGAGGACCCTGTCCACGATCTGGCTGGCGGGTTACTTCTCCGCCGAGATCTTCACACCCTCTTTGACCGCTTCCTACTTGCCATTGATCCCCGGAACACTAGGCAGGGAGATCAATGGTCTTGCCTGTGATGGGTGGGTCGTAGACGACCCCGCCCCGTGATCAGACGTGCTGACCTCAGATCAGGCGTCGCATGACGTTTGACTCGGCCATCAGGGTCACCCCGGGGATAGCCGCCGCAGCACCGAGCCGTTCTTGGAAGGTCGAGTCGGCCATACCCCGGGCGGTTTCTGCCGCCCAGTCGGCGAGCGATTCCCAGCCCACGATCAGTCGGACGGTGGGTCCTGTGCCCATCACGCTGGTACACACTGTGATCGGAGCACCCGTCACCTCATGGAACCGTTCGGCGACACCGATTGAGGCACCGGTCAGCGGTCCCAACTGCGAGAGTGGAGGCCGGTGGAGGATGTTGGTCACGTAGGCCGGGACCTCCGACCATTCGCCCAGTACGTGGGACACGTTCCAGAACGAGTCCTCAGGTCGCTCGCCCACGCAGTCGTTCACGGCGGCCGCGAGGGCGCCCAGGACCTCTCCGTCGGCATCGTCGTGCATCAGTGCCCCGGAGTTGAACGCCTCAATGTCGGGTACCAGAGCTGAGCCCCCGTACTCTCCCTGGGTGCCGACCACCGTCTCCCAGAGGTTGTAGCCGTAGTCGGACACAGCGTTGATGGCCTCGGTAACAGCCACCAACGCACCGGTCGCCTCGGCCTGTCGGCGAGGGTCCATGAGGAAGACCCGGTTCCAGATCTGCACGGCATTCCTGCCTTTCGTTATCCCCGCCGGGCGGTCCGGCCAGCGTTCCACCGTCCCACCCGGGGCCGAGGTGGTCAAGGTGAGGCCTTTGATTCTGATGGGTGGCACTGTGACCGAGGATGGCTCTTGTCTGAGCAGTTGAGGTCAACTCTGTGCCCAATGCGGAGTGGACTTGCCTGCAAGCGCCAAGTTCTGTGGGACCTGAGGCCGCAAGATCGGCGGGTAGCACCAGCAATCTCGATACCAGTCCCGGACAGGACCCGACACCGCAACCGGGGACCACGGTCAAGCGTTGAATCGGCCCACGGAACGTTAGGAGTCCGGGTGGGTTTGTTCCGAGAATCTGATGCTTAGGTGGAAACACGAACCGGCACGCCTGGGCTCTGATTTGTACCTGACTCAAAGCAGGAGGGTGGTTCCGATCACGGTAAGGAGGGCGCCCGCCCAGGCCCTGAACGTGGGTGCTTGCCGAAGCCTTACCCACAGCAGCGGCAACAAGATCACTGGCGTGGTAGCTGACAGGATTGTTGCGACCCCGGCGTCGCCGTGGCCAAGTGCCCAGAGCAGCAGCGACATGCCGAGCACCATGGCCAAGAAGGCACTAGCCGCAAAGCGTAGATGGTCTGATGGCTTGATCGCCCCTCGTCGCGCTGGCCGGGCCAGCCGGTCACCCGGACGTGCTAGCGCCCAGAGGGCGACCGTGGCGATCACCACCCGGACGGCGGCGACTGCGAGGGTGTCGGCCCCTTCGTCTAGGACTGGCTTGGCGGCTAATGCCCCTAGGGCCTGGCCTAGAGCACCGATCCCCGCCCAGGCTGCCCCGGCAGCTAGCGAGCCTTCAACCCGTTCGAATACGTCCACGTGGGTGCCGAATCGGGATCCGTAGTTCACAGCAAGCACGATGCCGGACACCGTCAGCACGGCGCCCACTAAGGCCCAAGGGGCGAATGACTCGTCGAACAAAAGCACCCCTCCCACCGCGGCCATCGGTGCGTTGGCGGTGAACAGAACGGATGTCCGTCGGGGGCCAATTCGGGCCATAGCGGTGAATAAGGCCAAGTCGCCGAGAAGGATCCCCACCAAACCCGAAACCGCTAATAGGCCCATGTCCCCGCGGTCGAGTGTCGACCAGCCGCCGGTGGCGGTGGCCAGCACTACCAGCATGGCGGTGACGTAAAGCATCCGGATCCGACAGAAGCGCGGGCCGCCGAGGCGCCGGACCGGCTCAGCGGCAATGAGGCTGCTACAAGCCCATGAAGTGGCAGCGAGGAGGGCGGCGATCTGGTACGACAAAGAGGTCAATTCGGATTACCGAGAGCGAGTTCAGCCACCGTCCGGAGCCAGAGGTCGTGTCTTGGATCTAACACGTCGAAGTGGGTGCCGGTGTCGGAGAAGATCCCGATCGCTCCGGGAATCAACGCACTCTGGCTGATGGGCACAATCTGGTCATACCTCCCATGAACGGCGATGATCCGATGGCCATCGAAGACCGGTTGGGCGACCCGGTAGTGCTCGGGAACCTCTTCGGGCTCTCCGCCAAGTAATGCCTCCACTGCGCCCCATCCGAGGTTCACCTCGGCGGCTAACCGCAGGTCGACGACGGCAGCTTGGGCAACCACGGTGTGTGGTTCGATTACAGGCCTCGCTCCTGGATCACCAGGAGATAGCCGGCCCCGGCTCCCCGCCCAGAGTGCAAGGTGGCCGCCGGCTGAGTGCCCGATCACGATCACATCATCGAGCGCAAGCAGCTCATCTACTTGCGCGAGGTGGTCGATGGCCCGGGCGATGTCATCCAACGTTCCCGGATAGCCCCCTCCTGGATCACCCACCGACCGGTAATCGACGTTCCAAGTCGCAACTCCCCGTGCAGTCGCATCTTCAGCCAGGGGTGTCATTAACGACTTGTCAAAACCCGACCGCCAGAATCCTCCGTGGATGAAAATTACGACCTGGAAGGGACCGTCCCCCGGGGGAATTCTGAGATCGCCAGCTTGGAGAGGATTCTCTCCATAGGAGATACGGCGAAGCCGTATCTCTCCGGTGGGGTCGAGGTCAGGCTCCTTTTCTCCTCCCAAGGAAGCGAGGGAAGTAGTCACCCCCGTTGTTGGCACCGTTGTCGCCATCGTTGTTGGCGTCGTTGTTGGCGTCGTTGTTGGCGTCGTTGTTGGCGTCGTTGTTGGCACCGTTGTTGAGACAAATGAGGCAGGGGCGTCGCTATTGCACGCGACCCCGATGGCACACGTCGAAAGAATCCCCAGGTAAATAGCGGCCCTTACGAGCCTGCAGTGGCGGGGGTGATGGCCTTTTGCTCTCAGGCGATACGACACGAGCGTTGACCCTTACATGGCAAGAGTGCCTTTGAGCGGACCAAACAAGGAGGCCAGATGGTCTAAACCTTTCGGCAAGATCCAGATCGGGACCTAGGCCTGCGTCGATTCGTCGAGTTGGTCGTGGGACTTGTTGTGTGCGCGGTTTACTCCGACCGGACAACGGTGTCATCGGCGGTACCGTTTTCCCTATGAGCACGCCGGCGTCGTTTCAGGCCCACGCTGCCCGCTTTGAGGTCATCCGGGAGGCGACTAGCAAGAGCCCTGACGCCCTTGTTCCCCGGTCCATCATGCGAGGCATCGCCGCTGGGTGCTCCCGCGCTCCCGACCTCCGACGGTCCAATCCCCTAAAGAGCCGCCAGCAACGGACCCTGTGGGCCCATTTGGTCGACGAAGCTACGGCCCGACCGGAACAGGTGGGTTTTGTCCTCCCTGATAGCGGCCTGAAGGACCTGGCCGAGCGCCTAGGGGTGCCACCGCGAACCCTGTCCGGGCACCTCGAGACCTGGCGACGGACCCGCCCTCGGATGGTTCAGGTGTTCGCGGGGCGCAAGTCCCGCGGTGTGGCCCCACTGGTCGCCGTACAGGTTCCGGTGGCCACTGACTTGGTGCTCTGGGCGGCCGCCATCCGGTCGGAGGTCGACGCGCAGGACGGACGGGCCCTGCATCCGTTGCTGGTGGCCGATGCCGTGGAACGCCTGGCCATGCTGGGTGCCGCCGGTCCGGCCTATAAGACTTGGCCGCTACTAGACGACGCCATTGATGATCTGGGCACGACCATCTCCCGGAAGGGCGGCGAGCCGCCCCGCCGGCGTCTGGAAACCGGACGTCGACGCTAACCATCCGGGTCGAGGAATTCTGACCGCTGGCTGTTGGCAAGATCTCCAGATGAGGCTGATCGGGGCGGGATTTGTGCGCCTAGTTCTCCTCGTTACATCCAGCCGGAACTCCTGAGCGTTTCGCTAACGCCAGGAAGGCAGTGCTCATCGGTCACACTTCCACCCCGGGGGTCCTAGCCCGCCGTAGCGTTTTCTCATGGCTACCCGTTCCGACCTCCGCAACGTCGCCGTCATCGCCCACGTCGACCACGGCAAGACGACTCTCGTAGACGGCCTCCTACGCCAGTCCGGAGCCTTCCGAGCGAATGAGGAGGTACTTGACCGGGTCATGGACTCCATGGACCTAGAGCGGGAGAAGGGGATCACCATCTTGGCCAAGAACACGGCGGTTCACCGGGGCGACGTGAAGGTCAACATCGTGGACACCCCTGGACACGCCGACTTTGGCGGAGAAGTCGAACGGGCCCTGAACATGGTTGACGGGGTCATTCTGCTGGTCGATTCCTCCGAGGGACCCCGACCGCAGACCCGTTTCGTCCTCCGCAAGGCGTTGGAGGCCAGTCTGGCCATAGTCCTGGTCGTTAACAAGGTCGACCGTCCCGACGCTCGTCTGACCGAGGTGGTGGACGAGACCTACGAATTATTCCTCGACCTGGGCGCTACCGAGGAGCAGATCGAGTTCCCAATCGTCTACACCGATGCCCGGGCCGGGACGGCCACCCTGGATCCCAATCAGGACGGAACCGATCTGGCGCCCTTCTTCGATGTGGTTCTCGACCACGTACCTCCTCCGGTCTACGACGAGGACGCCCCGTTGCGGGTCCACGTAACCAACCTGGACGCCTCTCCCTACGTCGGCCGTATCGCCGTCTGTCGGATCGACAGCGGAACTCTGCGGCGAGGCGCACCGGTGGCCTGGTGTCGGATCGACGGTTCGGTTCAGCCGGCCCGCGTCGCCACCATCACGGTTACCGAGGCACTCGGCCAGGTCGACGTCGAGGAGGCGGGACCGGGCGAGATTGTCTACGTGTCGGGAATCGATGATGTCACTATCGGTGAGACGCTGGCTGACCCCGAGAATCCCCGCCCGCTACCCGTTATAACCGTCGACGAACCCACCCTTTCCATGGCTATCGGCGTGAATACCTCACCGGTGGCTGGAGCGACCGGTGACAAACTGACCGCCCGCCAGGTCAAGGCCCGCCTGGATGCCGAGTTGATCGGCAACGTGTCACTGCGGGTCCTGCCCACCGAGCGTCCCGACACATGGGAGGTTCAGGGGCGGGGTGAGTTGCAGTTGGCGGTGCTCGTAGAGACCATGCGCCGTGAGGGCTTCGAATTAACGGTGGGTAAGCCCGAGGTTCTGCTCCGCGAATTCGATAGCACCCTGCATGAGCCGACCGAGCGCTTGTCCGTCGACGTTCCCGAGGAGTACGTGGGGGCAGTCACTCAACTTCTCGGCGAGCGCAAGGCTCGGATGGAGGATATGACCAATCACGGCACTGGGTGGGTGCGCCTCGACTACGTGGTGGCTGCTCGGGCCCTCATCGGCTTCCGGACCGAGTTCCTCACCGAGACCCGGGGAACAGGTTTACTCCACCACGTATTTGAAGGCTGGGAGCCGTGGATGGGAGAGCTCCGGACTCGCCAGAGCGGAAGTGTGGTTGCTGACCGCCTAGGTGTCGCCACGCCGTACGCCATTACTGGCCTCCAAGATCGAACCACCCTGTTCGTGGGGCCGACCGAGGAGGTTTACGGCGGGATGATTGTCGGCGAGAACCCCCGGGCTGAGGACATGGACGTCAACATCTGTCGGGAGAAGAAACTCACCAATGTCCGGGCCGCTGCCTCGGATGACACGGTCCGTCTGACCCCTCCCCGGAAGCTCTCGCTCGAACAGGCCCTCGAGTACATCGCCGACGACGAGTGCGTGGAGGTCACACCGGATGCTGTACGCCTCCGCAAGGTGGAGTTGGACGCCGGTACACGGGCCCGGACGGTTAAGAAACTCAAGCAAGCTCGGGCCTGAGGACCGACGGGTATTTCCATGTAGCAGGATCTCTCCTCGGGGCCGGGTACTTTCAGCGCCATGCACCGTCCGCCTGGGGTCCTGTTCCTGTGCGTCCACAATGCCGGCCGGTCCCAGATGGGTGCTGGCTGGCTGCGACACCTGGCCGGTGGCCGGATCCGGGTGTTGTCGGCCGGCTCGTCCCCCAGCGAGACGGTGAACCCGACGGCCGTGGAAGCCATGGCCGAAGTGGGCGTCGACATCTCGTCCAGCCGACCCCAGCGCTGGACCGAGGCCATGGTGCGTGCCGTGGACGTCGTGGTGTCCATGGGTTGTGGAGACGAGTGCCCCGTCTACCCGGGGACCCGACGCCTGGACTGGCAACTGGAAGATCCAGCCGGCCAGGGGATGGAGATGGTGCGTGGTGTCCGCGACGAGATCCGGACCCTGGTTGAGAAACTGCTCGAGGATCTACTCGACGAGGAGGACAGTTGATGGCCGTCAACGTGCTAGGCACCGAGCTTCAAGAGTGTGGGTTTAACCCCCTGACCGGCTTCTACAGGGACGGGTGTTGCAACACGGGCGCCGACGACCTCGGCGTACACACCGTGTGCGCCCTGGTCACTGCCGAGTTCCTAGATTTCTCAGCCCAGGCTGGCAATGACCTGTCCACCCCACGCCCCGGGTTTGATGGCCTCCAGCCCGGTGACCGGTGGTGCGTGTGCGCGTCGCGGTGGCAGGAGGCCCACGAGGCGGGCGTGGCCCCGCCAGTCCTGCTGGCCGCCACCCACATTCTGAGTCTGGAGTGGGTGGACGCTGACGCCCTGCGGGCCTCCGGGGTGGATCGCCCAGACTGATAGGCCACCCGCCGACCCAAACCCTCAGGAGGGCCGGGAGGAGAGCCGCTCGGCCAGTACGGGGACCAGGGCGGCCAGGCCGTCCCGCCAGTCGGCCACCAGGCCGACATCACACCAGGACCACAACTCGCATTCGGGGTCGGGGTTGATTCCCACGATGGTTCCGGCGCCCCGGACGCCGATCGTGTGGTTGAACCGTCCTGAGACACCGACAGCTATGTACAGACGGGGGGCGATGGAGTGACCGGTGATCCCGACCTGACGGGCCCGGGGCATCCACCCGGCATCGGTGACCTTGCGGGTGGCGCACAGCTCGGCACCAAGGATCGCCGCATGGGCTTCGACCTCGGCTAGGTCGGCCGGGTCGACGCCCTGACCGATGCCCACAACCACCTCGGCATGGGCCAGCAGGTCCCGGTCGTCGTCTCGCCGCCGTTCAAGGACCCGGATCCGAGAAGTCTCGGTGGACGCCAGGTGGTCAGCGGCGAAGGGTGCCGTGGGACGGGGACGGTATCCGGGGAGGGATCCGGGCCGGACGGTGGCCATCTGGATGCGGGAGGTGCAAGTCACCTCGGCGACCAACCGACCGCCAAATGCTGGCTTGAGGGCGACTAGCCGGCCGTCGTGGACCTCCAGGCCGACGGCGTCGCCGGTCAGGCCGGCACCCAGCCGGACAGCGAGGCGGGCCGCCGCCTCTCGCCCCCACGCCGTGCTGGGGGCCAGCACGGCCCACGGAGGCTGGTCGGCGAACCGGTCAGCCAGCAAATGGGCCACATCCTCGGCCCCGGTCACGCCATGGTGCCTCAGGACCTTGTCGGCCCCCTGGCTGCTGAGCTTTTCCCAGTCGACCACCGTGTCGACGGCCAGAGCGGCCCGTCCGCCGATCTCGGCGGCCAGACGGGCTGCCGTTCCCAGCAGCTCTCCGGTCTGGGACGGGCGGTCTGGTTCTCCCAGAACCACCACCTCACCGCCGTCGCCGGCACCCTCCGGGCGGGCCACCTCGCTGGTCGTCCCGACAGCCGTCCGGTCGAAGGCTCCCCGGTCGTCTAGTACCCGTAGCACCCGGTCCACCTGCTCCGTCCCAGTTCCGTTCAGCCGTTCACCGGCCCGGTCTACCTCCAGCACCCGGACCGGCCCCACCGTGGTCGGGCTGCCGTCAGTTCCCCATGGACCGTCACCCAGAGAGGCAGCCCCAATCACCGTGATGAGGTTCGCGTTCACGGTGGCCCAGGCTTCCGGTTTCTTGACCTTGCACGGCTCACAGAGCCGCTCAGCGCAGGAGACCACGGCAGGGAGGTCCACCTCGACTCGGACCCACTCGTCGTCGTGTTCTAGCAGGGCGTGCACTGTGTCGCCGTCCAGGCGGAGCTCGCGGGCCCCGGTCAGGAGAGGAAGCTCGAGGATCTCGGCCACCTGGGCCGGGACCTGACCGGTGTCGGCGTCTACCGAGTTGCGCCCACAGAGAACTAGGTCCCATGGACCGTGCGCCTCCAAGGCGGCGGCCAGGGCCCGAGAGGTAGCCAGGGTGTCGCTGCCGGCGAACGCTGGGTCGGAGACGTGGAGTCCCGTTTCGCAGCCACACAGGATGGCTTCTCGCAGCACGGTGTCGGCCGAAGGGGCCCCCAGGGTCAGCGCCGTGCAGGACCCCCCGGTCTCAGTAGCCAGGTCGCATCCGGCCCGGACAGCCCGACGGCAGTAGTCGTTTAGGTGTAGCTCCATGCCGTCGCGAACCAGGCGGCCTTCCGGCCCGAGGCGCATTTCCTCGAACTTCGGGATCTGCTTCACCAGGGCGGCGATCCGCAAGGCTGGGGTGGGTCGTCGGTCAGCCATGCCGCCAACGTACTGGCGAGTTCCGTTCGGTCGGGACCTCGGCCCGATGTGGCTAGCGTTGGCGTTGTGGCGAGTTTCGACAGTGAGAACTTCCTGGTCGCCGCCGACGACCGTGGTGATCTGGTTGATGCCCTGGTCGAGGTAGCCGACCGTCCCGGCTCCTGGCTAAACGTCGAGCCGGACGTCGACGACAGCCTGCGCAGCGACGTGTCAGGCCTCTTCAGTTGGTTCTCGGCTCGGGGATCCCAGGTACCGATCGGCACACTGGTGGCCGCCACTGGCCGTCAGCCGGCGTCTGTGGGTATCGACCACGGTGCTGGACGGGGCGCTGGCGACCACCTAAAGGAGGCCGGGGTAGCTACCCCGGCGGGCTGGGAACTCCGACAGGATCATCCAAAGCGGGGCCTGGTGTGGGAAAGGACCGGAGCCTCGTCCGTTGGTTTCGATGGTGAGGCGGTGGCCGTCTTAATCCTGGAGGCCACTTCGCTGCTGTGCCCGTTGCCCGTCGAGGGGCGGTGGCGTGTCGGGGTGCATACTCCGAAGGGCTGACCCTTCGGGCGACCTGGTTAGGCCTCCCGTACTGCCTGCATGATGAGGTCTATGACCGCACCAGAGGCGACGCTGTAGGCCACTCGGCAGTTAGTGGGGGTGTCGGCTTGGGGGCCCCGTTCGTCGACCAGAGTCATGCCTCTGGTTTGGGTACCGGAAAGCTCGACGTGGACCGGCCGGTCCTCCATCTGGAACAGGTCGGGGTGGGTAACAGCCAGCACGGCGCACGGGTCATGGATTGGACCGTCGGCTACCTCCTCGGCGGCCAGGTGGAAGACGGCGTAGAACTCCAGCAGTCCGGCCATGGCTTCGGCTACCGGGGTATCTAGGGCCCGACACTCGTCGGCGTGGACCTGTCCCATGCGGACCTGGTGAGTGAGGTTCAGGCCCAGCATGGTCAGCGGCGCCCCGGATCGGAAGACTTCGTCGGCGGCTTCCGGGTCGGCCCAGACGTTGAACTCGGCAGCTGCAGTGACGTTGCCCACTCCCTGGGCGCTTCCGCCCATCAGGGTCAGCGACGCCACCCGGTTGGCTAACCCGGGGTCGGCCCGGAGCGCCAAGGCCACGTTGGTGAGGGGCCCCACGGGAACCAGGTGCAATCCCTCCTCGGCACGCGTGGCCTCGACCAGGAACTCAACCGCCCGGTCCGAGTCGGGTCCCCGCTTCGGCTCGGGGAGTGCAACGTCGCCCAGACCGGTCTCGCCGTGAACGTGTCGGGCGAACCCCTGAAGGCCTATCAGCGGCTGGTCGGCTCCGGCGTGGACCTCCACGTCGAGGTCGAGGAGTTCCCGAAGGCGACAGGCGTTGGCCGTCGTGTGCTTCAGGGGCACGTTGCCGGCCACCGTGGTGATGGCCACCAGGTCGGCCCACCGGGCGGCGGCGATCATCGCCATGGCGTCGTCCACGCCGGGATCGCAGTCCAGAATGATCCGGGGCCGGCCGGACGCTGTGGTGGTCACGGGGGGGGAGTGTGCCCGCTCAGGTGCTTGGAACAGCGACCAGGTCGGCCACCGTGGGCATTGCTGGCTGGGCGCCGTGCCGGGTGGCCGTGACTGCTCCAGCTACGACGGCTCGCTCCACGGCTTCGAGGAGGGTGGTATCCCGGGCCAGGGACTCGGCCAGCGCACCGGAGAACGAGTCGCCGGCCCCGGTCGTGTCCACGACCCGGACAGATGGAGCGACCACCTCTTGGTGGTCGTCAGGTGTTACCAGGAGCGCCCCCCGGGCTCCCCGGGTCACTACGACGGTGGACGTGGGGAGGCTGCGGGCCATGGCCACTAGGGCGTCGACAGCGCCGTCTGGTTGGGTATCGGCCAGCTGGGCCAGCTCCAGAGCGTTGGGTACCAGCACGTCGACCTGGTTCAGCAGTCCGTCGGGTAGGGGCGTGGCGGGTGAGGGGTTCAAGACCACCGTGCCGGTGGCCACCTGGGCCGCGGCGACCACCGCTCCGGTCGGTACCTCCAGTTGCAGGAGGACGACTGCCGCCCCTGCAATGGTCGCCTTGGCGTCCTGTACGTCCTCAGGGCCCACCCGGGCGTTGGTTCCCGGACTGACCACGATGGCGTTGTCGCCGTCGGTGTCCACGCCGATCAGGGCGATCCCGCTGGGTGCCTCCGAGTCGGTCCGCAGATGCGTTGTGTTCACGCCGGCGGCCTCCAGCGAAGAGCGTAGCGTTTCGCCAGCCTCGTCGTCTCCCACACGTCCCACGAAGGACACCGAGCCGCCGAGGCGAGCTGCTGCCACAGCCTGGTTGGCACCCTTGCCGCCAGGTACCAGCGTGTGGTCACCGCCCAGAACCGTCTCGCCGGTCACCGGGTGGTGGGGGACCGGCACGACGATGTCCAGGTTGGCTGACCCCAGGACGGCGATGGTTGGGACGCGCTCCACGGGGCCAGCATGACACCCGCGTCCCCTCCGACGGCTACTTGATGGCCACCGGGGCCACGGGGCTACCGACCGCACCTCGGAACGGCTCGGGCGTGGCGGCCAGGAAGAACTCGTAGACGCCGTCGGCCGCGCAGTCGTCGGACAGCGCCTCCAGATCCCAGTTCTGCCCCTGGGTAAGGCCCATGTCGACCACGTGCAGCATGTGCACGGCCAGGTTGTCGACCTCTGACGGGTAGACCTCCAAGACAAGAGTGTCGTTGGCCACCGCAGCCACGTCGTGTTCATGGAGCCAAGACACGGTGGATAGGGACAGGCCGGCGTTTGATCCATCTTGTTTGGGGCCCAGGCAGTAAGCCATACCTCCCCCCGAGTGGTACAGCGACATCCGACCGGTGCGGACCAGCACGATGTCGCCCGCCCGGACCTCCACACCACCCATCGCCGCCGCCTCGTCCAGATCGTTGGCCGTGATGGCGTACGGACAGTCCAGGAGGTCCGTGCCCTTGGCTCGAGCCACGTCCAACAACACGCCGCGGGAACAGACGCTCTGCAGGTTTTGGATGCCGCACCGGGTTGCGCCGTCCTCGACGGTGATGGTGGACGCGTCGTAGCCGTTGTAAAGCAGGCCGGAGTACGAGACGTGTCCCAGGCCGTCCCAGTGGGTGCCGGCCTGGAGCCCGAATGACACATGGTCGTCGCTGGTGTGAAACGTGTCGGGGTCGCCATCGGGGTCCATGCCCTCGTTGACGGCATGCATGGTCAGGACGGGGTTGTCGCGTCCCGGGATGAACCCGACCTGGATCCCGTCGTGTTCCAGGGGGACGGCCAGCGAGATAGTTCGGCCGTGTTGGATGCAGCCGGCGGCTTCCTGGACCACCTCGGGGGAGATCAGGTTCAGGGTTCCCAGTTGGTCGTCGTCGCCCCAACGCCCCCAGTTGCGGACCTGGGCGGAGAGTTCCTGGAACTGATTGGAAAGCGGCATGGGGGTCCTCCTGGGACGGGGTCAGTATCCGGCGGCCGGATTGACCACGTTGGCTAGCGGCTCATCATCCAGCCACCGCTGGAGGTTGTCGGTGAAGGCGGCGTGGAGGCGGTCGATGGCCCCAGGGCCGGCCCACGAGACGTGGGCGCTGAGCCGGACCTGCGGATGCTCGTACAGCCAGTGGCCAGCCGGCAGGGGTTCCGGTTCACAGACGTCGAGGGATGCCAGGCCCAGCGGTCCGTCGTCCAGGGCCCTGCGCAGAGCCTCCTGGTCCACCAGCCGTCCCCGGGACACATTCACGAGGTGGGCGCCGGGCCGGAGCGCTCCCAGCAACCCGTCGTCGAACATGAGGTCGGTCTCCGGGGTCAGGGGAGCTGCCACCACTACATGGTCGGCATCGTTCAGTGCAGCACGAATGTCGGTCGTGACCTCCACTCCGGGTACCGGGCTGGGCGCACCGGACCGGGTGGCGGCCACCATCTGGCACCCGAAGGGGCTCAGGCGTTCGGCGACGGCCTGATTGATCGAGCCCAATCCCACTAGGGCCACCGTGGCGTTGGAAAGAGACCCGAGGTCGGCCAACACCCAGTGGCGCGGGGGTTCGGTCACCCACCGGTCTGGTAGTTGCTTGACCGCGGTGAGCAGCATGGCCA
This sequence comes from Acidimicrobiaceae bacterium, assembly GCA_002717365.1. GTDB lineage: Bacteria > Actinomycetota > Acidimicrobiia > Acidimicrobiales > MedAcidi-G1 > UBA9410. The sequence goes on along the minus strand of PBDJ01000035.1, from coordinate 6,807 downwards.
CCACCCACTCGGCGATGGGGACAGCGTTGACCCCCCGGGCACACGTCAGGGTTCGGTCACCCAGTAACTCGAACGGGAAGTGATCGACACCGTGGCCGAGGGCATGGATCCACCGCACCCCATGCTCGATCACCTCGGCGAAGTTCTCGGTGTAGGCCGCCTGGGTCAGACACGCTTCCCCCCACACGCCGTCGCCCACCGGCCCATCGGTTGGGACGGGGACAAACTCCACCTCAGGAAACCGTTCCCTGATATCCGGGGTGGGGAAGTGATTGCCCACCAGGTGGACGAGAACAGGGGTGGCGTTTCCTAGATCAGCCATCGCCGCCGAGTCTGTCACGGGGCGTGGTGGGCACCGGGGTCCCAGCGGCGACAAAGAGCAGTGTCCGTGGCCGGAATCCCGGTTAGTTCCAGTCGCCAGGCCGTTGGCTCAGCGAGTCCGTTCCCGGATCAGGATCTCCTGGGCCACGGTGGCCACGTGGATCCCGCTGGGGGCGAACACCTCGCCCACAGCCAGTCCGCGTGCGCTAGCCAGGCCGTGTGAGCGGTGGTCGTGCAATAGCCACTCGTTGGCGGGCAGTGGACGGTGGAACCAGATGGCGTGGTCCAAACTGGCACCCACGAAAATGTCTCCGTAGGTGATCTCCCCGTCTGCCACTTCGGCGATCCGCGGATGGGTGCTGCCCACTGCGTTGGTTGGGATGTCGTCCGATGTATAGGCCAGGGCGCAGGCCTGCATCGCCGGATCGTCGCCTATGTCGCCCAGGACCCGGAGCCAGATGGCCGAGCGACCGGTCGAATGGTGGGCTACCCGCCGGCCGAGGAGGTCCCAGTCCTCCACGGAGCCCGAGCCCGGATCGCCCACGTCGTCGGGAAGGGAGGACTCCTGGACCTCGGCCTGGTCCTCTCGGACCTGGAACGAGCACGAGAGGTTGAGGATGGCTCCCTCGGACTGGCGGGCCACGACCCGGCGCGTCACGAACGACCGCCCGTTGCGAATCCGGTCCACCTCGTAGCGGATGGGCTCGTCGCTGTTACCCCCCCTGATGAAGTAGGCGTGGAGGGAGTGGACGTGGTGGTCATCGTCCACGGTGGTCTGGGCGGCCCGGAGGCCTTGGGCTACGACCTGTCCGCCGTACACCCGGCCCCACGGATACTCGGGGCTGATCCCCACATAGACGTCGGGGCCGTGGGCCTCGAGGGCCATCAGGGTGACGAAACTGTCGACCTGCCAGGCCACGGCTACTCGTCAGCGAATCGGTGAGTGGCCATGGCGACATGGAGGGCGACGCCGTGGGCCAACCCATCCTCATCGAGGACCATGCGGTTGGAGTGGAGGGGAGGTGCAGACCGTGGATCGGGTTCGGTCGCCGGACACACACCGAGGAATGCCATTACCCCGGGTACCTGCTGGGTCACGTAGGAGAAGTCCTCGCCGCCCATAGCCGGCGCTGGCAGGACACGGTGGCCCTGCTCGCCGAGGGTGGTTCGGCATACCTCAGCGAACCGTGCGGCCTCGGTCTCGTCGTTGTATGTGACCGGATAACCGTCCACGAGCTCGAGGTCGGCCGTGCAGCCGTGGGCTTCGGCCACCCCTCGGACCGTCCGGGTTACTACCTCACGGATCCGCGCCCGCGTGTGCTCAGAGATGCAGCGAATGGTTCCCTCGAAGAAGGCCGTCTCCGGAATGACGTTGGTCGTGGTACCCGCCACAACATGGGCGATGGTGAGGACCGCTGGGTCAAAGACGTCGATCTCCCGGGTGACTGCTGTCTGGAGGGCGGTGATGATCGCTGCCGTAGCCGGGATCGGGTCGGTGGCATGTTGGGGGGCCGAGGCGTGTCCACCACGCCCCCGGACAGTGACGGTTATCGAGGTATCGCCGGCTAGGAGGGGTCCGGGCCGAGACGAAGCGCTGCCTACCCGCTGATTAGGGCTGATGTGTAGGGCGAAGGCCCGGTCGACACCGTCCAGCGCTCCCTCGTTGATCATCAGACGGGCGCCGGCGAACCCTTCCTCACCGGGCTGGAACATGAAGCGGACCCGACCAGCGATCTCGTCCCGGCGGGCGGCTAGCACCTTCGCGGCCCCGACCAGCATTGCTGTATGGGCGTCGTGACCGCAGGCGTGGGCGCGGCCGTCTACCGTCGAACAGAAGTCCAGATCAGTGTCCTCGGTCATAGGTAGGGCGTCGGTATCTGCTCGCAGGAGCACAGTCGGCCCATCGGTAGCCCCGGCCAGGTCCGCTACCACTGATGTGCAAGCCACGCCCCGTCGGACGTCCAGGGGGAGGCCGTCCAGGGCAGCTAACACCCGCTCCTGGGTCTTCGGGTTGTCGAGGCCCAGCTCGGGGTGGCGGTGGATGTCGCGACGGAGGGCCACTACGTCGTCGATGATTTCCGTCGCGATTCCTCGGGGGTTGTTTAGATCGGCCATGGGGCCATCATGGCCGAGCGGGGCCGGGCACGCAGGTGCTGGGGCCACCGGGCAGACTGCGGCTGTGTCCACCGATCTCCAGACGATCCACGCCGCACTGTCTCGCCTGCTGGAACGTCGCCATCCAGATTCCCTGTCGACGGTCCTAGGGGCGGGCAGTGATGACCTGGCGGCTGGTTGCCGGTACTTGGAACGCCTCGTCGAGGGCGGGTGGATGGTGCCTACCTGGCCAGCGCGATTCGGCGGACGTGACGCCGACGCCGACGAGGCGGCCCGAATCGACGCCGCTTTGGGCGACTACGAGACAGCTGATCTCTACCCGTACGGGGTGGGGCTGAACCTTGTGGGGCCGGTCCTGTTGGATCAGGGTTCAGTCGACCAGCAGGACCGCTGGTTGCGGGCTATCGCCGACGGTTCGGAGATCTGGTGCCAGATGTTCTCCGAGCCTGACGCCGGCTCTGATCTGGCTAATGCCGGCATGCGGGCCGAACGCGACGGTGACGAGTGGGTGTTGAACGGCTCCAAGGTGTGGACCTCCCGTGGTGCCTATGCCCATTGGGGAATGTGCCTGGCCCGGACCGATGTCTCGGTGGCCAAGCACCGGGGTTTGACCATGTTTGCCGTGGACATGAGGGACCCCGGCGTGGAGGTACGGCCTCTGGAGCAGATCAACGGCGATCGGCACTTCACCGAGGTGTTTGTGACCGACGTCCGCGTCCCCGACACCGATCGGATCGGCGACCTCGGGGCGGGGTGGGGGATCACTGTGGAGACCCTGGCCCACGAGCGAGTCACAATTGGGGGCCGGGCCTTCGGCGGGGGAGATTCCGAGGACGTCGGTCTACCGTCGTGGTTGGAGGAGTGGCGGGCCAGCGGATGGCTAGGCGACCCAGTGGCTCGGCAGGCCGCCATGCGGGCCTTCGTCCTGTATCGGGTGAACCAGATGACGGTGGCCCGAGTCGCGGCATCGGCCGACGGGAGCGCTCCCGGTCCGGAGGGTTCGGCGGCCAAGTTGCGAAGCGTTGCCGCCTTCAAGGAGCGGGCTTACCTGGGCAAAGCTCTGGCAGGCGCCGCCGGGATGCTGTCGGAGACGGCGGGCCACTTGGAGTTTTTGACCGCTCCTTCTATGTCCATCCGGGGCGGGACCGACGAGGTTCAACGCAATATCGTCGGGGAGCGGATGCTGGGCCTTCTTGGTGAACCGCGGGTCGACAAGGACGTGCCGTTTTCTGACCTGAGGAAGAGCCGCTGATGCGAGCCGCTGTCATTGCCGCCTACGGCGGGCCTGAGGTGATCCAGGTTGCTGACGTTCCGGAGCCCGTTCCCGGCCCAGCCGAGGTGCTGGTCGACGTAGCGGCCAGCGCGCTGAACCGGGCTGACCTGCTGCAGCGTATGGGTCTTTACCCGGGTCCGCCCATGGACCCCGAGGTGCCGGGCCTGGAGTTCGCCGGCCGGGTGGTTGCCATGGGCGACGGGGTCACCCGGTGGGGTGTCGGAGACCCGGTGATGGGGATCACGGCCGGTGGCGGTCATGCCGAACGGCTAGTGATTCATCAGGATCAGGCCGTCCGGGTGCCCCGGAACATGGACCTGGGCACAGCTGGCGCCATACCGGAGGTTTTTATCACCGCCTGGGATGCCCTGGTTCTGCAGGGCGGGCTGTCAGCCGGCGGCATAGCCTTGGTGCACGCTGGCGCCTCGGGGGTGGGGACGGCGGCCATCCAGCTCTGTCGGATGGCCGGCGCCGAGGTCCTGGTTACTGCCTCGGCGGGCAAAGTCGACCGGTGCCTGTCTCTGGGCGCGACCCGGGCTGTCGACTACGCGTCTGAGGACTGGGTGGCGGTAGTGGCCGACCACACTGCGGGACGCGGGGTAGACGTAGTTCTCGACGTTGTTGGTGCTGATTACCTAGACCGCAACCTGGATGCTCTGGCTGTCGGCGGGACCATTGTCCAGGTGGGGGTCATGGGTGGCGGATCGGCCACCTTCGGCCTGGGCAAGATGCTGTTCCGGCGGGCCACCCTTGTCGGGACCACTCTGCGTGCGCGGCCCCTGGAAGAGAAGGTGGCTGTCAGCCGGGCCTTTGAGGACCGGGTCGTTCCCGAGTTCGAGGACGGTCGGTTAGAGGTGGTGGTCGATCGACGGTATCCCCTGGCCGACATCGTCGAGGCCCACGCCTACATGGAGACCAACGCCAGCGTCGGAAAGATTGCCCTAGACGTAGCCGCTTCCTGAGTCCGGCTGCCGGCTCGACTGGTCAGCGGCTGTCGATGTCTGGCACATCCCGATCGGCGGGGCCGATGTAGCGCTGGCGGGGACGGGCGATGCGCGAGTTGCGGGAGAGCATCTCGTCCCAGTGGGCTAGCCATCCCGGCGTCCGACCGATAGCGAACAGCACGGTGAACATCTCGGCTGGGAACCCCATGGACTGATAGATGAGGCCCGAGTAGAAGTCGACGTTCGGGTAGAGGCTCCGCTCCACGAAGTACTCGTCGGCCAACGCCACTTCCTCGAGCTTCAGGGCGACGTCTAGCAGCGGGTTGGTGCCCGTCACATCGAACACTCGGTGGGCAGTGTCCTTAAGGATTTTTGCTCGGGGGTCGTAGTTCTTGTAGACGCGGTGACCGAATCCCATGAGCTTCTGCTCACCGGCTTTCACTTCGGTGATGAAGTTGTCGACGTTCGAGTAGTCGCCGATCCCCTCGAGCATCCGCAGCACCGCTTCGTTGGCGCCGCCGTGCCGGGGGCCGTAGAGGGCGGCGGCGGCCGACGCCACCGTGACATACGGGTCGGCGTGGGAACTTCCCACCACGCGGACTGCCGTTGTGGAGCAGTTCTGTTCGTGGTCAGCGTGCAACACGAAGAGCATGTCCAGGGCATCCCTTAGGACGGGGTTCACCTCGTAGGGTGAGTCACCCACCTTGAACATCATGGCTAGGAAGTTCGACGTGTAGTCGAGTTCCGGATCGGGGAAGACGTAGGGCAGGCCCACGTTGCGTCGGTAGGCGCCGGCTGCCACGGTTGGCATCTTGGCGATGAGGCGGACGATCTCGGCCCGTCGCTGGTCGGGGTTCTCGATGTCCTTGCTGTCCGGCCAGAAGGTGGACATGGCGGCGATGGAGGAGACTAGAACCCCCATGGTGTGGGCGTCGTCGCGAAAGCCTTCGAAGATCCGCTTATGGAAATTCTCGTGGATGGGTGCCGCCTCGGCGATCTCTCTCTGCCAGTCCTTCAGCTGAGATGCCGTCGGGAGTTCGTCGCGGACCAACAGATGGGCCACCTCAAGGAACGTGGTCCGCTCAGCCAGCTGCTCAATCGGATAGCCCCGATAGTGAAGGAGGCCCGCCCCTCCGTCCAGGAAGGTGATGGCGCTATCGGCGCCCGAGGTGGCGCTAAAGGACGGGTCGTCGAACCAGACCCCGGGCAACAGCGAACTCCAGGCCTTGGCCGACACGGTGCCGTCGACGAGCGGGACCTCGACTGTTTGGCCAGTCCGGTTGTCGGTGATCGTTACGCTGTCGGCCACGGTGCCATCTCTCCTGCGACGTGCTGGTCTGCGATCCGTACGGTTACCCCAAATGCCCTGCGGTCGGTTCGGGGGTCTTCGTCGACTTCCGAATCCCTTGTGTGGTTTCTGACGGTATCGGCCGAAGGGGGCCGTATCGCCCGGGACAGGTCCAAAGAATCGTGATAATTCTGAATTTCAACCGCTCGGCGACCTTTTTTCAAGGGCAGGTCGACTCCGCTCGGGCGGACTCGGGCCGAGGCGGCCGGCCGGTTAGAGGGGGCTGTTGTCGTGGCGTCGACGAGGTAGGCGTTCGCGTTTCCCGGCCAAGACGTCCAGCGCTGCGGCTAATTCAGAGCGAGTTTCCGCCGGCTCAATCACCCGGTCCACGGAACCTCGTTCGGCGGCGATGTAGGGGTTCAAGAGCCTCTCCTCGTAGGCGGCTACCAACCCGGCCCGCTCGTCCTCGTCGGCATCGCGGTGCAGGATTTCCACCGCCCCCTTGGCGCCCATAACGGCGATTTCGGCTGACGGCCAGGCCAACATGAGGTCGTTACCCATGTACCGGGAGTCCATAACGATGTATGCGCCCCCGTAGGACTTCCGGAGCGTGACACACACTCGGGGCACGGTCGCTCGGGCGTAGGCAAACGCCATCTGGGCCCCGTAACGGATCATGCCTCGCCACTCCAGATCCTTGCCCGGATAGAAGCCGGAGGTGTCCACGAAGGTGACCAGCGGCAGATTGAACGCATCGCAGAAGGCCACGAAGCGCCCGCCTTTCTGGGAGGCAGCGATGTCCAGTGTCCCGGCTACGGATTGGGGCTGGTTGGCTACCAGGCCGACCGGACGGCCACCGATAGAGG
>PBDJ01000019.1 GCA_002717365.1 Acidimicrobiaceae bacterium | reverse complement strand
CCCAGCGTCGTCTCGGCTACCGCCGGGGCGTAGACCCCCTTCCCGCAAGTCCATGTCCAACGATCGTCCAGGTGGTGGGCAAAGGGTTCGATACCCGCGTAGGGCAGCTGGATCCACTCCAGGTTTTTGGCATCGGCCACCACCTCGGGGAAACTGTCCACGCCTGCCGGGTCGGCCCAGACGAGTCCCTCGGCGTCGGCTGGTTCCACGAGGCGACCGCCACCAGCCATCACGGCCCGACACATCACTTCGTACATCGCCGGCCGGGTGTTCGGGGCGACGGCGATAGGACGGGCAGTCATCGGCTCGACAGCCTTCCGGCGGGAGGTGTCGTCTTCGGTCGGAGGATCAGCCCAGCGCCGCCGTCCCGGCGTAGGGAGCCGGGTCGCCAGCGGCCGGGATCTCCGGACGCGACCATCGGGTCATATCAGCCAGGCTGGTTGCCGCCTCACGCCAGGCGAGCGGATCCCAACCTTCGGCGGAACCGATGACCGAACCGTCCTGGCGGATAGCCACGAAGGCGGGAAGAGTCCCAAGATCCATGGAGCGGGCCAGAGACCGGTCAGGGTCAGCCAGAGTCAGAATCTCGTCGGTGAGCGGTCCGAGGAAACGGGCCGCGCCGTTGCCGTCGGTTCCGGCCACGACAAAGGCCACCCGCACGTCGGCTTCTCGAAACACAGCCAGGATGCGTCGGGCAGTGTCCAACAGCCACGAACTTTCGTGGGTGAACGGGTCCACGACCACGGCAGCCAACGGAAAAGTGGTCAGTAACTCCGACAGGTGGCGAGGCTCGTCTCCTACCGCCTGCAACTGGATGGAGAGGTCCGGTGCGTTGGCCACGGGCGCCGACGCTAGCGCGGAGCTGAGCGAACCGGCGGGACGACGGGGCTCCCAGAGGTAGCCGCTACGGTCGAGGAGGTGCCAGCCTTGGACACGACCATCGGTCAGCAGACGTTGCCTGCCGAGCTCCTCCACTGGGGACGTCGGAATCGCCGGGACCTGCCGTGGCGCAACACTCGCGACCCGTGGGCGGTCCTGGTGGCCGAGGTGATGCTCCAGCAAACCCGGGCAGACCGGGTGACGGAACGGTGGCCCCGCTTCTTGGCCCGGTTCCCGGACGTGGCCTCCTGTGCCTCTGCCTCGCCGGCCGAGGTGATCGCCGAGTGGTCGGGACTCGGCTACAACCGGCGGGCCGTTCACCTCCACAGGGCAGCCGGAGTCGTGATGGCTCTACACAGCGGCCGGATTCCGACCGAACGGACTGATCTGGAGGCCCTCCCGGGGATCGGTCCCTACACGGCGCGGGCCATCCGGGCCTTCGCCCACGAGGCCGAAGCAGCCGTGGTGGACACCAACGTGGCCCGGATCTTGGCCCGGTGGACCGGCCGGTGCCTCACGGCTCGAGCGGCCCAGGATCTGGCCGACCAATCGGTCCCCGCGGGGCAGGTTTGGTCATGGAACCAGACCCTGCTGGACCTAGGCGCTCTGACCTGCACGGCACGGATTCCAGATTGCGAACACTGCCCGCTGGCCGACCGGTGCGTCTGGCGAGGCGAAGGTTCCGATCCGGCTCGTGGCTCCGCCGGGGTGTCAGGTGGCCAGACCCCGTTTGAGGGTTCAGATCGCCAGGGCCGAGGCCGGTTGGTGGCCTCCCTGGGTGTGGGCCCAGTGGCCGATGGGAGGCTGGCCGAGGCCATGGGCTGGCCGGGAGACACTCGCCGGGCTCGCCGGGTCGTCGAAACGCTGATGGCCGACGGCCTCGTAGTGTCCTGCGCCAGCGGCTATGCGCTTCCCGGGTGGGAATCGGGGACCTGAGACCGGGACTCCCGGTCGATCCCGGTCAGGCTGACGTCAGAGCTGAAACCAGCGCCTCGACGGCGTCGTCGGCCAGGTCCTGCATCTCCTGGTCGGTCCGGTCTTGGATGGGGTGTGGTGTGAACACGCGGGCCACATCTAACCCAAGCGCCCGGGCCTGAGCCTCGGCGGCTTCGGCAAATGGTTCGGAGGCCACCACCACACCGGCCAGGCCACGGCGTTCCAGATCATCGATGTCGTGCACACTGCACGTCGTGCAGGATCCTCAATCGGCGAGGGCTTCAATGACCGCCGCACACTGGGTGGCGATCTCGTGGCGCAGGTCGACTGGGGCCGGCTTGGTGAACGTTGGCTTGGTGTAGCGCAGAACGGTGGCGCCCTGTTCGCCCAACCGCTCGGCCACCCGATCTAGAAAAACATCGCCCCGTGGCTTGTTGATGTCCAACAGGCCCACCGTCACACCAACCAGGGAGGGAGGACGGTGGTTACGGGTCCGATCCGACGGGGTCGTACCGGCGGTCGGGTCCAGGACGACGGTCGGCTGGCTCACGGCGTGATCTCCCTGCTCGTCGGCTCGCTGCCCATCGGGCCGTTCAGCCATCCTCCCACAATGGCTGAGAACAAGCCGGCCGGACCACCTGCGTGGACGACCAGCAGCCCACCCGGACGAAACTTGGGGAGGGCCATGCCGGCGAATCCCTCGGGAAGCCCTTCTTCGATCCCGCCTGCTCCAGCCAGGACGTCGTCGACGTTGACCGTCAGATGACCGGACAACTCGGCCATGAACCGGTTTCGGTCCCAGCCGGCATCTCGGAACCGGGACATGTGTTCCGGGGAGAGCACCAGCATCACATCCATACCCATCATCACCCGGGGCGAGACGCTGGATCGCAGGCCCTCGGCCAGTGCCCGAACCAGAGAATCGGCCGATCGACTCTTCTGGTCGACCAGGATCCGGGGCCCCTCGCCGCAGAAGGCCGTCACCACGTCCTGGGACCGGTCGAAGCCACGATCCTCAGACAAGGTGGTCCACGGACTGCCCGCCTCGTCCTCGGCAAAGCAGAACCCCAACTTGGCCATGCTGCCGTGGGTGGCCCGGTCGATGCCACCGGGAGCCCCCCCGCCGACGTTGCGGACCACCAACTGGACAGCTCGCCCGATGGTGACATTGGCTCGGTTCCCCTGGCCGAGGGCATTCACACCGCTATTCATTCCGATTCGTGATGCCACCGGGCCGTTGACCACCAGGACGGGTCCGACTCCCATCGTGGTGGCGAGAATTCCGTGCATGTTGAACTCGTCGGTACAGACGGCCTCCAGAGCGGCCAACACCACCGGGAGATATTCGGGCCGGCAGCCGGCCATCACGGCGTTCACGGCCACCTTCTCCACCGTGCATTCGACGAGGGCAGGGGGCACGACCGCCACCACCTCGTCGGCTGCCCGAGTCGTTCCGTCCAGCATGCGAGCCACCCGGGCTTCGGTTGGGGGAACAACAGGCAGCCCGTCGGTCCACCCTCGGTCGAAGAGGGCCTCGGCGTCGTCCTCGTCTGATCCCAGTTCAACCCGACGGGAGGCTAGGCCGGTATTGCTGAACCGGATCCGGAGTTCGTCGATCCGCCCGGGATCAACTGTCAGGGACCCTCAGCCGGGCTTGAAGGCCGGTAGGTCGGGTCCAAGGTCGGTCACCCCTGCCAGCTGCTCCCACCGGTTTCGGTCCCATCCCGTTGTCCGCTCGACCTCCTGACCGGCCTCGATTCGCAACAGGGTGGGCACAGCCTCCAGGTCCAGGTGCCAACTGATGGCCAGATCGGTGTCGTCCACAACCCAGTCGGCCACCGCCGGGAAGGTCGGATCGTCCTGGGTGTAGGCGGTCAACCCGGCCCGTTCGGACAGGTCGGCAAGCACCGGCGCGACTAGAGCGCAAGCCGGACAACCTGCCTTGACGATGGCCACCAGGCCATCTGACAAGCCAGCGGACCCGACGTCTGCAACCACCAGCCGAGTCTTGCTTATCTGGTTGACTGGTTTGAAATCCGGCCAATCTGAGCCGCGGTCACCTGAGAGATTCGTCACATCTGCCCCACCGGGTCAGGCCCGTCCGTACCCTTCACGGTCATGGGGGAGTCACTCGACGTCACGTTCTACGGCGTTCGGGGGTCGACCCCCTGCCCGTGTGACGAGAACCGCCGTTACGGAGGCAACACCTCCTGCGTGGTCCTCGACGTGCCGGGCGGGGAGCCGATCCTGTTCGACCTAGGGACCGGCCTGCGCTTCTACGGTGTGGCCGAGCCGTGTGCCGGTACTCCATTTCGCGGAACGGCCCTGGTCAGTCACCTCCACTGGGACCACATCCAGGGCCTGCCGTTCTTCGCCCCCCTCCACTGTGACGGTGCCCGCCTCGACGTGTTCGGTCCCGCCGAGGATGGATCTTCGCTAGAGGCGTCGTTCGAAACCTTCATGAACCCGCCCTACTTCCCGATCTGTGTTCGGGATCTGGCAGGTGAGATCGCCTTCCACGACATGGACGAGGGCTCCTTCGTGGTCGGCCCAGTCCAGGTGACGGCCCGGCCGGTGCCCCACGTCGGTCTGACTTACGGCTACCGGGTGGACTGGAACGGTGTCAGCGTCGCCTACGTGAGCGACCACCAGCAGCCTGTCGACGAACCACGACGGGTGGCCGATCCGGTACTGGAGTTAGCCAACGGGGTGGACCTCCTCATCCACGACGCCCAGTTCACCTCCGAAGAGTTCGCCGAGCGCTCCGACTGGGGCCATTGCACCGTGGACTATGCCCTGGAGGTGGCTCACCAGGCTGCCGTCGGAGAACTAGTGCTGTTCCACCACGACCCGGCCCACGGCGACGACACTGTCGACCGCCTCCTGGCAGAAGCCCGCGAGCGGTGCGCCGACCTGGACGTAGCGGACGTCTCGGCGGCTACCGAGGGTCGCACTATCTCGCTGCACAAGTCAGAGCACCTGTCCACCGCCTGATCCGGCGCTAGCGTCCAGCCTCGACCGACCCGGACGGCACGGAGGCACAGGTGGGATCGGAGATTGACGGCGACCTTTACCGGAAGGTTCTGGGGCGTTACCCCACCGGGGTGACTCTGGTTACCGGGATGGAGGGCGACGAGCCCTTGGCCATGGTCATCGGCTCTTTCGTTTCGGTGTCCATGGATCCGCCCCTGGTCGGGTTCCTACCCGGCAAGAGTTCGTACACGTGGCCACGTATTGAGACCAGCGGGTCGTTTTGCGTCAACGTGCTATCTGACACCCAGGAGGACCTCTCCAACGCTTTCTTCCGTAAGGGCGGGGACCCGTGGAAGGAAACGGGCTGGGTCCCCGCAGCTTCCGGGTCTCCGGTTATCCCATCATGCCTGGCCTCCATCGACTGCGCGATTCATGATGTGGTCGACGCCGGCGACCACTGGTTCGTCCTGGGTCGAGTCACCGACCTGAGCCACGTGGACGAGGGTTCACCGCTCGTATTCCTCGGTGGCCGGTACGGCAGGTACCGGCCACTCGTCTAATGGCCGTCTACGCCCTAGGTGACCGGGTCCCGCAGGTCGACCCCACGGCTTACGTCCATCCGCTGGCCGTGGTGATCGGCGACGTAGTACTGGGACCCGGCTCCAGCGTGTGGCCCCATGCGGTGATCCGGGCCGACGACAACCGCATCGCCATCGGAGCCCGGACCTCGGTCCAGGACAACTCCGTGCTGCACTGCACCGGCGAGTTGGCCACCATCGTGGGCAACGACGTCACCCTCGGCCATTTGTGCCACCTCGAAGGGTGCACTATCGAGGACCGGGTACTGGTCGGCGTTGGGGCTATGGTCCTCTACGAGGCAGTCGTTGGTCGGGGATCGATCGTGGGGGCCAACGCCGTGGTACGCAACGGCCAGATCGTGCCCCCGAACTCCATGGCCCTTGGCGTGCCGGCCACTGTTCGCGAAGGCGTGGTGCCTGAGGACGCCAACATGGCTCACGCCGAGGTCTATGTGCAGCGAGGTCGCGAGTTCCGCGAGTTGCTACGTCGACTGGACTGAAAGGGTGGCCGTCGACGATACGAGGCCCGATCCGCCGGACGGGTTTGAGAACCACCGGTTTCGGTCCGGTGACCTGAGTTTGGTCGCTCATCTGACCCGCCCGCCGCTCAACGAGGGCGGCCGGCCCGGTGTGGTGATCTGTCACGGCTTTCCCAGCGGACCAGGTGGCGGAGCCAACAGCGTGGCCACCTTTCCCGAACTGGCCTTCCGTATCTCCACCGAGATGGCTTGGGTGGCCATGGTTCCGCACATGCGTGGAATGGGCGACTCGGAGGGAGACTTCAGCCTGGACGGATGGCGAGATGACGTGGTAGCTGCCGCCGCAGACCTCCGCGGTCAGGACGGTGTAGAGGGCGTCTGGGCCGTCGGGTTTGGGACCGGCGCTTCGCTGGCTATCTGCGCTGCGGCGATCGATCCCGAGATCCGAGGCGTGGCCGCCTTGGCTGCTCCGGCCGACTGGTCGGACTGGGCGGCCAACCCGCGCCGTCTCCTCCTCCATGCCCGTCGGGCCGGGGTGATCACCTCCGAGGAGTCGTCCACCGACTTTGGACGATGGTCCGCAGCCTTGCGAGAGATTTCGGCGGAACGATCGGTGGCCGAGCTGGGCACCCGTGACCTCCTGCTGGTCCACGGCAGCGACGACGAGGTAGTGCCTCCGCTGGATGCCCGGGTATTGGCCTCGGGCCACGGAATCGCCGACCTGCGGATGATCGCCGGAGCCGGCCACCACCTGCGACACGACCCCCGGGCCATCGCCATGCTTCTGGGCTGGCTGGACCGCCAGCGTCGCCAACATGGCTGACCGGCTTTACCGAGGTTCCTAACCGGGTGCCCGGGGTCCGTCTCGGATGGCTCGGCGGTCGCCCACAACCCCGCCCACTAGGAGAAGGGTCGGGGATTCTGCGCCTACAATTGTTACTATCTACGTAGGAGAAATCCCGATGGGTCGCCGTCGGGTACGAGCAAGTAACCGGTCTCCAAGGAGACGTCACAGATGGCCGCAACCGATCTCGGTCTCGACCTCAGTCGCTACAAGCTTGGCTGGAGCGACGAGGAGGACTACGTCTTCAAGCCCAAGAAGGGGCTGAACGAGGACATCATCCGTGAGATGTCGTGGATGAAAGGCGAGCCCAACTGGATGAGGGACTTCCGGCTGAAGTCCTACGATCGCTTCGGCCGTCGACCGATGCCCTGGTGGGGCGGTGACCTGTCGGGCATCGACTTCGAAGACATCTTCTATTACATCAAACCCACGGATTCGCTTTCCGACGACTGGGACGAGGTCCCGGAGTCAATCAAGACCACCTACGAGAAGTTGGGCATTCCCGAGGCAGAACGCAAGTACCTGGCCGGTGTCACTGCCCAATACGAGTCCGAGGTCGTGTATCACCGCAACCGCGAAGACCTTGAAGCCCAGGGCGTCATCTTCTGTGACATGGACACTGCACTGCGGGAGCACCCGGAGATCGTGCGCGCCTACTTCGGCCGAATCATCCCGCCCAACGACAACAAGTTCTCGGCGCTGAACTCCGCCGTGTGGAGCGGGGGATCGTTCATCTACGTGCCGCCCGGCGTGAAGGTGGAGATGCCCCTCCAGGCCTACTTCCGGATCAACGCCGAGAACATGGGCCAATTCGAGCGAACCCTCATCATCGCCGACGAAGGCTCCGAGGTGCACTACATCGAAGGGTGCTCAGCCCCCGTCTACAGCACCGACTCGCTGCACTCGGCTGTGGTGGAGATCGTGGTCAAGAAGGCGGCCCGGGTCACCTACACCACCATCCAGAACTGGTCATCCAACGTCTACAACCTGGTCACCAAGCGGGCCCGAGTAGAGGCCGAGGGGCACATGGAGTGGATCGACGGGAACATCGGATCTCGGCTGACCATGAAGTACCCGGCAGTCATCCTGGCCGGACCCAAAGCCTCCGGTGAGGTCCTCTCGGTGGCCTACGCAGGGACAGGTCAACACCAGGACGCCGGAGCCAAGATGACCCATGCCGCCCCCGAGACAACATCCAAGATCGTTTCCAAGTCGATCTCCAAGGACGGCGGACGGACCAGTTACCGCGGCCTGGTCCGGGTAGAGGACGACGCCTACGGCTGCAAGAGCTTCGTGCAGTGCGATGCCCTGATCTTGGACGACGACAGCATCTCGGACACCTACCCGTACATGGAGGTCGGTTCAGCCGACGCGGTGGTCGGTCACGAGGCCACAGTGTCCAAGGTCGCCGACGACCAGCTCTTCTACCTGATGAGCCGAGGATTGTCCGAGGAGCAGGCCATGTCGATGGTGGTAAACGGCTTCATCGAGCCGGTCACTCGGACACTTCCCATGGAATACGCCGTGGAGTGGAGCCGCCTCATTGAGTTGCAGATGGAGGGCTCGATCGGCTGACCCGGTTGGTCACCCGGCGGGTGTCTCCGGGGAGGCACACTCTGGTCATGCCGATGCGCCAGGACTGCAAGCACTTCGAGAGCCGTAGCTACCCCAACGGGGACACTGTGAGAAAGTGCAACCTGGACCTCGCACCCGAGGCGCCCTGGCGTTGCCCGGAGGACTGCCCGTCGTTTGCCAAGCGTCGGGTCGATGTCAACTGGAGCCACGGAACGCTTGTCACCCCGGAAACACCTGATGAGCCGGTCGGCCTGGGTGAAGACGACAGCATCGCCGCCCTGCTAGACGCCGCCGAGGACATCGTCAACGAGGCCGGTCCCCGCGTGATGGCCGACCTGGACGCCGAGAGCTCCAAGAAGTGGTTCAGTCGCAGCGGAGCTAAAATCCAGCGGGGTTCCGGGGGCCGCAGACGCCGCCGGAAGAAGAAGTAGGCGGAGAGCTGAGGGCACCCAGCGAGGACAGGTGTCCGAGAGGATCGGGTAGCAATTCGTTGGCTTCCGACGACGGTAGCAGCGGTCGCCGACTGATCCATTGGGCGCCTGCGGGTCATGGCCGCCCCTGCCGTTAGCCTGTATCCGAACAATGGAGTCGACCACCGTCACCGTCAATGTCCCCGGCAACGACCTCATGTCGGACCTCGTGGGAGAGCGCGACGTCCTGCTGAGGCGAGTCGAGGGCGCCTTCCCCGGTTCAGCTATCCACGTCCGAGGTAACCAGATCACCATCGACGGCGACCACGCGCCTACCGTCCGACGGGTTTTCGATGAGGTGGTGGCCCTCCTTCAACAGGGCCTTGCTGTCGACGAGAACACCCTGGACCGGGCCATCGACATGGTGCGGGCCGACGAGCGACCCTCAGAGGTGCTCACGACGGAGATACTCCGTTCAGCTAGGGGCAAGCCAGTCCGTCCCCGGTCGGCTGGGCAGAAGCGCTACGTCGAGGCGGTAGCCGAGGGGATTATCACCTTTGCTATCGGCCCAGCGGGTACCGGCAAGAGTTGGCTGGCTGTGGCCATGGCTGTCCGGGCGCTAAAGGCCGGACAGGTGGATCGCATCGTTCTGACCCGTCCGCTAGTCGAGGCTGGAGAGCGGGTTGGTTTCCTGCCCGGCGACCTGATGGCCAAGGTGGATCCCTACCTCCGGCCCCTCTACGACGCCCTGTTCGACATGGTGGACGCGGAGACCGCCCAGCGGCTACTAGACCGCAGCCAGGTGGAGGTGGCGCCCCTGGCGTTCATGCGGGGTCGCACTCTCAACAACAGTTTTGTCATCCTGGACGAGGCCCAGAACACCACGCCGGAACAGATGAAGATGTTCCTTACCCGTGTGGGGTTCGGATCGCGGGTGGTGGTGACAGGCGACGTAAGCCAGGTTGACGTCCCGGGAGGTCGCAGTGGTCTCGAGGGCCTCCAGAACACCCTGTCCGGGATCAAGGGACTGTCATTCGTCCGACTGGGGGCCCGCGACGTGGTTCGCCACCGGATCGTCCAAGACATCGTTGAGGCGTACGAGCGGACCGGAGTGAAGCCTCCGGACCTCGACAGGCCGACCGGATGAGAGGAGAACCTCCCCAACCGGGTTATGTCTCCGGCCCGACGGTGATCGTGGAGGACGAGCGGGACTACCCCAATCCCAACCAGCCGGTTGATGTGAGCCGGTGGGAGGCTTTGGTGGCCGACGTCCTTTTGAATGAGGGGCTCGACAACCGACCGGCCGAGATTCATCTGCATTTCGTGGACGAATCGTCCATTGAGGCCCTGAACCGCGACCACATGGACGGCTCTGGCCCGACCGACGTCCTGGCCTTCCCGGTCGATGATCCAGCTGAGGTGCCGGTCGACGTACCCGTTCTGTTAGGCGATGTAGTGGTGTGCCCGTCGGTGGCCGCCCGCCAGGCCCCGGAGCATGCCGGCGGCTACCACGCCGAGTTGGCTCTGTTGGTGGTGCACGGCGTTCTACACCTCTTAGGGGACGACCACTCCGATCCGGACCAGGCGATGGCCATGCAAGGCAAGGAGCGGAGCCACTTGGCTCGACACGGAGTGGAACGACCGTGAGTCTCGTGCTCGGATTGGCCCTCGTGGTGCTGCTGATGGCGGCTAGCGGTGTACTGGTTGCTGCCGAAACCAGTCTTCTGCACATCCGCCGGGCCCAGGCCGAGGTTCTGCTCGATTCCGGCATGGAAACCGACGACAGTGTCGATCGGTCGGATCTTTTGGACCTGTTGGAAGACCGAGTACGTGGTCTAGGCCCCCTCCTGTTCGTGCTGATGGCATTTCGTCTCTCGGCTGCTGGCCTGCTGGTCATCGTGGTGGCTGACCGGGTCGGCGCTACTTGGGCCGCTCTGGCGTTAGTCGGCCTTCTAGTGGTCGGCTTCGCCCTGGTCGACGTGCTGCCCCGGACGGTGGCCCTCCGAACCACTGATCGGCTGGCGCTCCGCCTGGCACCCCTTGTTCGGACCCTGGGGCGGATCGGGCTGCTGCGGTGGATCGCTCTAGGCCTGGTCAACCTTTCGAACCGCCTACTGCCTCGGCGACTCAGAACTGGTGCGCCTAGCGTGTCCGAAGAGGAACTCTTGGCTGTGGCCGACCGGGCGCTGGCCTCAGCATCCATCGATGCCGAGGAGCACGAACTGATCGAGTCGGTTATCGCCTTCGGCGACACCCTGGTCAGGGAGGTTATGGTTCCCCGCCCGGACATGAACTGCGCGGCTGCCGACCTGACGGTAGCGGAGGCCATAGCCGTGGCAGCCCACAACGGCCATTCGCGAGTCCCGGTCAGCGGCGACGGCGTCGATGACATCGTCGGTGTGGTCCACGCCAAGGACCTCATGAAAGCCCACCTGGACGGACGGGACACCGAACCCGTCGGATCCCTCGTCCGACCACCCCGCTTTGTGCCCGAGACCAAGCAGGCTGATGACCTACTGCGTGAGATGCAGGCTGATCGCTATCACCTGGCCATCGTGGTGGATGAGTACGGGGGTACGGCCGGACTGGTCACCATGGAGGACCTCTTGGAGGAGGTGGTGGGTGAGATCGAGGACGAGTTCGACACCGGAGAACCTCTGGTCCAGGCACTGGCCGGTGGAGACCTACGAGCCCACGGGCGTATGCCCATCGACGAGTTGGATGAAATGCTGGGCGGCACTCTGCCCGACGGTGACTGGGACACCGTGGGCGGCCTGATCCTCGATGCGTTAGGTCGCGTCCCGGAAGTCGGTGAGGGTGTGGAAGTGGCCGGTCGACGTTTCGGGGTAGAGCAGGTAGTGGGGCGCCGGATAACCCGAGTAAGGATCAGCGGACCCGAGGACACTGAATGAGCAGGCTGGTCGAGCCCGGCGGGGACGGCCACCGATCGGGCTTTGTGACGTTGGTCGGTCGACCCAACGTCGGCAAGTCAACCCTGTTGAATCGGTTGCTCGGCCAGAAGGTCACCATCGTGTCCGACAAGCCTCAGACCACCCGGACCGAGGTGCGTGGAGTGCTGACTCGGCCCGACGTCCAAGTTGTGTTCTGCGACACCCCAGGGATCCACAAACCCCGAACCCTGCTGGGCGAACGCCTGAACGACACGGCCCGAGCGGCGCTCGGCGACATGGACGTGGTGCTCTTCCTGGTAGAAGCAGACGGTGCCATCGGGCGGGGCGACAGTTTCATCGCCGCTGGGCTACCGAAAGACCGCACCGTATTGGTCATCAACAGGGCCGACAGAGTGGGGCGAGAGCAGTTAGCCGAACAGCTGATTGCTGCTTCGAGATTCGACTTCGACGAGTACTTCCCGATCTCGGCCCGGACGGGTGACGGGGTGGACGCCCTACGCGACCATGTGTTGGAGCGACTCCCGGAGGGGCCGCGGTACTACCCGGAGGACATGGTTACCGACGTCCCGGAGGCCTTCTGGGTCGCCGAGCTGGTGCGCGAGCAACTGCTGTCCATCGTGAAGGAGGAGTTGCCTCACTCCATCGCCACCCGGGTGACTGAGTGGGAGTGGCCCCGGATCCGTTGTGAGATCCTGGTCGAGCGCGAGTCCCAAAAAGGAATCGTGATCGGGAAGAAAGGGGCCGTCCTCAAGGAGGTCGGCACGGCAGCTCGGGCTCAGCTGCCCGAGGGGGCGTTCCTCGAGCTCCTAGTGCGCGTTGACAAAGGCTGGCAGCGTCGACCCAAGGCCCTGGACCGCTTGGGCTACTGACCGTAGGAAGCCATCGGGCCAGGTTCACAACCCCTCCAAAAATGAGACCACCTCATCCGGATCGGCCGTACGGGCCATCGAGGGAAGAGCTTCTAGAAGATCCCATCGATAGGAGCGGCTGGTGGCTAGGCGCCGGTCGAGCACGGCAACCACACCCCGATCCTCGGTCGTCCGGATGAGGCGCCCGGCCCCCTGAGCGAGTTCAGTGGCAGCTAGTGGGAGGTCGATCTCTCGCCACGCTCCTTCTCCTAACAGGTCCCGACGAGCGCTTAACAGTGGGTCGTCGGGACGAGGGAACGGGATTCGGTCGATGACGACGAGCGAGAGGCTGGGGCCCGGGACGTCGATTCCGTGCCAGAGCCCTTTGGTGCCGAACAGGCATGACGTCTCATCAGCGGCGAATTCGGCTAGCAGCAAGGGTTTAGGCAGGTCCTCCTGGTGTAGGACCTGCCAGGGGAAACGGTCGCGGAGTACATCGACGGCCTCGTCGAGGGCCCGACGGCTGGTGAATAGGGCCAGCGTCCGCCCACCGGCCGCTGTGATCAGGCGCTCGATCTCGTCGTAGCAGGCCACCCGGTAACCGTCATCACTAGGGTCAGGCATCGAGGTCGCGCAGTAAAGGAGCGACTGACGTTCGAAGTCGAAGGGGCTGCCCACGTCTTCGATCCGGTGCCGGTGGTCGGTTAGGCCCAGACGGGTTGACAGATTGGCCGGGATAGTGGCGCTGGTCAGAACCACAGTGCGCTCACCCCACAGGTACTGGTCCAGCACAGCGGCCACATCGACCGGGGCGACCTGAAGGCTGAGCCGACCGGCAGTTCCTTCGGTCCACGCCACCTTGGGACCCGGTATCGGTCCACCGTCAAGGTTGAGCGCTGCGGTGACATCACCGGCGAGGGTCTCCAACGACCTGAGAGCGCGAGCCCGTCTGGCTCCCGTATCACCGGGGCCGTCCACCGGAATACCCAGTAACTCGGTTCGGAGTGCTGCCAGACGTGTATCAGCCAGATCCAGTGCGGATCGCAGTTCAACGGTTGCCGCCGGGATCAGGCGATCGCCGAGGTAGGGGCCGAGAGCGTCATCCAGACGACCCGCTAGGTCGGCCACGTTTTCGACGGCTGTCGAGCTAGCCAGGATCGACCGGGCTCGTTGCACCAGGGCGGTAAACCGTCCGGCCCGCAACTCGAACCCCGAGGCATGGGCCAAGATGTCCTCAGTTTGGTGAGCCTCATCGAGGATGGCCACCTCGTGGAATGGGAGGGCGCCCCCCTCGGTGACCACGTCGATCCCGTAAAGGTGGAGGTTGGTCACAACCAGGTCGACCGTTTCGGCTATTGCCCGGGCCGCCTCGGCGAAGCACTCTTCTCCGCTGGGACATCGGGCGGCACCCGGGCACTCGTGGGAACCGACACTGACTGCTGCCCACGTCATCTCCGTGGGTTGGATCGGGAGGTCGGCTCGATCACCCGTTTCCGTCAAATCGGCCCACTCGGTGATAGCGGTTAGTTGATTGGCATCGGCAGCATCGGCTAGGCCATCGAGTTGCTGCTGACCATCGCTGACGTCCGCCAACTCGGTGAGGCGCTGGCGGCACACGTAGTTGGATCGACCCTTCAACACCGAGAAAGTGAAGGTCCGTCCAAGACGGGACCGGAGGTGTTCGGCTAGGAATGGGAGATCCTTGCCAGCCAACTGGTCCTGGAGGGCCTTGGTGGCTGTGGCCACCACGGTGGTCCGGCCTGACAGGAGTGCGGGGACGAGATAGGCCAGCGACTTACCGGTGCCGGTTCCCGCCCTGACTACCAGGTGGTTACCGGCTTCGATCGACTCGGCTACCCGACGAACCATGGCCTCCTGACCGGGGCGGCGCTCACCGCCTCCCGGTAAGGCCCCGCAGACCTCCTCGAGGGCGATCGCCGCCTGCTCCGCCACATCCATCGCACGGAGGCTAGAACGGCCTACCGACACCTCGCCGACGAAGAGTGCGGGTAGTTTCATCCCGTGCTTGCCTCGGATCTCGATCCGACCCGGATCCCCAGTCACATCGCCTGTGTGATGGACGGCAACGGCCGGTGGGCCGAACAGCGCGGCCTACCCCGGACTGACGGCCACACAGCCGGCGAACAAGCCTTGTTCGAGGTCCTGGACGGTGCTGACGATCTAGGCGTGGGCTGGTTCACCGTCTACGCCTTCTCAACAGAGAATTGGCGCCGCCCGGCCGACGAGGTGCAGTTCCTTCTCCAGTTCAACGAGGAGATCCTTCTGAACCGTCAGCGGGAACTCCACGAACGCAACATTCGCATCCGATTTATTGGCCGTCGGGACCGGCGGGTGCCTCAACGCCTAGTCCGACGCATGGACGAGGCGACAGATCTAACCCGAAACAACACGGGGCTGACGTTCACCATCGCTTTCAACTACGGCGGTCGTGCCGAGATGGTTGATGCTGTCCAGCAGATCATTGACAGCGATACCCGGAAGGTCACAGAACGGACCATCGCCCGGCACCTCTACGACCCGGAGATGCCCGAGCCGGACCTAGTGATCCGTACGTCTGGGGAGTACCGGGTCTCAAACTTCCTGCTCTGGAATCTCGCCTACAGCGAGTTGGTGTTCAGCGACACGCTGTGGCCTGACTTCCGGCGTGAGCACCTGTACGCGGCGATCAAGGAGTACCAAGACCGCGACCGTCGCTACGGCGGTGTCGGCGGGCCTGAGGCGTGAGTCTCTACCGCGCCGACGGCATCGTCCTCCGGACCTGGCGTCTCGGCGAAGCCGATCGGATCGTGGTCCTACTGACCCCCGAGAACGGCAAGGTTCGGGCGGTAGCCAAGGGGGTGCGCAAGACTCGCAGCAAGTTCGGTGGGCGCCTGGAGCCGACCAGCCACGTGGCGGTTCAGCTATACGCCGGGCGAGGCGACCTGGACATCGTGACCCAGGCCGAGACCATCGACCGGTTCGAGAGCCTGCGGCTCGACGTAAACCGGTTCGCCGACTCGTCAGCCCTCCTTGAGGTGATCGACGTAGTCAGCCCAGACCGGGAACCTGACGAGCGGCGCTACCGGATGCTGCTGGGGGCCCTGCGAACGCTCAACGAGCGACCCACGGCACTGGTCGTTCCAGCCTTCTACCTAAAGCTCCTGGCCCACGAGGGGCTAGCACCCCAATTAGACGCCTGCGTGCGTTGCGACACTAGGTCACCGCTGGTGGCCATCGACGTAGGGGAAGGTGGTGTGCTGTGTGACGCCTGTCGCCGGGGCCGTCCAGTAAGTCAGCCGGCGTTGTCCGTGCTCCGGGCCATCTTGGGTGGCGGGCTGTCCGATGCCCTGGAGGTCGCCGACCCGGGAGTGTGCGGGGAGGTAGACGCGGTGGTCACCAGTGTGGCCGAATACCACCTAGAGCGTCGTTTCCGATCCCGGAGGGTTATGGGCCACGCCTAGCCAGCCCGATCCGACAAGACCGATTCAAATCAGATCGTCACCAGGGACCTGGTCCAGTCCGGGCACAAACACCGGCTCGCCGACCCAGCTTCGGTCCACGACCAGCGTTCCTCCTATCCGGTCACCGATCCGCCGATGGCCCCGGCTGGTAAGCACCAAGCCCATCTCCACCAGAGGAATGAATGGAACAGGAATCACCCACGGAAGGGTCCGTCCGGCGGCCCCCCGGAATCCAGGTAGACCACCGTCCCTCCGATTGACCACCCGCAGTCCGGTGACCGCTTTGCCCAAACTAAAACCGGTCACCATGGTCAAGACGACCTGGTTGAGGACCATGAGGACAGTGGCTGTCCAGATGATGGTCGGGTTGATGGACGTTGGGATACCAGTCTCGTTAGTCAAGACGGCGTCGCCCCGGTGGATTAGCAGGA
This sequence comes from Acidimicrobiaceae bacterium, assembly GCA_002717365.1. GTDB lineage: Bacteria > Actinomycetota > Acidimicrobiia > Acidimicrobiales > MedAcidi-G1 > UBA9410. The sequence goes on along the minus strand of PBDJ01000019.1, from coordinate 19,337 downwards.
TGACGATAGCCATGAAGAGATTGTCCAGCAGCCACGCAGCCAGCCTCCTCCCGGACACCGCCGTAGGGTCGGGGCCGGTATCGCCACGCCGGAGTCGTTCGAAGACGTCCATCGACCCATTCTGACCTGAACGCCCCGAAGACCGTCGGCCCTCACTGAAGAGTGCACAGGTACCCTGCACGACCATGGTCCCCAACGACGAGACGCTGTTCGACAAGGTGGTGAACCTTTCGAAACGTCGGGGATTCGTTTTCCAGTCGGCCGACATCTACGGCGGCTTCCGTTCCACCTACGACTATGGGCCGATCGGCGTTCTCCTGCTCCGCAACGTCAAGGAGCAATGGTGGCGAACCATGGTCCAACTACGCCACGACGTGGTCGGTCTGGATGCCTCGATCCTCTCGCCGCCCGCCGTGTGGGAGGCCTCCGGCCACCTGGCGAACTTCTCCGACCCACTGGTGGACTGTAGGGAGTGCGGGGCTCGGCACCGTCAGGACAAACTTGAAGATTCAGAAGTCTGTCCATTGTGCAACAGGTCCGGCACGCTGACCGAGGCCCGTCAGTTCAACCTCATGTTCAAGACCCACGCCGGTCCGATGGTTGAGTCGGCGGCCGAGGTGTACCTACGCCCCGAGACAGCTCAAGGCATGTTCATCAACTTCGCCAACGTGCTGAACACGTCTCGTAAGAAGCCGCCATTCGGCATCGCCCAGATCGGAAAATCCTTCCGCAACGAAATCACCCCCGGCAACTTTGTATTCCGAACCCGCGAGTTCGAGCAGATGGAGATGGAGTTCTTCGTGCCGCCCGACGACTCGGCTGAGTGGTACCGCTACTGGTGTGACGCCCGAATGAGCTGGTACCGAGACCTAGGCATGCCGGAAGACCTTCTACGTCTCCGAGAACACGACAGTGACGAGTTGAGCCACTACTCGACGAGTACCGCCGACGTGGAGTTCCTGTTCCCGTGGGGGTGGGACGAGTTGGAGGGGATTGCCAATCGCACCGACTTCGACCTCCGGCGCCACGCCGAGAGTGCAGGAGCGAAACTGGAGTACCACGACCCCAACTCCGGCGACCGCTACGTGCCCCACGTGATCGAGCCGGCGGCCGGCGCCACCCGGACGGCGATGGCTTTCCTCATGGCGGCTTATGACGAAGAGGAAGTCAACGACGACATACGGACCGTTCTGCGTCTCGACCACCGTCTGGCCCCCTACAAGGCCGCCGTGCTGCCGCTGTCCAAGAAGGCCGAGCTCGTAGAGCCGTCAAACGAGGTCCTGGGCCTGCTCCAGCCCCACTGGATGTGTGACTACGACGAGACCCAGGCCATCGGACGCCGCTACCGGCGACAGGACGAGATCGGTACGCCCTATTGCGTGACCGTCGACTTCGACACCTTGGAAGACCGGGCTGTGACCGTGCGTGAGCGGGACTCCATGACCCAGGACCGGGTGCCCGTCGACAACCTGGTGGAGTACCTGGGCAGTCGCCTGAACCCCTGAGCGAATCCGACGCCGCCGGCGCCGGCAAAGACGACCAGACTGACGAGATGGAAAGCGTCGACGACCTTCGAAGACTCATAGCGGAAACCACGGCGGCCGGCAACGCCGAAGCCCGACGCGTGGCGGTGGCCGCTGTGCCGCCCTCCCTGGTCGTCAATCTGCTCCACGTTGGCGTAGCCGAAGGTCCGAGGCCCGAAGCGCTGGGTACCGGCGTAGCAGCTAGCCCGGGAGCAGCCAGCGGAGCGTTGTGCCTCACTGCCGAAGCTGTTTTGGATGCCTCGGACCGTGGCGAGGCCGCAGTCTTGGTCCGCGACGAGACCACACCGGCCGACGAGGTCGGCATGCGAGAGGCGGCCGGCATTCTCACGGCTCGAGGTGGGATGGCCGGGCATGCCGCCGTGGTGGCACGAGGGTGGGGCATTCCCGCCGTGGTGGGCGTGGCCGACCTCCAAGTGGGCGATAACCACGTGGTGCTCGGAGGTCGGCGCCTGGACGAAGGCTCGGCCGTTTCACTAGATGGCTCCACAGGGGAGGTCTTCGCCGGCGAAGTCAACGTGGCCAGCGCGGTTTATCTGCCCGAGCTAGACATTCTGCTGTCTTGGGCCGACGAGGTACGCGGTGATTGCGTTGGAGTGCGGGCCAACGCCGACCGGCCCGACGACGCGGTCCGGGCTCGAGGTTTCGGAGCCGAGGGCATTGGCCTATGCCGGACCGAGCACCTGTTCCTCGGAGAGAGGCTTCCGCTGATACAGCGGTTTCTGGCCGCTGAGGATCCGGATGAAGAGGCTAAAGCCCTCGGTGACCTAGAAACCGTCCAGCGGTCCGACCTGGCCGAGGTGCTGGAGGTCATGGCCCCCTACCCGGTAGCAGTCCGTCTCCTGGACGCTCCACAGCACGAGTTCCACGGCGATGCTGCAGCGGACCGGGAGCACAACCCAATGCTCGGCATCCGAGGGGTTCGCCTAGCCATTTTGCGCGAGAGCCTCTACCGGATGCAGGTCCGGGCCCTGTGTGCAGCGGTGGTCGATGCACGGGCCGCCGGGGTTGAGCCACACGCCTCGGTGATGCTGCCTCTAGTAGCCACGGCGTCCGAACTGGCTCTGGTGCGGAGCTGGGTTCTGGACGAGATGGCCACCTCCGGCACAGGAGACACCCTGCTGGTAGGCACCATGGTCGAAACCCCACGTGCTGCCCTCCTAGCAGACGAACTGGCCATACACGCCGACTTCTTCTCGTTCGGGACCAACGACCTCACCCAGATGGTGTTCGGGTTGAGCCGGGACGACGCCGAACGGGACCTGATGAACAGATACCGGAAGCAAGGCGTACTGGACGCCAACCCATTCGAGCACCTCGACGAGGGAGCAGTGGCCCCGCTGATAGCAGCGGCCATCCGGGCCGGGCGGAAAACTCGACCGGATCTCGAGATCGGTGTGTGCGGGGAGCACGGCGGCGATCCCCGGTCCATCCACCTATTGGTGGAAGCCGGAGTGGACTACGTGTCGTGCTCACCGTTCCGGGTTCCAGTAGCCCGCCTAGCTGCAGCCCAAGCGCTTATCGCCCAGAACGCCTGACCTGTCCGACGGCACTGGGCTGCCGGAAAGCCTCCGCAAGGCCGGTGATACGTTCGACCGGTGGGCATCGTGGACGACGACGTACGGCGCGTACGAGACGAGACCGACATCGTCCGCCTCGTCACTGAACACACCCAACTCAAGAAGCAGGGCGTCCAGTGGATGGGGCTTTGCCCGTTTCACGGGGAGAAGTCCCCCTCGTTTTCGGTGAACGCCGAAAAGGGCGTGTATTACTGCTTCGGGTGCCAGGCCAAGGGCGACGCAATCGACTTCGTCCGGGAAACCGAAGGGCTGGACTTCGCTGGGTCCGTCGAGTTCCTAGCCGGCAAGGTCGGGCTGACTCTCCGGTACACGGACCACAACGAGGGGCGAAGCCGCAACCGCCGCAAAGAGCATGCCGAGTGCATCGGGAGAGCCGTGGACTTTTACCACGAGCGTCTTCTGGAAGACCCCCTCGCACGTTCGGCCCGCGACTACCTCCGCTCACGAGGCTACGACGGTGATGTAGCCCGCCGGTTCCGAATCGGGTGGGCACCCGACGAGTGGTCCGAACTGTCGCGCCACCTGAGGATGAAAGACGACGAGTGGGTGACTACCGGGCTGGGTGGCATCAACAAGCGGGGCGGCCAGTACGACTTCTTCCGGGCCCGGATCGTCTTTCCAATCTTTGACGCCCAAGGCAACGCCATTGGGTTCGGTGGACGCAAACTGCCCGACGGCGAGGGACCGAAGTACAAAAACACCTCGGACGCCGCTGAGTTCTACTCCAAGAGCGAAGTTCTCTACGGGCTCCACTGGGCTAAGAGCGAGGCAGGGCGGACCGACGAGCTGGTGGTATGTGAGGGGTATACCGACGTAATCGGGTGTCACCTGGCAGGCATCGAGCGGGCGGTAGCCACCTGCGGCACGGTTCTCACCCCCCAGCACGCCCGTACCATGGGGCGGTTCGCCAGCCACATCGTGCTGGCCTTCGATGCCGACGGGGCCGGCCAGGCGGCCGCCGAGCGGGTCTATGCCTGGGAGGAAGAGTTCGGCCTGCGGTTCGCCGTGGCAGCCCTACCCGCCGGGGCCGATCCTGGTGACCTGGCGGAGAATGACCCGGACGGTCTACGGACCGTCATTGAACAAGCTCGCCCATTTTTGGAGTTCCGGGTGGATCGGGAGTTAGACCGGAGTGACCTGGACTCGGCAGAAGGGCGAGCCCTAGCTGTAACGGCGGCCATGCGACTGGTCGTCGAACATCCCGACGCGCTGGTTCGGGACCAGTACGTGATGAGAATCGCCGACCGATGCATGGTCAGCGCCGACGAAGTACGACGCCGGGCTGAAACGTCCACCAGGGATCTGGCCGTCCGGGGCCGACGGGTGGCGGTGGATGGTGGCGGCCCGACCACACCCGGCCACCTGACCCCGGAGCACCAGGCACTGCGGTTGTTGGTCCACCGGCCCGACGAGGTGACCAACCACCTGGCCTCAGTGCTGTTCGTCGACCCGATCAACCAAAAATCCTATGAGGCGCTGAGAACTACCCCGGACCTACACGCGGCCATGGAACAGGCCGGGGGAGCGGCAAGCGACCTGCTGGCCCGGCTCGCCGTCGACGACGCCAGCGAAGACGACCCCTGTGGTGTGGTGTCACGCCTACTCTTCCTCGCTGCCGAACGGACCGCTGTAGTGCTGGAGGCCGAGGCACGCCAGGCCGGAGACCTCGCGACCTACCAGCCGTCCATCTCGTTCCTTCGGAACTGGGTCATGGACCTGCGTGAGGCCGTCACCGATTTCGCCAAGGTGGATCCATTACTACGGTGGCTGGTCAACTATTCGGAGGGGAGGGTTGATGTCTGAGGCGGCCTCCGAAATACCGGCCTGGCCCGGAGTCTCAGAGTTCGAGGTGGCCCGCCTGATCAGACGCGGCCGGTCCCGCGGCCGCCTCACCCTCGACGAGGTCATCGACGTGGTTTGTGATGCTGAACTGACCCCAGAACTGATCTCCGGTATCCGAACGGCACTGCAGACCGAAGGGATCAAGTTCGACGAGGCGGTGGCCGTGGAGGCTGACGACGAAGAGGTCATTCGGTTGGTTAGGGCCAGACCACTGGAGTACCGGATCCGTTCACAGGCGGGAGCAGACCAGGGGTCGGCCGCCGACTCGACCCGCCTCTATCTCCGTGAGATCGGACAGGTCGCCCTCCTGACCCAGGCCGAAGAGGTCGAGCTGGCCAACGGCATCACGGAAGGCAACCGGGCCGAGACGGAACTGGCCGACCTAGCGGCGGCCGGCGAACTGGACCGAACTGCTGCTGCAGAAGTGGCCCGGCTGCGGCGACTGCAGCGACGAGGTGACCGGGCCCGTGACCGTCTGACCAGGGCCAACCTGCGCCTAGTGGTGTCGGTAGCCAAGAAGTATGGGGGCCGAGGCCTTCCGCTCCTAGACCTTTTCCAGGAAGGGAACCTGGGTTTGATGCGGGCCGTCGAGAAATTTGACGCCAACAAAGGCTTCAAATTCTCCACGTATGCCACGTGGTGGATTCGTCAGGCCATCACCCGGGCCATCGCCGACCAGTCGCGCACTATCCGAATTCCAGTCCACAAAGTGGATGCCATGAACCGGGTGCTGCGGATCCAGCGGAACCTTTCCCAAGAGTTGGAACGAGATCCCTCGAACAATGAGATTGCCGAGCACGCGGGGCTGCGACCCGATGAGGTCGGGGACCTTCTCCAGTTGGCCAAGGAGCAGGACAACCCGCTGTCTCTGGACTCGCCGATGGGTGAAGAGCAGGATGCCAACCTGGCCGAGTTGGTACCAGACCTGGGAGCGGTGGGGCCTGAGGAAGAGGTCGCTCGGCGTCTGCTTGGCGACGACATCCTGGTTGCTCTGGAGGAACTCAACGACCGTGAGAAGCACGTCGTTCGAATGCGCTTCGGTTTGGACGGAGGACAACCCCGGACGCTGGAGGAGGTGGGGCGCCACTTCGGAGTGACCCGCGAACGGGTACGTCAGATCGAGGCGCGGACCATAGCCAAGTTGCGTCATCCTCACCGTTTGCAGAAGCTTCATGACTACCTTGACTAGGACTGAAGAGGGTCCAGTCGGTCTCCACGAACCGGTCGGGGGTATGAACCGCGCTGGTATCCTGCGCACGCCCTTTCCGGGGTAGCTCAGCTGGCAGAGCGTCGGACTGTTAATCCGCAGGTCGTGGGTTCGAGCCCCACCCCCGGAGCAAGGAAACCGCAGGTCAGGACCGGTCCTTAGAGGCCGGGGTGCCGCATTGGTGGGGGAGTGATGCACCCCAATGCACTTTCGTGTCCTCTCGGCCAGGTTGCCAATACGTCTTCACCGGTACGTTCGGATCCATGCGCGGACGCGGCTACGTAAAGGAACTCGAACCGGGTCGGTTTCTGGTCAGGATCAGCATCACCGATCCTCTGACTGGCAAGCGGGGTCAGCCATCCAAGACCGTCCGTGGAAAGAGGAAGGACGCTGAACTAGCCCTGGCTCGCTTGCAGATTGATCACCTCGGTGGAACCGCCGTCTCCACCGACACCACGCTTGATGTTCTTGTCGATCAGTTTCTTTCCGCCCCGACCAGAAGCGGGAACCCACGGGAGCCAGGTAGCCGCTATCGGGAACTGTGCCGCTATCAGCGTCATGTCCGGCCGGGGTTGGGTGACCGGGTGGCCGATGGCATCTACTCCCATGAACTGACCCGCCTCTACGACGCTCTGCTTGCCAAGGGCCTCAAGGCGACTTCGGTGTGTCTGGTTCATGCACTGATTCGATCAGCGTTCATATGGGGAGAGAAGAGAGGAATGGTTTCCTCCAACCCGGCCACGCTCGCGGAGTGCCCCACCGCCCGCACGGAACCACCACATGCGCCGTCCATGGAGACTGTCCAGGCGCATCTTGAAATCCTCCAGGAAGATCCCGAGACCGCCCTAGCCGTCAGACTCGCTGCCACCATCGGTCTACGACGTAACGAAATTGCCGGGTTGCGTTGGGAACACGTTGACCTCGACAAGGGACTCGTCTCAATCACAGAAGGCATCACCGTTACTCCCGGTCAAGGTGCCTCTGTCACCTCAACTAAAACCGGCCATCACGGCCACGGGGTCCTCTCAATCGAGACTCTCGCGACCTGCCTTTTCGAGCGTGTTGGCATAGTTGGCCAGGTCTAAAGCGGCTACCAGTGAGCCCTTCTCTTCACCGGTTGAGGCTTTGAACTCAAACAGGACCTCAAGGTCCGGGAGCTCATTGTTTCCGGTAGCAGTTAACTGCTCCCGTAATTCGTCTGCAGCATCCCGGGAGTCCTGGACGACTTCCCGCACAAAGATCGTCGCGGCAGGGCCGGGCCTATTCTCCGCGAAGTCTCCGGGTTGTTCGACCTCCTGCCCCCGGAAGACCTTCTGGTCGGCGCTGACGTTCCCACCCCGTCCAGGTATGGGTACGGCCCAAGTCCACTGACGAAACTCAGCGTCTCTAGGCACCGGAACACCCAGTCACTGCATCTCCTGACATATCCGAGGCTTTACAGTTCCAGCCTCAGTTGAATGGCATCACACTTCCAATCACAGCACGAAAATCAGAGTGCTGCTCGTTGTGCCGACGTCACGGTTCGATCAAGAAGGTACGACCTGACCGACCGCCTTTGTTGAAGAACCTGTCCTCAACCTCCTTGACTGCCTTCCGGAGTTCCCGAAGGATCTTCTTGGCGTCTTGCTCGGTCCATTCGTAGTTAGTGCGATTCGAGAGGTTTCCGATGCTCCCGATCGCGGCTGTAGCACGATTCACCCGTTTGCTGGCTAGTTCCGCGAACTTCACCCGGCGACTAGAAGGACTGTCCGTCACTGCTTTCATTATTCCTCCTTAGCAAATACCCAATTCACTGTGCACGGTGGCCCTGCAGGGGCTGGAAAGGGTAGGTAAACAACCCTCAGCAGAACCACCTGTGGTGCACCAAGTGGAAATACTTCTGATCCAAAGTCAATTAAATAACAGATATTTACGGTCAATGTAAGTACATTCTTGATATATTGGTGATATAGATATCATATGTATGCGAACCGACGAGAGCCCTCAAGCCCCCGCCGTTGCACACTTCATTGCACAGAATGCACACCACCGCACGGACACGGCCGCACCCGACAGACACACATCGTTGAATCCACGGGCGCTAGCGGTCTAGATAGAGACCTCGGACAGGTTCCTGTGATCTTCTATTCCGCACCGGTCTCAGGTTCGAATCCTGCCGCGGGATACCGGAGAGATTTCAAGTGAGTCCTGACTGTTAGTGGCCTGTGCTTTCTTAGTCCCTAGCAGGCTGCCGTAGGATCCACACGTTTATCATTCAGGGATTACGGGAATGGGGTTCCCGTCAATCTAAGGAGGAGCTATGGGGTCGTCAAAGGAAATTCTGACTACCGTGGTCGGGAGTTACCCTCAGCCGGAATGGTTGATCGACCGGGCCAGGTTGGGTTCCCGGCTTCCACCTCGTGTTCGGGCACGTGAGTTGTGGCGTATTGACACGCAGCACCTCAAGGAAGCACAGGATGACGCAACTCTTGTGGCGATCCGCGATATGGAGCGAGCTGGGGTTGACATCATTACTGATGGAGAAATTCGGCGCGAAAGCTATTCGAATCGAGTCGCCACGGCACTTGGTGGGATCGACACCGAGAACGCCGGCACGGCCCTCGATCGGACCGGACAGGCAAATCCAGTACCACGAGTTGTAGGAAGAATTGTTAGGGAAAAAGCCATTGAGGTAGAGGACGTTGAGTTTCTGCGCGCCAACACTGAACGGCAGATAAAGATCACTTTGCCCGGACCGTTCACCATGGCCCAACAGGCGCAGGATGACTACTACGACGATGAAGTGGCCCTAGCGACCGATTATGCAAAGGCGGTAAATGCGGAGATTCGAGACCTATTTGCAGCAGGAGCGGACATCGTCTGCCTAGATGAGCCGTATATGCAAGCTAGGCCCGAGAAGGCTCGGGAGTATGCGGTCGAGGTGATAAATGAGGCGATTAAGGGAACCAAGGGAGTTACAGCGCTGCACATGTGCTTTGGGTATGCGGCAATTCATCAGCTACGAGGGTTAGGAAAACCAGATTCTTACTCGTTCTTGGCCGAGTTAGACGAAAGCGAGGTCGACCAGATTTCGATTGAGGCGGCCCAGCCTGTTCTTGATCTGGAAGTCCTAAAGGACTTGTCTAGCAAGACTGTCATCCTTGGTGTCATAAACAATGGTGATCCAGAAGTTGAATCCGCTGAGACAGTCGCCCGTAGAATCGAGGCGGCGCTCTCCTTTGTGCCACCGGAGCGACTAGTTGTAGCACCAGATTGTGGCATGAAGTACTTAGATCGACGGCTCGCCTATTCAAAACTCAGGGCGCTTGTTGACGGGGCGAAACTTGTACGCGGGGAGTTGGCTGGCGGGTAATGACCTGGGGATCGGCACTCTTCGTGCTGCAGGTCTGGCGGTGGTCTTTTCTTTTGCCACCTTTATCGAAATCGAGTTATGGAGTGTGAGGCCCTGAAACTTTGCCCTGGCAGTGACTACTTCAAGGTTTGATCTGAGTGTTGGACTAACCCCACTTCAGACCCCACTAGCTGGTTCAGCGAAACCTGGAACCTGATTATATGTGTCCCACATGAGCACGAATAAATTCGTGTATTGAGTCTCGAGCGGAGACCGCGACCGGCGAGGAGAGTGCTGTGAACCCATGTGTCCCGCCCGGGTACACGCCGAGTGTGCTGTGGTTGCCGGCTGCTAGCCAGCGCGTGTGCATGAAGAGGCTGTCGTCGAGAAGGGGATCGAGGGTCCCGACCACGAAGAGGCAAGGGGGCATCTCTCGGAGATCAGCGTAGAGCGGGGAGATATCGGGATCCGTGAGATCTTCAGGTCCGAAGTGGGTTATGAACCACTTCATCGCGGCTCTGTTGATCGGCCACGTGCTGCCTGGCGATTGAGCGAGGCTTGGCGTCATTGTGAGGTCGAAGACCCCAGCTGTCATTGTTGCAGCGGAGAATCCCGTGTAAGCGTGCCGGTCACGCATCCGCAGGAGGGTCACGGCGGCTAGGTGGGCGCCCGCGGATTCTCCTCCTATTAGCAATGTTGAGGTGTTGAATTCCTGATGAGCCGTATTGGCTAGCCACAGCGCAGCGTCTTCACAGTCGTCGGGGGCGGCAGGGTAAGGATGTTCGGGTGCAAGTCGGTAATCCAAGCTCACTATTGCGACGCTGCAGGAATTGGCTATCGACGTGAGGTATTCGTCCTGCATATCTGCACCCCCCATAACCCAACCTCCTCCGTGTAGAAAGAGGTAAACGCCACTAACCGTCTCTGGGATGAAGCATCGAAGTCGCAGATCCCTGCGTCGTCCGTTCACCGTTCGGGAAGAAGCAATCTCCGATGTTGCGGATTGGCCCCGCAGGGACCTCCGGGCTTGCTGTTTTCGAGCTTCGGCGGCAGTCAGTGAATTGATTGGGGGCTCACCTGACAGTTGTTGTTCGATGTTTCTATTCAGGGCCAAGGTGTCTGGGTCGACACTTTCCGGTAGGAACAAGTCACGGTGAAGCCCGCTGGTTTGTTGCGTCATAATGAACCTGGACCGCTAGGCGGATGAAAGGGGTGTCTCCACCATGGACTATGGGTGCTTGACATTCAGGTTAAGGGCTGGGCGGGAAGAGGAGTACAAGAGGCGACATACGGAAGTTTGGGCAGAGTTGGAAGAGGCACTCAGAAACGAGGGTTTCAAGAAGGATGCCGTCTTTATTGCAGGACGCCAGGTCGTCGTCTATCTGGAGCATCCTGACGACGTCCGTCGAGGGCTTGAACGGATTGCGGAGATGGATGTCAGTAAGCGGTGGTCCGAGTACTTCTCGGATCTGATGTTGGAGGAGCCGGTAGAAGCCGAATTGGTCTGGCGCCTTACTTGACAGGCGCGGAGGCGGAATCCGGAGCTGGCGTATCTAGGACCAGGTTCTTGCCGTTGAGAATGTGGACCCGCATGAGCGCCGACGCCCTTTCTCCGTCACGTGCACGAAGAGCCTCAAGGATTTCAAGATGGTCGGATTGAGCTAATTCTGGGCGCCCCGGGATAGTCGACAGGGATGAGCGAGGGTCGTTCCAGAGACGGTTGATGAAGTCGAAGATATGTGGGGCACTAGTAGCCGCCATGTAGATGTTCATATGCCATTCCTCGTTAAGGACCATGGCGAGGTCCAGATCGTTGTCCCGAAACGCGGCCGTCAAACGTTCCTGGAGGTCCTCGAGATTGGAAAGATCCTCATCGGTAAGCCATTTAGCCGCAACTGCTACTGCGTGCCCTTCAAGAACTGCTCGAAGGTCATACAAGGCTGCAGTCTCGTTGGGGCTGAAATCCGCAACAAAGCTTCCTCGATGAGGCCAGTTAAGTACGAAAGATTCAGCTTGGAGCTCACTTAGCGCCTCACGTACCGGAGTGGCGCTCATCGCTAGATCAGAGGCGATCTCGTCCACATCGAGCCTTTGGCCAGATGCGTAAACCCCATGACGAATTCGGTCTCGAATCACCTCTGCAGCGTTCTGAGCTTTGGTCTTGTAAGAGGTCACGGGATTGTCGACTCCAGATTCCTAGGTTGACCGAGGGTAACAAGCCTTGCCCGGTTTGGGTTCCAGTCCTCTCGACAGCGCCATGGCCGGTCCGAAAGAGGTACGGCACAACGAATAGATTCGAGTGGGTCTGAGAGGTTGGGGGATGGACTAGAGTCCGCGACGGCGGCGACGGCGGCGACGACGACGACGGCGACGGGGCCGTAGCTGTCGGTCTATTTCTTGAAGGGACAAACGTGTCAGAAGACTGGGTGTCAGAAAATCTCAAAGAGAGACTGATCAACTCCATGCGAGTTGCGTCAACCCCGGAACTGATGCCCGCCCGGCAGGGGAATCTAAGTGTCCGAGATCCGGACACTGGATATTTGGCGATCACACCTCACGCGTATGCCTACGCGGTGATGAATGTTGAAGATCTCGTTGTTCTCGATCCGGCAGGGGAGAAAGTAGCTGGGAAACATGAGCCATCCGCCGATAGTCGGGTCCATGCGACCGTCTATAGAGAGCGGGCTGATGTTAATGCCGTAATTCACTCCGAACCACCGTACGTAAATGCGTTTGGGGCCTTAGGAAGAGAAATTCATACAATCACCACGAACGGTCTGAAATCATCACGTGGGGATGTTCCTATTATGCCTTTCTGGGCCGGAGCACGTGATGAGGCTTTTGCATTAGACATGCTTCAAGTCATGGGGGATAGAGATGCTGTTATATGGAGAAACCATGGTCTTGTAGTTGTTGCTGACTCAATCGAGTTAGCCGTAGACAAGACAATCGGCGTTGAGTTCAATGCACAGGTGCTGTTTATCGCACTCCAGGTCGGTCAGCCCCAGGGCTTACGATATGGCGGGGACTCAAGGATCTTGACATCCGATCTAGGTGACTAGCGATATCTGGTCCACAAATGGGGAGTCTTCTTGGGATCGATATCGGAACGACCGGATGTAAGGTTGTTGCCGTTGATGACCAGGGCATACGCCATCGAGCTTATGAGGAGTACCCTCTATCGATCCCGGAATTTGGTGCTGCCGAGCTAGACACCGAGTATGTTTGGCAGGCTTTACAGGGAGCTATCCGGCAGGTTACTGGAGAATGTAACGAACCTCCTGAGGCCCTATGCGTCTCGGTCTTGGGCGAGGCAGTGACGGCCGTGGGAAAGGATCGGAAGCCGCTGGCTCCCACGATAGTGTCTTTCGACAAACGTCCTAATATATATGCCGATCAGCTATTTCAGCGAATATCTAAGGAGCATATACGACGAATAACTGGACTGGAACCGCTACCACATTACGCAATATTTAAGTGGATGTGGATTTCAAATAAGTCTTCAGAGATATATAACAAGGCGTGGAAACTTCTTTGCTACGGAGAACTTGTTGCTGTTCGCCTTGGATTTGAACCGCTGATAGATTATTCAATGGCAGCACGAACTCTAGCGTTTGATTTGGATAGTCTAAACTGGTCGCCCGAGATTCTTAGTGCGGCGGAGATTGAGGTAACAAAACTACCAGAAATCGTTGCTCCGGGAACTAGTATCGGACGGCTAAGTGATGATATCTCAGCTGACCTAGGACTAGCTCCAAATGCAACATTTGTGGTCGGAGGTCTTGACCAAGCCTGTGCAGCGGTGGGGGCAGGATTGGATGTTGGTGGAAAAAGTCTTCTTTCCATGGGCACGACAGGCGTCCTGGCCGAGATATTCCAGGGAGATCAGCAGCATGCAGGGGCAATCCCAGTCATTCCTCACGTGACGCGCTCTGAAAGGATCGCTATAGCAGGCACTCCTGCGGGTGGAGCAGTCCTTCGTTGGTTCAGAGATATTATTAATCCGACTATCGACTCGGAGAGACTTTCGGAAATATCTATAACCTATTCGGACATAATTGATAGCGCTAAAAAATGTTCGACAGATATGATTTTCGTTCCGCACCTTGGAGGGTCTCGTATAGCTTTCAACGATCCTGATGCAAAAGGTGCCATTGTAGGCCTCACTTTCGGTACTGATCGATGTGAACTTGTCCGTAGTATTCTCGAAGGCGTGGCATTCGAAATTAGCCTCATGAAGGACGTGATGCGGAAAGACGGGTTTAGGATCGATGAACTTATTGCTGTGGGGGGAGGTTCCAAATCCAAGCTATGGTTGCAGATTATGGCAGATATTCTCAATGTCTCTATCGCCTCGACTGAAAGTGCGGACGTTGCGGCGTTCGGTGCTGCACGAATAGCAGCTGAGGCTATGGATATTGGATTTGACACCAGGTTGTTGTTGATTAGAGATCGGTTTGATCCAAGTGCAGAGTCATCAGAGTTGTATGCTGATAAACGAGAGAGATTTAAAGCTGTCTATGAATCTATTCTAATACCAAATTGATAGAAGAGACAATCTAACAGTTAGAATACTCTCATGGCCGCATTACTTAAAGCACTATAACGCAACTGTCGGGGACCTCGTTTTCTACTAGATATCGTATTGGGGTCCTACAACAGGTGTGTATTCACGCCCTTCAAGTGTGGCAATAGCTAGATCCCGGAATTGAACTGTTTCCATTGTATTCTCAGTCTGATTACAACCCCATATATCGACCCATACATACTCAAGTGAGAAATACCCCGCATAGTCGGAATCTTGGAGTCCCCGAATAATACGGGGAAAATCGATAGTATTCTCCTCATACCGGGCTTGCATAACTCCTGGGGCAGCGCCACGACATTGAAAGTGTCCTGTGTATTCGATGAGGCAATCCGCTTCGGATTCTTGCCTGCCCTGGTAGACGAAATGTGAGTAGTCGAGGGTGACACGTAACCCTGGTGTACTTACCATCAACTCTCCTAGGGACTCCGGGCTGTCGGTGTTACTTCCGACGCTTCCTTCAACCCGGATCTCGATTCCGTACTGGCCTGCGGCGTCAACGCGTCTGGCAAGTTCTGAGGCGGAGCGGCTCAACGACTGACTTCTGCTCTCGTCCCCATAGTCCATCCCACTGTTCATAGTTATTCCTGGAGCCTGGATCCTTCGAGCGAAATCCAGAACGCTAAGGAACATCTCGTGTCCTGCCTCGACTTCGGCCAGGTCGGGGTTATTGGCACCCCGCGTAGCCAGGTCCATAGAGGGTGCGAAGTAGAGGTCAGCAACCTCTAGTTGCGCCTGGTCCAGTCGCTCCCTTACAAGACCGGCCCAGTAGGAGGTATCTTCTTGCACATTCTCGGGCCGAAGATGGGAGCGTTCGAAGAACATTCCGAGATCAACCCCTTGGAAGCCGAGGAGATGAATGAGGCTGAGGGCGTCACGGTGGGGGAGAAGCGGCCATGTGAAATCGGCACAGCCGAGCCTTATTGTGTTTGGGGTCGACATTTAGATAGATCCTGTCGCTAGAGGTGACCGGGTACGGAGTGCAGAGTTACTGCGCAGGAGGGGTCATGTCAAAGGGAAGACTCAGACTTGGGGTACTGGGAGCTGGCGCATGGACTGTTGCGTCGCATCTTCCGAACGTGGTTCAGCGCAAGGATGAGGTAGATCTCGTCTCGGTATGCAGGCGTGATCCAGTTCAGGCTGAAGCGATCCGCGCACGTTTCGGGTTTGATTTCGCAACAACCGACTTTCAAGAGGTATTGGACGCCGGAGTTGACCTATGCATCGTTGCCGGTCCCGTAGCGGTCCACCACGAGCACGCCAAGGCGGCTCTTGAGGCGGGAGCGCATGTCCTTTGCGAGAAGCCATTTACTCTTAGGGCGAGTGAGGCCTGGGAACTGGTCGAGTTGGCAACCCGGCGCGAACGACACCTCGTCCTCGCATACGGCTGGCACTACTTCCCGATGGTGGAGGCAGCGAGATCTTGGATGCAAACGACCGGGATCGGACAAATTGAGCAGGTGGCGGTGAATATGTCGTCAACCACCCGCGAGGCACTCCGAGGGCAACAGCCGGCATTCTCTGACCGGCAAGACAGCGATTCGGGTGATGTGGACCTTTCGAATACTGACCCGCTGTTCGTTCCTAGGCCAGAGACAGGCGCAGACCCGGCGGTGGCGGGAGGGGGGTATGCCCAAGCCCAGTTGTCTCATGCGTTGGGACTCCTGTTTTGGCTAACCGAGCTACGGTGCGCTGACGTCTTTGCCTGGATGGCAACTCCTCCCGATTCACGCGTCGAGTTCCATGACGCCCTTTGCCTTAGGTTCGACAATGATGCCGTAGGAACCGTGTCCGGCGGGTCGAACCATCTTGGCTCCAACCAAAACAAGCACAAACTTGACATCCGAATCATTGGTTCGGACGGACAGTTCCATATTGATATGGAACGTGAGCTTGCCTGGATCTATCGACCAGGAGAGCTTGATGAACAGTTCCCGGCTTCTCCTGGTGACGGGGCGTACAACTGTGACGGCCCGATCCACGCGCTTATCGATCTGGCGCTTGGTAGGGATGTCACTAACCAATCGCCGGGTGAGGTCGGCGCCAGAACGGTCGAAGTGATTGAGGGGGCCTACTGTTCAGCGGAGGCCGGGTTACCGGTCTCCATCTCGAGCCTGTTCTAATTCCAGACCTTCGTTTCACTGTCTTCGGGCGGAGCCGGATCGATATATTCTATTGTCTGGTCAATGCCGCAGGATCTCAGATCTTCAGTGCGACCAGGACCGGTGATTCTTAACGACTGGGGGTTTGTGGGAGCAGGCCCCGATAGGGCCAAGTAAGTAATAGGAGTGTCGTGAATTGGAATCGGTAGGCGGGCCCTTGGAGGGTCTCAAGGTAGTCGACTCCGCAACGATCTTTGCGGGCCCGGTACTCGCGACCCTGCTGGGAGATTTCGGTGCTGATGTGATCAAGGTTGAGCACCCTGACGGCGACAGTTTGAGAACGATGGGCTGGGAGAAAGACGGAGTTTCATTTTGGTGGACGTTCGCCAACCGCAATAAGCGTGGGGTGACCATTCGTCTTTCGGATCCCCGTGGGGCTCGGATCCTCAAAGAGTTGGTTGCTGATGCTGATGTATACATCGAGAACTTCCGACCGGGAACACTAGAAAGTTGGGGGCTCGGTTGGGATGTTCTATCTGCAATCAACCCCCGGTTAGTTATGGTCAGAACAACTGGTTTTGGGCAAGAGGGGCCGTATAGTCACCGGCCCGGATTCGGGACACTTGCAGAAGCTATGTCGGGTTTTGCAGCTATCAACGGCCAACCCGATGGCCCTCCTACCCTGCCTCCGTTTGCTCTAGCTGACGGGGTCGCCTCGATGATCGGGGCCTACGCAACGATGGTGGCCCTATTCAATCGGGACCGCACCGGGAAAGGGCAGATGATCGATCTTGCGATTTACGAACCAATCTTCTGGCTTCTGGGCCCCCAGGCCCTGGTGTATGACCAGCTTGGAGTGGTTCAGGGGCGGACTGGGAACCGTGCCCCATTCACTTCTCCAAGGAATGTGTATATGGCAAAGGACGGTCGGTGGTTAGCTTTGTCAGCAAGTGCCCAGAGTATTGCCGATCGCACAATGACCATAATTGGTCGGCCTGACCTGGCTCAGAAATCTTGGTTTAAAGATCATTCAGGACGTCTTGAGAATCAGGATGAGGTTGATGAGGCAATAGGTTCCTTTATTGCTGCACGGACTACAGAAGAGGTTCTCACAGCGTTTGAAGAAGGAGAGGCAGCTATTGCTCCAATCTATGATATCGCAGACATAATGAAGGATCCACAGTTCATTGAAAGACAGACCATTATCTGCGTCGAACATCCAACACTTGGTCCTCTAGTTATGCCTAATGTTATTCCAATACTTTCTGATACTCCAGGCTCGATCCGCTCATGTGGTCCAGACTTAGGTGAGCATAATCTTGAAATCCTCGTAGACCAGCTCGGTTACTCAAGGCAAGAACTTATTGAACTGGAAAATGAAGGAATAGTCTCAAATACCGGCATGTCATCAGGAGAATAAATACAACATCTTGATGGTCTGATTTAGATCCCCGGGGCACAGAGCCTTTCATGCGGATATTGCTGGGTTAAGTGGGTTTCGACTATGACTGACCAAGACCTGTTTGCACCTGAAGTGCAGAGAGATCCCTATTCTTACTATGGGAACCTACGGGAGACGGACCCGGTTTGCTGGAACTCCCGTCACTCTCTGTGGTTGCTAACAAGACATGATGATTTGGTATGGATGCTGAAGAACCCAGACGTGTTTTCTAGTGCCTATATTGCTAACGATACTAGACCCCCTTACCCAGCGATTTATCACGATCATTTTCTTTATTTCGAGAGAGTTCGAAACTTCTTTGGTCAGATGCTTGCTCAGAATGACCAACCAGATCATCAAGTTGTTCGGCGCCTACTCCACCGTAGCTTTACCCCTCAAGCGGTCGAATCATGGCGGCCACTTGTGGCACAAACTGTAGAGTCTCTTATTGATCGAATAAGCCCGGGACAGGATATTGACCTACTGTCAGAGTTCGCGCTACCGCTGCCATTGCGAGTGATAGCTGACCTTCTTGGAATAACAGCACCGGACTACGAGCTGATTCGGGAAGTTAGTGAGAAGTTCAATCAATTTAACCATCCTGAACCAGACCGAATGCTTAGAATCGATGCCGGGATCTCTGAACTCAATAATCTACTTGAACCATTGATTCGGAAAAGACAGGGAAAACCACGCGGAGATCTATTATCGGACTTAGCGGTCGGTGTTGAATCAGGGGTAATAAATATGGCAGCGGCGGTTGCGAACGCCGCGTTGATCCTCGTCGCGGGTCATGAAACCACTATCAACCTTATTTGCAATGGTGTTTTAGCGTTTGCCAGGCATCCGGAGCAGTGGGATCGCCTTCGTAATGGCAGTGGCGATATCGGTCGACTTGCTACCGAAGAATGTCTCCGATACGACGGACCTGTGAAGACGACTTCAAGGCTGCTTGTAAGAGATGTTGTCTGTCGGGAACGAGAACTGCGGGCGGGGGAGCGGGTACGGTGGGTCACGGCATCGGCAAATCGGGATCCGAGAAGATTTGAATCTCCTGAGCTATTCGACATCTCACGTGACCCCAACCCTCACCTCAGCTTCGGTCTCGGTGTCCACCATTGCCTTGGAGCGAATATTGCTCGACTTGAGGGTCAAGAGGCTTTCATGGGGTTGGCACGCCGGTTTGCCTCGGTTGACTTGGTGGACAATGAACTTAGGTATCAACCCAATCTGAATTCCCGCTCCTTGCGTGAGCTTTGGGTGACCCTTAACTAACCCTATGGCTAGGCGAGATTTTGCTGGGTGTGTAATCGGGTGCTGGGGTACAAGGGATAGAGATGAGAACCTAGGAGGCAACTCTGGTCGGTGAGAGATACCGGTGCACAGTTGCAGACTCCTAGCTGACAGAGTGGCGCCTTTCCGGTGCCTGTCACAACTGAACTGGGTGAAGAATAATAAGGAGAGCTGGACCCAGGCTGCCCTTGACCAAGAAACTGAATTGTATCTAATCTAATATCTTATATTTGTAGGTACATGGTGGAGGGAGTGCCACTAGTTGGCGTGTTGTCGCCCGACGGCGGATGACTTAGGGGAGGAAAGACTAATGAAGCGTTTTCTTGCTTGTGGACTAGTTCTGGCAGGGATGACTTTGTTTGCCGCTTGCGGTGATGACGAAGAGGCGGCGCCTGCTGCGACGACTGCGGCGCCT
>PBDJ01000018.1 GCA_002717365.1 Acidimicrobiaceae bacterium | reverse complement strand
TTGGTCTCCAGTTCGCCCAGGCCTACCGAGACGCCCGCCCACAAGCCCCTACGACTCTGCAAGCGATCCGATATTCCTTGGCTTGACACAAGTCTAAGCAAACCTCTCCGGCCATTTGGGGGATATCCGAAGCTCTTAAGACCGACCCTGTCGCTTGACTCAGAGGGATAGGTGGGCTCTTTGCTAGTTTCGGCAAAGGAACCGGATGGTTTAGGCGCCGTAACGCCACAGAATGCGCCACTCTCCCACCTGGAGAGTGGCGCAAAACCCCCGAAACTGTTGCAATCAAGGGGTTCTAGAGCCTTTTAGGCGAATCTAGGACACAATTGGCCTAATTCGGGTCTTGTAGCGATCTCTGTCCAAGGACGGAACCCGAAACTATTGCAATTGCAGGGTTTTTGGGGCCTGGAGGCACAAAATCGGCTGGTTTGGGGTCTCGTAGCGTCCCCGGTCAAGAACTGGGGTCGGCCAACGGATCAGGTCCGGCGTTTCAGGCCGTCAGATCGGCCACCACCTTGCCCACTACACGGCGATCCGCGATGTCTTGAAGAGCCCGCGGGGCATCGCTGAAGGCATACGGGGGATGCAACAGGGGATCTACTGCCCCTTCGCCGGCTAGGGCGAACAGGGCTTCCATCTGGCGGCCCAGCGACGCTGGATCTCGAGCCAAGGAAGCACCCCAGTGAACTCCCACTACCGAATAGTTTTTGAGCAGCACGTGGTTAGTGGCCAACTCGGGGATGCCGGCCACAAAGCCGATAACCAGCAGGCGCCCGTCCCAAGCCATACATCGTCGAACCTGTTGGAAGGTCTCTCCCCCTACCGGGTCGTAGGCCACGTCCACACCGTTACCGTCGGTCAACTCTCGAACCCGGGTCACCAGATCGTCGACTTCGCGGTGATCGATCACCTCGTCGGCACCAAGACCGACACAGGCCGCCACCTTTTCCGGTCCGCCAGCCACCGCTATAACCCGTGCTCCGGCGGCCTTACCCAACTGGATGGCTGCCGAACCCACCCCACCCGCAGCCCCGGTGACCAGCAGCGTCTCCCCGGCCGCCAGATGAGCCCGGTCGTGGAGAGCGAACCAGGTGGTCCCGTAGTTCATAGGCACGGCAGCCGCCTTGGTTGACGCCAGAACGTCGGGCACCTCGAACACGCTGGAGGCTGGTAGGACCAGCCGCTCGGCTAGCCCTCCGCCCAGGGCGACCACCCGACGGCCCACCAGGGCCTCATCCACATCGTCGCCCACTGCCAAAACCCGGCCTGCCGTCTCACTACCCGGGGTGAAGGGCAACGGGGGCTTCACCTGGTACTCGCCCCGGCACTGCAGGACATCAGGGAAGGCCAGACCTACTGCCGCCACGTCCACGACCACCCAGCCGGGACCGACGTCGGGATCGTCGATTTCGTCGAGGACCATACGGTCGATCGGATCACCTAGTTCGTGGACTTGCCATGCACGCATGGCAACGACGGTACCCGTGGAACTCGCAACTGTCCGTAGCGGGTCAGGCCAGATCCGTCAGGGCGTGAACTGCTCGGAGTCGAGTCTGATCAGCCCCGCAGGATGGCCGGCAGAGAGCCCTGTACGGCATCGATGCAACACTTCCGCACCTCGGCAACCTCACCATCGGTGAGGGTTCGGTCGTCGGCCTGAAAGCGCAGCGTGAAAGCCAGACTCCGTCTCCCGTCGGCCACCGGTGCCCCCCGGAAGACATCGAACAGGGTGAGGTCGGCCAATAGGTCCCCGGCAGCCTCGCGGAGGTGGGCCTCCACGTCAGCAGCCGGCGTGGCTTCGTCCACCTCGAAGGCCAGGTCGATGTCTGACGACGGGTATCGGCTCACCGGGCGGTAGGGGCGACCCCCATGGGGCAGACCGAGGAGGACTTCTAGGTCGACTTCCAGCCATCCCACCCGTTCGTCCACTCCGAAGGCGTCCAACACGCCGGGGTCCACTTCGCCCACATAACCCACCGGCACGCCGTCCACATCGATTTGTGCTGTCCGGGTGGGGTGCAATCCGGGGGTGACATGGGCTGCCAGGTGGTAACGGCGAGCATCTAGGGCATCGGCAAGGGCTGAGAAAACTCCCACGGCGGCTCCGGCGTCCTGACCGGCCAGGGCTACGGCCAGGTGTTCGCGCTCGTCAGGCAGCGGCTGGTTGCCGTCTGGACGCCGGTAAACGTGACCTACCTCGAATACCCCCAGGCTGTGTAGTCGGTGCGAGGCGTTGTAGACCAGTGTTTTGAGAATTCCGGGGCGCAGTGAGGCCCGCATGACTGATTCCTCGGCCACGAGCGGGTTAGACACCGTGATCCCGTCGGACTCCAGGCCGGCCCGCTCCAGGTCGCCCGGGGCCAGGAAGGGCACCGGCATGACCTCGTCGAGCCCCATGCCCACCATGGCCGACCGGACGGCCCGGCGGTCGGTCTGGTACGGGGTCAGGGATCCGGTGAGGGTCGACTGGGGGACGGTCCGGGCGATCCGGTGGTAGCCGTAGATCCGGGCTACTTCTTCCACTACGTCGATCTCGGTGGCGCTGTCCGGTCGAAAGCTTGGAATGTCCACGTCTAGGTCGTCGTCGGCCGGCCGGGTGGAGAACTCAATCGATTCCAGCAGCCCGGCTATCTCGTCGCGTTCCAAACCCGTCCCTAGTAGGCCGTTAACCCGGTCGGTCCGCACCCGGATTGTCTCGCGTGCTGGAGTGTTGCCCCGTACGTCCACCATGCCGGGGGTCAAGGTGGCCCCCGACTCGGCTAAGAGCTCGGCGAAACGGCGCATGGCCAGATCGGCTACCTCGGGGTCGGCACCCCGCTCGAAGCGGGCCGACGCTTCGCTACGCAGGCCAAGGCGTCGCGCCGACCGGGTGATGGATATCGGATCCCACCAGGCCATCTCTAGAGCCACACTGGTTGTTGACTCGCTGATTTCGGTCGACGCTCCGCCCATGATCCCGGCGATGCCGATGGCTTCGTCGTTTCCGTCGGCGATCACCCCATCGGTGGCTGACAGGGTCCGGACTACCCCGTCCAAGGTCTCGACTGTTTCGCCTTCAGTGGCCCGGCGTACCCGCAGCGCGCCGCCCTGCACGGCATCCAGATCGTAGGTGTGGTTGGGCTGGCCTAGTTCCAGCATCACGTAGTTAGACACGTCCACCACGCGGTTGATGGGCCGCATCCCAAGGGCGGTCAGCCGGTTGGCCATCCAACGGGGCGACGGACCGATCGAGACTCCGTCTAGCACCCGGACGGCGAACCGACCACACAGGTCCAGGTCCAGCACATCGACGGTAAGGCGCCGGGCGGCGTCTTCGCCCGCCTCGTCCGGTGACGGCTCGGGGCGGGCGAAGGGTACGCCTTGGCGTGCTGCCAGGTCCCGGGCCACCCCGGCCACTGACATGGCGTCGGGTCGGTTCGGGTTGACCTCCAGGTCGTAGAGCACGTCGGGGCGAAGTTCCAAGGCCTCGGCCAGGGGTCGTCCCAGTTCGTGGTCGTCGTCCAGGATGAGGATGCCTTCGTCGTCGGCACCTAGGCCGATCTCGTCGGCCGCGCAGAGCATCCCGTTTGACCACTCGCCGCGCATCTTGCGGCGGGCGATCTCCATGCCGTTGGGCATCGTCGTCCCAAGGGTGGCCAGCGGAACGAGGTCGCCCGCCGACATGTTGAACGCTCCGCAGCAGATCTGTAACGCTTCACCGTCCCCGACGTCGACGTCTACCAGTTGGATGCGGTCGGCGTCCGGATGGGGGCGGAGGTCCAGCACTCGGGCCACCACCACGCCGTCTAGGCCGGCTCCCACCGTGGTGATCCCCTCGACGGCCAGGCCAAGCTCGCTGAGTTGGTCCCCGATCTCGCCGGGGTCGCCGGACACGGGGGCGAACTCCTGCAACCAGGACAGCAGGACCTTCACCGGTCACCACCACCCGGAGGTGGAAAAGCGCGCACGGAAGACATCAGAACTGCGACAGGAATCGGTGGTCGTTGCGGAACAGTTCGCGAAGGTCGTCGATTCCGTGGCGCATGAGCGCTAGGCGGTCGAGCCCGAACCCGAAGGCGAAGCCTGACCATTCTTCTGGATCCAAGTCGCACGCTGCCAGCACGTTGGGATGGACCATCCCGCAGCCCGCCAGCTCCAGCCACGTTCCGTCCGGGCGTCGGATGTCGAACTCTGCTGACGGTTCAGTGAACGGGAAGTACGATGGTCGGAGCCGCGAGGTGAAGTCCCCGCCGAAGTAGGCCCGAGTGAAGGCCTCCAGGGTCCCGGCCAGGTCCCCGAAGGTGATGCCCCGGTCTACCACCAGGCCTTCGATCTGGTGGAACACCGGCATATGGGTGGCGTCTGCTGTGTCGCTGCGGAACACCCGTCCCGGCATGATCGAGTAGATGGGCGGCTCGCCGGCCTCCATGACTCGGATCTGGACTGGCGAGGTGTGGGTGCGCAGCAGGGTGCTACCCGGCTCGCCATGGTCCACGTAGAGGGTGTCGTACATGTCGCGGGCTGGGTGGTCGGGCGGGAAGTTGAGGGCACCGAAGTTATGCCACTCGTCTTCGATTTCGGGACCCTCCGAGACCGTGTAGCCCATTCCCACGAAAAGGTCTTCGAGCCGCTCCCATGTCTGGGTGACCACGTGACGATGGCCGAGACGCCTACCCCGGTCCAGCTCTGTCAGGTCCAGGCGCTCCTCTTCCAACTGTTCGGCCCGGGCCTCACCCTCCAGTGCCGACCGGCGGGCGGCCACCAGAGCCTCGATCTCGGCCCGCACTTCGTTCAGGCGTTGACCCACAGCCTTCCGTTCGTCCTCGTCGAGGCCGCCCAGAGTTTTCCGGGCCTCGGTCACCACCGACTGCTTCCCCAGCAGCTCGGAGTTCACGGTTCTCATGGCATCGAGGTCGCCGGCTGTAGCGATGGCTGTCGCGGCTTCGGCGAGATGCTGATCCAGGTCAGAGATCATCGGGTGCGGTGGCGGTCGGGGCTGGTGGCGATCCACGCAGACTACGGGACGTGGTCGCGCTCCCCCATGACCGTTTCAGTCGGAGTCGCTGTCGGCCTCTCCGGATCTGGCGACTAGGGCGTGGAGAGCCACCGAACCCGCCACAGCCACGTTAAGTGAGTCCACCCCGCCCACCGTGGGGACGGTGATCAGACCGGTGCAGGCCTCCACCACCCCGGCGTCCAGGCCGTGGGGTTCGTTGCCCAGGATCAGGGCCACCGGGCCATTAGAGGGCACCTCGGTAGGTGGGATTCCACCGTGGGGCACAGTCGCCCAGCAGGACACTCCGGCATCGGTCAGAAGCCGAACGGCGGCGACCGGGTCGTCGACCGCTGCGACGGGCACCCGGAAGCTGGAGCCGGCAGCAGCCCGCACCAACTTCGGGTTGTACGGGTCCACCCCTCCGGCCATCAGGATTCCAGTGGCTCCGAAGGCCTCGGCTGAGCGGATCAGGGTTCCGGCGTTGCCCGGGTCTCCCAGTTCGGCCAGGACGACCAGCGGCCCCGCTGTGGACGCTAGGGCCACAGCCTCGACGTCGTGAAAGGCCACTTCAGCCAGGGCGGGCTGGGAGGAGCGGGTACTTGCCAGCCCGTCGAACACCCGGTCGGATACGAGAAAGGCATCCACCCCGGCTTGCTGGACCAGCCGAACTAGGTCGTGGTCGGCCGCTGAGGTCGGTAGCGCTACTTGTCGAACGTCCCGGTCGGCGTTCAGCGCCTCGGTCACCAGGATGGGGCCCTCGACGATGTAAGCCGCTTCGTCGTGGCGGAATCCGCGGTCGCGAGCCAGTCGGCGTAACCGTCGACAGCGGGGATTCCCCCCGGAGAGCTCTTCGATCATGGGTGGGTGTCCGTCCACCGATCGGTCTGGACTGGCGGCGGGAACCGTCTCGGCGCTCAGGCCGCGTCGGCGGTCGTGGCTACCTCGACCAGGGCGGCAAAAGCCGCCGGTTCGGCCACCGCCAGGTCGGCCAGGACCTTGCGGTCCACTTCGACGCCAGCCCGCTTCAGGCCGGCGATAAACACGCTGTAGCTGGTGCCGTGCTGGCGACAGGCCGCGTTGATGCGCTGAATCCAGAGGCGGCGGAACTGCCCCTTGCGGGCGCGGCGATCACGGAAGGCGTAGTTGCCTGAGTGCATCACCTGCTCGTTGGCGGCACGGAAGGTCCGGCTCTTGTCGCCGTAGTACCCCTTGGCTTGCTCTAGGACGGCCTTGTGCTTCTTCTTGTTCTGGACGGCTCGCTTGACCCTGGCCATCACGATCTCCTTGTAGGCGTCGTCGTCGCCGTGCGACGAGTGTTTGGTCGTGTCGTATGGGGACCTGGTCCCCGGTTGTCAGCCACCAATCTGGTGGCCCAGGTTCAGATTCCGAGTTGCTTCCGAACGGTCGAGGCGTTGGTCGGATCCACGTCGAGCTGGCGACCGCGTCGCCGCTTCAGCTTCACCGCCTTCTTCACATAGGTGCCCCGCTTCAGGCGACCGGTGCCGGTCACCTTGATGCGCTTGGCCATCCCCCGGTGGGTCTTCATCTTGGGCATGTGTTCTGCTCCGGTGTCTGGATCTTGGTCTGTCTTGGTCACCCGGGCTCAGGTAGCCGGGTTGGGGTCCGTTACTGCTTCGTCGTCCTCGGTGACTGTTTCCTCGGTGACTGTTTCCTCGGCGACTGTTTCCTCGGTAACTGTTTCCTCGGTAGTGATGTCCGATGCCAGGGCCTCCTGACGCTCGGCCGCCGCCTCCCGCTGCCTGCGGGTGGCCTGGCCGGGAACCAGCACCATGGACATGTTGCGGCCCTCCTGCTTAGGAAACACCTCTACCCGACCGACGTGGGACACCGCCTCGGCGACGTTGTCCAGGATGCGGCGCCCCAGTTGGGGGTGCTGCATCTCCCGGCCGCGGAACATGATCGTGACCTTGACCTTGCTGCCATCGCCCAGAAACGCTTCCACCTTGCGGGTCTTGGTGGCGAAGTCCCCGGGACCGATCTTCGGCCGGTACTTCATCTCCTTGACCAGAACGTGGGTCGACTTCCGGCGTGATTCCTTGGCCCGCTGGGACTGTTCGTACTTGAACTTCCCATAGTCCATGATCCGGCAGACCGGTGGATCAGCCTTGTCGGCCACTTCCACTAGGTCGAGGCCCATCTCTTGGGCCGCCGACAGGGCATCCGGTAGGGACTGGATCCCCATTTGCTCACCCTCTGGCGAGACGAGGCGGACCTGTCCGGCCCGGATGCGGTCGTTGATCCGTGGTTCCTGGTTGGTTGGGGCAGCTATCGGTCGTCACTCCTGTGTGTCACGCAGGCTCTCTCCTCGTGATTGAACATTGGGACGGCACCCTCCGCACCCCGACCGGGAAACGGCCCCGGAACGCGGAAACGGCGGGCGCCAGAAAGCCGACCCCCGCCGAGGCGACCCCGACGTCCCACGGCGGTACGCCATGGACGTCGTAGATCCGACGAGAAGAAGACCCGAACCCGCTGGACGCGTGTCGGGTGGGGAGAACCCCGCTTTCCTTTCAGTTGTAGCCCGTAGGCTACCGGTCCCGCATCGTTCCGGCACCAGCCGCCGGCCCGGTGGGTATTCCGCTCCCTCTGGGGAGTCCGACTACTAGGCGAGGAATCCCGATGAGCAGTCTCTGGACCCCTGGCGGGGAACATCCCGTCGACCCCTCCAGTTCCCCACAGGACCCGCCGGTCGACCCCTCATTGGAGGCGCTGTCGCCGGAGGACCGTGAGAAGGCCGAGGCCATGGCCCGGGAAATGGCCGCCGTCCAGGAGCAGTTGGCCTCGGCCCCGGCCTCTGTTGTGGTGGCCAACCACCTGATGGGTTTCTACGAGCTGGCGGCCATCCACCTGTCCCAGCAGCCACCCAACTTGTCCGAGGCTTCGGTGGCTATCGACGCTCTGGCCGCCGTGGTCGACACGCTTCCCGGCCGCTTAGGGGAAGCCGAAGCGACAATGCGCGATGCCCTACACCAGATTCGTCTGGCTTATGTGGCCGTCGAGAAGGCGATGAGGGAGGCGGCAGCCGACGACGGGGACGAGGCCGAAAACGAGACTGGAGAGGCGGCCGGCGACTAACCGGCCCAGTCCGCCGGGCGGGTCAGTGAACAATTTTGGAGATCGGCAGTTCGATGATGTCGGTGGCCCCGGCATCGCGTAGGGCAGGAATCAGTACGTTTATCTCCGATTTGGCAACCACGGTCTCCACAGCAAAGCCCGAACTCCCAAACAACTCGTTCACCGTCGGTGACTTCATCGACGGGATGAGACCAATCACCGCGTCGAGGTGGTCACCCACCACGTTCATCTTCACTAGGACCTTCCCTCGGGCTTCCAAGGTGCCCTGTAGAAGTCTGTGGAGTTGCTCCATGGCGTGGCGTTTGTCCGGGTTGGCGTAGGCCTCGGGGTTGGCCACCAACTCGGTGAAACTGGTCAGGATGGTGTCGATGACCTTCAAGCCGGCAGCTCGCAGGGCTCGGCCGGTCTCGGTGATGTCGACCACTACGTCCACGATGTCGGGCACCTTGGCCTCGGTGGCCCCATAGGAGAGCCGTATATCGGCCTCTACGCCCTGCTCGGCGAAGAACCGGCGGGTCAACTCTGGGTACTCGCTGGACACCCGGACCCCTGACGACAGGTCGGCTACCGACTCCACCGGCGAGTCGCCGGGGACGGCGACCACGATCTGTACCGGTCGGGCCGTGGCCTTTGAGTAGTGCAGTTCGCCGAGCGAGACTACGTCGCTGCCCGTTTCCTGGATCCAGTCCCGGCCGGTGATTCCCAGGTCAAACAGTCCGTCAGCCACGTAGGTGGGAATTTCCTGAGGACGCAGGATACGCACCTCGTCGACTCGGGGATCGTCGATCGTCGCCCGGTAGTCGACTGACGAACTGCGAACTACCCCCAGGTCGGCACCCTCAAACAGTTCAAGTGTCGACTTCTCTAGGGAACCCTTGGGTAGGACAAGCTTCAGCACGGGCTGAACCTATCCGGTCCCCCGTCCGGCCCGCCCCCGGTTTTCTCGGACCTCTGCCGAGCTCAGCCGGCGTCCAGCACCAGATCGATACGGAGGTCGTCGCCCAACGGGGTCACGGAAGCAAACCGGCCCCTTCGCAGGTCGGCCATAGTCGACGCACCCGGGCCGGCCAGTAGGGACCGTCCGTCGTCGCCGCCCAGTAGAGCTGGAGCCAGATAGACGATGTAGCGGTCCACCAGGCCCTCACGGTGGAAGCGTCCTGCTACGTCGGCCCCGCCTTCCACCAGCAACTGCAGCACGCCCTCGGAGCCCAGGCGGTCTAGAAGGTCGGCCGGTTCGCCGTGGTGCTCCTCGGCGGGAAGTACCCGGGCGCCTTCGGGGATCGCCCCTAACACCACCCGGCGGGGCGCCTCGACTCCGTCCGGCACAGGAGCGTCCCGCACGTCGAGGCGTGGATCGTCAGCCCGTACGGTGGCGGCGCCTACGCACACGGCGTCGCTAGACGCCCGTAGCAGGTGCACGTCGGCTCGGGCCTCAGCGCCGGTGATCCAACGGCTGGAGCCGTCGGGGGCGGCGATCCGACCGTCCAGGGTGGCGGCCAACTTCAGGACGACGTAGGGGCGCCCGGTACGACGCTGATGCAGGTAGGGGGCCAGCTGCCTGGCCACCTCATCGCCCAGCACGCCGACCTCCACGTCGATGCCGGCTGCCCTGAGCCTCTCCAAGCCTCGACCGGAAACGTCCGGGTCGGGGTCGGACACCCCAACCACTACTCGGGCCACACCGGAGGCCACGATGGCCTCAGTGCACGGTCCCGTCCGACCCTCGTGATCGCATGGCTCCAATGTCGTGACCAGTGTGGCGCCGGCCAGTGAGCCCACCGCCTCGTCTAGGGCAATACGTTCAGCGTGGGCACCACCCGGCGGCTCGGTGGCCCCTCGGGACACGATCTCACCATCGGCTACCACCACGGCACCCACCCACGGGTTGGGTGAGGTCCGGAAGCGCGCCGCGTCTGCCATGGCCATCGCCTCCCGCATGGCCTGACGGTCGTCGACACCGGGTCGGTCAGCCACCGGTTCCCGACCCCTCGCCTGACGGGTGCGGATCAGCGTTGTCGACTAGCAGGCGTACGGCGTGGGGCACCACGTCGGCGACCGCCTCGAGGCACTCCACGCAACCCTTCGCCGAACCTGGCGTGTTCAAAATCAGGGCCGTACCTACCGTTCCGGCTACACCCCGAGAGAGCCGGCCTAACGGGTTCACTAGCCGCATGGCCTCAGATAGCCCGGGCGCCAAGCGGTCTACAACAGCCAGGGTGCCCTCTGGGGTGGCGTCGCGGGGCCCAAAGCCCGTACCCCCGGTGGTCAGCACCAGGCCATGGAAGCCATCTACGAGGGCGTGCAAGGCTTTGGCCACCGCGTCGACACCGTCGGCGGTCACCGCTGTCTCGACCACCGTCCAGCCCTCGGCTTCACAGCAAGCCACTAGGGCCGCTCCAGACCGGTCTTCTCGCACGCCGTGGAACACGCCGTCGGACACGGTGAGCACCTTGACGGCCGGTGAAATGGCGTCGTGATGCCCGTGGTCGCCCATGGGGCGAGGCTACCGGCGCTCTTCAGGCAGGCCGGGACCGGAATCGGGTCCAGGCCTGGCGCTACCGTCTCTCTCATGGGCGTGGACGCGTTGGCCGGCTACCAGATCGGCGACTTCGAACACGGCGGCACCATCCGGACCGTGCTTCGCACCGGGACTGGACCGGCGGTGATCGTCATCTCCGAAATGCCTGGAATCACCCCTCGGGTGGCCGAATTCGGCCGTCGGGTGGCAACCATCGGCTGTACTGCCGTGCTTCCATCGCTGTTCGGCACACCGGGACGCCGGCCCACTCTCGGCTACTCCCTCAGAATGCTCACTAGAGGCTGCGTGTCGAGAGAATTCACGGCGTTTATGCGAAGGCGGACCTCTCCAGTGACCGACTGGCTTCGGGCCCTAGCCGCCTTTGAGCACGGCCGGTGCGGCGGACCGGGTGTCGGGGCAATTGGGATGTGCTTCACCGGAGGTTTCGCCCTTGGGATGATGGTCGACGATCGGATGCTGGCCCCCGTACTCAGCCAACCCAGCCTCCCTCTGCCCTTCGGGGCCCGGCAGCGACGGTCGGTGGGCATTTCGGACCGCGACTTGGAGGTGGTCCGGGAGCGGGTGGACGAGGGTGTCTGCGTCCTCGGCCTGCGGTTCAGCGAGGACGGGATAGCGCCCGCTGAACGGTTTGAGCGTCTTCGCGAGGAGTTGGGAGAAGGGTTCATCGGCGTCGAGCTGGACAACTCTCCCGGCAATCCGTGGTACATCTCCAAGAGGGCCCACTCGGTGCTGACCGAGGAGTTCGTGGATGAACCGGGCCACCCCACCCGGGAAGCTCTGGACCGGGTCCTGAACCACCTGGCCGAACGGCTACTGGTTTGACCGGGAGCGGTTAGGACATTCGGTAGCGGAAGACGGCCATCCCTTCGCTGTCCAGGTCCTGGGGCAGCAGCAGGCCGCCGGACCCGTGGTCGCCGTGGGGTCGCCATGGCCTACCTATTGGCTCGGGTTCCGCTCGCGGCTCGGCTTCACGGAACCGGCGGTCCACGCCGGCCGTCTCAGCCTCGGTCACCGTGCACACGCTGTAGACCAGTTGGCCGCCTGGTCGGACCAGGGCAGCGGCCCCGGTTAACAGGTTGGCTTGCAGGAGGGCCAGGTCGGCCAGATCGGCTTCATCGCCTCGCCAGCGGGCATCGGCCCGACGACGCAGGACCCCTAGTCCGGAACAGGGTGCGTCTACCAGCACCCGGTCGAACGACCCGGGCCGGAACGGCGGAGTACGACCGTCAGCCGCTACCAGAACTATCGCTTGTCCGAGGCGATTGGCGTTCTGGGCTACCAGACCCAGTCGGGACGGTCGTAGGTCAGCGGCCACTACCGAGGCTCCAGCGGCCGCCAGGGCCGTGGCCTTGCCTCCCGGGGCGGCACAAAGGTCCAGCACTCGTCCGCCGGGGATTAACCCCTCCCCGGTGAGGTCGGCCACTAGCTGTGAGGCCCGGTCCTGGTGGTAGCCGTCGTCTCGGACCACGGCCGGGGCCGGACGGTTCATGGCAGTCAGGGCAGCCAGGGCGTCGTCCAAGCCAAGGTCGGCTACCAGGCGGTCGATCAGCCAGTCGGGAACACTCAGCTCGACGGCTGGACCGGGCCAGGTCGGCTGGTGGTCGGCGACTCGCCGTAAAACCGCGTTGCACAGGCCTTGGACCCTGCGGGGAGCTACCGCCACGGTGGCTGACACGGCGGCGTGAGTAGGAACTCCGGCCCAGTGCAGTTGGTAGGCGCCCAGCCGGAGCACGGTCCGGACGTCGGGCTGGATGTCGTCGTGGAGGAAGCGGTCGATCAGGTGGTCGCAGGCCCGTCGCATCCGGGTAGTGCCGTAGACGAGCTCGGTGACGAAGGCCCGGTCCCGGCGGTCCAAGTCGCACCGGTCCAGAGCGGCTCGCAGGGACAGGTTGGCGTAGGCGCCGTCCCTCTCGATTCGTCCCAGCACCTCGAGGGCCAGGCGCCGAGCATCGTCCCCGCTCACCCGCCCAGCCGTTCGTCGGCTGCTGGCCGTGCTCCAGCCAACCAGGCCGAAGTGGCCATTCGGGACCGGCTGGCTGGCTGGACCTCGACGAGTCGTAGGTTCCCCGCCCCGGTAGCCACCTGGTCACCGATCAGGACCCCGGGGACGGCAGTCGATAGGTCGTCGACCAACTCGACCTCCCATACCTTCAGGTCATCGCCCCGGAACGTGGTCCAGGCTCCCCCGACACGGACCACTCTGGCCAGCTCGGCGGCCGGCCGCTTCCAGTCCAGGTGCAAGTCCTCCCGTTTCATCTTGTGGGCGTAGGTGGCCTCGCCGGTTTGGGGTTCCGGGTTTCCCAACCCACCGGCCAAGGCGTCGACCAGCAGCGTCGCTCCGAGGTCGGCTAGGCGGTCCCGGAGGTTGGCCGCCGTGTCGGTCGGCCCGATGGGCGTCTCGACCCTGGCGTGGACGTCGCCAACGTCCAGACCTTCGGCCAGGTCCATGAGACATACCCCGGTCGTCGGGTCACCGGCCAGCAGGGCGCGCTCGACGGGGGCGGCACCCCTCCAACGGGGAAGGAGCGAGAAGTGCAGGTTGACCATGGGAATCCGGGCCAACAACTCGACGGGAACGATCCGCCCGAAGGCCACCACCACCCCGAGGTCGGCGCCGCAGTCGGCTACCGCCTCCAGGTCGTAAGAAACCGGGATGCCCAGTTCGACGGCCCGGGCAGCCACCGGGGTTGGGGTCGGAGCCGAGCGTCGGCCCCGTCGACGGTCCGGTGAGGTCACCACCAGCACCACTTCGTGTTCCGCTTCGTGCAGGGCGTCCAGCGTCGGCACAGCTACCGCGGGGTTGCCGAGGTACACCAGCCGTCTGGGATGCGCCGGAGGTGGCGCGATCAGGGCAATCGCAGGCCCCCACCCGACGGGCCGCTACCGGCGGCTTCTACACGGGCCATGGTCATTTCGCGCAGCACCCGTCGGGCATCGCGTTGCTGGTCCTCGTCCAGGTGGTCGACGAGCAGCACCCCGTCCAGGTGGTCCAACTCGTGCTGGAATAGTCGGGCTTCTAGCTCGTCGGCCTCGATGGACACCTCGTTGCCGTCCAGGTCCACGCCTACCAGGTGAATCTGCTTGGGTCGGACGATCTCCCACGACAGTTCGGGGATCGACAGACATCCCTCTTCGAACGTCCACTCCCCGTCGGACTCCACGATCCGCGGGTTCAAAATGACTCCAGTTCCCTGGCCGTGGTCGTAGACGAAGAGTCTCCTCTGGACGCCCACCTGTGGGGCAGCCAGACCGATGCCAGCCGCCTCGTACATGGTGGTGAACATGTCGTCGGTTAGGCGAACCAGCGCACCGTCCACGTCGGCCACGTCGGCCGCCGGTTGGCGTAGGACCGGGTCGCCGATGAGTCGAATCTCGTGGGGTGCCACGGGGGCAAGGCTACCGTCGGAGTCATGGAGGCCCGGATGCCCGACCGGTACCGCAGGTGAACGACGGCCAGTACTGGACCGGCCGTCCCGAGGTGGACTCGCGGCCATCCGAGGTGGATCTGCTCCTCCCCGACGTCGACCTACGCTTGGCCACCGACCGCGGGGTCTTTTCGACCGACCGGGTGGACCGCGGTACCCGCTACCTCCTGTTGGAGGGGCCGCCTCCGCCTACTGGTGCCGTCGACCTCCTGGATCTGGGCTGCGGGTACGGCCCTATCGCCTGCACGTTGGCTATCCGGTGCCCCGATGCCCGGGTGTGGGCCGTGGATGTGAACGAGCGGGCACGAGACCTGTGCCGAACCAACGCCGAGGCAGCCGGTCTGGCCAATGTCGTGGTAGCCGCCCCCGACGAGGTCCCCGAGGAGATCCGGATGGCCTCCCTGTGGTCCAACCCCCCGATCCGCATCGGCAAGGCGGCTTTGCACGACCTGTTGGAACGATGGCTAGACCGCTTGGCTCCGGATGGCACCGCCCACCTGGTGGTTCAGCGTCACCTGGGGGCCGACTCGCTTGCCCGGTGGATGGACGACCAGGGCTGGTCCACTACCCGGCGGGCGTCGCGCAAGGGATACCGCCTGCTTGACGTAGCGGCTCGGAAGGCCCGGAGGGAGGACGTGTAGTGAAGAACCTTGACGGCACCGGCCTCAAACGCCAGCACCGCGACTGGCGGAGACGCCACGAACCCGAAGTGGCCCTGCTGCTGGATAGCGTCCAGACGCCCTACAACGTGGGGGCCATCCTGCGCACCGCCGCCGCCTATCGGGTCGCACACCTGTGGCTGGCTGGGGCCACCGCGGCGCCCACCCACGCCAAGACGGCCAAGACCGCCCTTGGAACCGGCCGCTACCTGACCTGGACAACTTGTGACGACGTCTCGGAGGCCATCGAGGGCATCCGGGCCGCCGGGTACGGGCTGGTCGGGGTGGAGTTGGCCGACGAGGCGGTGCCCCTCCACGAGGCGCCGCTGCCCGAGAAGGCCTGTCTGGCTCTGGGTCACGAGGATCGCGGATTATCAGCCGCCACCCTGGCCGCCTGCAACGTGGTGGCCTTTATCCCCCAACTGGGAAAGGTTGGCAGCCTTAACGTGGCCACAGCGGCCGGTATTGCCCTCTACGAGTTGAACCGCCGGAACTGGTAGCCCGGCCCTCCCTATGGTCAGGCCCGGCGGGGATCTACCTCGATCCGGAGCCGACCCGAAGGGCGCTCTACCCCGGTTAGGACAGCACTCAGGCTGTCGTGGTCAGCCGCCCGGACTAGCCATGCCCCGTCCCGGGGGCCCAGGACGTTGACATCGTCAGGCGTGCCGAGCCGATCTATGAACTCGGGGGCCGCAGCGCCTGAGATACGAGCCAGGGCCCCGTACGGGGGAAGCCCGAGGAGCATCCGCCGTTCCCGTTCCCCCTCGACCAGGCACCCCGGATCGGCGTGCAGCACCGCCTGGAGCACCTCGTGGTCAGGCTGGCGGGTCTGGACCACCAATCGCCCGCCGGCCTCCCGGGGGCCGACCAGGCGGGCCGCACGGACTAGCAGGGCCACGGCCTGTTCGGCAGTCCGCATTCGGGGCGCCAAGAGCTCCTGGTCGAATTCCAGGAACACCACCCGGGCTACTCGTCGGTGGATCCGGTGGAGCACGGCCTCGGTCCCTACGAACACTGAGGCCTCACCGTCGTCCAGACTGGCCGCCCCCGTGTCCGCCGTGACCTCCAGAACGGGACGTCCGGCCAGCGCCTCCAACTCCTCGCGGACTCGGGCTACGCCGGCCCGCAGATTTCGGAACCGGGTGGCCCCGCAGGCGTCACATACCACGGGCCTGCGATCGTCATCTACCGGGCAGCGCAGCCGGTCGTCCTCGTCCTGGATGAGGGGAACCTGATGCTCCTCGCATCGGGCCAGTTCTCCGCAGTCTTGGCAGGCCAACAGTCGGGACCGACCCTTCCGGTTCAGGACGCATACCACGGGGTCGCCGCCCTCGCCTCGCAGGATGGGCACCAACGCTGGCGAGAACAGACCCGACTGCACCGGATCGTCCTGGCGGCGGTCGACCAGGTCCAGCACCGGCCATCCGGCCCGCTCGACGGCTCGCGACGGGGCCAGGAGGTGTCCTGCAGCCAGGGCCTCCAGCGTGGGGGCGGCCGAGGCCAGGACGCAAGGCACCCTGGCCCGGCGGGCCCGCTCGACGGCCAAGTCCCGGGCGTTCCAGGTGGGGGCCCGCTCCTCCTGGTAGGCCTCGTCGTGCTCGTCTAGGACCAGCACAGCCCCCAGATGCCGTACGGGGGCCAGAGCGGCGGCCCGGGATCCTACGACCAGCCCGCCGCCAGCAGCCCGAGCCCAGTCGCGGGGCATGGAGGCCACCGGTAGGCCAGCCCGGCGGAGTTGCCCGGCTAGGTGGGAAGCGGCGGGGGCCGTGGGCACGAGCACCAGGGCGTCACCTAGCCGAGCGGCGGCCAGTACCAGCGGCACCGGGTTGGCAGCTGGGGGCAGGCGAACCACCGTGGGAACCTCGGCGTCTCCGGCAAACGCCCCGTCGAACCAGTGTCCGGTGGCCTCCGGGACTACGGCCGGTGCCGGACCGGGGGCTGCTACCTCGACCACCGTGGGGGGCGACGCGGTGGCCAAGAACCCTGACACCGGACCAACCCACCGTCGGGCTGCCCAACGGGCCAGGTCGATCAGGGCTGCTGAGGGTCCCATCCCGCTGAGCCGGGAGAGGGGGCGAAGTTCCACGCCGGCCGGGGGAACAACGTGGTCTTCCACCACCCAGCCCCCCACCCGGCGGCCGCCCAGGATCACCCGCACCCGGCTGCCGACCCCGAGGTTTTTGGC
Source organism: Acidimicrobiaceae bacterium (assembly GCA_002717365.1). Taxonomy (GTDB): domain Bacteria; phylum Actinomycetota; class Acidimicrobiia; order Acidimicrobiales; family MedAcidi-G1; genus UBA9410. The sequence continues at coordinate 28,272 of PBDJ01000018.1, read as the reverse complement.
TCTTCCGTCGTTCTCCCAGGCAGGGGGAACGAGGTAGTCGAAGGCCCGGCCTAAAGCGGCCACGTCGGGAAGTACCCGGACCACCCGGCCTGGAAGGCCCTGAGGGACAGCGTCGTTGACCCCTCCGGAGGCTTCGACCGTCGGCTTCTCCGTCGCGGAGACGTTGTCGGCAATATCACCATCGAGGTCCAGCCGACCCTGGTCGGTGGCCTCGCCGGTCATGCCGGTTGCCGGGTCAGGACAGGTCGAGGGCCGACCGGACGTCGTCCACCCGATCGGTCGCTTCCCACGGGAATCCGTCTCGTCCGAAGTGCCCGTAGGCGGCTGTCCTCCGGTAGATCGGCCGCTTGAGGTCCAGGTCGCGAATGATGGCCGCCGGCCGGAGGTCAAAGACCTCCTGCACGCAGGCTGCAATGCGGGTTGGGTCCACGGTCTCGGTCCCGAATGTCTCGACCTGGACGGACACCGGACGGGCCATCCCGATGGCGTAGGCCACCTGAAGTTCGCAGCGGCTGGCCGCTCCGGCCGCTACCAGGTTTTTGGCCACCCAGCGGGTGGCGTAGGCCGCCGACCGGTCGACCTTCGACGGGTCCTTGCCCGAGAAGGCACCGCCACCGTGCCGGGCCATTCCACCGTATGTGTCCACGATGATCTTGCGGCCGGTCAGGCCGGTGTCGCCTACTGGGCCGCCGATCACGAAGCGGCCCGTCGGATTGACGTGGACCTCGAAATCGTCGTTGGAGAAAGCCTCCGGGATGGTTGGTCGGATGACCTGCTCCAAGAGGTCGGGGCGGATCATGGAGTCCCGGTCGACCCCGTCGTTGTGCTGGGTGCTCACCAGCACGGTGCGTAGGCGAACCGGCCGGTTGCCCTCGTAGTCGAAAGTGACCTGGGTTTTGGCGTCGGGACGCAGGTAAGGAATGGTTCCGGACTTTCGGACCTCGGCGTGCCGCTCGGCCATGCGATTGGCCGTCTGGATGGGCAACGGCATCAGGACATCGGTCTCGTCGCAGGCGTATCCGAACATCATCCCCTGGTCACCTGCGCCCTGGCGGTCCAGGTCGTCGTTGTCCGAGGAGCCGGTCCGGGCCTCCTCCGAGTCGTCCACCCCCCGGGCAATGTCGGTGGACTGGGCGTCCAGAGCGACCATCACGCCGCAGGTCCGGCCGTCGAACCCGAAGTCCTCCCGGTCGTAGCCGATCTCGCAGACGGTGTCCCGCACGGTCTCAGGGATGTCCACGTAGTCCGTCGTAGTGATCTCACCGGCCACCACGACCGTGCCGGTGGTGATCAGAGTTTCGCAGGCCACCCTGCTGTTCGGGTCTCTGGCCAGCATGGCGTCCAGCACCGCATCGGAGATCTGGTCGGCCATCTTGTCCGGATGGCCCTCGGTGACCGATTCCGAGGTGAAGGTCCAGTTGTCACTCACCTGACGTCTCCGTTTCCAGTCCGGTTCGTCCTATGTTCGGCCAGCGCGGCGTCCAGCACAACACCGGCTACCTCCCGTTTGTCCGCCAACGACACCTCCCGGGCACCGCCACTGGCATCCATGACCAGCACGGCGTTGGTGTCGTGCTCGAACCCCACCTGGGGGGCCGACACGTCGTTGGCCACAATCAGATCAATCCCCTTCGCAGCCAGCTTCGCCACCGCATTCTGGCGCAGATCTCTGGTCTCTGCCGCGAACCCCACCAGAACTTGTCCGTTGATCCGAGATCGACCCAACTCGGCGAGGATGTCGACTGTGGGCTCCAGGATGATCTCGGTCGGGCCGTCGCCTTTCTTGATCTTCTCGGCGGCCACCTCGACCGGTCGGAAGTCGGCTACGGCAGCCGCCATGAGGACAATGTCGGCGTCGACGGCCTGAGCGATTACCGCGGCGGCCATCTCGGCTGCTGTGTCAACTGCCGTGACATCGATACCCGGGCCAGCGGGTGCCGTGCCCGGCTGGGTGGTCACGCAGCGGACCTGAGCCCCGCGGGCGGCCGCCTCGGCCACCAGAGCGTGGCCCTGCTTACCTGAGGACCGGTTGCCTAAGAACCGGACCGGGCAAATCGGCTCCCGAGTCCCTCCGGCCGTCACCAGTACGGTCAGGCCGGCCAGGTCGCCACCGGCGTCGCCCCGGGTTGCCCCCAGGACCTCCTCGGCCGCGGTCACCACGGTGGCCGGGTCGGCGAGACGGCCCTCTCCGACGTCGCCGCCGGCCAGGCGCCCGTCCTCGGGTCCGACGACGGTCACGCCCCTTGATGCCAGGACCTCAACGTTTTCCTGAACCGAGGGCTGCTCCCACATCTCGGTGTGCATGGCCGGGCACACGATGACCGGCGCCCGGGTAGCCAGCAGGGTGGCGGTCAGGAGGTCCCCCGAACGGCCCGTCCGGTAGTCGGACAGGAGACGGGCCGTGGCCGGGCACACCACCACCAGGTCGGCTCCCTGACCCAAGCGAGTGTGCGGGATCGGGTGGGGTTCGTCCCACAGGGACGTCTGGACGGGCTCTGACGCCAAAGCGTCGAAGGTGGCCCGACCTACGAAGTGGAGGGCTCCCCGAGTAAGAACCGGTGCCACGTGGGCGCCAGCGTCAACCAAGCGCCGACAGACCTCGACGGCCTTGTAGGCGGCAACGCCCCCGGTGACCCCGAGAACGATCCGGCGTCCGGTGAGTGATCCCATGGTGGCTGCCCCAGGGGGTGGAGAATCAGGCGCCCTCGTCGCCCTCGGCCTCGGCCTCGGCCTCGGGCACCGCGCCCTCAGGGAGGTCCTCGCCCAACTGTTCAGCCAACTCGGCATCGATGGCGTCCAGCAGGGTGTCTACGTCCTCCGGCTCGTCCGGCGACTCCACAGCTTCGATTTTTCCCGCTGCTAGTTCCTCAAAGGCGATGGACAGCGGTTTGCGCGACGTCGAGGTGACCTGTGGCGGAATCGACGCCCCTAGGCCCTCGCCCAACTGGCCGAAGTAGGAGTTGATCTGCCGGGCACGCTTGGAGCTCACCGTGACCAGGCGGAACTTGGAGTCGGCCGTCTCGAGGAGGCCCTCGATCTCCGGGTTGACCATGCTGTCGTGACGCTGCACTTGGATCCTCTGCGTTCCTCAGGGTGCCGGTCCCTACGACCGGGACTCTCGACCGGACAACCCCCGACTCGTGTGCTGGGGCGACCGAACGGCCCCTCACGGTACCAGCGGGACCGTCCGAACCCTCGAACAACGACTCCGAGCCAAATGGGTCAAATCTCTGGATAGCGGCCCCGGAACTTTGGTGGTTAGCCGTTCAACCTGCGGTGTTCTCCGATCAGGTTGGTAATCCTTGCCACGGCCTCATCCAGGTCGTCGTTGATGACCCGGAGGTAGCCCAGCTGCTCGGCTTCGCCACGCTCCCGCTTCGCCTCTCGCACCCGTGCCTCTGCCTGTTCGACGCTGTCGCCTCGACCCACGAGGCGGCTCACCAACTCCTCATCGTCCGGGGCGTCCACGAACAGGCAAAGGGCATCAGGGAGCCGCTCCAGGACCTGTCGGCCTCCTGCTACGTCGATTTCTAGGAGGAGGTCTCGCGGGTCGTCGATATCAGGGGTCGGCGTTCCGTAGAAGCAACCCAGGAACTCGTTCCACTCCAGGAACCCGCCCTCGTCGCGACGCTCCTCGAAGGTGGCCCGGTCCACGAAGACGTAGGCGTCAGCAACGTCGTCGATCCGCCGTTCGCGGCTGGTCCAGGACCGGCTCAGGGCCAGGCGGTCGTCGCCCTCAACCAGAGCCCGAGCGATCGTGCCTTTCCCCGCGCCACCCGGGCCGGAGAGCACCACCACCAACGGCGTCCGGGTATCGGGGTTCTCCCCCACCGGCTCGCCGTCCGTCTGAGAGTCGGTGTCAGCCGAAACGCGCTACCAGCTCGGCCCGCTGCTGGGAACCCAGACCCCGTAGGCGGCGGCTCTCACTGATCCCAACCTCGTCCATGGTCCGGCGGGCTTTCACCTTGCCCAACTTGGGCAGCGCCTCTAGGACGGACAGCACCTTCATCTTGGCCAAGATCTTTTCGTTGTCAGACCGATCCAGCAGCTCGGACAGGGACAGCGTCCCCATCTTGAGAAGCTCCTTGATCTCGGCCCGTACCCGTCGGGCCTCGGCCGCCATTGCCAGAGCGGCTCGTCGTTGTTCGTCGGTGAGTTGAGGAAGTCCTGCCATGGCCAGGACCCTAGTAGCAGCCGCGAACCGGTGTGGACGACCCGGTATCAGCCGGCCAGGTGGGCGGCCAAGTCGGTGGCTGCCTGGACCGGATCGACGGCGGCCGTTACGGCCCGGCCCACCACCAGAAGGTCGGCCCCGGCGGCCAGGGCCTCACGGGGTGTGGCTACCCGGGCTTGGTCGTGGGTTGCCCCGCCGGGCATCCGGATCCCCGGCACCACCCTGACCAGCCGGTCCGACCAGGGGTCGGTGGTTGGAAGGTCCGGAGCGGCGCACACAATCCCCTCGCAGCCACTGGCAGCTGCCAGCTCGCACCGGGCGGTGAGGACTTCGGCGCCTGCTACGTCGTCGCTGGTCAGAACGGTTACACCCAACGCTCCGGGGATCGTGCTCCCCACGCTGGCTGCCCCTTCGGTCAGCCCCTCCACGGCGGCTTGCAGCATCGGAGCGCCTCCCGAGGTGTGCACGGTCACCCACCGCGCCCCCGAAGTGCCCAGCACCCGGGCGGTGCTCCGCACCGTGTTGGGGATGTCGTGCAGTTTGAGGTCACAGAACACATCGAATCCGGACTCCGCGAATGTCGCCACGGCCTCCGGTCCGGCGGCCGAGAACAGCTCCAGGCCCACCTTGACCGTGCCGAACCATGGGGCCAGCAGGTCGGCGGTTCGCCGGGCGGCTACCAGGTCGTCTACGTCCAGGACTAGGCACAGCCGGCAACGGACCTCCTCAGGTACCTCATGGTCAGCCATGGGCTACTCCGATCAGTTCGTCCAAGGCGGCTACTCCGCGACGGTCACACCACCGTCCAAGGTCTCGCAGGATCCGGGCCGGCGCCCGGGGGTCAGCGAAGGTCGCCGTGCCTACCTGTACGGCCGAGGCGCCAGCCAGGAGGAACTCCACGGCATCCTCTGCGCTGGCCACGCCGCCTACCCCAATGATGGGCACCTCGGGGAGCGCCTCCCGGGTGTCAAAGACGGCCCTGACGGCCACCGGCCGGATGGCCGGCCCGCTGAGGCCTCCTCGACCGGCGCCCAGCAGGGGCCGGCGAGATTCCGTGTCGATGACCATGCCCAGCAGTGTGTTGGCCACGGTGACCGCTTCGGCTCCCGCCGACACGGCAGCTGCCGCCATCTCAGGTAGCTCCGGGGTGTTTGGGCTTAGCTTGGCCCACCGGGGACGCCCGGCGGCCGCTGCGGCGTCGACTACGGCCGCTGTGGCGACGGTCGAGTGTGCAAACAGGGCCCGCCGGTCTTCCAGGTTCGGGCACGAAGCGTTGACCTCTACGGCTACCACTTCGGGCGGGGCGTCGGCTAGTAGTTCGGCGGCCCGGGCGAACTCGTCGACTGTGCGCCCCCAGATGCTGGCCACCACCCGGGCTCCCGTCGCCGCCAGGGCGGGTAGGTCGTGGGTCAGCCAGACTTCGACCCCGGGGCCCTGAAGGCCCACGCTGTTCAGCATCCCAGCCGGCGTGGCGTGCACCCGGGGGGCCGGGTTCCCCTCCCAGGGCTCGGCGTGTAGGGATTTCACGACTACCGCACCCAGGGAGTCCAGGTCCAGGTAGTCGGCCAACTCGTGGCCGTAACCGGCAGTACCCGAGGCGGTCAGGACGGGATTGGGAAGCACGACCGACCCGACACGGGTCGTAAGGTCGACGGCCGGCCTACGCCCCCTCACCGGACAACCTCCTCTTCCTCCTCTTCCGGGCGGCGCACACCCCGGTGGTACTCCTGCAGCGTTCGGACGGCCAACGGGAAACGCCGCCAGTCAGCTAGCCCTCGGGCAGCAGCCAGGGCGGCGTTTGCCGTGGTTAGCAGAGGAATCCCGAGGGCGCCTGCAGCGGCGCGGATGTGTTCGCCGTCGGCTCGGGGGCCGCGACCGCGAGGACTGTTGACCACCAGTTGGACACCACCGGACCGGATCAGTTCCACGGCGTCGGTGCCCTCTTCGTCAAGCTTGGCCACCACGGTGTCGACCGGCACCCCGTTGGCCCGCAGATGTTCGGCCGTGCCGCTGGTCGCCACCACGTCCAGACCCAGGTCCCGCAGGCCACGGGCCGCCTCCAAGCCCACTGCCTTATCCCGGTTAGCTAGCGACAGGAAGACGGTGCCGGACTCCGGTAGGGCGTCACCGGCCGAGATTTGGGACTTGGTGAAGGCCAGCCCGGTGGTCAGGTCGATGCCCATGACCTCTCCGGTGGATCGCATCTCCGGGCCGAGGACCGGGTCGGCTTCCGGGAACCGGTTGAACGGTAGAACGGCCTCCTTAACTGCCACATGGTCGCTGACCACCCGTTCACACAGCAGGCCCTCGTCTCGTAGCTCGCCCAGGGTGGCTCCCATCATGACCCGGCTGGCCACCTTGGCCAGCGGTACGCCGGTGGCCTTGGCCACGAACGGTACGGTCCGCGACGCCCGGGGGTTGGCCTCGATCACGTACACCTCGTCGTCCTTGACGGCGAACTGGACATTGATGGGGCCCCGGACGTCTAGTGCGCTGGCGATGGCCAGTGTGTGGTCTTCGATGCGGGTCACCACGGATGCCGACAGGTGGGGCGGTGGAATCACGCAGGCACTGTCGCCGCTGTGGACGCCTGCCTCCTCCACGTGTTCCATGACAGCGCCAATCACCGCTTCGCCGAGGTGGTCGCGTACGGCGTCCACGTCGACCTCGGTGGCGTCCTCCAGGAAGCGGTCCACCAGCACCGGGCGTTCGGCTGACAGGCCGCCCTCGATACCCAGGCTGCCGAAGTCGCTCAGTTCGGCCATGGCCCGGAGAAGTTGGGCGTCGTCGTAGACGATCTCCATGGCTCGACCACCCAGCACATAAGACGGGCGAACCAGTACCGGGTACCCGACCTGGGCGGCGATGGCCAGGGCCCCGTCGGCGTCCACCGCCGTGCCTCCCGGGGGCTGCGGGATGCCCAGGTCTCGACACAGGGCGTTCCACTGTTCGCGGTCCTCGGCCAGGTCGATCGACGCCGGGCTGGTGCCGGCGACCAGTTCGGGGGGCAGGGTGGCAGCCAGCTTCAGCGGGGTCTGGCCTCCCAGCGAGACGATGATGCCTACCGGCTCCTCGGCGTCGATGATGTTGGTTACGTCCTCCGGGGTGAGTGGCTCGAAGTAGAGGCGGTCGCTGGTGTCGTAGTCGGTCGACACGGTCTCCGGGTTGCAGTTGACCATGACGGTCTCGAAGCCGGCTTCCCTCAGGGCAAAACTGGCGTGCACGCAGCAGTAGTCGAACTCGATGCCCTGGCCGATTCGGTTGGGGCCTGAACCCAGGATCATCACCTTGGGCCGGTCGGATGGTCGGACCTCGTCCTCGTCCTCCCATGCCGAGTAGTGGTAGTGCGTCTCAGCAGCGAATTCCGCTGCGCAGGTGTCGACCGTCTTGTAGGTAGGACGTACCCCAGCTGCTTCGCGGGCCGACCGCACGTCAACGACGTCTCGGCCCCACAGGTAGGCCAGTTGGGCGTCCGAGAAGCCCAACTGCTTGGCCCGTCTCCAGCCGCCTCGTCCCATGTGGTCGGGTCCGACGGATTCCAGATGGAGACGCTCTTCGCTGACAGCAAGGATCTGGTCCAGGAACCAGGGGTCCACCCGGGTGGCCTGGTGCACTATGTCGGGATCCACGCCCCGGCGCAGCAGGGCCTCCAGTTGGGTGACCCGGGCCGGGGTGGGTACCGCGGCGGCGGCCAGCAGGGCGTCGTCGTCCAGGGCGTCTAAAGCAGCCTCGGCCGGATCGCCGTTCAGGCCGAGGCGTCCGTTCTCCAGGGACCGCATGCCCTTCTGTAACGACTCGGGGAACGTCCGGCCGATGGCCATGACTTCCCCTACTGACTGCATGGACGTACCCAGCACGCCGGATGTGCCGGGAAACTTCTCGAAGGCCCACCGTGGGATCTTGGTAACCACGTAATCGATGGTCGGCTCAAAAGCGGCCGGTGTCTCCCGGGTGATGTCGTTGGGGATCTCATCCAGCGTGTATCCGACGGCCAGCTTGGCGGCGATCTTGGCGATAGGGAACCCGGTGGCTTTGGAAGCCAGAGCCGACGAGCGGCTCACCCGGGGATTCATTTCGATGATGACCTGCTGGCCGGTGGCCGGATCCACCGCGAACTGGACGTTGGACCCGCCTGTCTCTACTCCGACCCGGCGGAGGCAGGCAAAGGCTGCATCCCTCATCTGCTGGTATTCCACGTCAGACAGTGTCTGGGCGGGAGCCACGGTGATGGAGTCGCCGGTGTGGACGCCCATCGGGTCGAGGTTCTCGATGGAGCAGATGACCACACAGTTGTCGTCCCGGTCCCTCATGACCTCTAGTTCGTATTCCTTCCACCCTGCGATCGACTTCTCGATCAGGATCTCGGAGATGGGGCTAGCTTCGATGCCGTTGGCGGCCGCCACCTCGAAGTCCTCCGGGGTGGCAGCGATGCCGGTCCCCCGGCCCCCCAGGATGTAAGCGGGGCGGATGACCACCGGTAGGCCGATTTCGGCCACCACCGTCCGTGCCTCATTCATGGTGTGAGCGATGCCCGACCGGGGTACGGCTAGGCCGATTTCCTGCATGGCTACCTTGAACTGCTCCCGGTCCTCAGCCGTGGCGATGGCCTCAGCGTCAGCCCCGATGAGTTCCACCCCGTACCGGTCCAGGATCCCGGCCTCGGCTAGTTCCATGGCCAGATTCAGGGCCGTCTGGCCGCCCAAGGTGGGCAGCAGGGCGTCGGGGCGTTCCCGGGCGATGATGGCCTCCAGGACGTCGAGGCGCAGCGGCTCGACGTAAGTGGCGTCGGCGAAGTCCGGGTCGGTCATGATGGTCGCCGGGTTCGAGTTGGCTAGGACAACCCGATAGCCCTCTTCGCGCAGTACGCGGCAGGCCTGAGTACCCGAGTAGTCGAACTCGCAGGCCTGGCCAATGATGATGGGGCCCGAGCCGATAAGCAGGATGCTTCCGATGTCATCCCGGCGGGGCATCAGGAGCGACCTCCGGTCGGTGCCGGGCCGCGAACTGAGGCCATCAGGTCCTCGAACTCGTCGAACAGGTAGCGGCTGTCATGGGGGCCGGGGCCGGCCTCCGGGTGGTACTGGACGCTGAAGGCCGGCACGTCGAGGCAGCGGATTCCCTCGACGGTCTGGTCGTTGAGGTTGACGTGGGTCAACTCGACCGTCGGCATCGACCCCTCGGCCACGCAGTAGTTGTGGTTTTGGCTGGTGATCTCCACCGCTCCGGTGGACAGGTTTCGCACGGGGTGGTTCCCGCCGTGGTGGCCAAACGGCAACTTGTAGGTTTCAGCTCCCAGGGTGCCGGCCAAAAGTTGGTGGCCCAAACAGATGCCGAAGACGGGGACCGCTCCGAGCAGGGCTCCGATGTTGGAGCGGACGTCGTCTAGTGGACCAGGGTCGCCGGGGCCGTTTGACAGGAAGACTCCGTCGGGGTCCCGGTCCAGCACGTCGGTAGCTGGGGTGGCGGCGGGGACGATGGTGACCTCGCCCAGGCCGGAGAGGTGACGCAGGATGGTGGCCTTGATGCCGAAGTCGTAGGCCACGATGCGTCGGGCGCCACCTGTGGAGGCCACCACGGTCGGGGTATCACAGGTCACTGAGGCCACCAGGTCGATTCCGTCGGTTCCGGGCTCGTTGGCCGCCGCGGCGGCCAGGGTGGCCACATCGTTCGTGCCGAAGGCCCCGGGCATGGCCCCGGCGTCGCGGAGGTGTCGGGTGAGTCTCCGGGTGTCCACCCCGGCGATCCCGGGAACGCCGTGGGTTCGCAGTAGCCCATCCAGGTCTCCGGTGGACCGCCAGTTGCTGCGCCGGCGGGCCAGGTCGCGTACCACGACGCCTCGGCAGAAGGGGCGGCGGCTTTCGTGGTCGTCGTCGTTGACGCCGTAGTTTCCAATGTGGGACGCGGTGAAGGTGATGATCTGTCCGGCGTAGGACGGGTCGGTGATCACCTCCTGGTAGCCGGCCAGCACCGTGTTGAACACCACTTCGCCGGTGGCTACGCCACCGTCCGGTTCAGCGCCGATGGCTTCGCCTTCGAAAACTTCGCCGTCGGCCAGGACCAGGGCGGCTTCGGTGACCGTCCGACGTTTCACCGGCAGACCTCACCGTCCACCACGACCGGTTCGCCGGCGCGGAGGGTGTGGCGGACCCGGCCCCGCAGGGAGCGGCCCTCGTACGGGGTGTTGCAACTCCGGCTGGCCATGGCCGCTCCGGAGACCGTCCAGACCTCGTCGGGATCAACCACGCACAGGTTGGCTGGGTTTCCGGGCAGGATCGGCGCGCCATGCCGGTCGGCCACCCCGGCGATGGCTGCTGGCTTCCAGGACAGCAGGGCCAGTACCTCGGGTAGGTCGAGTCCCGACTCGTCGAGGGTCAGGGCGAAGGCCGTTTCCAGGCCCAGCATCCCCGGTGGGGCCTGATCGAACGGCAGTTCCTTGGCGTGCGGAGCGTGCGGGGCGTGGTCGGTGGCGATGGCGTCGATCGTTCCGTCGGCCAGACCGTCTCGTATGGCCTGTACATCGGTGTCGGTACGTAGCGGGGGGTGAACCTTAAACACCGGGTCGTAGGAAGCACACGCCGCGTCGGTAAGGGTGAGGTGGTGGGTGGTGGCCTCGGCGGTTACCGGAAGCCCGGCGGCCTTGGCGCCCCGCACCATCGCTACCGACGCTGCGGTGGACAGGTGCTGGAAGTGCGTGTGGGCGCCGGTGAGGTGCACCAGGGCGATGTCGCGCATGACCATGAGTTCTTCGGACTCGGCTGGCTGACCGGGGATCCCGAGGCGGGACGACCACTCGCCCTCGTGCATGAAGCCCCCGGTTGAAAGGGCCGTGACCTCACAGTGCTGGGCTAGGACCACCGGTCGGCCCAGACGGCCGGTCAGGCCGGTGCTGTACTCCATGACCCGACGCATGAGGCGGGGATCTTGGAGGCCGGTCCCGTCGTCGGTGAAGATGCCCACTCCGGCGTCTACCAGCTCCCCCATGGGTGCCATGTCAGTACCCCGTCGGTCCACCGTCATGGCCGCCGAGGGAATGATTTCGCAGGTTGAGCGCCTTCCCAGCGTTCGGACCTGTTCGACTACGGCCACGCAGTCGGTGGTTGGGTCGGTGTTGGGCATGGCCACTAGGGCGGTGTAGCCCCCCAGCGATCCGCCCCGGGCTCCGGTCTCGATGGTTTCCGCTTCTTCTTGGCCTGGCTCCCGGAGGTGGGCGTGGAGGTCCACGAACCCGGGTGAGATCACACAGCCTGAAGCGTCCAGGTCTGCGTCTCCTGACAGCCCGGTTCCCACCGCGGCGATTCGGCCGTCGTCTCCCACCTCGACGTCCAGTGTACGTTCGCCGTCTCGGTCGATGATGCGCCCTCCGCGCAGAACCACGCTCACCGGTCGACCCCTTCGGGTCGAGCGTCGTCTCCGACGGGTTCGATGTCGGCAGCCACCAGCTGTTGGCCCGAGCCGAGCAGTTGGAAGAGGACGGCCATCCGGACCGAAACCCCGTTGACTACCTGATCCAGAATCACTGAGCGGGGGTCGGCTGCCGCCTCGGCGGAGATCTCCACCCCCCGGTTGGTGGGTCCGGGGTGGAGTACCAGGGCGTCGGACCGCATGCGAGCCACTCGGTCGGTGCTCAGGCCGAAGTCGTTGGCGTACTCGCGCAGCGAGGGGATGAGGCCCTCGGTGATGCGTTCCTGCTGCATTCGGAGCAGGTATACGGCGTCCAGGTCTGCGAGCAGCAGGTCGAGTTCGTGGAACACGGTGACTGGCCAACCGTCGATGGCCGGGGGCAGCAGGGTGGCGGGGGCCACCAGCACCACCTCGGCGCCCAGGGCGGTGAAAGCCAGGATGTTGGACCGGGCCACCCGGGAGTGGCGGATATCGCCCACGATGGCGATCCGCATCCCGTCCAGGGATCCTCGCTGCTCTCGCAGCGTGTAGCAGTCCAGCAGGGCCTGGGTGGGGTGCTCGTGGCAGCCGTCTCCGGCGTTCACCACCGACAGGTCGGTCCAGTCGGCTACCCGGTGGGCGGTGCCGGCCATGGCGTGGCGGACTACTAGGAGGTCGGCACCGTAGGAGGCCACGACTTCGACGGTGTCGCGCAGGCTCTCGCCTTTGCTTAACGACGATGAGCCAGCGCTAAAGGCCACCGTGTCGGCTGAGAGGCGGCGGGCCGCCGTCTCGAACGACATGCGGGTGCGGGTCGAGTTCTCGAAGAAGGCCGTGGCCACCGTGCGGCCCCGCAGAGCCGGGACCTTAGGGATGGGCCGTCGGCCGATCTCGGCGAACGTGTCGGTGAGGTCCAGAATCTCTTCGAGGTCCGAACGGGACATGCCGTCGATTCCTAGGAGGTGTCGTCCCAGGCCGCTCGCAGGTGGGGACTGCAGGGTGGCGGTCACTTCTCCATTACCCCAAGGTCTACGCCGGTGATGTGGACGTCGACGACCTCGTCGCGACGTGTCGGCAGGTTCTTGCCTACGAAGTCGGGTCGGATGGGTAGTTCTCGGTGCCCGCGGTCGACCATGACGGCCAGTTGGATCGACCGGGGTCGGCCGAAGTCGCAGATGGCGTCCAGCGCAGCTCGGATGGTCCGACCGGTGAACAGCACGTCGTCGACGAGCACCACAATACGGCTGTCCAGGTCGGTGGGCAGTTCGGTGGCGGCTTCGGGCACGACCGGTCGGATGCCGATGTCGTCGCGGTGGAGGGCCACGTCCAGGGTGCCGAGCGGGGGTCGGATCCCCTCGATCTCCTCGAGGGTCTCGACTAGGCGTTCGGAGACCGGGACCCCGCCGGTCTGCAGCCCGATGACCACCAGCTCGGACAGGCCGTGGTTCCGTTCGATCACCTCGTGGGCCATCCGTCGGACGGCTCGTCCCATGTCGTCGGCGGTCATGATCCGCGCGTGGGACACAAAGACGCCCCCGAACGGGGGCGTTTGGCGTCGTTCTCTTTCGGCCATCGGCCTCGTTCTCCTCGATCCGTTCGGGCCTCACAGGACCCGCTTCACGGTCGAGTCGGCAGCCTACACGCGTCCAGTGGTGCGCCTCCCACGACCCTCGGGGGGTCGGGCCACCAGGACGGTCCGGCCGTCCACCGGTCGACTCAGGTTCTCGAAGCCGACCTTCCGAGCCACGGTTAGCGAGGCAATGTTGTCGGGGTCCACTTCGGCGACCAGCGCATCCAACCCCAGGGGGTCCAAGGCCCAGCGGGTCATCAGGGCGACCGCTTCGGTAGCTGCTCCCCGGCGGCGGTGGTCCGCTGCGGTCCACCAGCCGATCCGGGCCGTGCCCCGATTCCGGTCTACTGCCGACAGGCCTACCTCGCCGTGGACAACGGCCCGGTCCGGTTCGGAGAGGTCCACGACTACCAGGTCCAGAGCCAGGCCGGCTGTCCGGCGACTGGCGCATCCGTCAATCCATTTGGCGGCGGCCGTCTCGTCGGCCGGGTCAGGGACCGGTAGTCGGAGGCGTATCTCCGGGTCGGCCCAGGCGGCGGCCAGGGCCGATGCGTCCTCCGGTGCCCAAGGTCGGAGGCCGTACCGCGTCCCGGCCAGCGGTGGCTCGGGCAGCGGCAGGGCGATCACGCCGGGTCGCTCTTCGACCCGCGGAGTTCCCCGGCGATCCCTGACACGACGCCGTTTACGAAGCGTGATGACCGCTCAGTGGAGTACTTGCCGGCTAGTTCCACCACCTCGGCCAGCACGGCGGCGGTGGGTACGTCGTCTAGGTGGGCCAGTTCGTAGACGGCCATGCGCAGCAGGGCCCGGTCCACGGTGGGCATCCGGTCGGTTGTCCATCCCTCTGCGTACCGGCCGATTACGCCGTCCAACTCATCCAGCGAGCCGGCAACGCCCTCCACTAGGGCTACCGCGTAGTCGGCTGGAACGACTGGCTGGCCGGCCAGCATCTCGAGAATGTCGATTTCCCGGACCTCGGCGGCGTACAAGATCTCGAGGGCTGTCTCACGGGCCTCCCGGCGGGAGCCGGTCGGGTCGGTAGGTCGGGACATGGCGGGGTGGTCAGGCCCGGCTGAGATACTCGCCGGAGCGGGTGTCGACCTTGACCCGCTCGCCGTTCTCGATGAACAGGGGGACCTGCACCACGAGGCCCGTCTCCAGGGTGGCCGGCTTGCGGGCGCCGGATACCCGGTCGCCCTGCACTCCGGGTTCGGTTTCGGTGATTGCTAGTTCCACGGCGGCCGGGAGTTCCACCCCGATCACCTCTTCGCCGAACAGCAGGATCAGGGCTGTGGCCTGCTCGACCAGGTACCGGGCGGCGTCGCCGAGGGCTGCTGGGGCGAGGTTGCGTTGGTCGTAGGTTTCGTCGTCCATGAACACGTAGTCGGCGCCGTCCCGGTACAGAAACTGCATCGACCGTTTGTCGATCATGGCCCGCTCGACCTTCTCGCCGGCTCGGAAGGTCCGGTCGACAACGGCTCCGGTTCGAACGTTGCGCAGCGTGGTACGGACGAAGGCGTGTCCCTTGCCTGGTTTGACGTGCTGGAACTCGACGACCTGGACCAGGTCCCGGTCGAGTTCCAGGGTCATGCCGTTCTTCAGGTCGTTGGTGGTGATGGTGGGCATGGTGGCTCCAGGCGGGGATGGGTGATGGGGAGGGTCGGTCTCACGGGTCCTTTGGTGAACGGGTGAGCGCACGGTGGCCGTCGGTGGTGACCAGCACCGTGTCCTCCCAACGCACGCCGCCGAAGCCACCTAGGTAGGCCCCCGGTTCGACGGTGACTACTTGGCCGGCTCGCAGGGTACCAGTGGCGGTCGCTGACACAGCTGGGGCTTCATGGATGTCGAGGCCGACGCCGTGGCCGGTGCCGTGGATGAACGCCTCCCCCAGTCCGGCGGCGTCCAACGAAGTGCGGCAGGCGGCGTCCACCTCGGCGAGGGGCACGCCGTCGGCCACTAGGGCCAGTCCGGCTTCCTGGGCGTCTAGGACGGCGGACAGCAGGTCGGCTTCCCGGCCGGAGCCTGACCCTCCGACCCGGAAGGAGCGGGTCATGTCGGATCGGTAGCCGTCGAACACCGCCCCGAAGTCGCACACCACCAGGTCCCCGTCGGCCAATGGTCGGGAGCCGGGTCGGGCGTGGGGCAGGGCGCTGTTGGGGCCGGCGGCCACGATTGTCTCGAATGCCCGGTCCGACGCGCCGCCGGTTCGCATGGCGTGGTCAAGGGCCAGGGCCAAGTCGGCCTCTGTGGTTCCGGCGACCATGGTTGGTTGCACTTCGGCTAGTGCCCGGTCGGCGATGGCTGCCGCGGTGGTGATTCGTGCTACCTCGCCGTCGTCCTTGACTTCTCGCAGTGCCTCGACGAGGCCGTCGGTAGCTACCGGGTCGTCGTCCAGCAGTTTGGCTAGGCGCTGTTGTTCGGACCATGTGACCGATCGGGCTTCCAGGCCGATCCGGGTTGATCCGTCGGCTAGGGCGGTGACCGGTGACTGATCGCTGCTTGCGAATACTTCGACGTCGACTGCTGTTCCTGCGTCGGCTATCTGGGTTGGGGCCTGTTCGCTGTATCGCCCGTCGGTGATCAGTACGGCTTGCCGGTCGTCGACCCATAGGTTTCCCGCGGAGCCCGTGAAGCCGGTCAGGTAGCGGACGTTGGTCGTTCCGGTGACCAGCAGCGCGTCGACCCCGGCGTCGTCGAACAGGGCGCGTAGGGCGTCGAGCCGGTCGGCTACGGCTAGCGGCGGCAGCCCGTCGACGGTTCCGTTGGTCACCTGTCTAGGAGGTCGGCCACCGCCTCGACTGCCATCCGGTAGCCGGCAGCTCCGAAGCCGGCGATCGTTCCGGCGGCCACCGGGGCTACCACCGACGTGTGGCGCCATGGTTCGCGGGCTGCCGGGTTGGAGAGGTGGAGTTCCACGATTGGGCCGTCGAAAGCTGCCAAGGCGTCGTGTATGGCCCACGCGTAGTGGGTGAAGGCCCCCGGGTTGACGACGATGCCGGCGCAGCGTCCCCGGGCGTCGTGGATGGCATCCACCAGTTCGCCTTCGTGGTTGGACTGGACGTGTTCCAGGGTCAGTCCGCGGGCGGTGGCGGCTGCCGTGGCGCCGGCTAAGTGGTCGTCCAGGGTGGCAGATCCGTAGATGTCCGGCTCCCGTTCGCCCAGTAGGTTCAGGTTGGGTCCCGACAGGAGGAGCACGGTGCGGTCGCTCATGGTCGACATCTTCCCACGACTGCTGTCTGGTCCGGTCGCCGGTTGTTGCTCATCGGACGGCTTCGAGGGTGTCGCGTACGAGGCCCGGGTCGATGCTGGCTACCACCTCGATGCCTGTTGGGCCGTCCAGGGCGAAGGTCAGGCCGTCGACGGCTTTCTTGTCGCTGGCCATGGCGGCCATCAGGTCGTCGGCTTGGGCGCCTTCGGGTAGCGAACTGGGAAGGCCGTAGCCGTCCACGATCTTTCGGTGCTCGGCTACCCGGTCGCTGTCGATTCGTCCGAGGGCTCGGCCTAGTTCGGCGGCATAGATCAGGCCGATGGCTACCGCTTCGCCGTGGCGGAGGTCGTAGTGGCCGGTGGTTTCGATGGCGTGGCCGAGGGTATGGCCGTAGTTCAAGACGGCTCTTCGTCCGGCGTCTCGCTCGTCGGCGGCCACTATGTCGGCTTTGATTTCCACGCAACGGGCCACCCGCTGGTCGAAGGCCAGGTCGGCTAGGTCGTCGCCCCCGAGGAAGTGGTACTTGGCCATTTCGCCCAGGCCGCAGCGCATCTCGCGTGCGGGCAGGGTGTCCAGGGTGGATGTGTCGCACAGCACGGCTACCGGTTGCCAGAAGGCACCGACCAGGTTTTTGCCTTCCGGGAGGTTGACGCCGGTTTTGCCGCCGATCGCTGCGTCGATCTGGGCTAGCAGTGTGGTGGCGACGTGAACCACGGGTAGGCCGCGGTGGTAGGAGGCGGCGGCGAAGCCGGCCACGTCGGTGACCACCCCTCCGCCTACGCCGACTACGGCGTCGCCGCGGGTCAGGCCCCAGGTTGCGAAGGCCCGGCAGAGTTCTTCGATGGTGGACAGTGTTTTGGCTGTCTCGCCGTTCGGGATGGGAAAGATTCGGTGGTCTACGCCCGGGTCCACGGCGACGGGAATGTCGGGCTGGGTAACGATGGCGACTCGTTGGACTCCGGATGGCAGTACCGAAGCCAGTTCCTCCGCTGCTTGCGGGCCGACCAGCACGGGGTAGGACCGTCCTTCGGGCAGTGCCACCTCGAGGCCGATCATTGGACGGCTCCGTCGGTGGCCGGCAAGGCGTCCACCACGAGGGCGCCGACCATCGAGACGTCCAACCCGTCGGTGTCGATCACCGCGTCGGCGGCTGTCTCATAGGCCGGGGTCCGCTCGGAAGCCAGACGTCGCAGTGCTTCGACCGGGTCGCTGTCGGCTAGCAGGGGGCGGCTCGATGGGTCGCCTACCCGGGCGGCCAGCGTCTCGGGTGTGGCCCGCAGCCACACCACGGTCGCCTCCCGGGCTAGGACGGCCCGGTTGGTTTCCCGGCCCAGGACGCCTCCACCGGTGGACAACACGATGGGGTCCACGGCTTGCATCTGGAGGCCTAGGGCCTGCTCTTCTAGGTCGCGGAAGGCTTCCTCTCCGCCTTCGTGGAAGATCACACCGATGGAGCGTCCGGCCAACTGGGTTACCGCTCGGTCCAGGTCTACGTGGCGGCAACCCAGACGAGAGGCCACCGAGGCTCCGACAGCCGTCTTGCCGGCCCCCATCAGGCCGACCAGTGCCAGGTGGCGGGGGAGCGTCACGTTGGGCTTGGAGTCCATCGCAACAGGCTAGCGATGGCCGTCGCGGCGGCTGGGATGATTCTGGCCAGCGTGACAGGTCAGAGCTACGAGCCGACCACCAGCCTTGCCAAAACAAGCGCATGAGGTGTCCGGTTCTGGGGTNGACTGCTCAGCAGCCCCGACTGCCCGCGTAGGCAAACGCCGCCCGGTCGGCNGTGGTCAACGAAGCCTTNCCGTTGAGCCTGGGGTACATGACCGAGCTGTCATCAGTGCTGTGGCCAATGCCGACTGCGTGGCCGAGTTCATGGATGAGGGTGGTNCGGATGANGTCTCTACCTGTGTTCGTGTCGGGANCGTGCTTGGTGAGGATCTCGTCGGAGAGCAGGACGANCGCCTGGAAGACGATGAGGCGGNCTATGACCTCCAGGTGCCAGACCTCGGCTGAACCGAGCTCGTGGTCTTCGAGTAGGNCGGTGTCACGGTTGACCCAGATGATCTGGATGGTGTTGGACTGGGGTGCCGGATTGTCTCCGACGGTGTGGGTTGAACCAGTTATCGAGGTGAACTCCAGGCCGGTGAGTTCACCAAGTTCGGTGACGGCGTCCCGGGTAGCCAGGGCGGCGGCTACGCCATCTACCGAAGATTCGACGGTGTCGATCGTGACTCGGATCGGCGTGCAGTTGGGCCATAGGGCGGAACCGGTCGCATCGGCGAACATCGCCGTGCTCCCTGCGACAGCGAGTCCGAGGGCTGGATCGTTGTCAACCTGGTCGGCGCGGCGGGCGGTGCCGGCTCCTGTGAGGGTGAGGAGGTTGCGCACGGGAACCGGAAGCTCGACTCGCCAGTTCCGGTCAGCTGGGTTGTTGGTCCAGGCGTGTGACTCGTGGCCGCTCTGGTCGGGTGTCGTCGAATCCTGTGAACGAAGCGGTCCACAGAGTGCAAAGGAGCTGACGAGGAAGGCGGTGGCCACCAGGCCGAGGCCGAATCGCTTAGCTGAAAGTTGTTTACGATAACTCATACCGTTATTATATAGCGGTAATCATATTTGTCAATACTATTTTCGGTTATCTTTTTCGATATTGCTTTGTGTCTATATCCGTTGGGGTATAAGGTGCCACCCAGAGGACGGAGGACTCCAGATGGCACTAGAACCTGTTGATCTGACACCAGATACTGCAAAGTCGCCCACCAACCGGGCGACCCGCTTCCCCGACGGATGGAACACCCAACACCCGTTCCCCCACCCCGTCGCACAGCCCCGAGGCTGACCCGTGCCCCGCCCCCGAGACCCGGAACTCGACACCAAGATCATCGAGGCAGCAACCGAGGAGTTCCACACCGTCGGCTACGGCGCCATGAGCCTCGCATCAATCGCCGTCCGAGCCGACGTCCGCCCCGGTGCCGTCTACACCCGCTTCCGGGACAAACGCGACGCGCTACGAGCCATCCTCGAACATGTCTCAACCCTTCGGGCGGAACGGCTGCGAACCCTCCCCGGCGACGACCCCTACGAGAACCTCCTGTACGCCACTCGCGAAACGCACAATTCGGTCTCCTGGGAACACGCCTTCACAATCCCGGCCCTGGCCATCATGGGCACCGAAGAGGCCGACGAGGTCCGGGACCTAATCCGCGACGACATGGCCAGCAACCGCCAGATGGGACTCCTCCGCCCAGCAATCGAGCAGGCTGTCGCTGAAGGAGTCCTGCCGGACAACGTGTCTGCCAGTTACGCGGCAGCAATGATCCTCGGCGCCTACTTCACCTTCAGGCTCGGAGTCGACTCCGAACACTGGCCCGACGACATGCCCGAGAAACTCCTACAAACTCTCGGAGCAAAGGCCCCCGAAACCTCCGCCAACTAGTAGGGCGGCAGGCATTTCAGACAAGAAGCGCGCTGGGCCCGCCAAATCTGTCACCGCGTGGGTCCTCCCAACATTGAACGCGGTCGCCAAGCAACTTGAGCAGTCACCGGGTCCTAGACCTCAGAAGCCCTAATCTCCGTAGGCCCATGAAAGCCCCTGCCTCCTGAAAGACCGGCAATTCCGAGATGGCGAAAACAAGGGTGCCACGGCACACCCCCACCAAGCGAGCCACCACCCTCCTGGTGATACTTTCGACACTGCTCATCGTCTGGCCCATGACAGCAGTCGCCCAGTCGGCCGGAATGACGGTTTCCAAGACCACGGCAGCCCCCACCGAAGCCGGGACAGCAGACTCGTTCACCGTGGTCCTGGATACCCAGCCCTCGACGAGCGTCACGTTGTCGGTGACCAACTCGGCTCCCACGCAGTTGACGGTCAGCCCCCTGTACCTCACGTTCACCAGCGCCAACTGGGACACGGCCCAGACCGTCACCCTGACGGCCACCAACGACACCGTCGACGACGAAACCGACTCGGCCACCGTCACCCTGGCGGTCCTGGACGCTACGAGCGACGACGCCTTCGACTCCGTGCCGGACGTCGTCGTCAGCGTCAATGTCGTCGACGACGACTTCTGCGGCCTCAAGGTGATCGAATCAAACGGGTCGACGGGAGTCACCGAGGCAGCCACCCTCGACACGTTCACGGTGGCTCTCGGGGCGCAGCCGACCACCGACGTCGTCGTCTCAGTGGTGAGTAGCGACACGACCGAGGCCACGGTCAGTACCGCAGAGCTCACGTTCACTAACGCCAACTGGTCGACAACCCAGACGGTGACCGTCACCGGGGTCAACGACGCACTAGGGGACGGCAACCAGACGCCGGCAGTCACCTTGGCCATCGTCGACGCCTCGTCGGATGACTGCTTCGACTCGGCTGCTGACACCATCGTGTCGGTCCGGGTCAGCGACGATGACAGTGCCGGCTTCACGGTGGTCGAGACCGGAGGCTCGATCGCCGTGACCGAGGCTTCCACGGTCGCTACGGCGACCGTCGTCGGCAACACCGACACGTTCACCGTTGTGCTCAACAAGGCCCCGACCTCAGATGTGGTCGTCAACGTGACGTCGTCGGACACCGGCGAGGCCACCGTGTCTCCGGCCTCGTTGACGTTCACCAATGCCAACTGGTCGACGACCCAGACGGTCACGGTCACCGGCGTCAACGACACCGACATCGACGGCACCCAGGCCGCCACGATCACCTTGGCCGTCGTCGACACTTCTTCTGACGACTCTTATGACCCGGTCGTCGACTACACCATCAGCGCCTCTGTTGCCGATGACGACGCCCCGGCTGCGACCACTACGACGACTACGACGACTACGACGCTGCCTCCGCCAACGACCACGCAGCCACCAGCCTCAACGGCGCCAGCCGGCGAGGCCTGTGAGCCGGCCCCGTACGTCGACTGCCGAAACGGTGACCTGTCCAACCGGGTCGTGATCCCTTCGGACCTTTCGTACGCGACCCTCGACGGCGCGAATCTGTCGTCGTCGCTCATGTTCTACGGAAACCTGAGTGGTGCCAGCCTGAAGGGCGCCAACCTGAAGTCGACAACCCTCGTCAACTCCGATATGGCGCAAGCCAACCTGACGGACGCCAACCTGACGAGCGCTAACCTGACCGGCTCGTTCATGTACGGGGTGAACCTGACCAACGCCAACCTCTACCTGGCCACCCTCACCAACTCCGAGTTGCCGTATGCCACGCTTCGGCACGCGGACCTCGTTTCAGCCGAGGTTGGCAACGCCGATCTGGCACGAGCCGACCTGGTATGGGCCGACCTTCGGTTCGCCAACCTGGCTGGAGCCGACCTGGCCGACGCCGACCTGACCTACGCCGACCTGACCGGGGCGAACCTCACCGGCGCGGACCTGAGCGGAGCGGACCTCTCCGATGTCAACCTCTACGGGGCGAACCTGACCAACGCCAACCTCACCGACGCGACGCTTACCCGGTCGAACCTCTATCTGACGACCACTACTGGCGCCTACATGGACGATGCCGGGCCAACGGATGGACGGTTGTCGCTGACCACCATCGACGGGACGACCCGCTACTGGGCCATGCGGGCCGGCAGTGGGATTCAGTCGGCGAACCTGACCGGAGCCAACCACCACATGGCCGCCACCGGACTGCGGGCCGACCTGTACCGGGCCGACCTGTCCGGCTTCCAACTACGCAATAAGACCCTTACCTCAATGAACTTCCGGTCAGCAAACCTGTCCGGCGCTGACCTATCGGGATCGAACCTGACCGGGGCAACCCTGGCCGGGGCCAACCTGACCGGAGCCACGGTGGCGTCAGTCAACCTGACGAGTTCCAACCTGACGAGCGCCGACCTCACCGGAGCCAACCTGACGAGTTCCAACCTGACGAGCGCCGACCTCACCGGAGCCGTCATGGTCGACGCTACGGCCACGTCGACCAACCTGACCAGCACCGACCTGACTGACGTCAACCTGACCAGTGCCAATCTGGCGAATGCCACGATCTCGTCAGCGACGCTGGCCCGAACCAACCTGGCCAACGCAGACCTATCCAGCGTGACCGGCACGTCAGCCATCCTGACCTCGGTGTCTGCCGCCGGGTCGTCGCTGGCGTTTGCCAACCTGAACGGCTCAACACTGCTGCACGGTTCGTTCGCCGGCGCCAACCTGTTGATGGCGCACTTCGACACAGCGACCATCACCAACGCCGACTTCACGAACGCCTCCGGTCCCTACACGACGTGGACCGGGGCGACGCTCTGGCAACCGGACTTCACAGGCGCCGACTTAACCGGAGCCAACTTCACCAGTGCCACACTGACCTCGGCCACGGCCACTGGTGCGAACCTGAGTTCGACAAACCTGAAGTCGGCCACGCTGACCGGCTTGTCGGCCGTCGGGGCCACCCTGGACGGAGCCAGCCTCGTGCTCACCAGTGCCACCAGCGCGGTGCTGAACAATGCATCGATGGTCGGGGTCACCGGCCGGCAATCCAACTTGGCCAATGCCACGCTTACTGGTGTCGACCTAACGGACGCCAACCTGACGTGGTCAAACTTCGACTACGCGAATGCTGGCGAAGCGAACCTTGGTGGCGCCAGCATTACCGACTCGAGCCTCAGTAGGACCAGATTCCACAACGCTGACCTGACGAACGCTGTGCTGAGGGGATCGAAAATGAAAGATGTGACCCTCTGGGCCGCAGACCTCTCGGGCGCCGATGCCAGTTACACCGACATGACCGGGGCGGACCTATGGAACGCTGACTTCAGCAACAGCAACCTCACCGGAGCAATCTTTACTGACGCGTCCGGTTGGAATGTCGACATGGCTGGAGCAGACCTGACCGGGGCAGTCATGACCCGCTCGGGGCCATACATCCCCGGGTTTCTGCACGTACCCGACGTTTCTGGAGCGGACCTCACCGGCGCCGATCTGACTGGTATCGATTTCTACAATGCCCGCATGCACGGGGCCCGTCAGCAGGCCTGGACCCGATGGCCGTCGGCGGTGAATCTGGAAGCGGGAGACGTCGTATCGCGGGTACTGGCCGATGCAGACTCCGTGTGCAACCTCGCATCGTTCGACGGGTGCGAAGCCGCCGACCTGAACCACGTCGACCTAGCGTCCAGAAACCTCGAGTTCTCCAACCTGTCGAGAGCCGACCTCACCGGAGCAGACCTCACCGGAGCAGACCTATCGAGGGCACGGATGAGATCTGCCACCCTCACTGGGGCAAGCCTGTCGGGCACCCAGTTGGACTACGCCGACCTATCGAGAGCCACGCTCATCGGCTCCGACCTGTCCTTGGCGGACCTAACCGGAGCGCACCTATCGCGAGCCGACCTGACCGGAGCAGACCTCACCGGAGCAGACTTGGCTGGCGCCAACCTGACATCGGCTCGACTCACCAGCGTGCGCTGGGAGGGCGTTACGGCCGATACCGACACGAAGTGGCCACCCGGATTCCAGTCCACCACCGCGTGGTTATCAATCGCCGTCGTAGCCGCTCCCCCACCACCGACGCCGTGTGCGCCCGCTGCTTCGGTGAGTTGCCCGGCAGCCAACCTCAAAGGGGCGTCACTCACCGAAGCTGACCTGTCCGATTCGGCTTTCGTCGGCGCCGTACTCTCACTGGCCGACCTGCGGTCAGCCACCCTGAACCGGGCGAACCTCACCGACGCCAACCTGTGGGAAGCCAACCTGAGTCGAGCGTCTGCTAGAGCGGCGGACTTCACCGGAGCGTCGCTTTACGGAGCCGTCCTCCGTAAAGCCGACTTCGCAAACGCGGTACTCTCACGGGCCGACCTGGGCTACACCGACCTGTACCAGGTCAACCTCAACGGCGTAGACCTCTCCGGTGCTTCGCTCAACTACGCCAGCGGACGGTGGTCCAACCTCCTAGGAGCTGACCTGTCGTCGGCAAGCCTTGTCGGAGCCAGCCTCCCGTGGGCGACCCTCAACTCCGCCAACCTGACAAACGCCGACCTAGCAGGAGCGATCCTCAAACGAGCCAACCTGTCCGGTGCGGACCTGACCGGCGCCAGCCTCCTTGACGCTGACTTGACCGGTGCATTCGCCTCTTCGAAGACAATTTGGCCGATCGGATTCGACCAACTTGCGGCCGGTGTCATCACCTGGGTACCAACACCTACCCGATGAGGTAGTACAAACAAGTCAAGAGGAAATTGGGTCCTGAGAAATTCAGAACGAAGCTGGATTTCCCTTAGACCAAAGCAATCTATGAACTTCTTGCACGCCCTCGACAAGAACGAACGGCAGACCGATCAATGAATCGTTGTCTGTGCTCGGCCATCGTCGCCACGACCCTGATCGTTCTCCTCTACGCGTCTCCGGCGGGTGCATGGTCGTCGTCGGACGGGTCGTACTCGACGATCCAAACCAGCCACAACGGGGAGGCCCGCGACGTCCACGTCGACTCGTCGGGCAACATCTACCTCTGCGGTTACCTGCGCGGCAGCGGCGACGTCGACCCCAACCGCTACGACTCGACGGAGGTCAACGAGGCCGCCGCCGGCAAGCAGTCGTCTCTGGTGGTCAAGCTCAACTCGTCGGGTGATCTGGTGTGGTCGTCGCTGCTGGACGCCTCGGCCGACGACTGGATCGACGACTGCGCCCTGGACTCGTCGGGCAACGTGTACGTGACGGGCAAGTTCAAGGGCTCGATGGACTTCGACGACGACGGATCCGCCGAAGTCACGGCACTGGACGACACCGGTGGCGGCTACGACGCGTACGTCGCCAAGCTCAACTCGTCGGGGGCCGTGGAGTGGTGGAAGGTCGTCGGCAACACCACCGACGTGTCGAGCCAGACCGACACCGTCTACGGCGAGGGGGTCGCCGTAGACGGGTCGGGCAACGTCTACTTCGGCGGCTACTTCTCGGGCACAATCGACATCGACCCGAGTAGCGCGACCACGGCTGTGACCGCAACGGACAACCAGGCCAAGTACGACGCCTATCTGATCAAGCTGGACTCTTCGGGCAACACGGTGTGGACCCGACACTGGGGCGGGGATGCCTACGACTACCTCTATGACCTCGACGTCGACCCGTCGGGCAACGTGGTCGCCGTCGGTGAACACAACAACGGGGTGGGCGACGTGAACTACCACCCGATTGCCGGTGGGTGTACGTCTTCGTGCGGGGAGACGCTCGTCGCCGCCCACGGCGGCTTCGACGGGTTCATCTCCAAGATCGGTTCTGACGGCAGCCTGGACTGGGTGGGCTTCGTCGGCAGCGTCTTCACCGACCGCATGCGCGGTGTCACCACCGACGGCTCAGGAAACATCTACGCCACCGGGTTCTACCATGCATGGCCCACCGGCACCATGGACTTCGACCCCGGCTCCGGGTCGAGTATCACCCTGCCGAAGAGTTCCAGTGCCTACGACGCGTACGTGATCAAGGTCAACTCGGACGGCAACGGCGTCTGGGCCAAGGCGTTCGAAACAACGTCGGACAACACCAACGGCTGTTATTGCCGCGGCGGCGCCGTCGCCGTGGACGGATCGGGCAACGTGCACGTGACCGGATGGGTCGACGCCAACGACACCGTCGACTTCGACCCGGGGTCGGGAACCACGGCATTCACCGCCGACAACAGCGTCGACGTCTTCGGCGTGAAGCTCAACTCGTCGGGAAACCTGGTGTGGGCCCGCCAGTTCGAGACCGAAGGCACCTACCAGGGCGAGGGCCACGGCGTCGCCGTGGACGGTTCAGGCAACGTGTACCTCGCCGGCAGTTACTACGGACACATGGACTTCGACCCCGGCAGCGGCGAGGCCTGGTGGGTAGCCCTCACCCACAAGGCCCGCCAGGACGCGTTCGTGGTCAAGCTGGACTCTTCGGGAGACCTCGGAGACGGCAACTCGGCCTGGGTGGAGAACGCCCCGTCGGGCTGGGACGTCGTCCACGGCCCCGTCGACGGCACCAACCTTCAAGGCTGGCTGTCCGAGGTGGTCAGGACGTCGCCGCTGTGTTCGGGTGGCAAGTGGGAGTTCGACCACATCCAGGACGTCGGCCATCGCCTCTACGTGGTCCAGGACTCCGCCCTAGCGGCTTCGGGGCTCGGGATCGGTGACTACATCTGGGCGAACTACTCGACGTACACGGCGACGGTCCCGGACTACAACCAACTCTGGCGGGGAAATGCGAACGACCACGACGGCAACACCTCGATGCTGGGCCAGACCTTCAAGATCCTCGGCTGGACCGAAGGCGCCAACGCGACCTCTGCGGTCTCGTACTACACCGACGCCAGCAACGTCCTGCAGTGGGAAACCAACGGCACGGCACGGGCCGGGACCGTCGATAAGGGCGCAGGAGCCGGGGTCGTCCCGGCCGGCTACAGCGTCTACCTAGCGATCGCCAACAAGAACTACGAGTCCCGAAGCTTTGCCTCTCTGGAGTCGATCTCGGGTTCGAACTGTGGCACGCCGGGCTTCTCCCGGTCCGAATCGTCGCGGACGGTATCCGAGTCCGGTTCGACGCAGGCGTTCACCGTGGTGCTAACCGGTGAGCCGTCTTCGGACGTGGTCATCGACGTGGCGAGCAGCGACACCGGTGAGGCGACCGTGTCGGTGTCGTCTCTCACCTTCACGTCCGGCAACTGGGACACGCCCCAGACGATCACCGTCACCGGCATCAACGACGACGTCGACGACGGCAACCAGACCTCGACGGTCACGTTGTCTGTCAACGACGGCAGCTCCGACGACGACTACGACTCTTTGGCCGACCAGACCGTGTCGGTTACCACAACCGACAACGACACTGCAGGGTTCACCCTGTCGGGCACCACCGCGTCGGTTTCCGAGACCGGAACAACGGCGACATTCACCGTGGTCCTGGACTCCGAACCGACCGGCAACGTGGTGTTCGCCCTCTCAAGTGCCGACACCGGAGAAACGACCGTCTCACCCGCGGCGCTCACGTTCACAACCGGCAACTGGGACAGCGACCAGACCGTCACGGTCACCGGTGTCGATGACACGGCCTCTGATGGAAACCAGACCACCGACGTCACCGTGTCGGTCAACGACTCCTCGACCTCTGACAGCACCTACGACGCTCTAACCGACCAGGCCGTCGCCGTGACCACGTCGGACAACGACTCGGCCGGTATCACCGTGGCAGCGTCCGATGGAGATACATCGGTATCCGAGTCCGGGTCGACCGACACGTTCACCGTGGTGCTCAACACCCAACCGTCGTCGGACGTCGTGATCAACACGTCGTCCGGCGACACCGGTGAAGCAACCGTGGCCCCGACGGCATTGACGTTCACTACGTCGAATTGGGACACCCCTCAGACCGTCACCGTCACCGGAATCGACGACACGGAGACTGACGGCAACCAGACAACAACCCTCACCGTGTTCGTCGTCGACGCATCCTCTGACGATGCCTACGACAGCGTCGCCAACCTGGCCCTGAGCGCTACGACCACCGACGACGACGCCCCTCCGCCGACAACCACCACCACGACACCACCGGCAACGACAACGACAACGACTCTGCCGGTGGGGACCGTCAGCCTGTCTGCGATCCCCGGCTGCTCGTCGATCACCCTCAACTGGGCACCGGGCACCACGGCGGACCTAGCGACGTTCGTCCTGGTATCAAAGGCACCAGGCAGTCCCGGCTCACCAGGCAATCCCGGCTGGGTCACCTTCCCGGGCGACTTCTCCGCAAGCGACCGATCAGCCACCATCCCGGTCCTTGTTAGCGGGTTGCACAGCTTCCAGATACTGGCCTACTACACCACCGGCGACGTCGTGCTCTCCAACATCGGAGACGCGACGGTCCCGGACTGCCTAACGGTGCCAACCACCACAACCACCCCACCAACCACCACCCCACCAACCACCACGACCACGACCACCACCCCACCAACCACCACCCCACCAACCACCACCCCACCAACCACCA
>PBDJ01000017.1 GCA_002717365.1 Acidimicrobiaceae bacterium | reverse complement strand
GAGCTCCAACGGGTGGTGGCTGACCAGGTGGCCGAGGTGGCCACGCACGGGATCACCGCCGGAGAGATGGACATCGCCCGCGACGGGTTTGAGGGGTCAATCCTGCTGGGCTTAGAGGATTCCGGGAGCCGAATGTCTCGGCTGGGGACCAGCCAGAGCCTCCTGGGCCGGGTAGTTCCCTTAGATGAGTACGTCGACAGCCTGCGGGCTGTCACCCTGGACGAGGTCAACGCCGTATTGGGCGAGGTGCTGTCTCCCGAGGCGGTTGTGGCCGTGGTTGGACCGACCGCCTGAACCCAGCCGGACTGCCGCGATAGCGACCGCTAGCCTCACCTCATGTCCGTAAATCCGATCCGTGTCGGTGTGCTCGGGGCCGCCGGCCGTATGGGTCGTATGGTGGCCGACGCCGTCACGGCCGCTGAGGGGATGGTCCTGGTTGCAGCGGCAGATCCGTCGGCTCCCGGGGCAGAGGTCTCTGGAATGACCCTGGTGGACGACATCGGAGACCTGCTCAACGTCGGCGTTGATGTCGTCGTGGACTTCACGGTGGCCGAGGCGAGCCGAGTCAATCTGCCGGTCCTGGCCGCGGCCGGGGTACACGTTGTCGTTGGTACCAGTGGCCTTAGTGACGATGACCTCGACAACCTTCGGGCCGCCTTCACGACCAGCAACTGCCTAGTGGCTCCCAACTTCGCCATCGGTGCCGTCCTCATGATGCGCTTCGCCGAGATAGCAGCGCCGTGGTTCGAGACAGCGGAGATCGTGGAGGTTCATCACGACGGCAAGGTTGATGCCCCTTCGGGTACCGCTACGGCCACCGCCGAGCGCATGGCTGCCGCCTCATCGGACTGGGCCCTCGATCCGACCACCCGAGAGACGGTGGCCGGGGTCCGAGGCGGCGTAGGGCCGGCAGACATCCGCATCCACTCGCTGCGTATGAGGGGCGCTCTGGCCGACCAAGAGGTTGTCTTGGGGACCACTGGTCAGACCTTAACTATTCGGCACGACACCACCGACCGCAGCTCGTTCATGCCCGGGGTGGTGCTGTCCATTGGTCGGATCGCCGAGGTGCCCGGCGTGACCGTAGGCCTCGACGCGCTGCTCGGCCTCTGACCCGGTCCTGCCGTGAAACCTGGTACCCGGCGGCTTCTGAGGCCGGCATGGGTCGCCTCGCACATGCTGGTAGTAGCCCTGCTGGTGGCCACCACCAACCTGGGATTCTGGCAACTCCGTCGCCTGGATGAACGACGAGACCACAACGCCCGGGTAGCGGTCCGAGCCGACGAGCCAGCGGTGGCCCTAGCCACGGCATTCGGGGCCCTGAAGGAGGGCAACTCGCCAAAGGACCTCCGCTATGTGCGGGTCACCGTGTCCGGCACGTGGGACGCCGCTTCGGAGGTCTACCTAGCCAACCGTTCTCGGGACGGGGTTCCTGGCGTCCACGCGGTGACCCTGCTACGCGTCGACGGCATTCACCCCAGTGCGGGGATAGTCGTCGACCGGGGGTTCGTCCCCCGGGTCTACTACTTAGAGGGGGACCGGTCGGCCTGGGCGCCCGACAGAGGAGAGGTCGAGGTGGCGGGCAGCCTGGACGTCGGCCGGACCGGCGAGCGGGGCGACGGAGTCGAGGTGGATCGCATCGACCTAGAGGCCCTGTCGGACCGGTGGGGGATCCCCCTGGCTCCGATGTGGATCCGGGCTGCTACCAACGGTTCGGCCGGTTGGCCGGTCTCCGCACAGGCGGAGGACCTAGGAGACGGGCCCCACCTCTCGTACGCCGTCCAGTGGTTCGTATTCACCCTCATTGGTCTGGGCGGCTACCCCCTGGTCCTCTACCGACTGGCCCGTCGGGACCCGGGGGTAGCGTGAGCGACATGTCCTACGCCAGTCCAGCCGAGCTCTTGGTCCTGCACGCCCTGCGCGTCCAGGGCTTTGCTGAAACGGCGGAGGTAGCCGCTGTCACAAGGCTGGATGTCGACGCTGTCGAGGCTCACCTTGCCGACCTGGAGGCCGCCGGCCTGGTCCGCCACCGTGAGGGACGCCTGAGAGGCTGGATGCTGACCTCCGACGGCCGGACCCACGGCGAGGATTTGGTGGTCGCCGAGCTGGACAGCACCGGCCTTCGGGACGAGGTGGACGCCGCCTACCGGTGCTTCCTGAACATCAATCAGGCCTTTCTGAGTCTTTGCACCGACTGGCAGATGCGTCCCGATCCCGAGGATCCGAACGCCGAACCGATGGTCAACGACCACACCGATCTGGTCTACGACGGAGAGGTAGTCGACCGCCTGGGTAAAACTGATGCTGCTGTACAGCCGGTGTGTGCGACGCTGGCCGGGGTACTGGACCGCTTCGGGGACTATGGCGACCGGCTGGCTGGGGCATTGGACCGGGTGAGGTCTGGGGACCCGGACTGGTTTACCGGGGTGATGGTGGACTCGTACCACAGGGTGTGGTTCGAGTTACACGAGAACCTGCTGGCCACTCTGGGGATCGACCGGGCAAGGGAGCACGCCACCGGCTGAGCCGGACCGGCGTTCGAGACGAGGAGGAATCGGAGATGGAGCCGAGGTTCGGTCGGGTGATCACCGCCATGATCACGCCGTTCGCCGCCAACGGGTCGCTGGACTTAGAGGGAGCAGTGGAGTTGGCCCGCTGGCTGGTGGAACAGGGCAACGATGGTCTGGTGCTGGCCGGGACAACAGGTGAGTCGCCAACCCTGACCCACGATGAACAGGTCGCCCTGGTGGAGGCGGTGGCCAGTGCCGTGGACTGCCACGTCATCGCCGGTGCCGGCAGCAACGACACAGCGGCCGCCGTGGAGTTGACTGAAAGGTGCACGGCCGTCGGGGCCGATGCCATCCTCACTGTTACCCCGTACTACAACCGTCCGTCCCAACTCGGGCTGTTCCACCACTTCCGGGCCGTGGCCGAGGCCACCACTCTGCCGGTGATGCTCTACGACATTCCAATCCGGTCGGGTCGCAAGATCGATACGGCGACCAGTCTCCGCCTGGCTGACGAGGTCCAGAATGTGGTGGCTGTGAAGGACGCGGCGGGCGATGTGGGCGAGACGGCCCGTCTGGTGGCCGCCGCCCCCGATGGCTTCGATATCTACAGCGGAGAGGACGCCCTGACCCTGTCGCTGCTAGCTGTGGGGGCGGTCGGCGTGGTGAGCGTGGCGTCCCACTGGGCCACCCCGGAGACGGTGGCCCTGATGGAGGCCTTCTTCTCCGGCGACGTGGCAGGCGCCACGGCGGCCAACCAGCGCCTGATTCCCTCATGGGCGTTCGAATCGGGCGATCTCAATCCCAACCCGATCCCCACCAAGGCCATGATGAAGGTGCTGGGCCTACCCGGAGGCGACTGCCGCCCACCCATGGGGCCAGAACCCGACGACCTCCAGGACCTGGCCCGACGGATCCTCGTCGGGCTCGGCCGCGGCTGACCACGGCCGAACGTCGTCTTTCATGGCATCTCCTGTACACCTAACGTTCCTAGGCGGGCTGGGAGAGATCGGTCGTAACTGCGCTGCCTTGGAGTCCGAGGGGCGCATTGTGTTGCTGGACTGCGGACAGCTGTTCCCCGACGACCTTCCCGGGGTCGACGCGGTGCTCCCGGACTTCACCTGGCTGCTGGAACGAGCCGACCGGATCGAAGGCTGTGTGGTCACCCACGCCCACGAGGACCACATTGGGGGGCTGCCCTACCTGCTGCGATCTCTTGCCGGAGAGGGTGTCTCGATGCCGATATATGGCGCGCCGTTCACGCTGGGAATGATCCGGGGCAAGTTGAAGTCAGCCGGCCTTCCCCTGCCCGACTTGGTGGAGCTGGGAGACCATGCCCGCTTGCCTGTCGGCCCGTTTGACTGCGAGTTCCTGCCCGTCACTCATTCCACACCGAGTGGTCTGATGACCGTCTTCGGAACGTCGCAGGGTCGCATCCTCCATTCCAGCGATTTCAAGCTGGACCCAACCCCCATTGACGGTCGGGTAACCGACCTGGATCGCCTGAGGGCACTAGCCGACAGCGACGGGATCCGCCTCCTGCTGGCCGACTCAACCAATGCGGGTATTGCCGGCTCCTCGACCTCGGAGGCCACGATCGGTCCGGTACTGCGTCAGATTTTCGCCGACCACGAGGGTCGCCGGATCATCGTCGGCGCTTTTTCCAGCCATATCCACCGGATCCAGCAGGTGGTTGACGCGGCGGCCGAAACGGGGCGGACGGTGGTAGTGCTGGGCCCGTCGATGGTGCGCAATGTCACCCTGGCCCGGGAGCTGGGCCTATTACGGATCTCGGACCGGATGCTGGCCACCGATGACCAGTTGGATGATCTGGATCCGGCCACCACGTGTGTGGTGTGCACCGGCTCGCAGGGTGAGCCTCGGGCCGCCCTGCAACGTATGGCCGACGGCAGCCACCGATTTCTCAACGCGGGCGATCAGGACACTGTGGTCTTCTCCTCGCATCCCATCCCCGGTAACGAGGCCGCCGTGTCCCGTCTCCACAACGCTTTGGCCCGCCAGGGCGTCCAGTTGGTCCACAGCGGCCAGTTGGGCGTGCATACCACCGGGCACGGCAAGGCCGACGAGCTGCTGGCCCTCCACGAGGCCGCCGACCCGGACCTATTCATCCCGGTACATGGCGAGTACGCCCATCTAGTCGCCCACCACGACCTGGCCCTCGGGCGGGGAATGTCGGAGGGCCAGGTGATGCGCTGCACGGACGGCGACCGGGTCTCTTTGAAGGATGCAGGGCTGGTTCGAGCCGGTCGGGTCTCCGACGAGTACGTGATGGTCGACGAGTCCGGTCGTCAGGTGTCCGAAACGCTGGTCGAGGAACGGCGCGCCATGTCGGGCGAGGGATTTGTGTTCGTTCGGGTGGTGGTAGACGGACGCAAGGGTCGGTTGGTGGGCACTCCGGTTGTCGAGAGTCGGGGCTGGGTGGAGCCTGACGACCGGAACGCCTGGCATCGCGATGTGGCCGAGGCGGTGACCGAGGCTGTTAGCTCGGCTGTCGGGGATGGTCAACGTGAGCCCCGGGAACTGGAGCGCCTTACCCGTCGGGCCACCGGTCGGTTGGTTTCCAGGCGGACCGGTCGCCGTCCGGCCCTCGTTCCCACCATCGAAGTCCGCTGACCCTCGGATTGAGCCGTTCGCGGCCGCTCCACGCCCCCGAACCATCCCGGGACTGCCTCGGGACCGTCACCCCCCAGTGGTACCGTCGATTCCGATGGCTTCTCGTTCCGCTCCCCCCGGCCCGACCGGAAAATCCACTGATAGCAAGGGAAAAAGCCGGCCACGCGACACTTCGGCGAGCATTGCCGGTCGGGAAGCGGAGGCTTCCGTTCCGCTACTGAGGCGCATGGCCCGAGCAGCATTCGGCGGTCGGGGAGACGAGGTCCTCGGTCTGCTACTGGTCATCGGAGGCTTACTGGCCGGTCTGTCGGTCTACCTCGAGCGAGCCGGTGTCTTCGGTCGGATCCTGAAGGACGGCCTGGGCTGGTCGGTCGGGGCCACACGGCTAGTCCTACCAGTAGCCATGGTGGCGACCGGCCTGGCCATGTTCCGGGAACGCAGCGAACTGGGCGAGATTTCCAAACGCCTTCCGGTGGGCCTGGTAATGGCCGTTCTGAGCGTGACCGGCCTATTGCACATCACCCGGGGCCGCCCCGGGCTGGACGACGGCGCCGAGGAGCTCGGCGAGGCCGGAGGCCTGATCGGCTTAGGAGTGGGTGGCGGCCTGGAGGCCGGTGTGGCTACTTGGGGTGCCGTGCTCATTCTGTCCGGCATCGGGTTGGTGGCCGCCGCGGTAATCACCCGGACCACGGCACGTCAGGCGGCCCGTGGAGCGGTCAGGGGGGCGATTTTCACCGCCCGCCACGCGGCGCGTGGCGCTGCCGGAGGGTTGCGTCCTGCCCTGCGAGGCTTGCGTAACTGGCTCCAGGGCCTTCTCACCCCGCCGGGAGGCGATCACATCCCTGTGTCGACCTCCGAGCCGACCCCCGTACCCGTTACACCGCCCCCCGAGCCTCCGGTCGCCATGCCGGCACCGCAGCGATCGCGCAAGCGCCGGACGAAGGCTGTGTCACCGGAGGCCGGCGAACAACTCACCATCGAGTTGGGGGCCGTAGTGGCCGACTCCCCTTGGCGCCTCCCACCTCTGAAGTACCTGGCCCGCCAGGAGACCCATGACGTCGATGCCAAGGCAGTCGAGGAGCGAGGCCATCGCCTTCAGGAGGCTTTGGCTGCCCATGGGGTCGAGACCCGCCTGGTTGAGATGACCGTAGGCCCGACCGTTACTCGCTACGCCCTCCAGTTGGGCGAGGGGGTCAAGGTCTCCAGGGTTACCAGCCTCAACAAGGACATCGCCTACTCGCTGGCCGCCGCCGATGTCCGGATTCTCGCCCCCATACCAGGCCAGCAGGCCATCGGTATCGAGGTCCCCAACGAGGACCGCGAAGTGGTGGCTCTGGGCGACATCCTCGCCTCACCCGAAGCGACCAAGGCCCGACATCCGCTAGAAGCGGCCATCGGTCGCGACATCAGTGGGCGCTCGGTGATGCTGAATCTGGCCACCATGCCCCATCTCCTGATCGCTGGGGCTACGGGGGCTGGTAAGTCATCGTGCATCAACTCGTTCATTACCTCGATCCTGATGCGCTCCACACCCGATCAGGTTCGGATGATCCTCATCGATCCCAAGCGGGTCGAGATGGGCCAATACGAGGGTGTGCCGCACCTACTAACTGCCCCAGTGACCGACCCCAAGAAGGCGGCCAACGCCCTGCACTGGGCGGTTCGAGAGATGGAGCGCCGTTACGACCTTCTGTCCACCTGCGGTTTTCGAGACATCAGCGGCTACAACGCGGCATTCGACCGGGGTGACCTACGGGAACCGCTGGGCCTGATCGACGAGGACGGCGAGTCGGTTTCGTACCAGCGGCTGCCATTCATCCTTGTGGTGGTCGACGAACTCTCCGACCTCATGATGGTGGCCGCCCGTGATGTGGAGGACTCCATCTGCCGCCTGGCCCAGATGGCCAGAGCCGTGGGCATCCACTTGGTGGTGGCTACCCAGCGTCCGTCGGTCAACGTCATCACCGGCGTCATCAAGGCCAACATCCCGGCTCGCTTGGCCTTCGCTGTATCCAGCCTGGCCGACAGCCGGGTCATCCTCGACCAGCAGGGTGCCGAACGTCTGGTGGGGCGAGGCGACATGCTTCTACTCGGACCAAGTTCCAGCGTGGCCCAGCGCATCCAGGGTGCGTGGGTGGACGAGCACGAGGTCCGCCAGGTCGTGGAGTTCTGGACAGTCCAAGCTCGGGCTACAGCCGACACCGAGGAGGTCGCGTCTCACGATCTGACCGGTCCGGTTGACGAACTCTCCGGCGTCCGGACGGTACTCGACATCACCGAGGACTCGACTCGGTCGACTAACGCCGATACCTCAGACGATGACGAATTGTTCGACGAGGCCCGGCGGTTGGTGGTGTCCAGCCAGTTGGGCTCCACCTCGATGCTGCAGCGGAAACTGAGGGTGGGTTTCGCTCGGGCGGGACGTCTGATGGACCTACTGGAGGAGGCTGGGGTGGTGGGACCATCGACCGGTTCTAAGGCTCGTGAGGTGCTCATCGTGGCCGATGGACTAGAGAATCTCACCGAACAGGGCCTCTAGGCCACCGGTTGGCGACCGGTAGCGTCGAGTCGTGGTCTCCAACGTCCTGCTGCTTGCGCTCGGCGTAGCCGGGTTGGCGATTGCCGCCGATCGCTTCGTGTTCGGGGCGGCGCAGGTGGCGGCTCGGTTGCGGGTCTCGACGGTGGTGACCGGCGCCCTCATCATCGGCTTCGGCACGAGCGCCCCCGAGTTGGTCGTCTCGACCTTGGCGGCACTGACTGAGGGGGCCGAGGGTACGGCGCTGGCCATGGGCAACATCGTTGGTTCAAACGTTGCCAACCTGACGTTGGTTTTGGCCATCCCGGCGCTGGTCTTCGGAAGCGTGCATATCGAGGAGGGGGTTAAGCGCCAGGCGGCGCTCTCGGCCTCTGGGGTTACGGTCTTTGCTGCCCTGCTCTTCTTCGTGGAGCCGTCGACCTGGTGGGGAGTGGTGCTGCTGATCCTTACGTTGGTCGCCCTGCGGGTCGTGCTCTGGCTCGGTGACCGGTTCGGTGGCGTACCGCCGCCAGACACGACTGAGGGAGCGAGTCCGTGGATCCGGACAGTGACTGGGCTGGTCGGGACCGTCGGCTTCGCTTACTTGGTGGTTCGGTCGGCAACCTCGATTGCCGACGACCTGGGCTGGACCGGGGGTTTCGTGGGATTCGCGCTCGTGGCGGTGGGTACGTCGCTGCCTGAGCTCGTCACGGCGCTGGCCGCTGCCCGAAGAGGCGAGTCGGGGCTGATCCTCGGCAACCTGCTGGGCTCCAACCTCTTTAACGGTCTCCTGGTCGGGGCGGCGGTGCTCCTCGCCAACGGTGCGACTCCTTACGACGATGCGTCAGGACTGCCTGGCGGGCTACTGCTCGGCATGGTGGTGGTTAGTTGGATAGTGATTGTGATGATGCGTATCGGGCGCCAAATCAGCCGTTGGGAGGGGACAGTTCTGATCGTCACCTATGCCGGCCTCCTCGGCTGGTTAGCCGCCAATTTTGCTGTGGCTTGAGCGTTGGGCCGGCTGGCCGGGTATCGAGCCCGTAGCCTGAACCGATGATGGGAGCCGGCACCTACCACCTCGTCACGCTCGGCTGTCCGAAGAACCAGGTGGACTCGGACAAGCTTGAGGGAGTGCTGGTCGCTGACGGCCTCTCGTCGGTGAATCAGGCGTCTGAAGCCGACCTGATTGTGGTCAACACCTGCGCATTCATCGAAGATGCCCGCCAGGAGTCGGTTGACACCGTGCTGGCCCTGGCCGACCAGCAGCGAGACGGTGCTCGCCTGGTGGTCACCGGCTGTATGGCCGAGCGGTACGGCGACGAGCTGGCTTCCGTCCTGCCTGAGGTCGACCGGGTGGCTGGGTTCGGGGTCCCGGTAACCCTCGGGCGACGTCCCGATGCCCCGACGTCGGAGCCCCCCTCCTTCGACCTGTTGAACCTGCCCCGTCCGGCAGCGGCCCGCCCGTGGGCCTACGTGAAGGTCGCCGAGGGGTGTGATCGGTCGTGCGGGTTCTGCGCCATCCCCACCTTCCGTGGTCCGCAGCGCAGCCGGACGGCGGCCTCCATCCTGGATGAGGTGGACGCTTTAGACGCCCGCGAGGTGGTGCTGGTAGCCCAAGATCTCGCCTCCTACGGCCGTGACCAGGGGAAGGGAGAGCGGGCCATCGTGCCGTTGATCGAGGCGGTGGCCGACCGGGTGGACCGGGTCCGCTTGCTGTACCTGTACCCGTCGGACCTGACCGACCGCCTAGTCGCCACCATCTGTGCCACCGGCATCCCATACTTCGACCTGTCTCTTCAGCACGTATCGCCCCCGCTGATGCGCCGCATGCGGAGGTGGGGCGACAGCGAGCACTTCCTGGAACGTATTGCTCACATCCGCTGTGTCGAGCCCGAAGCCGCCCTGCGCTCCAACTTCATCGTCGGCTACCCGGGTGAGACCGAGGAAGACCACGACGCCCTGCTGGCCTTCGTGGAGGCTGCCAACCTGGACTGGTGCGGGTTCTTCGCCTTTAGCCGCGAGGAGGGGACCCACGCCGCCTCCCTAGATGGCGAGGTTGCTCCCGGCCTGGTGGCCGAACGTCTCCACGAGTTGGGCGAGATCCAGGATCGGATCACGGCTAACCGGCGGGACGCCCTCATCGGGCGCACAGTGACCGTGTTGGTCGATGAGCCAGGGGTGGGACGCACCCACCGTGAGGCGCCGGAGATCGACGGAATAGTGATCGTCCCCTCCGCCCTGCCGATTGGCCAGTTCGCCGACGTCACGGTGACCGGGGCACTCGGACCCGACCTGGTGGCGGCATGAAGCACCTCCGAACCGTGGTCTCTCCAGCCAACCTGGTAACTCTGGCCCGACTGATCCTCGCTCCGGTCCTATTTGCCCTCGTACTGGGTGCTGAGGACCGCGACGGAGCGACATGGGCCGGGTTCGCCCTCGGCTCGGTGCTGGCCGCCACCGACTACTTCGACGGCGTCCTGGCCCGCCGTCGTGGCACGATCAGCCGTTGGGGGGCGTTTCTGGACCCATTGGCCGACAAGGTGGTGGTCATCGGTGTGGCCGTCTGCCTGGCCATGGTCGGTCGCTACGCCTGGCTGCCGGTCGTCCTGCTGGCCGTCCGGGAACTGGCTATCACCCTTTACCGCCTGTGGTTTGCCCGGCAGGGGTTGGCAGTGCCGGCCCGACGGTCGGCTAAGTGGAAGACCATCGTCCAGGGTACGGCACTGCTGATCGCCGTAATGCCACCAATGCGGGATGCCGACCTGGTGGTCGACGTCGCNCTGTGGCTGGCTGTGTCCTTCACCCTGGTAACCGGCGCCCAGTACCTGNGGGACGGGAGCAGGGCCACCAGNACCACCGGGTCGCGGTCCGGCTGACNACCGCGCAGGGGAGGNCGTNGTGCGTTGCGAAGTAGTGGCGGTCGGAACGGAGCTGCTGCTGGGNCAGATCGTCGATACCAACTCGTCGTGGATCGGGGAGCAGCTGGCTCTGGCCGGNATCGACTGCCATCGTCATACTGCGGTAGGCGACAACCGGGATCGGATGCGCGATGCCCTGGNCGAGGCCCTGGGNCGGGCNGACGCCGTGATTGTGACCGGGGGTCTGGGGCCCACCCAGGACGACATCACTAGAGATGTAGTGGCCGAGGTACTGGGTGTGGATCTGGTCCGGGACGACGCTCTGGTGGAGAGGATCGAAGCCGTGTTCGGCGGTCGAGGGCGCACCATGCCAGCCAACAACCTAAGGCAGGCCGAGGTGCCGGCCGGAGCGCGGGCTATTGAACAGATGCCAGGCACAGCGCCCGGTCTGGTGTGTCCAGTGGGCGAGGGGGGCGACGACAGCCCCCGAGTCCTCTACGCGGTGCCCGGGGTGCCCTGGGAGATGCACCAGATGGTAGAGGGCACGGTCCTGCCCGACCTAAAGCGACGGGCTGGGATCGCCAGCGTTATTCGGTCACGCACACTGCGCACGTGGGGTCAGTCGGAATCGGGGCTGGCTGAGGATCTGGCCGATGAGATTGACCGACTGGATGCTGAGGGTGGGCCGACGTTGGCCTTCCTGGCTAGTGGCATGGAGGGCTTAAAGATCAGGATTACCGCCAAGGCGGCCAGCGGTCCTGAGGCCGATGCCCTGCTGGCAGACGAGGAGGAGCGCGTCCGAAGCATCGTGGGGCCCATCGTGTTTGGAGTAGACGACCAGACCATGGAGTCGGTGGTTCTTGACCTACTGGTAGATCAGGGGCTCCGGCTGGCCACCGCCGAGTCGATGACCGGTGGGATGATCGGGACCCGCCTTACCGAGGTCCCGGGTTCCAGTCGGGCCTACATAGGTTCGATGGTGGCTTACGACAGTGACGTCAAGCGCTCGCTCTTAGGTGTTCCCGACGGCCCGGTGGTTGGGGAAGCCGCCGTTGAGGCCATGGCCACCGGGGTGTGCCAG
Source organism: Acidimicrobiaceae bacterium (assembly GCA_002717365.1). Taxonomy (GTDB): domain Bacteria; phylum Actinomycetota; class Acidimicrobiia; order Acidimicrobiales; family MedAcidi-G1; genus UBA9410. The sequence goes on along the minus strand of PBDJ01000017.1, from coordinate 27,877 downwards.
CTACTGGGGGCCGATGTGTCGGTGGCCGTAACCGGAGTGGCGGGGCCCGACCCGCAGGATGGCCAGGAGCCAGGCACAGTCTGGATGGCCACCTGCGTGGACGGGATTGTGGAGTCGATGTGGGTCCAGTGGCCGTTCGACCGGACGCGAACTCGTCAGTTCACGGTGATTTCGGTCCTTGACGCCCTACGCCTGCGCCTACTAAACCGCGCCGGACGCTGACCAGTAGCCGAAGGTCCGTCATGCGGTGCTTTGTCGCCGTCCTCCCACCACCCGAGGTGTCCGACGTGTTAGCCCGACTGGACCGACCGACGGCCCCGGGGGTGCGCTGGACCCATCCCGACCAGTGGCACGTGACCCTACGGTTTCTGGGCGAGGTGGATCCGAGCGAGGTCGCCACCGCCCTAGTCGGGCTGAACTCAGAGGCGGTGGTAGCCGTCATGGGGCCAGCAACGATCGTGCTGGGCGGGCACACCGTGGTGGTTCCAGTATCCGGCCTCAACGGGCTGGCCGCATCCGTGGTGGCCCGGACGGCCTCGGTGGGGGAACCGCCTGAGGACCGACCCTTTGTGGGACATCTCACCCTGGCCCGCCTAAGGAGCCCGGTGCCCCCAGAATCGGTTGGGGTGCCGTTGGCAGCCGAGTTCCCGGTGGGCGAGGCGTGTCTGGTGGCTAGCCACCTACTCCCTGACGGCGCCGCCTACGAGGTTTTAGAGAGATTCCCCCTAATCGGCTGACCACGCCGGTCAGGCTGGGGTCTGCTCCTCGAGCACGATGCAGGCCGAGTTGATGCAGTAGCGGTCACCGGTGGGCGCCGGACCATCAGGGAACACGTGACCGAGGTGGGCACCGCACGTCCCGCAGGTGGTCTCGGTCCGAACCATTCCATGGCTGGTGTCGGCCCGGGCGTCAATCCGAGCACCCTCAGCCGGAGCCGTGAAACTCGGCCAACCGCACCCAGAGTCAAACTTGGCAGCACTATCGAACACCACAGCGTCGCACGCCACGCACCGATAGGTTCCGGGCCGCTTCTCGTCGCAGTAGGCGCCGGTGAAGGCCCGTTCGGTTCCGGCTTCCTGAGTGCAGTGCCAGGCCATCGGGTCCAGACGCTCACGAAGGTCAGGGTTCCGTTCAGCGTGGGCGATCCGCTTCTCTTCAGGGGTGAGGTGGCCGTCCATGACCTCCGACGGTAGTTCCCGTACCGTCTCTGATCGATTCGGAGGAGAATACTTGCATCGAACGCTTGTTCGCAATTACGCTGTTGTCATTCGTTCCGGACCCGTTGTCATAGGCCATTTCTAAAGTTGCCGACAACAACTCCGACAGACATTTAGAAACCTGACCAGGACCACGAGGGTCCGGAGAGAACGGAGCAACGAGCATGGCGAAGCACGGCAGGACGATGAGCGGCGGCGACCTTGAAGCGGGGGCTGAGCGCACTAAGGCCCTCGACGTGGCCCTGGGCCAGATCGAGAAGCAGTTCGGGGCCGGTGCCGTGATGAAGATGGGCGACAAGGGCTCTATGTCGATCGAAGCGGTGCCCACCGGAGCCCTGGCGCTGGACTTGGCGCTAGGCATTGGTGGTATCCCGCGGGGGAGGGTTGTTGAGATCTTCGGTCCGGAGGGCTCGGGTAAAACCACCCTGGCCACTCACGTTGTTGCCGAGGCCCAGCGCAATGGCGGTATCTGCGCATACATCGACGCCGAGCATGCTATGGATCCGACCTACGCTCGGGCTATCGGCGTGGACGTTGATGAACTGCTGATCTCTCAGCCCGACACCGGTGAGCAGGCTCTCGAGATCGCCGACATGCTCGTACGTTCTGGAGCTCTCGACGTGGTAGTAGTCGACTCCGTAGCTGCCCTCACCCCACGCGCTGAGATCGAGGGTGAGATGGGTGATGCACACGTAGGCCTGCAGGCCCGCCTCATGTCCCAGGCACTACGTAAGCTCACCTCAAACCTGAACAAGTCCCAGACGATCCTCATTTTCATCAACCAGTTGCGGGAAAAGATCGGTGTGATGTTCGGATCGCCGGAGACCACGCCCGGTGGGCGGGCGCTGAAGTTCTACTCCTCGGTCCGTCTGGACATCCGTCGGATCGAGGCCATCAAGGACGGCCTTGAGGTAGTGGGCAACCGCACACGGGTCAAGGTGGTCAAGAACAAGTGCGCCCCACCATTCCGTCAGGCCGAGTTCGACATCATGTACGGGCGTGGCATCAGCCGAGAGGGTTCCGTGGTGGACCTCGGCGTAGATCTGGGTGTCGTCAAGAAGTCAGGGGCTTGGTACACGTACGAAGGTGAACAGCTCGGCCAGGGTAGAGAAAACGCCAAGAAGTTCTTGCTCGAGAATCCTGAAGTCATGGTTGAGATTACCGACCGGGTTTGGCGGGAGGTCCATCCTGTCGAAGAGCCGGAGACCGAGCCGGAGGCTCCGACCGAGGTCCAAGCGGTGGCCGACGAGTTCACCGAGGCCGACGACCTTCCCATCTCCCTGGAGGACTGACGGGAGTCCCTCCTCCCGCCCCTCTGGGTTCAGTGCTCGGCCCCGGCCTGCCCCGATGGGGGCGCCGGGGCCGTAGCCTTTGAACCGTGGAGAGGACCTACGCGGTACGTACCTACGGGTGCCAGATGAACGAGCACGACAGCGAACGCATCGCCGGCCTGCTCGAAGCTGGCGGCTTAGTTCCGGCATCCACTGAAGATGAGGCCGATGTGATCGTCCTCAATACTTGCTGTATTCGAGAGAACGCCGACAATAAGCTCTACGGCGCCCTAGGCCACCTGAAGGCGCTCAAAGACGCCCGCCCAGACGTTCAGTTGGCGGTGGGAGGCTGCTTAGCCCAGAAAGACCGCGACCTGATTCAGCAGCGCGCCGGCCACGTCGATGTCGTATTCGGTACACACAACGTGCACCGGGCCGCTGAACTGCTGGCTGAGGCACGGATCAACGGGCCGATTTTGGAGATCCTGGAAGAGACGGCTCGAGGCGATGCCGAGGCCTTCCCTTCAGCGCTTCCGTCCCAGCGCGACGCTGACCACAAGGCCTGGGTGACCATCCAGATCGGGTGTGACAACTCCTGCGCCTTCTGCATCGTGCCGTCGGTCAGGGGCCCGGAAATCAGCCGGCCGTTCGGGGCACTCCTCGGCGAAGTGGGAGATCTGGCCGAGGACGGGGTGACCGAGATCACCCTGTTGGGACAGAACGTCAACTCCTACGGACGGGACCTGACCGTACGTCTCCGGTCGTTAGACGCTGGACCCGCCGACCGGTTCGAGGCAGGTCGCCGCTGGTCCGAGAGTTCCTCCCGACGGGCCCAGCCACTCTTCGCTGATCTCTTAACCGCCGTCGGAGAGGTAGACGGCATCCGTCGGATCCGGTTCACTAGCCCACATCCCAAGGACCTCCGCCCGGAGACCATCATTGCCATGTCGGAGACTGCGGCCGTGTGTGAGCATTTGCACCTTCCCCTCCAGTCGGGGAGCGACCGCATCCTGGCCGCCATGCACCGCGGCTACACCGCCGAGCGGTACATGGAGCGCCTGGTAGCCGCACGAGCCGGTATCGAAGACTTGGCCGTAACCACCGACCTCATCGTGGGGTTCCCCGGGGAGACCGAAGTTGACTTTGAAGCCACCCTGGAACTGGTGGCAGAGGCCGGTTACGACTCGGCGTACTGCTTCGTCTTCTCCCCCCGAGAAGGGACGGAAGCGGCGACCATGGTCGGGGACTTCGTCGACCACGACGTCTGCGTAGACCGCTTCGAACGTCTGCAAAAGGTCCTGAAGCGGTCAGCTTTACTCTCCCACCAGTCCCGTATCGGTCGGATCGAGGAGGTAGCCATCGAGGGTCCAGCCAAGCGGGAACCCAACCAGGTCACCGGACGGACTCGCCAGAACAAACTGGTGCACCTGATGGCGGCCGACGGCCTGCGTCCCGGGGCGTACGCCGACGTCCGGATCGTCGGCGCCACCACCCATTACCTCCATGCCGATCTGGTGGAGATCACGGCCCCGCCCCAGCACCGCCGCCGGATCCCCGTCGCGTCGGCCTGAGGACGGTGGCCCCCAACGGGCACCTGGTGGTCGTCGGGGCCACGGCTTCGGGAAAATCGGCCCTGGCCCTCGAGGTGGCACGGCAGCGCCCCGGCGTGGAGTTGATCTCAATGGACTCCATGGCCCTCTACCGGGGAATGGACATCGGGACAGCGTCGCCCACGCTGGCCGAACGTAACGAGGTTCCACACCACCTACTGGACATAGCCGATCCCACTGAAGAGTTCACGGTTTCGGAATTCCAAAAGGCGGCCTCCGGAGTGCTGGATGACATCACGAGCCGAGGACAGAGGGCCGTGATGGTGGGTGGAACCGGCCTCCACGTCCGAGCCGTGGTGGACGGCCTGGAGATCCCTGGTCGTTACGACCAAGTTCGGGCCTACCTTGAGTCTGACAAAGACACAACGGGCCTCCACGCTCAGCTGCTTGAATTAGATCCGGTAGCGGCTCAGCGAATGGAGCCCACTAACCGGCGGCGAGTCCTACGGGCTCTCGAGGTGACTCTCGGATCCGGGCAACCCTTCTCATCGTTCGGACCGGGATTGGAGGCCTATCCGCCTACCCCGTTCGCCCAAGTGGGTCTTCGGGTAGATCGTGAGGCGCTGGACCGTCGCATCGCCGAGCGATATGAGCGCCAGATGGAAGAGGGGTTTCTCGACGAGGTCCGCGCTCTGGCTGCCCTCCCGGGAGGTCTCTCCCGGTCGGCGGCCCAGGCCCTCGGTTACCGGGAACTTCTCGCTCACCTCCGGGGCGAATGCACCCTGGATGAGGCTGTGGGCGAAGCCGTAGTAGCCACCCGCCGGTTTGCCCGCCGTCAGGAGCGGTGGTTTCGCCGAGATCCCCGTATTGAGTGGTTCGATGTGGCTGAGGAGCCGCTAGCTCTTCTGGAACCCGTCCTTGCGACCTTTGACCGGTGCGGACCTGAGCAGTGATGACCCTGGCCGTCGAGGAACAGATCGTGCCGGCTGTCCGGCCGTAGACAAGACTGGTCCCGTGCACCTGACCCGCCACCATGGCCTAGGCAACGACTTTCTGATCACCTTTGCCGACGAGGTGCCAGATGACGCCCCGGAATTAGCTCGTCGGCTTTGCCATCGGACGGACGGCATCGGCGCTGACGGTTTGGTCTTTGGTATGCCGGACAACGTCTACGACCGGTCTTTCATTCTATTCAACAGCGACGGCAGCCGCGCCGAGTTGAGTGGTAACGGCCTCCGGTGCTTCGGCCAAGCCCTACTCCGCGGGTCGATTCATGACGGCATCGACCTGGTAGTGAGAACGGCAGCCGGTCCTCGGCGCGTCGTGGTAGACGGTTCCCCGGACGATAAGGAGGTCCTAGCCACAGTCGAGATGGGCTCAGCCGGGCTGGGTCCATCGTTCGATGGCCTAGAGGTCGACCTGGGTGGGCCGGAGGTGCGGCGGGTGGAGAGTGTCAATCTGGGAAACCCCCACCTAGTGATCCTGGTCGACGATCCGGACACCGTGGACCTGGGAAGGGTGGGCCCGGTCGTCGAGGCGGCCTTCGCCCCGGTGGGTTGCAACGTGAACCTGGTATCCGTTCAGGACTGGTCGGAGATACGACTGCGGACCTGGGAACGAGGGGCCGGCCTCACCCAAGCATGCGGCACCGGAGCCTGCGCGTCGGCCCACGTACTTCGATCATGGGGTCTGGTCGACGAAGTGGTGGCCGTCTACATGCCGGGTGGTCGGGCGACAGTAACCGTGGCCGACCCGATACTCCTGACCGGTCCCGCTGTCCACGTCGACGACCACGACGTCGATCCAGTAGTCGCCCCCGATGGTTGATCCCACCGACGACCTCGATCTGTTCCCAGACGGGGCAGTCGGACCGGGCGACGGAAAGACCCATCGGGGTGCGTTTGGGGAGTTCGGCGGCGAAACCACGGGACTCATCGACCGGGCCTTCCGGGAGCGGATCGTCTTGGCCGGCGTCACCCTAGAACAGGCCGATCCTGAGGACACCGACGCTTCCATGGACGAGCTGGCTCGCCTAGTGGATACTGCCGGGGCCGACCCGGTGGCACGGGTACTCCAGCGGCGTGAGGCTCCCGACCGGGCTACTTACGTCGGTCGGGGTAAAGCCCAGGAGATCTTGACGGTGTCGGAGGCCATGGACGCCGACACCGTGGTCTTCAATAACGACCTCACCCCAGCCCAGCAGGGAAACCTTGAATCAATTCTGAAGCGCACGGCACTGGATCGGACGGCGGTGATCCTTGACATCTTCGCCCAGAACGCCAGCAGCCCGGAAGGTAAAGCCCAGGTCGAGTTGGCTCAACTTCGTTATCGGCTCCCCCGGCTCCGCCACTCAGGGCGCATTTTCAGCCAGCAGGCCGGTGGCATCGGGACCCGGGGGCCCGGTGAGACTCAACTGGAGGTGGACCGCCGTCGGCTCATGCGTCGGGTTACCCGTCTGGAATCCGATCTCCGACGCATCCGTAAGAACCGGTCGACCCAGTCCAAAGCTCGGCACCGGACTAGTAACCGAGCGGTTGCCATCGTCGGCTACACCAATGCCGGGAAGTCCACGCTTCTAAACCGTCTGACCGATGCTGGGGTCCTAGTCGAGGACCGGCTGTTCGCCACGCTCGATGCAACGACGAGGCGGCTCCAGCTTCCCGGCGGCGAGGCGGTGTTCCTCAGCGACACCGTCGGCTTTGTACGCCAGCTGCCTCACCAGCTGATTGAGGCCTTCAAGTCGACGCTCGACGTGGTGATTGATGCTGATCTCCTGCTCCACGTTGTGGACGCCTCGGACCCTGACCCCGAGGGTTGTATTGCCGCGGTCCGGTCGGTGCTGGATGAGATTGGTGCTAACCAGGTGCCCGAGCTTTTCGCTTTCAACAAGGCGGACCTGGCTCCCAAGTCGGCCGGTCGTCTCGTAGACCGGGAACCAGGGTCGGTGGCTGTTTCGGCGACTACCGGCGACGGCTTCGATGACCTGCTGGCTGCAGTGGGGCACCGACTCCGGCGAAACACTGTTATGGCTGAACTCTCGGTGCCCTACGACCGGGGCGATGTTCTGGCTATGGCTCACCGGGAGGGTGAGGTGCTCGACGTCGAGGAAGAGGTCGAAGGTTGGACTATCCGGGTTCGGGTTGATGAGGGCTCAGCCGGCCGCTTGGCGGAGTACCGGACCGACACGAGAAACGATGGGGAGGCTGACCGGTGACGAGTGCAGTGGATCCGGGCGGGTTTGTTCCACCGCCCTACCCGTTTGATGTACCACCCGAGGTGCGAGAGATGGCGGCTGCTCTGCCCGGCGGGGTGATCGACCTCTCTCGCGGCGTACCGTGCGACCCGGTCCCTGAGGTGGTGGTCTCTGCCCTAGCTGAACCGGACTCGGCCCGCCCCTACCCGCCCTCAGTCGGGACACCAGATCTCCTGGACGCCGTAGTTGATTGGTGCAGCCGAAGGATCGAAGTTTCCCTCGACGCTGAACAGGTCGGCGCCTGTGTAGGCACAAAGGAACTAGTCAGCGGACTACCTCATCTCCTGAGACTCCGAAATCCTGAGCGGGACACGGTTCTTCATCCGGCCATGGCATATCCCACCTACGCCATGGGAGCAGTCCTCGCCGGCTGTCGGGCCGTGCCGGTTCCGCTGGACGATGAGTGGCGGATTGACCTCTCAGCTGTTGACGAGGATGACGCTGCCCGGGCCCTGTGTCTGTGGGTTAACACCCCAGGTAACCCGGCGGGAGGACTGGATGATCTGGGGGAGGCTGCCCGCTGGGGGCGGGAGCGGGGCGTTCCGGTGTTGTCCGACGAGTGCTATGTGGAGTTCACCTGGAGCGGTCCTCCTCGATCGATCCTGCAGCACGGTGTCGAAGGGGTGTTGGCTGTGCACTCGTTGTCCAAGCGGTCGAACCTGGCTGGTCTAAGGGTCGGGTTCTATGCCGGTGATCCGGACTTGGTCTGGTACCTCCGCGAGACCCGTCGTCACCAGGGTTTTCTGATCCCGGGCCCGGCTCAGGTGGCGGGCGCGGCCGCACTGCGGGATCAGGCTCACGTGCAGGTCCAGGCCGCCCGCTACCGGCGGCGTCTGGATGCGCTCGTCGAGATTCTCGGGGTCGTTGGGGTTGAGGCTGGGATGCCGGAGGGCGGCTTCTATCTCTGGGTGGAGGCCCCCGATGGCAACCACATGTCTCTTGTCCGGCAGTTGGCTTCAGAGCTCGGGGTGCTGGTTAGCCCGGGCACCGTCTTCGGTCCGGACGGCGTCGGTTGGGTGCGGGTGGCCGCTGTGGTCTCCGATGATGACCTGGAGGTTGTACGTCGTCGGGCCGACTCCCTGTCTAACTAACCGCTCGGTGCGTACCGGAACCAGTCCCGATTGGAGTGGGGCCTGGCAGTAGCCTCAGCACCATGTCCGACCTTCAGGTGCAGATCGAAGAGCTGTGGACCAGGCGCGCCGATCTGTCGGTCGACGATGCTGGGGCTAACGCGGCTATCCATGCCGCCATCGACCTGCTGGACACCGGGCAGTCCCGGGTGGCAGAGCCCGACGGTTCCGGGGGAGTGGTGGTCTACGAGTGGCTGAAGTTGGCCATCCTCCTGTTGTTCCGCCAGTCCCAGATGACCACCATCGAGATGGGCCCGTTCGAGTTCACTGACAAGATCCCCCTCAAGGCGGGCTGGGCGGAACGCCGGGTGCGGGTGGTGCCTGGCGCACAGGCTAGGTGGGGGAGTTATCAGGGGCCGGGTGTCGTGATGATGCCCAGTTACACGAATATCGGCGCCTATGTGGGTGATAACACCATGATCGATACATGGGCCACCGTAGGATCCTGTGCCCAGATCGGACGAAACGTTCACCTTTCGGGTGGGGTGGGCATCGGCGGTGTGCTCGAGCCTCCCAATGCCGTGCCGGTGGTGATCGGTGACGACTGCCTGATCGGTAGCCGATGCATCGTGGCCGAAGGGGCCCGGGTGGGTGACGGCGCGGTGTTGGGGGCCGGGGCGGTCCTCACCGGTTCCATCCCAGTGATCGATGCCAGAACCGGCGAAGAGATCTCCCGAGGCGCTGTGCCCGACTGGTGTGTGGCTGTGCAGGCCACCCGGCCGAAGGTCTTTGAGGGCGGGGAGTACGGGCTGCCGTGTGTCCTCGTGCTCAAGCGTCTGGACCCCGGTGAGCGTCACGACAAGTCGGCCCTCAACGACGTGCTACGTCGTCACGGCGTTACCACCTGACCTCGGTGTCCCTGCCGTGACTGACCTGCTGGCCCTGACCGCCGAACTGGTCGACATTCCGTCGGTCAGTTTTGACGAAGCCGACCTGGTGGCGCACCTGGAGGCCGAGTTGAGGGCCGTCCCAGGCCTGGGCGTTGACCGGATTGGCGACAACCTGGTGGCTCGGACCGACCTGGGCCGTGATCATCGCCTCATCTTGGCTGGCCACACCGACACCGTTCCTGGCGATACAGCGGGGTCCCGCTTAGACGGTGAAACCCTCTGGGGTTTGGGGGCCGCCGACATGAAAGGCGGCTTGGCCGTGATGCTGGAGTTGGCTCGGACCGTGTTGGAACCGGCGGTTGACGTGACGTGGGTGTTGTACGCCCGCGAAGAGGTGGCCATCGCCCATAACGGCCTTCGGGAGTTGTTTGCCGAGGCTCCAGACCTGCTGGACGGTGATGTGGCCATTCTCGGAGAACCGACCGGTGGAGCTGTCGAAGCGGGCTGCCAGGGGACGATGCGCTTTGAGGTGACCTTGGCTGGCGTCCGGGCCCATACGGCCCGACCGTGGATGGGACGCAATGCTGTCCACCGCCTGGGAGGGCTACTAGACGCCCTAGACGGCTACGAGCACCGGGAACCCATGGTGGATGGCTGTCGATACCGAGAAGCTCTCCAGGCCGTGCATGTCGAGGGCGGGGTGGCCGGCAACGTGGTACCTGACCGGTCCATGGTGCGGATCAACCATCGTTACGCGCCGGATCGGACCGGCGAGGAGGCCGAGGCCCACGTGCGGGGGTTTCTGGCCCCATATCTAGAAGAGGGCGACGAGGTGAACCTGGTGGACCACTCGCTGGCCGCTGCCCCGGGACTATCTCATCCCATCCTGCGGGCTGTCGTGGAACGCAATGGCCTGAAGGTTGGGGCCAAACTGGGTTGGACCGACGTGGCGTTCTTTTCCGAGCGGGGGGTGCCGGCGGTCAACCTCGGTCCGGGGGAGTCGACTCTGGCCCACACAGCGGACGAGCGGGTGGAGCGGTCGTCGTTGGAGTCTTGCTACGCCGTCTTGAGGGACCTGGTGGAGAACGGGGTCTGAGTCGTCTGGGCGTCAGGCTTCCGACAGCGGGTTCAGATTCGACGTAGAACAGTCACTACCTTTCCGAAGACCGTGACCTCGTCGGCCGAGTAGCGCTGTTCGGAGAAGGCTGGGTTGGCCGGGGTCAGGACCACAGCTTCACCCTCGGTCCGGAAATGTTTCACGGTGCCTTCGCCACCCGGGATGCCGGCCACCACCAGGTCGCCCTGGTCGGCAGTGGGTTGAGAGCGCACGACCACATGGTCGCCATCCAGGATGCCGGCTCCGATCATCGAGTCCCCCCGGACTCGGAGCATGAACAGGTTCCCATCGCCGGTGAACTCGGCGGGGAGGGGGAGGGACTCCTCGACGTTCTCGTGGGCCAGGACGTCGACTCCGGCTGCCACATCACCGACCAGAGGAACGTGGCAGATTGAACCGCGCTCTACCGGTGCGCCGCTAACCGGATCGAATCGCACCTCGATGGCTCGGGGCTTGCTGGGGTCGCGGTGAAGGAAGCCGAGATTCTGGAGGGTGGTTAGGTGGGAGTGGACGGTCGACGGGGAGGTGAGGCCGACTGCCGTGCCGATCTCCCGGACCGACGGTGGATAGCCGCGTTGGCGGGTCTCGGTGTCGATGAACTCGAGGATCTGCTGCTGCCGTTTGCTAAGCCCTGTCTCGGTCATGGTGCGTTCTTTCCGCTGAACGACTGACGGATGTCGGTCGATTTGACACCGAACATATGTTCGATACACTAATCATCGTGATCGAACGCCTGTACGACGAATATATGTTCTCCGAACAGGCGTTCCATGTCAAGGACCCTATGTCGGCCTTGGGGCCGGCCTGTCACACCCAATCGTCAGGATGGATTGCATGGACACGATGACCCTCGACACCCGAGCCCTTCAACTGCCGCTCGACTTCGCTGACGGTGCCGGGTCCGCTTTGCCGTACCGGCTCTCTCCAGCCCCGTCGACCCTAAGGCGTCTTGTGGCCGACGTCCTATCGGCCGAGCCAACTGCGGTTGCCATTCGGCGCGAAGCGACTCCGGTTCGCCCGCCGGCGGCCAGTCCATCCGTCTACCGTCGCCGACGCCTACTAGTTGCCGTGACCCTCGGCCTGTTGGTCTCTGCTCTCTCCCTCTTGGGCGGTGAACTGGTGGCTCGGGTCACCGGAACGTCAGGGTCGGCCGTTGTCGAGGCAGCAGGCGAGCCCGTGGTTTATGTGGTTCAGCCTGGCGACACACTGTGGTCCATCGCCGAGCAAATCACCCCAGACGACCGCGATATCCGACATACCGTGGACCGCCTGGACGCGTCCACCGGCGGGGCGATGCTCCAGCCGGGACAGCGGATCGTCCTGCCATCTAACTGACCCAGCTTCGTCGCCGATTTCGATCCCGTGCCTAGGAGACCAGGTACCGGCAGAAGAGGAACCCATCTTCGGACAGCACCCGATGTAGGCGGAGGCGGATGGGCACGGCCAGGTTAGGACCGTCTAGTAGGCCCCGGCCTCCAAGACTCAGGCCGCCGACCAGCGTTGGCGAGATCGACACGCACAACTCATCTACCAAGCCTGCAGCGAACAATTGGTAGTTGAGGTGTGGCCCACCCTCGCACACCACCGTTCGTGCACCGATGTCGCTGAGGGTGGCCAGGAGCCCGGTCAGGTCCACCAGCGTCTCGCCGCATACCACCAGTTCAGCTACCTGCTCCAGGGCAGCCCAGCGGCTAGCAGGAGAACTCGAGACGGTGGCTACCAGAGGTGCTGGGTCACCGAGGTCGTTTTCGGCAAATAGGGGGAGGGTAGGGTCGAGGTTCAAGGAGCCGGACACCACCACTAGGCGGGGCTTCGGTGCCCGTCTGTCTGCAGAGCGTCGAGAGGCCACCGAATCGACCGGGTCCCGGGGTGGTCGGTAGCCCTCGGCCCGCACGGTTCCTGCACCGACCAGGATCATGTCAGACAGTCCACGAAGCGCCTGAAAGACCTGGCGGTCACCGATTCCGCCTAGACCACCCGACCGACCGGCCACCGTTGTTGCGCCGTCGATAGAGGTCACCATGTTGATGACCACCCACGGACGACCTGGGGGAGGCGGGCGGTCATCAACAAAGTAGGCCTCGACTGGGTCGACTTCGGGCCCATCGCTGGGGTGAAGAATTTGCACGACGCGACGGTATCCGGCCCAGGCTGTGGACAACCCCGTCGTGATCCACCGGCAATTCCACAACCAATCCCTCTATCGGTCCACAGGCTGGTGTCCGTAGGTTTCTCCCTCGTGGCCGGTGGCGGTCGGCCCGGCACGAACCATCGCCCCGACCCGTTGGGGCGACGCTGGGAGGTCCGCACTACCCGTCGCGACGGGTGGAGCCCGGGTCTTCTCAACCTGGGTCAACCGCTGTCGGCCACGACATAGAGGTCGCTGGGGAGCCGGAAGGGTGTCACCGGGGGGTCGTACCATCGGTACGAGTCGACTTAGAACCGATACGGGCCGTAGGAGGGCGGAAAGGCATATGTCGCTGGCATCGCAGCGGGGGATCCTGGGGATTCGCCGCTGCTTCACTACCCCGGAAACCGACCCCTACGATCAGGTGGCGTGGGAATACCGAACCTCCCGTCTGGTTGACCACCGCGACGGCAGTGTGGCCTTCGAACAGGACAACGTTGAGGTGCCGTCCTCNTGGTCGTTGAACGCCACCAACATCCTCGCCCAGAAGTANTTCCGCGGGCCANTAGGTAGCNCGGAGCGCGAGGGCTCGTTGCGCCAGGTTGCCGACCGGGTGGCCGGAGCGATCGCCGATTGGGGCCNGCGCGACGGCTATTTCGTCGACGGTGANGAGGCCGATACNTTCGCCGCCGAGCTCCGGTACCTGATTGTGACCCAGCGGGCGGCNTTCAACTCGCCGGTCTGGTTCAACATTGGCGTGGCCGGCGTNCCCCAGCAGGCCTCAGCCNGNTTCATCCTCTCCGTGGACGACGAGATGTCNTCCATCCTGAATTGGTACGTCGAGGAGGGCACGATCTTCAAGGGTGGCTCCGGTTCTGGCGTCAACTTGAGCGCCATTCGGTCCAGTCGGGAGACTCTGCGGGGCGGCGGACAGGCCAGCGGGCCGGTGAGCTTTATGAGGGGTGCCGACGCGTCGGCTGGAACCATCAAGAGTGGAGGCAAGACTCGACGGGCGGCCAAGATGGTGATCCTTGATGCTGAGCATCCCGATGTCGGAGACTTCATCTGGTGTAAGGCTCGTGAGGAGCACAAGGTGCGGGTATTGGCCGAGGCCGGCTTCGACGTTGGCTTCGACGGCGTCGACAGTCACTCGATCATGTACCAGAACGCCAACAATTCGGTTCGGGTGACCGATGAGTTCATGCGGGCCGTCGAGTCCGACGGCGACTGGGACCTCCGGGCGGTTACCGACGGTACGGTCATCGAAACGGTTCGGGCACGCGACCTCTTCCGTCAGATGGCCCAGGCGGCGTGGGAGTGCGCTGATCCCGGCGTCCAGTTCGATACCACCATCAACCGTTGGCACACAGCATCCAACTCCGGCCGGATTACGGCCAGCAACCCTTGCTCCGAGTACGTCCACCTGGATGACTCGGCCTGCAATCTGGCCAGCCTGAACCTGCTGGCCTTTCTCGGATCTACCGACGACGAGACGGCGGTCATCGGAGGTTTCGACGTGGACGGCTTCTGTCACGCGATCGAGGTGATGTTTACCGCCCAGGAGATTCTTGTCGGCAATGCTGACTACCCGACGGTAGCCATCGGGGAGACCACGCGGGCTTTTCGCCAATTAGGTCTCGGATACGCCAACCTGGGGGCTCTCCTGATGGCCCTCGGCCTGCCTTACGACAGCGACGAGGGCCGATCAGTAGCCGCTGCTGTCACCTCCCTGATGACCGGACATGCCTACCGGACTTCGGCCCGGTTGGCCGATCGGATGGGCCCCTTCGACGGCTATGAGCACAACCGAGAACCAATGTTGGGCGTCTTGGACATGCACCGGGAGGCTGCTGAGATGCTCGATGAGAGCATGGCTCCCGAGTTGGTGGACGCTGGCCGGACGGCGTGGTTCGAGGCCTGTGCGCTGGCTCAACGGGTTGGAGTGAGGAATAGTCAGGCCACGGTCTTGGCCCCCACAGGCACTATCGGCCTGCTCATGGACTGTGACACCACGGGTATCGAACCGGACCTCAGCCTGGTGAAGCACAAGCGCTTAGTCGGGGGCGGCACTATGTCGATCGTCAACCGCACCGTTCCGCGTGCGTTGGCCAGGCTGGGATACGACGACCAGCAGGCGGCCGCCATCTTGGCCTGGATCGATGAGCACCAGACGGTGGTTGGCTGTCCGGAGATTCGGGCCGAGCACGTGGCCGTGTTCGCCACCTCCATGGGCGACGATCCCATCCAACACATGGGTCACATCCGGATGATGGGAGCCGTTCAGCCGTTCCTGTCCGGGGCCATCTCCAAGACTTGCAATATGCCCGAGGACGTCACCGTCGACGACGTCGAAGAGCTGTACTTGGAGTCGTGGCGGCTCGGTCTGAAGGCGGTTGCCATCTACCGGGACAACTGCAAGGTAGCTCAGCCCCTCTCCACTGGCCACGGATCAGTGTCGGAGCCGGCCTCCGCCGTCGAGGACGTCACCGCGGCCCTGGCCGAGCCGGTCCGCCGTAGGTTGCCGCGCCGCCGCCGGTCCCGCACCCTCGAGTTCCGGGTGGCGGACTGCAAGGGCTTCGTCACTATCGGTGAGTACGACGACGGTCGTCCGGGAGAGGTGTTCGTTCGCGTCTCCAAACAGGGTTCGACCCTGGCCGGAATCATGGACGCCTTCGCCATGTCGCTCAGTCACGGCCTCCAGTACGGCGTTCCACTCCGGGCCTTTGTCGACGCGTTTACCGGGATGCGGTTCGAACCGGCCGGGATGACCGACGACCCCGACCTCCGGATCTCTTCCAGTCTCATCGATTACCTGTTCCGACGCCTTGCCGTCGAGTACCTGACCCTTGAGGAGCGAGCCGAACTGAACATCCTGACCACTAGCGAGCGAACCCAGCCCACCCTCCCTGGCGTGGAGGAGTCTGTCACCGAAACCCGTCAGGGATCCGAAGTGCCGCCTGACCCACCCACCGTTCCGTCGGTTACCCAGTTTGCCGCTCACCTGGCCCTCGGTTCCCCGGGTACTTCTGGAGCCGACGCTCCTCTGTGTATGCAGTGCGGCGTGTCCATGCAGCGCGCCGGGTCCTGTTATGTATGCGCCGACTGTGGTGCCACTAGTGGGTGCTCGTGACCGGTCGATCTGAACCTGAGGGTCGCTGATGGCCGTATTGCGGTTCTCCTTCGGAACGATGGGCTCAGGTAAGAGCACCTTCGCTCTCCAGATCCACCACAACTTGAGGCAGCGCGGCCTGCAGGGGATTCTCTGCAGCCAACTAGACCGTTCAGACGGCAAGGTCTCCAGCGCCTTGGGGGTCTCGGCTGACGCTGTGGAGGTCGGACCCAAGTTGGACCTGTTCGAGATGGCCCTGGCCGTGGCATCCCGCCGGGGCAGCCTCGACTATCTGGTCTGCGACGAGGCCCAGTTCTACCGTCCCGAACAGATTGGCCAACTGGCCCGCATCGTCGACGAGTTAGGCGCTGACGTGTTCGCCTTTGGTCTGCTGACCACCTTCCAGGGCGAGCTCTTCGAGGGCACCAGGCGGCTGCTGGAGTTGGCCGATGAGCGGGTCGAGGTCCAGGTTGAGGCCCGCTGCTGGTGCGGATCACGGGCCACCCACAACGCCCGTTTGGTGGACGGTGTGCAGGTCTATGACGGCGAATTGTTCGTTGTCGACGATCCGAATGACGACCGGGTGGCCTACGAGTTGCGTTGCCGGCGCCACTGGCTGTCTGGCCAGGTTGGCCCGGTTACTAGCCAGGGAGAGGCCCCGGAACGGTCCGACTCAGAGGCCGAGCCGGCTCGTCAGGTGGTTTGACAGGTCCCCGACCAGGTCGGCCCGGTAGGTTCGCTCGCTGAACCTCCAGGACCCGTCCACCATCTCGAACCGGTCGTAGTAACGACCACTGATGACCGGTTCCAACGGCCCGTCGTCGACCTGTTGAAACACCGTATAGGTGCTACGGCAGGTAGCCGTTTCCGCCTCTTCGTCGACTTCCAGGATAGGGGTACCCACCAGGTGACGGGTCCGTGGGGTTCCGTCGGCGTGAATCCGGACCAGCGAGGTCCAGAGAGCCAGTAACTCGTCGCGGTCCACGACCACCGGGGGCTCAGTATCAGCGTTCAGGATCACCCGGGCGTGGGCGAACAGGTCGACGCACTCCTCGAGGCGGCCAGCGTCCATCAACTCGGCGTATCTGTATAAGAGGTTGGTGATCAGCGTGTCAGCGGTGGTCACCGCAGGAACCTAACCCCAAACGCCGATCCCGAACCGCCGTGGGGTGGGCGATAGCGTGCGCCCATGACCAACTACCGGCCGCCGTTAGCTGACATTCGTCTGGTCCTAGATGAGATCGCCGATATCGCCGCCATCTGCGAGTTACCCGACTTCAAACACGTGGACCCGGAGACCGTCGACGGTGTCCTAGACGAGCTAGGACGTTTCGTGGCTGAGGTCGTGGCACCGGTCAACCGGATCGGAGACGAGGAGGGTTGCTCGGTTGCCGACGGCGTGGTCACCGTTCCCGATGCGTTCGGCAAGGCGTGGGACAGGTACGTCGAGTCCGGGTGGGGGGCTATCTCGCAGGACCCAGACTATGGGGGCGGAGGTTTCCCGGGCACCGTCCAGACGGTGATGACCGAGATGCTGGCTACCGCCTCACGGGCTTGGTCGATGGGGCCGATGTTGACCGTCGGAGCCCTGGACGCTCTGCATACCTTCGCTGACGAGGGTATGAAGGAGACCTACCTGCCGCGCATGGTGACCGGCGAGTGGTCGGGCACCATGAACCTGACTGAACCACAGGCCGGTTCCGATGTGGGCGCCCTGACCACCCGGGCTGTACCCGGAGACGACGGCACCTACCGAATCTTTGGGACCAAGATCTTCATCACCTTCGGCGAGCACGAGCTTGCGGAGAACATCATTCAGTTGGTCCTGGCCCGAACTCCGGACAGCCCTCCGGGCACAAGGGGTATCTCCCTTTTCGTGGTCCCTAAGTACCTCGTCGGAGACGATGGGAGTCTGGGGGAGCGCAACGACTACACGTGCGTGTCGGTTGAGCACAAGTTGGGCCTACATGCCAGTCCGACGTGCGTGCTCTCGTACGGAGACGCGGGCGACGGTGCCGTGGGCTACTTGGTAGGTGAGGAGCACCAGGGCATGCGGTACATGTTCAAGATGATGAACAATGCCCGTCTGGGGGTGGGTGTGGAGGGCCTAGCTGTCACCGAGAGGGCCTTGCAGCAGGCTGCGGACTACGCCAGAGAGCGACGCCAAGGGCGAGCCATCGGTGGTCCGGCCGGCGAACAGGCGGTCATCGTGGACCACGCCGACGTCCGACGGATGCTGCTGACGATGCGGGCCTACGTCGACGCCATGCGGTGTTTGCTTTACCTGAACGCGGCGACCCTCGACATAGCCACGCACCACCCGGACGAGACGACCCGCCAGGAAGCCTCCGAGAGGGCTGAGTTGCTGACGCCCATCTCTAAGGCTTGGTGCACCGACGTGGGCGTCGAAATGGCCTCATTGGGCATCCAAGTCCACGGGGGGTATGGCTATATCGAGGAGACAGGGGCTGCTCAGCACTTCCGGGACTCCCGGATCTCGCCCATCTACGAGGGCACCAACGGCATTCAGGCCATGGACCTCGTAGGTCGCAAGTTACCCATGCGCGAAGGCGGGGTCATGGGCGACCTTCTGGTCGAGATGGCTGCCATCGATTCTGACTTGGCCACAGCAGGTGAGGATTTTGTGACCATCCGAAACGGTCTGGCCGATGCCCAGTCGGCCATGGAGGAGGCCACCTCGTGGCTGATGGCCCACGGGCTAGCTGACCCGAATGACGCTCTGGCCGGTGCCACTCCGTACCTGAGAATGTTTGGCCAGTTGGCGGGTGGGTGGCTTCTGGCCCGCCTCGCCCTGGGTGCCCGCCGCCGACTTGACGACGGAGAGGGTGACGCTGACCATTTGGCGACCAAGGTGGTGGTCGCTCGCTTCTACGCTGAGCAGTTGCTGCCCGTGGTCCGCGCCCAGCTAGGGGCGGTAACCGCCGGCGCCGAAGACCTGTACGCCGTGCCTGCTGACGGCTTCTCAGCCTGATCAGGACAGTCCACAGTGGTGGCGTCGATGGTCGGGTTGCTTGGAGCCCTCCCCAGCCCGTCGACCAATTCGCTCTCGATCGGACCGCTGGAATTGCGGGCCTACGGCTTGATGATCGCCCTAGGTGCTTTGACCGCCGTGGCCTGGAGCCGGCGACGTCAGGCGGCCCGGGGTGGAGACCCGGAGGACATGTCGACCATTGCCCTATGGGCCGTGCCGGCCGGGCTAGTCGGAGCACGGCTATACCACGTGGCCACAGACTGGCGGTCCTTTCAGGGACGGTGGGAGGACGTTCCGGCACTTTGGCAGGGAGGCCTGGGTATCCCGGGAGGACTGATGGCCGGCGTGGCGGTCGGCGTCCTGGTGGCCCGACGCCTTGGCCTGTCCATGGCCGGGGCGATGGACGTGATGGTGCCGACTATCCCGGTGGCTCAGGCCATCGGCCGGTGGGGGAACTGGTTCAACCAAGAGGTGTTCGGCAGGCCGACCGATCTTCCATGGGCGCTGGAGATCGATGCCGCCCACCGTCCGCTTGGCTACTCGGGGGCCGCGACCTTTCATCCGACCTTCCTCTACGAGGGGCTGTGGAACGTGGCGCTGGCCGTGTTCCTGGTGCGGATCGAACGAAGGGGGGTCTTGCGACCCGGCTACTTGGTCGGCCTCTGGGTCTTCGGATACGGGCTGGGCCGACTCTGGGTGGAGGCACTCCGGGTGGACCAGGCCTCGCTGATTGTCGGGGTTCGGGTCAACATATGGATGGCTCTGGCGGCCATCGTGGTGGGTGCCGTGGTGACGTGGACCGGGCGGGCGACCAGGTCGCCAGCAGATACCGGGAACGACAGGATCACGACATGACCATTGATGATCTCCCGCAGAGGACCCTAAAGCGAGTCGAGCGGACCTTTGCCTTCCTCGACATCAGTGGCTTTACCGCCTACACAGATAAGGAGGGTGATGCGGCGGCCTACGACGTGATCCGTAACTTCAGAAACGTCGTCCGGCGGGTGGCCTCGGAGCGAGGGGTGCGGATGGCCAAGTGGCTGGGCGATGGAGCGATGATGGTTGGGGTTCATTCGGAGGACTTGGTCGAAGCGGTCATCGACATCGAGCGTCTGGTCGACTACACCCGGTCGCCCCGACCCATGCGAGCTGGCATCGCCCGGGGGCCGGTGCTACTTATCGACGGCGATGACCACGTCGGAAGGGCGGTGATTCTGGCTTCGCGACTCTGTGATCGAGCGAAACCCCACGAGATCCTGGCCCAGGTAGGAACGGTGAACCTGGAGATGGTGAACGCCGAGGCAGCCCCCTTGGGTCTCCACGAGATTCCCGGCTTCGTCGAACCCATTGACCTGGTCCGCCTTACCCCAGTGGGCGGCTACTGAGCGATCAGTGCCCGAACGACCGCACCGGGGTGCCGGACTCACGCCGTTTGAGACAGCGGTAGCCGCCGTACTGGCTGACCTGACGCCCGGTGAGGTGGTGACCTACGGAGAAGTGGCTGCCGAGGCCGGACATCCGGGGGCCCATCGGGCCGTCGGTCACTTCCTCCGCGACCACGACGGCCACCCCTGGTGGCGGGTGGTGACCTCTACCGGCCGTCTTGTCCCGGGCCACGAAATTGATCAGGCCCGGCGCTTAGCCGCCGAGGGGGTAGAAACCGCCGACGGTCGGGTTCAACCCGTCTGAGCTTCTGTCGCATCGAGCAGTCCGCTTGCCATGACGGGGCGCCGGTAGGCTGGGCGGTGCCCTCCCGGGTCCCGTCGGTCGCTGGTATGCCGACACCGGGTCGGGTTCGTCACCCAGCGGAGAGTGGTGACGAGACCTGCCGACAAGCGGGTGACGATACGGCGGCTCGGTCGCCGGGAAAACAGAGCAGTCCCATGACGACGACCCAGTTCGCCGACCTGGGTATCGACCAGGACCTGGTTGATGCCCTCGCCGAGCGGGGAATTACCGCTCCGTTCGAAATCCAGGCCCTGGCTATACCAGATGGCCTGGCTGGTCGCGATGTATGTGGCAAGGCCAAGACCGGCTCGGGGAAGACACTGGCCTTCGGCCTCCCCCTGATCCAACGCCTGCCGCAGGCCAAACCTCGGTGCCCCACCGGCCTTACCCTCGTGCCCACCCGGGAGTTGGCTTTCCAGGTCTGCAAAGAACTGGCGCCATTGGCCGCCGTTCGAGGCCTGACCGTCGAGGCTATCTATGGCGGTGTCCCGATTGAGAAGCAGACCGCCGCCCTGGCTAAGGGCGTGGACATCGTGGTGGCCACCCCCGGCAGGATGATCGACCTGATCCAGCAAGGCGAGGTCTTGGTGACCGACCTAGAGGGCGTAGTCATCGACGAAGCCGACCGGATGGCTGACATGGGCTTCATGCCCCAGGTCGAGTGGATTCTCCGGCATGCCGAAAAGGATCACCAGACGCTGTTGTTCTCGGCCACGCTGGACGGGATGGTCGGCGCCCTGATCAGCCGGTACCAGAACAACCCAGTCACCTACCAGGTGGCCTCCCGGGAAGTCACAGTGGCCGAGATGGAACACCGGTTCCTGGCCGTCCACGAGATGGACCGGGTGCGGGTGGCGGCCCGAATCATCGGGTCCTCAAACCGGACCATCATCTTCTCTCGCACCAAGTGGGGGGCCGACAAGCTAACCGGCAAGCTTGTCGGTGAGAACGTGAAGGCGGCCGCCATCCACGGTGACTTGCGACAGGCCCAGCGGGAGAAGGCACTAGCCGATTTCATTGCTGGGAAGATCGAGTGCCTGGTGGCCACCGACGTAGCCGCTCGTGGCATCCACGTAGACGACGTGGACGTGGTCATTCACTACGACCCTCCTTCCGACGCCAAGACATATGTCCACCGTTCCGGACGAACGGCGCGAGCCGGTGAGTCAGGCATGGTGGTCAGCCTGGTGCTCTGGAACGAGGAGTTGGAGGTCCGAAAGCTACTGCGACGCCTTGGGATGAAGCAGCCCATCGTGGAGGTCTTCTCCAACGACGAGCGGCTCGACGATCTGATGGCCTGGGACCCGGCCGCCGAGGCCGCCTGACCCCGACCATGATGGGACCCGGCTGGCGGTGACCGACCGGCAAAACGATCAGGAGGCCGACCGCCTAGCTGCCGAGGCGGCTGCAGTTTTACAGGGTGCTGACGACCGTCGGCGCCGTGGAGCCTTCTTCACACCCCCCGACGTGGCGGCGGGCCTCGTCGGCCACGTGGTCCGGGGGGGAACGGTGGTCGATCCGGCCTGCGGGGCCGGGGTGTTTCTGCTGGCTGCCGCCCGACGCCTCTACGAGGACGGTTGTGCCGATCGCCAGACCCTGGTGAGGCGGTGCCTGTTCGGGGCTGACGTAGATTCGGCTTCGGTGGTCGCCACCCGCCGGATCCTGGCTACATGGGCCGGCGTCGATCCCGACGAGGTAGTTGGCGTAGTGGTTGGCGATCCGTTGCGGGATAGTTCGTCGGTGTGGCCGGACCAGCCGCCCGACGGTTTCGACAGCGTGGTCGGAAACCCGCCGTTCTTGTCCCAACTACGGTCCTCCACCGCCCGGACCGACCAGGACCGTGTTCTTCTGAGGGAGCGCTTCGGATCTCTGATGGGAGCCTACACCGATGCGGCCTGGCTATTCCTGTCTGTCGGGCTGGACCTTCTGGCCCCCGGAGGCCGGCTGGTGCTCATCCAGCCGCAATCCGTGCTGGCTACTCGAGACGCCGGGCCGGTACGCGACCAACTGGCCACCGAAGGTCGACTCGTCGGGCTTTGGTTGGATCGCTCGGGGGTATTTGCCGGTCGGACCGAGGTCTGCGCACCGATCGTAGAACGGCGGACCAGAGCCGGCGGGCTCGACCCAGAGGTGCTGCTGCTGGCCGACCGAAGAGTGGAGCCTGCCGGAACAGTGGAGGCACCGGTCTCTGGCCGACCCTGGGGCCCTCTGGTGGCCAGCCTGCTCGGCATTCCCACTGTGCCCCGGGCCGGGCCCAAGACAGTCGCCGACCGGGCGGAGGTGACGGCCGGCTTCCGTCAGCACTACTACGGATTGGTCGGGTCGGTCCACGAACAGACCGGATCCAACGACGACCGACCGCCGCTGGTCACCACGTCGGCGGTGGATCCACTTCGGTGCCGCTGGGCGACCACCCCGTGCCGGTTCGACGGACATCGATGGCGCGCCCCGGTGGTCGACCGGGCGATGGTGGCTGAGCGCTCGCCCGAGGTTGCCGCCTGGCTGGATCGCCGCCGCCGACCCAAGCTCCTAGTGGCCACCCAGACCGCCATCCTGGAAGTTGTGGTCGACCCAGTGGGTGATCTGGTGCCGCTTACGCCGCTGATTGTGGTCGAGTCCGAGGTAGATGATCTGTGGCACCTAGCGGCGGCCCTCAGCGCTCCGGCCACTGCCGCCTATGCTGCACGTCACTCGGTCGGGGCTGCCCGGACCGTCGGCCGGATCAAGCTGTCGGCTGGCCAGGTAGCCGACCTGCCACTCCCGACGGACCAGAGAGCGTGGGATACCGGATCCCAGTTAGCCGAGAGGTTGCACGCTCTCGGGGCTGGCGCCCCGGCGGAGGTCTGGTTGGCCTTTGGTGACACCATGGGTCGGGCATACGGTGTTCACGACGAGAGCCTCATTTCGTGGTGGTGGGACCGCCATCCGGCCCGGAGGGACGCTTGATCCGGGGTGTTTGAACGCCTGTTCAGGGGCGGTTGAACACCTGATCAGATGAGGTGGCGGAATTCGTCATGTCGGATGGCGGCAACGGGGGCCTACACTGTCCCTACAGACATCACGAGTGGCCCGGTTCACCGGGTCCAGCAACCTGGGACGGACACCCAAGGTGCTCGCTCGCCGGTAACGGTGAGGATGTGGCCCGGAAGGGCAACGAAGTGTCCGCCGGCGAGCCTCCGGGTTCCGCCGTCGGCGCAGAGCGCTGAAGTCCTCCCGGTCAGGAGACCGGCTTTATGACGCACGAACGGGCGAGCGGTGACGGAACCTCCGTCGACCAGCCTCGCCATCCGCGCGCCTACACATCTGACTTGCCGGTCACTGGGGCCTGGTTTCCGGGCGATCCGGTGGGGAACCGACAGTTCGCCCCGGTGGGCTCCGGTCGCCCCTTCGTCCTGGAAGGCGGCGGTGTCCTGTCCGACGTCACCATGGCGTTCGAGACCTGGGGAGAGCTATCTCCAGCGGCCGACAACGCCATACTCGTTTGTCATGCCCTGACCGGCGACAGCCATGCCTACGGAGAGTCAGGTGATGGCCACGCGACTGAGGGTTGGTGGAACGGCATCATCGGGACCGGTTGTGGAATCGACACCGACCGTCACTTCGTGGTTTGTGTGAACTCGCTGGGTGGATGCCAGGGGTCCACCGGACCGTCCTCGATCAATCCGGCGACTGGTGTCCCCTACGGTTCGTCCTTCCCCACGGTGACCACCCGCGACATCGTCCGATGTCAGGCCTCGGTGGCCGACCACCTGGGTATCGATCGGTGGCTTGCCGTGGTTGGAGGGTCCATGGGTGGGATGCAGGTCCTGGAGTGGGGCGTGATGTTTCCCCGCCGAGTCCGGGCCATTGCCCCGATCGCCACCACATTGGAGGCCACCGCTCAGCAGGTGGCGTGGAGCGCCGTGGGGCGTACCGCTCTGGCCCTTGACCCCCGTTTTCGAGGCGGCGACTACTACGACGCCAAACCGGGTGACGGCCCGTTCGCCGGACTGGCCATTGCCCGGGCGGTGGCCCAGATCACCTATCGAAGCGCCGAGGTGTTCGACGACCGGTTTGCCCGCGATCTCGTGGACCCCCGGGAGTTGTTTGGCCAGTGGGACCGGTTCCAAGTCGAGTCCTACCTCGACTACCACGGAGAGAAACTGGTACGTCGATTCGACGCCAACAGTTATCTGGTGCTCAACCGCACCATGGACCTGCATGATCTGGCCCGAGACCGCGGCAGCATGGAGTCAGCGGTTCGACGCATGGCCGGGCTACCGGCGTTGACCCTGAGCATCAGCTCCGACGTTCTGTACCCACTACCGCAGCAGGAGGCCATCCGGGATGCTCTTCGGGCGGTCGGGGGCCGCTGCGACCACCACGTGATCGAGAGCCCGGACGGGCACGATGGCTTCCTGCTGGCCACTAGCGAGGTCGGTTCGTACCTGGCGGGCTTCCTCCAGGAGGTGGGGGGCTCATGACCGAACCACGCCACGACGATGGGCCAGAGGTTCGGCCCGAGACGGTGGCCATTCTGGCCGGACGGGTCAACGACGAGCGGTCACTGGCTCCCGTCCTGTACCCCACGTCGACCTTCGAGTTCGACACGATGGAGCAGGGTCGTGACCTGGCCACGGCACTGGCCCCGGAACGGTTCTATAGCCGATATGGGAACCCCACCGTCCGTGCCTTTGAGGACACCATTGCCGAGCTGGAGGGTGGAGAGGCCGCCCGAGCCTTCGCCTCAGGCATGGGGGCCATCAGCACCGTGGTGCTGGCCATCTGCTCGTCTGGCGACCACATCGTGACCCAGCGCCAGCTGTACGCCGGGACCCAACTGTTCTTCCAGACGGCCTGTCCGCGTTTGGGCATCGACGTGACCTTCGTAGACGGGACTGATCCAGAGGCGTTCGCCGCCGCCGTAGTTCCCGGTAGGACGATGCTGGTGTTCGCTGAGACACCCGCTAACCCGCGGCTAGACCTGGTGGACCTCGACGCTTTGGGGGCTATTGGTAACGCCTTGACGGTGGTCGACTCCACGTTCGCTACCCCGCTCGGGCAGACCCCGCTGGCCCACGGGGTGGACCTGGTCCTCCACTCGGCCACCAAAGGAATCGTCGGCCACAACGACGCCACCCTGGGTGTAGTGGCCGGCTCTGACGACTTGCTGGCTTGGCTATGGGGGTTCGCTGTGCTCCACGGGGCCAACGCTTCGCCCTACGACGCCTACAACGCCCACCGGGGTGTGAGAACGCTAGACGTCCGACTCCGAGCCCAAGCCGAGACGGCCCGGCGTTTGGCCGACTTGCTCGAGAGCCACGGGGCCGTCGCCGAGGTGCGCTATCCGGGGCTGGCCTCCCATCCCCAGCACGAACTGGCCGTCCGCCAGATGCGATCCATGGGCGGACTACTGACCTTCGACCTGGCCGGAGGGATCGACGCCGGACAGCGGTTCGTAAAGGCCACAGTGATCGCCCGCCAGGCCACCTCCCTTGGTGGTCCGGAGACGCTGGTCTGCCACTCGGCCACCAGTACCCACGTTGGCCTAACCCCGGAGGAGTTAGCGGGGTCGGGAATCGGCGAGGGGACGGTCCGGGTGTCGTGCGGTTTGGAACACGTCGACGACCTGCTGGACGACTTCAGTCGGGGCCTCGAGGCCGCTACCGGCTGACCGGCATCCAACGAACGCCCCGTGCCGGAGATCCTGGAGGTCGAGGCCTACCGCCGCCTGGCTGAGCGAGTAGTCGGACGGACCATCTCGGCCGTCGAGGCACCCGATGCCTGGTTCGTGAAGGGCGGCGCCACCACCGAGGCTGTGGCCGTCGCGTTGGTGAACCGTCGTATCACAGCGTCGCGCCGGCACGGAAAGGTGCTCCTCTTGGATTCAGGCGGACCAACCCTCGGACTGCGGTTCGGTATGACGGGACGCCTGCTGGTCGACGGTGAGGCAGCTATCCGATACCTGCAATGGGGAGGTCGACGGTCCGATCCGACGTGGGTGCGGTTCGGCCTGCAGTTCCGGGGCGGGGGACGCCTGTGGATCGACGATCCGCGCCGTCTAGGTGGCGTGGAGTTGGAACCCGACATGGGGAGCCTCGGCCCTGACGCCTGGACGGCCACGACAGCGGAGTTCGAGCAGGCGCTGGCTGGTGGTCGGGGGCCGGTGAAGGCACGGTTACTGGACCAGGCCCGCCTAGCTGGCCTGGGGAACCTCCTGGTCGACGAGGTTCTGTGGCGGGCCGACCTGTCCCCCCATCGGCCGGCAGGGTCGCTGAACATCGACGAGGTCCGCCGGCTCCGCCAAGTAGTTCGACGGGTACTGGACCAGATGGACCGACGGGGCGGCTCCCACACGGGGGACCTGTTCGACGCCCGGAGGCCGGGTGGCGTTTGCCCACGTGACGGTACCGGCTTGCGCCGGGCCACGGTCGGCGGACGAACGACATGGTGGTGTCCGGCCCACCAGAGCTGAGCTTCCCAACTACCATCGCGTTCCGTAATAGGGGGCAGCCCATGACCCAGAGGCACTGGACAACCACGAGATCATTGCGTGCTGGCCTGACTGCCGTGGTGCTATCCGGCGGGATTCTGGTGGGTCTAACCGGGCCTGTCCTCGCCCAGATCACCACCGTTGAGACGGTTCCGCCGGAGGTCGACGAAGACGGTCGAACGGCGGGAGACCGCATCGATCGGATCGTGGTCACTCTGCGGGTGCTCGCCGGTGTCGTCCTGGTAGGGACCGCCGCCTACTGGTGGCAAACCAGGCCCGCCAACCGTCCGCCCCGAACTACCACCGGCGATCTGGAACTAGAGGGCGAAGATCGCGAGAGCCGGATGCCGACCATCGAACCCCCGGACGAGGTCGAGGAGGTCACGCTGCTCCCGGCCGTCGGACCGGTTGCAGAGTCGTCCGAGTTCCCTGAGGAGGACTGAGCCGTGTCCAAGCCGGAACTAGACTTGGACGCCATGGTGCAGCGGTTCCAAGAACGCGCCGCTGCCGTACGGGCGCGGACCCTGCCGCCGGTGGGCGGCGAGGAGCGCCAGCGGTTCATCGACCAGGCCCAGGCCGACTTCCAAGACTTCGCCATCATTGGCGACGCTGAGGCCACCCTGGACGACGGGATCCTGACCCTCCGCATCGACCTCAGCGAGGGATCTGAGGGCTAACCCCCCGCCGACCTGTAGACGCTAAACGGGTGGCTGTCCGGTATCGTTCCGGGCTGACGCGGACGTAGCTCAGCTGGTAGAGCATCACCTTG
Source organism: Acidimicrobiaceae bacterium (assembly GCA_002717365.1). Classification (GTDB taxonomy): domain Bacteria; phylum Actinomycetota; class Acidimicrobiia; order Acidimicrobiales; family MedAcidi-G1; genus UBA9410. Next base: position 311 of record PBDJ01000017.1, on the reverse strand, counting down.
CCAAGGTGAGGGTCGCGGGTTCGAATCTCGTCGTCCGCTCCACGGGAACCCCCTGCTCAGCAGGGGGTCCTTCTGTTTTGTTGGCTTGAATAGGATCTCGCGACTCCAGCGGCTGGAACGGAGGATGACCGAGACGTGCGTAGGCCCTCAAAATCTCTGGCCGTCGCCGTGCTCCTAGCCGTTGCCGCCTCCTGCGGCTCTGACACGCCCGAGCCAGTGGCCCGACCGGCCGCAACCACCTCGGCGACTGTGGCTCCGGCGACTGTGGCTCCGGCGACTGTGGCTCCGGCGACTGTGGCTCCGGCGACTGT
>PBDJ01000016.1 GCA_002717365.1 Acidimicrobiaceae bacterium | reverse complement strand
CTTTCTGGTCATGGTGCTTGGTTGTCCTTTCCTATTGGTTCTTAGAGATTCGGATGAGCGCCGCTGCGTGCTTCGAAGCGGCATGTTCGGTGCGGTGGTGTAGTCGGTCGTCACGGTTCCAGTAGACGATCCACCGGTCGGCCAGTTCCATGAGTCCGTAGAGAACGAGTCCGATAACGGTGAGGGTCAGGAGCACGGCATACGCGGCGGAAGTGTTGAGCTGGAAGGAGAATCGCTGGATCAGTAGGCCGAGTCCTTCCTGGGCCGAAACGAACTCACCGACGATGGCGCCGATCAGTGCGAGGGAGATCGAAGTCTTGAGCCCGGCGAAGATTACTGGGAGTGCGCCCGGCAGTGCGAGACGAAAGAATCGTTGGGAACGAGTCGCGCCCAGCGACCGGAAGAGCTGGTCGGCCTCCTCATCCACCAGCATCAAACCTGTCAGGCTGTTGATCAGCACTGGAAAGAAGCAGATCGTCGCGGCGAGAACTATCTTCGGAAGTGCGCCGAATCCGAGCCAGATGAATAGAAGCGGAGCAATCGCCACACGCGGTGTCACTTGTAGGGCAACCATGTAGGGCCACACAACAGAGCGGAAGTCGGCCCAGAACGAGGCGACAACGGCGATTATGAAGCCGCCTGCCGCGCCGATGACGAAGCCTGCAAATACCTCCCAGAGCGTCACGCCGAGATGGTCTGCGAGTATTCCTTTGCTCGCTAGGTTCCACCATGACTCTAAAACCTCAGCGGGCGGTGGAAGGATCCGCTCGCTGACCCACCCCTGGTTGGAAGCTACGACCCACACGGCGAGCACCGCTGCGAACGTGAGCAGATGCACGACGACGCGAATTGGCCATCGCCTGGTTGACGCGCCAGATTCGATTTCCAAAGTGGCGATTGGGTCTGTCATATCGTCGCTCCCAGCATCTCGCGGACAGCGAAGACAGTGTCGGTGAATTCAGGAGTGCGCATGAGATCGATGTCCCGTGGGCGGTCGAAGGGTGCCTTAACCACACCTGCGAGGCGCCCGGGGCCCGGCGTCATTACGAGTATCTCGTCAGCGAGGAAGACGGCTTCGCTGATGCTGTGAGTGACGAACATAGTGGTCGCCTCGACCTCGGCGTGGATGCGGAGCAACTCGATGTTCAGGCGCTCGCGGGTGAACTCGTCGAGGGCACCGAACGGCTCGTCGAGTAGCAGCACATCGGCGCCGGTCATAAGTAGGCGGGCTAGTGAGACTCGCTGTTGCATCCCACCCGACAGGTGCTTTGGGTACGCGAACTCGCGATCCTTCAGCCCCACCAGGTGGAGATAGTGCAGGGCCCTCTCCCTGTCATCCTCGTCCCGACCCCGGATCACAGCGGGAAGAAGGACGTTCTCCAAGGCGGAACGCCAGGGCAGCAGGGTTGGTGTCTGGAACATCATGCCGACCTCGGGGCGGGGCCCTTCGACCGGCTGTTCGTGGAGTGTGAGGGAGCCTTCGAATGGGATGAGGCCGGCAACCATGCGCAGGAGGGTCGACTTACCGCAGCCACTGGGCCCGAGTAAGGCGCTGAAGTAGCCGTTGGGGATAGCGAACGACACTTGGTCGACTGCAACCACGGAGCCAAAGCTCTTGCTGACGTTATTGGCAATGACACAGTCGGTTTGGCCGGAGGTCCTGGGGCGTAGGTCCTCCAATGGCCGTGATTTCCCCACGAATGCGATTCTCTAACATTGCACGGAGGCATGCAAATAGACTGTTAGGCACCGAGTCTGCAGTCACAGTCGAAGATCTGCCGGCGTTATTTCCGGGGAATCGGCTTACCTGGGAGTTCCAGAGCAACCCGGACTCGACAGCGGTGGCAGTGTGGTGGTCCGGGTCGACGTCTGTGGCGTTGGGTGCCATCAAGGCCAGTAGTCATATAACACAATTTAACCAGCCGTGTTGGTTCTGTTAGTTTGAAATCTGATACTCGACCCATCGGGGAAAGAATATGATCGAGATCGGAATAGGTCGGGCCCGTAACCCGCAGTCAGGGCTTGTCGCAGTAGTGGATGATCAGGTCTTTGACCTTGCCACAATCCTCATATTTCTTGGCCCGACCGATGCGCCTGCACCGGAGTTGCTAGGTGATGTGCTCCTCGATTGGGAACGCTGGAGTGATCGGCTCCTTGCAATCAGGGATCTGGTCAGGGCCGACCGTGAACGCATCCCCTCGCTCGGCTCACTCAGCGATGTCACCCTCGACGCCCCTGTGGTTCCCGACGCTTTGCTCCTCTTCGCTGCAGCCAATTACGCGGAGCACACTATTGAGGCCGAGAACTCCGATTGGGTCGGCACCAAGGTGGGATCCGGAGCCACCGACCCGTACATGTTCCTCAAACCGAACCGCAGTGTGGTGGGCCCGACCGATCCGATCTTGTCGCCGTCTGACGCGTTGATGGTCGACTGGGAGGTAGAGCTTGGAGTGGTAATTGGCAGGACCGGCCATCGCATCTCGGCCGATTCGGCTATGGACTACGTGGCCGGCTACACGATTTGCAACGATGTGTCCGCCCGAGACCACGTCCAGCGAGAGGAGTGGCCCCTCTTCTCTTCGGATTGGTTTGCGCAGAAGGGTTATGACACCTTCACCCCGATTGGTCCCGTGATAGTTCCGGCTGCGGTTGTCCCAGACCCCTACGCGCTCGCCCTGCGTCTGTGGGTCGACGACGAGCTCAAACAGGACGGTGTCGCCTCGGACATGGTGTTCGATATCGCCGATCAGATCGAGTATGTGAGCCGATTCTCGACTCTACGTCCAGGTGACATCATCTCGACCGGTACCCCGGCAGGTGTAGGCATGGCCACCGGCCGCTACCTCGTGGCTGGCGAAACGATGCGCGTTGAGATCGATGGTCTTGGGTACCAGCGAAGTCCTGTCGTCAGCGAGGACTTGTGAGCAGCGCCTCATTGGCGGAAGTTGCTGCTCCAGTGGTGCGGTTAAAGACGCGGTCGATTGTCTTCGACGTGTTCGGGAGTTACATCCGATACAAGGGTGGCGCCGTCGCGATCGGGGACATGGCGTCGATCCTGTCGTGGTTCGGGGTGACTGAGGATGCGACACGGGTGACGATGTCGCGTATGCGCCGCGAGGGTTGGTTCACGTCGCGTCGACATGGGCGCAACTCGTATTACGAACTCAGCGACAGGGCTTGGACATTGCTACAGCAGGGTCGTCGTCGGATCTTCGATAGGAACCGCGATGCGTGGCGTGGCGAGTGGCACATTCTGCTGCTAAAGCACGATGCCAATACGGCGGTCGAACGGGAACGGACACGTAGGGAGCTTGCGTGGCGCGGGTATGTGCCTTTGGCTGCGTCAACGTGGATCGGTGCTCGCGATGAGACCGATGGACTTCGAGAGACTTTGGTCGAGGGAGTTCACCTGCAGGGCTTCGCTGCCCGGACGCCGTTTTCGCAGGACGATCGTGAGTTTGCTGCCCAGCATTGGGACCTTGGTGAGCTTGTCGACGACTACCGGTCGTTTCTTCGCCGCTACGAGTCCCTTGCTACTGAAGCGACTCTGGCTACGTTGTCCGACGAAGAGGTGCTGGTCAGGCGCACTGTGATCACGCACGAGTACCGGATGTTCCCGTTTCGCGATCCGGACCTACCCAGCGATCTGTTGCCTAACGATTGGCCAGGGTACGAGGCACACGGGCTCTTCCTGCACATAGTCGAGGCGCTCAAGGATCGATCGTGGGCGGCCTTCGATCGTGTCTGCGATCGGCCAACACCAGCATCGAACCGAACTGACGCCAGCCTCACAGTCGCGTGAGGCCGGCGCGAGCGAGGAGTACGCGATGACCGTCAGCGAACCATCTGAGACTGTTACCAGCAGTGAGCGGGCAGCGCTCGACCAGCTCTACACAGATTTTGCGGCTGCGAACCTTGCTCCTCTCTGGACTCAGCGTGAAGGCCTTATGCCAAACGTTCCACAACCTGATGCCTACCCTGGTGTGTGGCGCTGGTCGGTTCTTTACGAGTTGGCCGCCCGATCAGGCGAGCTCGTCCCGGTTGGCCGGGGAGGGGAGCGAAGGGCGATTGCGCTGGCCAATCCAGGCCTGCCCGGTACGGCCTATGCCACCCCCACGCTGTGGGCAGCGATCCAGTACCTCGGTCCCGGCGAGGAGGCCCCGTCGCATCGTCATTCGCAATCGGCGTTCCGTTTCGTCATCGAAGGCGAGGGAGTGTGGACCAACGTGGATGGCGATCCGGTCGCCATGCGTCGCGGTGATCTTCTCCTTACGCCAGGAATGCGATGGCACGAGCATCACAACACCACTGACAAACCGATGGCCTGGATCGATGGCCTGGATATTCCATTCGTGCGGCAGCTGGATGCCGGATTCTTCGAGTTTGGTTCGGAAACGTTGTCTACACGTGACACTCCCTCACGAGCCCGCAACGAGCGGCTCTGGGGACATGCAGGTCTCTTGCCGGTTGGTGCCCCTACGACAAAGGCATCGCCTCTCATGGCCTATCGATGGGAGTCGACCGACGCAGCGCTCACCGCACAGCTCGAGCTCGAGGACGAGGGTTTCCCCGGTGTTGTCGAGCCAGGCCACGCCGTCGTTCGCTACACCAATCCCGCGACCGGTGGCGATGCCCTCACGACGATTCGAACCGAGATGCACCGTCTGGCTGCCGGCTGCCGGACCGCCAGCATCCGCGTGGCTGGATCGGCTGTCTGGCAGGTCTTTGCAGGTGGCGGCGAGATTGAGCTTGAGGGAGAACTACACACTCTCAAGACAGGGGACCTGTTCGTCGTGCCCTCCTGGGCCGAGCTTTCGATCGCAACTGAGACAGGGCTTGATGCTTTTCGTTTTTCTGACGATCCCGTGTTCGAACACCTCGGCCTCGACCGAGTCAACCGAAAGGAGGAGGCGTAATGCGCCTCGCTACCATCCGCCTCGATGACCGGACCGCAGCTGTCCGAGTTGATGAAGATGCTGCCATCGAACTCGGCACTGACGAGCTGAGAGATTTTCTTAGTCGCAGCGAATGGAGGTCTGACGCTGTTGCAGCAGATGGCCCTCGGCATTCTCTCGATTCACTCGATTACGCGCCGCCTGTTCCCCGGCCGGACAAGGTCATCTGCATCGGGCTGAACTATCGGAAGCACATTGAGGAGATGGGTCGGGAGTTGCCCTCACACCCGACGCTGTTTGCGAAGTTCTCGGGGGCCCTGGTCGGAGCATTCGACAACATCCAACTCCCAGAGGTCTCCCACCAGATCGACTGGGAGGCGGAACTCGGGATTGTGATCGGTGCTGAAGTCCGCCACGCGAACGCGGACGAAGCCGAGTCTGCGATCGCCGGATATACGGTCGTCAACGACGTCAGCGCCCGGGACTTCCAGAACCGCACCCCTCAGTGGCTCCAGGGAAAGACCTTCGAGCGCTCTACACCGGTGGGCCCGTGGATCGTCGTAGACGAAGGCCCGCCCGGTTCGGTGTCATGCCTGGTCGACGGTGAGGTCGTCCAGCAAGCCGAGACGAGCGATCTGGTGTTCAGCCCGACTGAATTGGTGTCCTACATCTCTCGGATAATCACACTGGTGCCTGGCGACCTCATCTCCACCGGTACGCCCGGGGGTGTCGGTCACGCCCGGAATCCACAGCGCTATCTCGTTGAGGGTAACGAACTTGTGACTCGCGTCGAGGGGGTTGGTGAGTTACGCAACATCTGTAAAGGGGAATCCTGACCGTGCGCGTCGCCGTGGCCGGTGGTGGGCCCGGGGGGTTGTTTTTCGCGACCCTGCTTCGCCGCTTCGACCCGTCGATCAAGGTCACGGTATTTGAGCGCGACCGGGCCGATGACACCTTCGGCTTCGGCGTCGTCTTCTCCGACCGAACGCTTGAGGGAATCCACGAGGCAGACCCGGTTCTTCGCCAGGCCCTCGACGCCGGTGGCTGCCACTGGGACGACATCGAGGTCCGCCTGAAGGGGGAGCGGATTCGCTGTGGTGGCAACGGTATGGCGGCCATCGTCCGCACGACGCTGCTTCATCTACTCCAGGAACGGGCCGTCGCCCTCGGTGCTGACTTGCGGTTCTCCAAAGAGGTCACCCTCGACGACCTCGGTGATTATGACCTCGTTGTCGCTGCCGATGGCACAGGCTCGAGGATTCGTGAGCAGGTCGCCGACTATCTCGAGGTCACTGTCGAGACTTCAGAGGTCAAGTTCATCTGGTTCGGCACCGACTACCTCTTTGATGGGTTGACCTTCGTCCACGAACACGGCCCTCACGGTGCGTTCGCAGTGCACGGCTACCCGATCAGCGACAGCGTGTCGACATTTATCGTCGAGGCCGACGAAGCGACCTGGCGTCGAGCCGGACTCGACGAGTTCGACGTGACCCAAACCCCAGGTCCCAGCGACATGCGAACTAAGGAGTATCTACAAGGTCTGTTCGCAAACCAGATCGACGGACGTGAACTGCTTGTCAACAACTCTCGATGGTCCAACTTCGTTACCCGTCGCACCCGTCCGTGGCACGTGTTCGCCCCCCAGCCGGTGGCGTTTCTCGGCGACGCCGTCCACACAGCGCACTTCTCGGTCGGTTCCGGGACCAAGATGGCCATGGAGGACGCAGTTGCCCTCGCTTCAGCGGTGGCCGAGCACAAGGACGATATGGAGGCTGCGTTCGGGGAATACGAGCGGACGGCCCGTCCTCCAGTCGAACGTGTCCAAGACGCAGCTCGCCCCAGTCTGTCCTGGTGGGAGAGGTTCAGCATCTACCACGACGCCTTCGAGCCGTGGCAGTTCGCGTATCACTTCCTTACCCGGAGCATTAGCGACAGTCGCCTGGAGCGACGCGACCCGAGCTTTGTTACCTCGAGCCACAAGGCCTGGCATGACTCCTTCGGCTATTCGCCTTTGGGCACGCCAATAAGGCATGGCGGATGGTCGACTCCGGGTCGGGTCGCGACTGTTGTCGAGAAAGCTGGAGTGCCAGTTTCGTTGACAGCGGACGGGACACCTCTGCCACTGCTTACTGAAGGAGTCGATTCCGGCCAATGGGGAGGACTCGTGGAGGCCCCTGAGGACGAGGCTGGCCTGACGGCGGCAAGGGCGGAACTGGCTAGTTTGGCCAATCGAAACCCGAACTGTTTGGCCGTGTATGGCGGCGTGTCGCTCACGAGAGTCCTCCTCACCGAGGAGGCACGGTTCCACTATGGCCTGCCGTCGGTACTCGTGGACCAGGAACTCGATCGAGATAAGGCCGTGACCGCTGTGCTGGCGGGTCGGACAGACCTAGTCGGCGTGACACCAGAGGTAGCGGCTGAGTGGGACGTGACATCGTGAATGGGGCCGACGGTGACCTAGCGCCGCTGTTTGCGCCCCGCAGGATCGCCGTCGTAGGTGCGTCGCACACGGCCGGGAAGATCGGGGCGTCCATGGCGGAGTCGCTCGAATCCTTCGACCAGGGTGAGGGACGCATTGCCCTGGTAAATCGCAGGGGTGGCGGTTTCCATGCTTCGCTGGAGGATGCAGCCGAAGAGGGTCCGATCGATCTCGTGATCATGTGCGTGCCAGCAGAGGCTTGCCCTGCCCTCATTGACGAGGTTGCGGCCGCCGGCGCAAGAGCCGCCATGGTCTGCGGCGGCGGCTTCGCTGAGATCGGCGGACATGGACTTGATCTGCAGAGTGATCTCATCGCGCGTGCCGACGAGAAGGGAATCCGGCTCCTCGGGCCGAATACGAGCGGCTTCATCGATCCACGAAGGAAGCTGATCGCGAGTTTCGTACCCGGTGTCGCGGCGATTCCACCGGGCCGCATAGCCATCGTTGCAGGAAGCGGGGGTGTCAACCATGCCTTGGCATTCCTGTTCGCCGAGGCAGGGTACGGCCTCAGCCTCGCCGTAGGACTGGGGAACGCCGCGGACGTCACTGCATCCGACGTGCTGCATCATCTCTCTGCCGATCCGGAGATCGCTGCAGTTGCGCTGCACCTTGAGTCGGTGGATGACGGGCCAAGTCTCGTTGACGCAATCACTCGGCTGGTTCCGCACATGCCGGTAGTCGCTCTGGTAGTTGGACGAAATGAGGTGGCCGACTTCGCCGTCTCGCATACGGGGAACCTCGCCACATCTTGGCGAACCACTCGCGCCGCCCTCTCGCAGGCCGGCGCTGTCCTCGTGGATGACGAACGCGAACTCGTGGACGCCGTTGGTGCCCTATCGGTCGCGCGATCTCGACCACGCGCGAGTGCCCGCGTGGGCATGGTCACCGCACAGGCTGGCCCCGGGCTCTTGCTTCTTGATGACCTTCGTGGACGTGGGATCGAAGTACCCGAGTTGTCGGCGACCACTCAGGAGACCCTCTCCGACCTTCTGCCTCCGTTGACGTTCCAGCGCAATCCGGTGGACACGGGCAGACCGAGTCCCGAGTTCGGCAAGGTACTGGCCGCAGTTGCCGCCGATCCGTCCACCGAAGTCGTTGCTGCATACGCGCTCGAAGAGCCGAATGCTGTCGACCTGGTCGCTGCTGGAATCGAGGGCCAAATGGCGGGGGTGCCACTGGTGGTTGGGGTCGGAGGTGCTGCGGGGGCCGCTGGTGAGACACGTGCCGCCCTCCGCAATGCTGGGATCGCGACAGCCGTTGATCCGTGCGGTGTGGCCGCGGCCACAGCAGCGTTGGTGGCCGATGCTCAGGCGCAGCATCGTCGAGCAAGCACCGAAGCCCCGCAGGATCGACCAACGACCCGCTGTGACGGAGAAAGTTTCGACGAAGCACAGGCCAAAGACGTGGCCGACCAGCTCGGAATACCGACCATGCCTCGCAGAGTGTGCATCGATCGACTTGCGGCCCAGGCCGCCCTCGAAGAACTCGGCCCGCCAGTCGCGGTCAAGCTGCTCGATGCAACAATTCTCCACAAGACTGAGATAGGCGGTGTTCACCTCGATGTTCGGACCCCCGACGAGCTCGACGAAGCTCTCGACGCCCTTGAGCGGGTAGGAGCGAGCCGGTTCTTGGTGGAAGCGATGGCACCAGTTGGGATTGACCTAGTAGTCGGCGCGCATCGCGATCCGATTTTCGGCCCAGTCGTGGCTCTCGGTCTCGGGGGCACCGCAGCCGAGGCCCTTGAGGATGTCTCGGTCCGGCTCGCTCCTCTCAGCAGAGCTGACGCTGTGACGATGCTCGCCGACCTTTCCGGACGGCGCCTCCTTTACGGCTGGCGCAACGGACCGACACTGGATGACGAGGAGATCGGGGAGATCGTGATGGCGATTGGGCGGCTTCTGGCCAAAGAACCACATCTCTGCTCGATCGAAATAAACCCACTCCGATTGACTGGTGCCGGCCTGGTCGCTCTGGACGCGGCCATCACGACCTGCGGGAGGTCCAACGACAAATGATCAGCCCGATCAACGAGCACACTGTGCCGTGGCCAGCTGACGTTGCCAAGCGCTATGTCGCCGACGGGTATTGGGCGGGCATTGCGATCGGCACAGAGTTGCGGACAGTTGCCGAACGAGCGCCCGACGCGCCAGCTCTGATCGACCCGACCGCCGACTTTCGCCTGAGCCGGCAGGAATTGGCCGACCGTGCCGATGCTGCCGCTGTTCGCCTTCTCGACTTAGGCCTAACAGCCGGGGATCGCATCGTGGTTCAACTCCCTAACGGGTGGGAGTTCGTCGTGCTCACAATGGCCTGTTTGCGCGTTGGCATCGTGCCTGTGATGGCTCTTCCTGCGCATCGTCGCATCGAGCTTTCGTACCTAGTGGAACACGCTGAAGCTGTGGCGATTGCGGTCCCGGATCGCCTCCGCGATTTCGACCATGAAGCGCTTGGACACGAACTTGCCCCGATTGCCGAGCCGGTCACTGGCGGAAAGTGGCATGTCATGGTCGCCGGCGAAAACGTCGGACCTAAGAGCGTCAACCTTCGTTCTCTGTGTGCTCCCAGTGGGGACGCCGAGGCCGATCGGGTTCGCATCGATGCGCTCGAACCAAGCGCCCAAGATGTCGCAGTATTCCTTCTGTCGGGTGGGACAACTGGACTTCCGAAGTTGATTGCCCGCACCCACGACGACTACCTCTACAACGCCCGAGTGAGTGCTGAGGTCTCCGCGATAGCGGCGGACACGGTGTACCTCGTCAGCCTTCCAGCGGGCCACAACTTCCCACTCGCATGTCCTGGGATCCTCGGAACGCTATTGACTGGTGGCCGAGTAGTGATGCTGCCCTCGGCTGGACCAGAACGAGCATTTGCGACAGTTGCTGCAGAGGGAGTCACCCACACCTCCGTGGTGCCCGCCGTGGCTGGCCGCTGGCTCGAACATGCCTCCGAACGAGGCGCCCATGAGCTTGCGAGCTTGCGCGTGCTGCAAGTCGGCGGCGCGCGTTTGGCGGACGAGATTGCACGTCGTGTCGAACCTGAACTCGGCCCCCGCCTCCAGCAGGTGTTCGGTATGGCCGAGGGCCTCTTGAACTACACCCGTCTCGACGACCCGATCGATGTGATCTGCTCGACGCAGGGACGGCCCGTATCGCCTGCCGACGAAGTCCGCCTGGTCGATGACGAAGGAAATGACGTACCCATTGGAAGCCCCGGTTCGCTGTTGACGCGCGGGCCCTACACACCGCGTGGCTACTACCGGGCGCCTGAGCAGAACGAGCGAGCGTTTACGGCGGATGGTTGGTATCGCAGCGGCGACATCTGTGAGCAGACGTCCGATGGCTATCTGACTGTTCTGGGTCGAGACAAGGACATGATCAATCGGGGTGGCGAGAAGATCTCGGCGGAGGAGGTGGAGAACCTGACCTACCGGTTACCCACGGTGAGCCACGCCGCTGCGGTTGCGATGCCTGACGCCGAACTCGGCGAACGGGTGTGTCTCTACGTCGTGCCCAAGCCAGGTGCAGAAGTCACCCTCGACGAAATTCGGGCATCAATGGAGCAGTTCGGGGTCGCACGCTTCAAGCTTCCCGAGCGGCTGATGATCGTGGAAGAACTAGCCGTCACCAACGTCGGCAAGGTCGACAAGAAGGCTTTGCGGGCGCATATCGCCTCACAACTCGAAGAGGAGCGGGGTGTATGAACGAGAGACACGATCCCGAGTGCACGCTGCCGTGGATGCGACAAGGTACAGAGCGGTTCCTCGACGCTGTCGACGTCATGGCCGACGACAGCCTTGAGGAACCCAGTCGCTTGCCAGATTGGAGTTGTGGACACGTCGTCGGCCATGTCGCTCGCAATGCCGAAGCACTCGTGCGGTTAGCGACTTGGGCACGTACCGGCGTCGAGCTCCCTATGTACGAGAGCCGGGAGCAACGAAACGCGGAAATCGAGTCCACCGCAACCATGGCACCTGCTTCGCTTCGGAGGCTGCTTGTTGATACCGCCTCCGAGTTGGATAGCGCACTGGAGGCACTCGACACCGTGAGTTGGAAGACGACGGTGCGGAGCGCGCTCGGACGGACCATTCCTGCTGCCGAGATTCCCTGGATGCGCATTCGCGAGGTCTGGCTACACGCGATCGACATTGGCGGAAACGTCGACTTCTCAGAGTTCCCCGCGGGCGTCGTCGACCTGCTGTTAGACGACACGGTTGGCTCACTCTCTGCAAGCAAAGGATGTCCGTCGTTGGTCCTAGCGCCAGACGATCGGACGCGAACCTGGGAACTAGGTCCCAAATCGACCGAGATCCGTGTGCTCGACCTTCCTGCTGCCATGCTGGCCGAGTGGATGACGGGTCGGTTGTCAGATGCGGATCGACGCTCGAGTTTTCCAGAGCTTCCGGCTTGGATCTGACGCTGAGGTTCCCTATAGCCATGCAGATCATGCGGATCCGGGGGCAACGACGAAATTTCGCCCCGTGGTTGTCACGCAGGTACACCCGGGCTATCTGGTTGTCCGGCCCATCTACTCCAATAATGCCGAAGGTTAGGGTCAACGATTGAACGAGCCGGAGCGGGCTGGACTGAATGCTGGAGCGGTTGTTGCAGGTGGGGATGTGGTTGTTTCGCTCGACAAGGTTGGCGCCTTAAAGGGGCGTCTAACAGCGCCGGACCGACGACTGGTGGGGCTTCGTAGAAGATGAAGGTCAACCCGAAGCCTGCTGTGTGCTTCCGTTCAGAGCGAAAATCTCCGGGACAACACACACGGGACTTTCTGGGGATAGTGGTACGCCCCCTATGGGCCGCTACAGAACTCACCACCGAGGAACAAGGAAGCAGATCATGAAACTGGAGCGATATCGGAAATTTAACACCCGCGACGTCTATCCCGGCGGCAAGTTGGATAATGACATGTGCATGACCGTCAAAGCGGGAAATCGAATTTTTCTGCGCGGTCAGACTGGGCTGGACCTAGACCAAAATATGATCGACCCCAACGACGCCACGGCGCAGGCTGATCAAGCCATGAAGAATGCCAAGATCTTGTTAGAAGAAGCTGGGTCAAGCCTCGATCATATTTGCAAGGTGACCACTTATTTAACCGACTCGGCTTACCGCACAGGCGTCTACAACGTCGTCGGGGAGCACTTGAGAGGAAACCCAACCGTTGCCACCGGCCTAGTCGTCAAAGGCTTAGCTATGCCCGAAATGAAGGTAGAAATAGACCTAGAGGCGGTTATTCCCGGGCCTGACGGTCACAAAAAGTTCCGTTTCCTCAATACTCGTGATTGGTTCGGCCAGTCCAGTATCAATCGGGATTCCTGCATGGTTATCAATACGGGCGACGAAATCTATTTGCGCGGACAAACTGGCTGCGAGTTGGACGGTTCAAAAATGTATGGTGATGGCAGGTTCTCGCTGGAGGCCGCAGCAGCCCAAGCCGACAAATCCATGAAAAACGCCCGCGAACTGCTTGAGGAAGCGGGATCAAGCTTTGACGATGTTTGCAAGACCCGGATCTACATCGCCGACCGGGCCTACCGTGAAGCTATCTATCAGGTTATTGGTATGCACTTTGGCGAGACACACCCTTGCTCGACCGGTATCATCATGCGCGGCTTCGCGCGGCCGGAAATTCTTTTCGAAATCGACATGGCAATCACTCTGTCCAAGGGTACGCCGCATCAGCGGTTCCGAAAATTTCATACCGATGAGGTTTACAAGGATGGCCAGCAGCTCGGCACAAAGTTCTGTAAAGCTGTAAGGGCTGGCGACCGTGTTTACTTGCGAGGGCAAACAGGTTCCAACCTTGATGGAGAGTTTGTTGGTGATGGAGATCCCGGGGCCCAAGCCGATCAAGCAATGAAGAATATTACTACCTTGCTGGAAGAAGCGGGCGCCTCACTTAACGACATCTGCAAGGTGACAACCTACATTCAGCATCGCGATCACCGGGAACCGGTTTATCAAACAATCGGCCAGCACTTAAAAGGGGTGCACCCTTGTGGTACGGGCCTATTTGTTGATGGACTTGCAAACCCACGCCTACTGGTCGAAATCGATGTGGAAGCGGTGATACAGAGTTAAGGCATGTACTCCAGCTCAGCGCAGCAGTCCGGCTGTACACCCACGCCAAACCTGACCCCGATACTGGATCTACAATCAACGGTGCCGCAGAGGCATTGATCCGTGAAAACACAGTTTGGCTACCAGAATGGCTACCAGCAGCGTTTCGGGCCCCGCCCAAAACGCACAAGAGAGCAACGTTTCCGCTGGTCATAAGAGTGGGCCGTGAGGGACTTGAACCCCCGACCCCCTGCGCGTCATGCAGGTGCTCTAGCCAGCTGAGCTAACGGCCCCGGAGCGAATCAGCGTAGCGGTGGCCCCCGATGCGCACACACAGCGCACGGGCAACAGGGTTCCGGTTAGCGGCCGCCGAGCGACCAGCGACCGCGGTCAAGCAGGGCACCGCCAAGGAGCAGTACGCCACCAATGGCCACCACCGGCAGGCCCGACCCGATCGACCGGTCCAGACTGGAGGCGGCGTCGACGGCCCGAATGTCGGAGATCTCTACGCCGGTGATGGCTAGCAACACTCCACCAGCAACCAGGAGCACCAACTTGTGGACCAGGCCCCGCTGGCCGATCCACAGGGCACCAGCTACCACGGAGGCCACTAATCCAGTAACCAGCACCAATACGGCGTCCAGCGCCACATCCCAGCCGATGAGGCGCTCCACGGTGCCGTCCGGGTGGTCGACCACGATCCACGGGAGGAAAGTCCCCATAATGGCCAGCACCACCCCGATGGTCGACGCCATGGCGGCTAGGCCGTTACCGGCCGGCCTGTCCCGGCGGCGCGGCTCCTCCTCGTCTCCCGGTGGCGTCACCGGTGGTTCGTCACCCGGGTGGACGGCTTTGATGCCGAATGGTGGGGTATGGGGCAGCGTGGCCTCCCCTTCTTCACCCGCCGGTCCGATTCCCGATCCCTCGCTGGTCATGGGGCTCCCCCGTTACTCATCGGCCGCCCCGACCCGCGGTTGCGGATCGCCCGATTCGTCGAGCACCGGGCGGGATTTGAACCCGCGGCTTTACGGCTTTGCAGGCCGTTCCCTTGGTCCGCTCGGGCACCGGTGCATCGCTCCCACCCAGGGCGGAAGCGGGACCAATCGTATCGGCGACCCCGTCCCGCCCATTCACTAGTTCGGGCCACCGACAGCCGGCTGGTCGGCCGAATCAACCGTCCTTCTCCTCGGCCAGTTTGACAGTGCAGGTGCCCTGAGCCAGGGCGGCTAGGCGCCCATCGTTTTCAACCCGGATGGTAACGACAGCCGATCGGCGGGTCATGGACTGGATCTCCGCCACAGCCCGGCAAACGCCACCGCTAACTGGCCGAAGATAATTGACCTTGAACTCCGTGGTGGCCGCCCACGAACCAGGCGGCATGACCGGATAGAGCACCAAACCGAGGCAGTGGTCGCACAAGGCAGCCAGACAACCGCCGTGCATGTTCCCGATGAAAGTGAGGTGGTCGTCGAGCACCTCGAACTCGACGACCAGCCGACCTGCCTCCAACTCCATGACCTGAAGCCCCAAGAAGCCGTCGATGCCGGAATCGGAACGGTGGCCCAGGAGGTGGTCAATGAACTTCGGGTGGAGAATCTCAAGGTCGGGTGCGGCCACGGGGAATCCTCCAAGGGTTCGGCGAGCACAGTCCGTCGGGTTGGTACGTACGCTACGCACCCTCGGGGGCCAAAACATGACCGCTATGCGAACGGCAATCCAGCTAACTGCCGAAAGTGGCACCTGGCCTGATCTCGTGACCTACGTGACCGAGGCTGAGCGGCTAGGGGTGGACCACTGCTGGGTGGCCGAGGCATGGGGTGGTGACGCCGCCACTCCGATCGCCGCCCTGGCTCAGCACACCGACCGGATGACGTTTGGCTCCGGTGTCTTCCAGGTGGGCGCTCGATCAGCTGCCAACACAGCGATGACCGCCCTCACCCTCCAGCGCATCACCGATGGTCGGTTCTCCCTGGGCCTTGGCGCCTCTGGGCCACAAGTGATCGAAGGCCTCCATGGTGTTCCGTTCACCCGTCCACTCACCCGAATGCGGGAAACCATCAAGGTTGTCCGCATGGCCGAAGCCGGTGAGAAGCTGATTCTGGACGGCACCCAGGTCCGACTGCCCCTGCCGGGTGGCGAAGGGAAGGCCCTGAGGCTGTCGCTTCTTCCCGGCGACATTCCATTGGCTATCTACATCGCCTCCCTGTCACCGCGGATGCTGGCCCTGACCGGCGAGGTCGCAGACGGTTGGCTAGGTACCAGTTTCGTCCCGGAGGGCGCACAGCCGTCAATAGATGCATTAGCCGAGGGGGCGGCCCGGTCGGGACGGACGCTGGCCGACCTCGACCTGTGCCAGGGCGCCGAAGTGGCGTTCGCCAAGGACGACAACCACCTCACCGCGATGGTCGCTGCCCGCAAGCCTGGCCTGGCATTCAGCCTCGGAGGCATGGGCTCCGCAAGCACAAACTTCTACAACGCGGCTTATACCCGGCAGGGCTTCGCCAAGGAAGCCGCTGAATCCCAGGCCCTGTGGCTAGCCGGTCGACGAGACGCTGCGGCTGCCTCCATCCCCGACGCCATGGTTCTGGCCACGACCCTCCTCGGCAACGAGTCTCAGGTCGCCGACCGCCTTGCCCTCTGGCGTGATGTGGGGATCTCCCACATTCGTCTCTACCCGGCTGGTGACACCCTGGACGAGCGGTTGGCCACCTTGGGCCGGGCCCTGGACCTCGTCCGCGGGCTGGGATCGTTGCAGCCCACAGACGGCCCATAGGGTCGCACCATGAGCGATCCTGAGTACGCCCCCAGTCCCTGGGAGCCGGTTGCCGACCACGTAGAGCGCTATCTAGCCACCGACGGTAGGGACGGCTTCGATTTCAACGGGGCCCAGTGCATCATCCTGACCACCACTGGTCGAAAGTCCGGGAAGTTGCGCCGGACCCCGCTGATCCGGGTCCACGATGGGAACGACTACCTGGTCGTGGCCTCCATGGGTGGCGCCCCGAACCATCCAGTCTGGTACCTGAACCTGCAGGCCAACCCCGAGGTCACCATCCAGGACCGGGCCGAGGTGCACCACCTGGTGGCCCGCACGGCCCCACCGGAGGAGAAGGCCAAGCGGTGGCCGGCGGCTATTGCCGCCTGGCCGGACTACGCCAACTACCAGGCCCGGACCGACCGGGATATCCCGTTGATTATCTGCGAGCCCCGCTGAACCACTGACCGGCGAACCGGCTCAACTCCGGCGGGAGTCGATGACGCCGGTGTCAAACCCGGCCAGGTGCAGCCCGCCATGGAAACGGGCGTGCTCGACCTTGAGACAGCGATCCATCACGAGGTTCAGGCCGGCGTCGAGCACCGTTCGGGCAGCCTCAGGACTCCACAAGCCAAACTGCGTCCAGAAGAGACGTGCCCCAACGGCCGCCGCCTCGTCGGCTACTGCCGGGACGTCGTCCAGTCGACGGAACACGTCAACACAATCGGGCACAACCGGGAGGTCGGCCAGTGAGGAAACGCAGGGCCGGCCCAGGACCTCGTCGACCGTCGGGTTCACGAAGTAGACCTCGAAGTCGGTACCCAGGAGGTAGGTGGCAACAAAGTTGGAGGGACGGGCAGGGTTGGCCGACACCCCGACCATGGCCACCGTCCGAATACCGGCCAACAGGCGCTGTCGCTCAGCAGCCGACGGTGGGCTCCACCCGTTGATGTCGGGTTGAGGACCAGTCACGCTCCGCCTCCCAAGGCCTGGTCTAGGTCCCACAGGATGTCGTCGAGGTCCTCCAGCCCGACAGAGAGACGCACCATGTCGGGGTCCACCCCACCGGCCGCCAGAGCCTCGTCGGAAAGCTGTTGGTGGGTAGTGGACGCTGGGTGAATAACCAGCGTTCGGGCGTCGCCCACATTGGCCAGGTGGCTGATCAACTGCAGCCGCTCGATGAACGCTGCCCCAGCCTCCCGACCACCAACAACTCCGAAGGTGAACACGGCACCCGGACCCTTTGGCATGTAACGGTTAGCTAGATCCCGGTAGGGAGAGGTGTCCAGCCCGGCATAGGCCACCCAGCCGACGGCCGTATGAGCGTCCAGGAAGCCGGCCACCGCCCGGGCGTTGGCCACGTGCTCTTCCATCCGCTGGGGCAGGGTCTCCAACCCCTGAAGCAACAAGAATGCGTTGAACGGCGACAGCGAAGCACCCACGTCACGCAACTGTTCGGCCCGGAGTTTCGTGCAGAAGGCCAACTCACCGAAGTTCTCCCAGAACCGAAGACCGTTATAGCTGGCATTGGGCTCGGTCATCTGCGGGAACCGGCCACTCCCCCAGTCGAAACGGCCCGACTCCACAACCACCCCACCGATCGAGGTCCCGTGGCCTCCAATGAACTTGGTGGCCGAGTGCACGACGATGTCGGCACCATGTTCCATGGGGCGACAGAGGTAAGGGGTGGCGAACGTGGCGTCCACTACCAGGGGTAGATCATCGGCGTGGGCAACGTCGGCCAGAGCCTCTAAGTCGGCCACCGCCCCAGACGGGTTGCCGATGACCTCCGTATACAGGAACCGTGTCCGGTCGTCGACGGCCGCCGCAAAGGCCTGCGGGTCGTCACCATCCACGAAACGGGCGTCGATTCCGAAGCGGCCGAGCGTGTTGTCGAACATGTTGTGGGTACCGCCGTACAGGGAGGACGACGCCACGAAGTTGGTGCCCTGCTCTGCCAGGGCAGCGGCAGTCAAGAACTCGGCCGCCTGGCCGGAAGCAGTGGCCACGGCTCCGATACCCCCTTCCAAGCTGGCCATCCGCTCCTCGAAAGCGGCCGTGGTGGGGTTCGAGATCCGGGTGTAAATGGTCCCGTACTTCTGGAGAGCAAATAAGTCAGCAGCGTCGGCCACATCGTCGAACACAAAACTGGTCGACTGGTAGATAGGGACAGCTCGAGCACCGGTCGTCGGGTCGGGCTGCGCCCCAGCGTGGAGGGCCCGGGTACGAAATCCCCACGGACGGTCACTCATGAAGGCGGAGTGTAGGAGGCGACCGGTCAGGCATCCCGACCGTCGCCGGTGGCAACCAGTCGATCCGAAGCGCTCCACTGCGACCAGGAACCGACAAAGAGGCGCCCGCGTCCCAACCCGGCGTGCTCCATGGCCAGTAGATCGTGGCAAGCGCTCACCCCGGAACCGCAGTAGACGACGGCCTCGGTGGCATCAACCACCCCAAGAGCCCGGTACCGGTTGGCCAGAGCTTCGGGGGTGAGGAATCGACCGTCGGACAGGTTGGCGGCAAACGGCGCGTTGACAGCCCCCGGAACGTGTCCAGCCCGGGGATCTACCGGCTCGACATCTCCTCGGTAGCGCTCAGGGGCTCGGGCGTCGAGAAGAACGTCGGCCACGGCTGCCGTTGCGATGTCCACAAAGGCACCATCGGGCCACGGTCGGACCGGGACCTCGACGGGCACCCGAACCGATGGCTGGACCTCTAGGGGGCCGTTCCACCCTTCGATACCACCGTCCAAAAGGGCCGCCGGCTGGCCGAGAACCCGAAGCATCCAAACCAACCTCCCTGCGCTCATCCCCCCGGCATCGTCGTAGGCCACGACCGGATCATCGGACCCGATGCCCAGTGACCCGAGGGACCGGGCAAGGTCGTCGGGATCAGGCAGTGGGTGACGTCCCACCTCCGGTCCTGGCTCAGCCGTCAGGTGCTTCTCAAGGTCGACGAACACGGCCCCCGGAAGGTGCCCAGCGTCGTAGGCATCTCGACCGGAGCGTCCGTCCAGATACCACCGGACGTCACAGAAGATCGGGACATCCGCCCCAGAGGCAAGGGACGTGGTGTCAACGATCGGTCCGAAAATCACGGTCGGATCTTCCCACATCTCCCTAGAGGTAAGGCATCCGGTAACTTTACACTCTATTTCTTACTCTTCTAAACTTGCGGTCATGTTGCAGCGACTGCTCGCCCCTCCCCTCCCTTCTCGCCTGGATACCGGCTCCGAGGCGTTTGAACAGAACCGGGCCGACATGCTCGAACATCTTGCAGCTATCGACGACCTGCTGGACGAGGCCGAAGCCGGAGGCGGCCCGGAATCTATGGCCCGCCTGCGATCCCGGGACAAGATGCCCATTCGGGAACGCATCAGCCACGTGCTGGACCCCGACAGCCCCTTCCTAGAGATCAGCCCGCTGGCCGGCTACGACTCTTCCTACGCCATCGGCGGCGGCTTCGTGGTCGGGATTGGCGTCATCGCCGGGGTGGAGTGCGTGGTGGTCGGAAACGATCCCACGGTGCTGGGCGGCGCCATGACCCCGTATATGGCCAAGAAGTGGATGCGGGCTCTAGAAATCGCCCGCCACAACCGAATGCCCTACGTCAGCTTCGTGGAATCGGCTGGAGCCGACCTGCGGGTCCAGACCAACGAGAGCGGCTCCGGGAAGCGCCGTCGGGCCCGACTTGAACACTTCGCCGAGACAGGCCGGTTCTTCTACGAAATGATCGAGCTCTCCAAGTTGGGGATCCCCACGGTATGCGTCGTGTTCGGCTCGTCGACAGCAGGCGGCGCCTACCAGCCCGGCATGTCCGACTACACGATCTTCATCAGGGACCAGTCCAAGGTCTTCCTGGCCGGCCCACCACTGGTCAAGATGGCCACCGGCGAGGACGCCGACGACGAGTCCCTAGGTGGCGGCGAACTCCACGCCGAACGGTCTGGCTTGGCCGACTACCTGGCCGAAGATGAGATGGATGCCCTACGTATGTGCCGCGAGGTCGTCTCGCATCTTGACTGGCGCAAAGCTGGCCCTCCACCGTCCTACGTGGCCGACGAACCGGCACACGATCCCGAGGGCCTCATGGGCATGGTCAGCAGGGACCTCAAACAACCGGTGGACGTGAAAGAGATCATCGGCCGGGTAGTCGATGGCTCGCGGTTTGAGGAGTTCAAGCCCCGCTACGGACCGACCATGGTCTGCGGTTTCGCCACCCTCCACGGCTACCCGATTGGGATCCTGGGTAATAACGGAGTGATCCACCCGGATGCCGCCGAAAAGGCCGCCCACTTCATCCAGCTCTGTAACCGGCAGGACACTCCGATGGTCTTCATCCAAAACATCACCGGCTTCATGGTGGGAAAGGACGCTGAGGAGGACGGGATCATCAAGAAGGGATCCCAGATGATTAACGCCCTCACGAACTCCACCGTCCCTCACCTGACGGTCATCATCGGCGCCTCGTACGGCGCTGGCACCTACGCGATGTCGGGACGGGCCTACGAGAACCGCTTCACCTTCCTCTGGCCCATGGCCAAGATCGCCGTCATGGGCCCGAAGCAGATCGCTGGTGTGATGTCCATCGTGCGACGAGGTCGGGCAGCCCGCAAGGGCCTCGAGTTCGACGAGGAGGCCGATGCCGAGATCGTCCGCCAGGTCGAAGCCGCCCAAGAGAAGGGATCGCTCGCCCTGGAAGCGACCGGGAGCATCAGCGATGACGGGATCATCGATCCCAGAGACACACGGTCGGTTCTAGGTCTTTGCCTCTCAGTGGTGAGGACAGCACCTGTGGAAGGTGCGGAGAAGTACGGGGTGTTCCGGCTGTGAACGCCCCCCTGCAGTCTGTTCTGGTCGCCAACCGGGGCGAGATCGCCCGCCGGATCTTTCGCACGGCCCGCTCTATGGGCCTGCGGACCGTGGCCGTGTTCGCCGACGCTGACGCCAACTCCCCGTTCGTAGCCGAAGCCGACGAGGCCGTCCGACTACCCGGCGGGTACCTGGACGGCGGCGCGGTGGTCGCCGCCGCGCTGGCCACCGGATCAGACGCCGTACACCCGGGATATGGGTTCCTGGCCGAGAACTCCAGCTTCGCTGCCGCCGTCGAGGACGCAGGCCTGACCTGGATTGGCCCGTCCCCATCGGTTATCTCCACCATGGGTGACAAACTGGCCGCCAAGAAGTTGGCAGCCGCCGCTGGGATCCGCATTCTGCCGTCATCGGACGACCCCACCGACGACTCTCTGGTGGGCTACCCGCTGCTGGTAAAGGCGGCGGCCGGAGGCGGTGGTAAGGGCATGCACCTGGTCGAGAAGCCCGCTGACCTGGCCGAGACGGTGACCATCGCTCGACGGGAGGCAACCACGGCATTTGGCGACGACCGGGTTTTTCTGGAGCGCTACGTGGACCGGTCCCGTCACGTCGAGGTACAGGTCTTGGGAGACACCTACGGTGACCTGGTTCACCTTGGACTCCGGGAATGTTCGATCCAGCGCCGACACCAGAAGGTCGTCGAGGAATCCCCACCGGCCAGACCCGACCCCACCCGCGACGAGGCCATAGCCGCTGCCGCGGTCAACCTGGCCCGGGATATCGGCTACCGATCAGCAGGGACCGTTGAGTTCCTAGTTGACGACGACAGCGGAGAGTTCTTCTTTCTCGAAGTCAACGCCCGCCTCCAGGTCGAGCACCCGGTCACCGAAGAGGTCACCGGCATCGACCTTGTCCGGGAACAATTGCGGGTGGCAGCCGGTGAGCACCTCGGCTATGGACAGGACGACGTCGTCGTGAACGGCCACGCCATCGAGGCTCGACTCTACGCCGAAGACCCGTCGGCCGGCTTCCTTCCGGCCACCGGCACCCTGACCGCCTGGCGGACGGCCAGTGAGCCAGCCGTCCGCTGGGACTCCGGGGTCGAGGAAGGAGACCAGGTCGGGGTCGACTTCGATCCGATGCTGGCAAAGGTGGTGGCCCACGGCTCGACACGCAGCGACGCCGTCGGACGACTGGCTCTGGCTCTGGAACGCATGCACCTGGGAGGATTGACCACTAACCGTGACTTCCTGGTGGCCACCCTGCGCCACGAGGCCTTCCTGGCTGGCGACACCACGACGGACTTCATCGAACGCCACGCACCGGCCACAAACGGCATGACTGACCCAGCCACTCTGCGAGACCTAGCCATCTCGGCTGCCCTCTGGCTGCAGGGACGGAACCGGAATGAAGCACAAGTATTGGGAGCCATCCCCACCGGTTGGCGTAACGCCCGAATGCCCGACCAGCAGGTGGTACTGGCCCACCGCGACACCCGCCATGACGTGCGGTACCGAGCCCGAAGGGACGGATCCTTCACGGTAAACGGCGACCGTTACGCCCTGGTTCATCGGTGGTCCCCCGAAGACCTAGACGTCGAGGTGGACGGCCTCCGTCGCACTATCCGGGTCACGGCCGCCGGCGACCGGATCCACCTCACGGCAGCGGGCACCACGACCACCTTCGGCTTGGTACCCCGCTTCCCGGTTCCCGAACTCGAGACCCCGACCGGCGGCCTGCTGGCCCCTATGCCCGGCCGGATCCTCGACGTCCGGACGATGGTCGGGGACATGGTGGCTACCGGCCAAACCCTTCTGGTCCTGGAGGCCATGAAGATGGAGCACCATATGACCGCCCCGTTTAACGGGACGGTTACCGAGGTCCATGTGGCGACCGACGAGCAGGTGGAGAACGGAACCGTCCTGATGGTGGTCGCCCCAACCGACGGCGAGCAGGATGGCTGACATGGCAGACCCGGTCCGTATCGCCAACTGCTCGGGCTTCTACGGCGACCGCCTCTCGGCGGCCCGCGAGATGGTCGACGACGGTCCGATCGACGTGCTGACCGGAGACTGGCTGGCCGAACTCACCATGTTGATCCTGGCCCGGACCCGGGCCAAGCGACCGGGCGGCGGATTCGCACGCAGCTTCGTGACCCAGATGGAACATGTCATGGGCACCTGCCTGGACCGGGGCATCCGGGTGGTTACCAACGCCGGCGGCCTTGACCCAGACGGTTGCGCCGAGGCGGTGGCCGAGGTGGCCGACCGCTTGGGCCTGTCCCCCACCATCGCCCACGTGGCTGGGGACGACCTGCTGCCCCGCCTGGCCGAACTGGAGGCCGCTGGAGCCGGGGTGGTGGACCTGGACACCGGCAAACCTCTCGGAGACCCGGACCGTTTCGTAAGCGCCAACGCCTACCTGGGCTGCTGGGGCATCGTCGACGCCCTAGACCGCGGAGCCGACATCGTGGTTACTGGACGGACCACCGACGCCGCTGTCGTCTGCGGTCCGGCGGCCTGGCACCACGGCTGGGCCCGCGACAACTGGGATGCCCTGGCCGGTGCCGTGGTGGCCGGCCACGTCATCGAATGCGGAACCCAGGCCACGGGCGGCAACTACTCCTTCTTCACGGAGGTTCCCGGCATGACCCGAGTGGGTTTCCCATGGGCCGACGTGGCCGCTGACGGGTCGTCAATCATCGGCAAGCACGACGGAACGGGTGGTGAGGTCTCGATCGGCACCGTCACTTCGCAGTTGCTCTACGAGATCGGCCCTCCGGCCTACCTGGGACCCGATGTCACGGCCCGCTTTGACACCATCCAGTTGGACCAACAGGCCGCAGACCGGGTGCGCATCCACGGGACGCAAGGCGAGCCGCCGCCACCCACGCTCAAAGTGTCTCTGAACGAGTTGGGTGGCTACCGCTCGGACCTCTCATTGGCCCTCACCGGCTTGGACGTGGAAACCAAAGCAGCGCTGGCCGAGGAAGCCTTCTGGGCCGCCTGCCCTCACGACCCGTCTGACTTCGATGCCGTGGAGTCTCGGGTAGTGCGTACCGACAAGGAGGATCCGGCGTCCAACGAGGAGGCAGTGGCCCAGTGGTGTCTGACCGTTAAGGACAGCGATGAGCGCAAGGTAGGCCGTCCAATCTTCGACGCTATGAACGAATTGGCGCTGGCCTCGATCCCCGGGTTTTTCTCGGTGCGAAGCAGCGGCTCGGCTCGGGCCTTCGGGGTCCACCGGTCCGGACGGATCCCGGCCGACCTAGTCCCCCAGCATGTGGTGGTCTGGGGTGGCGACCGGACCGTCGTGGAATCAGTTGCTCCCAACGGGAATGCCAACGTCACCTTGGCCGACGGTCCTGTGGCGACGGTCCCCGACGGTCCCACCGTTCCAGTTCCGCTGGGCCGGGTGGCCGGCGCCCGATCGGGCGACAAGGGCGGCGATGCCAATCTGGGCGTGTTCGTCCGCGACGACGCCGCCTGGGCGTGGCTGGACACCTACCTGACCGTCGACCGCCTCCGCCAGTTGCTTCCCGAGGCAGCCGATCTGGAAGTCGAACGGCACCGCCTTCCGGCTCTCCGGTCACTGAACTTCGTCGTGCGCGGCCTGCTCGGCGAGGGGGTGGCCGCCTCGACCCGACAGGACGGCCAGGCCAAGAGCCTCGGTGAGTGGCTGCGAGCTCGGACGGTCGACGTACCCGACTCTCTGTTGGGGGTCCCGTGAGTCTGACGCCAACCACGCTGGCTGACTCCGACCTGGGGCGCCGCCTGCGTGCCGTACCCGCCCCCCGCCCGGTCCTGGACCGCGACCGAGAAGCCCAGCTGACCGACCGCCAGCGCGAAGTTCTCGATGGGCTGGGCCACCTGTTCGACAATGGCTTCGCCGAACTCACCATGGCCGGGATCGCCGCCCACGTGGGTTGTTCACTACGCACCCTCTACGACCTGGCCCCCAGCCGGGATGAACTGGTGCTCACCGTCATCGACCGCAACCTTCGCCGTATCGGCCGACAGGCCATTGGGGCCATTGATCCCGACACGGAGCCCCTAGCCGCCATCCAGGCCTACCTGGTAGCAGCCAACCTGGCCGTGGCCGCCACCACGCCGGCCTTTGCCCGCGACCAGGCGGCCACCCCGGCTACTCACCGGCTGGCCACCGCCCACTCCGACTATCTGGTGGCCATCACCCAGACCCTTCTGGACCTGGCCGTCGACCGGGGTGATATCGCCTCGACCGACACGGCCGCCGTGGCCCGGGTAGTCGCCGGACTCGGAGCCCTGTTCGTTCTCCCCGAGAATTTGGAGGCCATCGAATCGACCCCCAAGGAGGCCGCTGACGCCATGGTTGACGTGATCCTCCGCGGACTGACCGCGAGTCGCTGAGCCGGAGGGAGACCCTATGGACGTCCAAGACGTGGCTACCGACCTGATAGCCGAACAGCAGGCCCTAGACGAGGTGGTGGCCGGCTTAGACACCGAGAGTTGGACCGCTTCGACGCCGAGCGCCGGGTGGGCCGTCGCCGACCAGGTGGCGCATTTGACCTACTTCGACAGGGCGGCGGCTACCGCTATCACCGAACCAGAGGCCTTCCGGGCGTCGGTAGAGGAACTTTGGGCGGCGGCCCGTCGCAACGGAGGCGACGACCTGACCCTCGGTCCGTTTCGGGCCCTCTCATCAGATGACCTGCTGGCCGCCTGGCGGGACGGCCGAACGCTCCTCGCTAAGGCTGCGGTCACCCTGACCGACGACGACCGGGTCGAGTGGTACGGCCCCTCTATGGGCGCCCGCTCGTTCCTAACCGCCCGGTTGATGGAGGCGTGGGCCCACGGCCAAGACGTAGTGGACGCTGTCGGCGGACACCGACCGGCCAGCGATCGGCTCCGACACGTCGCCCAGTTGGGGTTCATCACCCGACGCTGGTCGTACGCCAACCGGAAGATGGCCGTTCCTGACATCGAGATCGACGTGGCGCTCACCGCCCCGTCAGGCAGCCGATGGACGTGGGGCCCAGGGGACGCCCCGGAAGTCATCCGAGGCCCAGCTGAGGACTTCTGCCTGGTGGTGACCCAGCGACGCCACCTGGACGACACCGACCTGGAGGTGGTCGGTGATGCGGCCCGGGACTGGCTGCTCTTAGCCCAAGCCTTCGCCGGCCCTCCCAGCGACGGCCCCGACCCTGGGAGGTTCTGATGGCCCTCGTGGAAACCACCCGTCAAGGCGGTGTCGTGACCGTGACACTGGCCGATGAGGACAACCGGAACGCCTTGAGCGCTGCCCTGGTGGGCGACCTGGTCGAGGCCCTGGACGCCGCCGACGGTGACCCGACAGTCCGCGTCGTGGTGCTCACTAACCGGGGAGGCGTGTTCTGTGCCGGGGCCGACCTCTCTGAACGGTCCTCGGACGGGAAGCCGGCGGCCCGGGTGGACGCCGCTGACCTGTTCCAACGGTTCCGACGCTCCCCGAAGGTTTACGTCGGACGCATCGCCGGGCACTGCGTAGCCGGTGGTATGGGTCTGGCCGCCGCCATGGATCTGGCGGTAGCCGATAAGGAGGCTAAGTTCGGCTTCACTGAGGTTCGGCGGGGTGTGGCCCCGGCCATGATCTCGGTCCTCTGCCTCCCGAAGATGCGACCGGCCGACGCTGCTGAGGCGATGTTGCTGGGTAACCGGATGACCGGCACTGACGCTGCCCGCCTGGGACTCGTCAACCGGGCCGTGCCAGCCGCCGAGTTGGACACCACCGTCGACGGGTTGGTGGCCGACCTACTGGCCGGGGGGCCGGAGGCCCTGGCTGCCACCAAGCAGCTGCTGGTCCGGGTCCCCGGTATGTCGGTAGACGAGGCATTCGACTGGACGGCCAGGCTGTCAGCCGAACTATTCCGGGGCGATGAGGCGAAGGAGGGCATGCGAGCCTTCCTGGAGAAACGCCCCCCGAACTGGGCCGGCTGACTCAGCGCAGGAGAATCTCTCCATCCATGTCCGCTACCAGGTGTGTGGAACCCACCTGGCCCGAGGACACAGACATTTGCGGGTCCGGGAGGTGGATCTCGTGGTCGACACCTGACCGGTTGTAGACGGCGTAGCCGTTCGTGAACTCACGGATGAACAGTCCGTCGACTCCCCGGTGGGTTGTCCCCTTCGGCCCGACCGGCTGGCCCAGATCGGCGTCCCAGAAGTCGTACCAGTTGTGTAGGTGGTCGACGGTGGGTTCGGCGTTGTCGTCACCGAAGACGACCATCTCGTCGGAGTGGGTGAGGGCCATCGTCGTGAACAGGCGCATCCACCGGAGGTTCTCCTCGGAGTCCCTCTCGTCAACCTGTGCGGCCGCATTGCCGTAGTCGGTGACGACACGCCACCCCTCGAGGCAGTTGATCCGTGGTTCGCGAAAGGCCTCGGTGGCCCAGGCCAGGGTCTCCTCGATGCCGATGATCGCCTCACGCGTGTATCCAGCCGACCAGTCGGGCTTGTAGAGCTCCATGAATGTCCCGTTGGCATATGGCGCTGACAGCGGCGCGGTTCGTTCGTTGGTGTTGACCAGGATCAGGAAGTCGTCGCCCACCAGCTCGCGGATCCGACGGATCAGCGCCAGCCGTGCCTCCAACTCCTCCTCGGCGGTCATGTAGAAGGTCGACCAGTCGAGGTACGAGGCGGCGGTCAGGCTGTGCTCGTTCCACCAGTCCAACATGATGCCGTCGGCTGCCCCGGTGCGCTGCACGGCTAGGGCCCGCTGGGCGACCATCTCGATCACCTCGGGCATCCGGAAGTCGACCAGCGAGGAGAGCACCTCCTCGGGCTCTATCACACCGTCCCCGTCGGCGTCCTCGCCGAACCCGGGCACCGGCATCCCCGCCTCGTCGCGGATCCAGAACGGTGAATCAGGCGGGAAGTGGCCGAGCTCCCACCA
The DNA here is from genome assembly GCA_002717365.1 of Acidimicrobiaceae bacterium. Classification (GTDB taxonomy): domain Bacteria; phylum Actinomycetota; class Acidimicrobiia; order Acidimicrobiales; family MedAcidi-G1; genus UBA9410. Next base: position 7,822 of record PBDJ01000016.1, on the reverse strand, counting down.
GCGGTGGTCCCCCTCGTCAGACACGTACGGGCCCTCCCGGTAGAAGAGCGACACCAGGACCTTCAGGTGCGGGTTCAGGAGCCGCAGTTCGTCACGTCGCTCGATGGCCCCGACCAGGCCGAAATCGTTGTCCACGTCGACGAGGTTCGTCGACAGGCCCCGGTACGGCTGGGCCTCGGAGATCTCCCACCCGAGACCGAGGTCCCAGCCCGACGTCCACCAGAGGTCGTGGAGGGCGATTCGCTCCAGTTCGGTCAGCTCCGGGCGGTTCTCGATCCCGCTCCACGGCCGGCAGACCAGCGGGTAGCTAGAAGGTTCCGGCGTGGGCGTGGATACCGGGGGTGCCGAGGTGGTCGACGTGGTGGTTGTGGTCGTGGGAGCAGCGGTCGTAGCCGGAGGCGATGAGGTCGTCGGAGCAGCGGTCGTCGAGGCGGTGGTCGACGGCATTGTCGCAACTGACTCGACCGGCTTTCCATCGCCGCAACCGGTCACAGTCAAGAGGGCCAACGCCATGAGAACCCCTGCCCGCATAGAACCAGTCTCCCAGCCCCGCCGCACTCGTGTTATCCACGACCGAATCCCGAGCAGCCGACCTCAGGCGTTGTGTAGAGCGGCTACCACGTCCAGCACTGCCGTCTTCCCATCTCCAAACAGCATCAGGGTGGCGTCGGCAGCGAACAGCGGATTGGGGATTCCGGCGAACCCGGGGCTCAGGGACCTCTTGATGACTACCACGGTCCGCGAGGCGTCAACCTCCAGGATCGGCATCCCGGCGATTGGCGACCCGGGGTCAGTCCGGGCCAATGGGTTCACCACGTCGTTGGCCCCGATCACGATCGTTACGTCGGTCTGGGAGAACGTCGGGTTGACATGGTCCATGTCGAGTAAGCACTCGTAGTCGATCTCAGCTTCAGCCAGCAACACGTTCATGTGTCCAGGCATCCGTCCGGCCACCGGGTGAATACCAAACACCACCTCAGTCCCTGCCTCGTTCAGCGTTCGCATCAGGTCACGCACGGCATGCTGGGCCTGGGCGACAGCCATGCCGTAGCCGGGAACGATGGCCACCCTCTCAGCCACCTCGAGCAGCATCGCTACCTCCTCGGCCGAGGTCGACGTGACCCGGTCGCCGTAGACCTCGTCCACGTCGACCACCGTGCTCCCCGATCCCATCGAGCCGAACACCACGTCGAAGAGGGACCGGTTCATGGAGGTGCACATGATCTGGGTGAGGATCAGGCCACTTGCCCCGACCAGCGAGCCGGCGATGATGAGTAGCGGATTGTCGAGCACAAACCCCGCTGCCGAAGCGGCCAGNCCCGAACANGAGTTGAGCAGGGCAATCACCACCGGCATGTCGGCACCACCGATGGCGACCGTGCCCAGCACCCCAAGNAGGGCNCCCGCACCGACGAGGANCCAGAACCAGCCGANGTCCTCCGGNNGGACCACCACCATCACTGCGGCACCCACCGAGACCAGNCNCANNGCNNCNCGGAACAAGCCCAGNCCTCGGAAACCGCGCAGCGACAGGACCTCCTGGAGTTTGGCGAAGGCNACCAGCGAACCAGTCAGTGTCACGATGCCGATGAGTGCCGTAAGCGCGGCGGCCACAGCCAACTGGTCATCCACCAGGCCCCCGTCAACTACCTCTAGGAACGACGCGCCGGCCACCAGTACGGAGGCCCCGCCACCGAACCCGTTGAACAGGGCGACCAGTTGCGGCATACCGGTCATCTGTACCCGGACGGCTAGAACAGCACCGACGACCGAACCGACAACCAGGCCCGCCACCAGTACGCGGAAGTCCACGATCGACCGGTCGATCAGGGTAGCCAGAACGGCGACCAGCATCCCTGATGCCCCCAGCAGGTTTCCCCGGGGGGCCGTACGGGGCCGACCGAGGCCCTTGAGGCCGAGGATGAAAAGGACGGCGGCGGCCAGGTAGGCGATCGACGTGACGTTGGCGGCGCTCATGACCGCTTTCCCCGTTTCGAGGTGAACATGGCGAGCATCCGGCCGGTTACCAAGAACCCACCGACCACGTTGATGGTGGCCAGGACCACGGCCACAAACCCGAGCGTCGTGGTCAATGTGGAATGATCGGTCCCGGCTGAAACCATGGCCCCGATGAGGGTGATACCGGACACCGCGTTGGATCCCGACATGAGCGGGGTGTGCAGCGTCGCCGGGACTTTGTTGATCAGTTCCAGCCCGAGGAACACGGCCAGCACGAACAGGGTGAGGGCAATCAGCAGGGTCACGATCCGGCCCCCTGTTCGTCGAGCGCGGCCCTGACCATCGAGTGGACGACCTTGCCGCCCGCGGTGACGTGCATGCCGACCAGCACGTCATCGTCCGGATCGATGAACGGTTCGCCGTCTCGGTCCAGCATGCGGATCAGGTTGACGACGTTGGTGGCAAACATCCGTGAGGCTGTCACGGCTGACCCGGAGGCCAGATCAGTAGGAGCGAGGATGACCACGCCTCCGTAATCGACCTCTTCGTCGGCCACGCTGAGGTCGCAATTCCCGCCGCGCTGGACGGCCAGATCCACGACGAGAGAACCGGGCCGCATTCCGGCCACCATGGCGGTGGTGACCAGCATCGGGCTCCGACGGCCGGGGATCTGGGCCGAGGCGATGACCACGTCGGCTTCGGCCACGACGGGCGCCAGCACCTCGTGAATTGCCTCCGGCGCGGGGATCGTCCCATCGGACGTAGGCGGCGGGTCAACGGAGCGGGCTCCCAGAGACCGGATCTGCTCCAGAGCCTCCTCCCGGATATCGAACCCATCCACCACCGCTCCGAGACGGCGGGCCGTGGCCACGGCCTGGAGGCCGGCCACCCCTGCTCCTAGCACCAGGACTCGGGCTGGTTTCACTGTGCCAGCCGCCGTGATGAGGAGCGGCAACATCTTTGGAAGACGCTCGGCAGCCAGTAAGACGGCCTGGAAGCCAACCACGGTGGCCATCGACGACAGAACATCCACGGCTTGGGCCCGGGTGCTCCTCGGTACGAGGTCCAGCGAAATCATGTCGGCTCCGGTCGGAGCGAAACCTGCGGCGACCTCAGGCTGCCAGACGGGGTCGAAGAGACCGACAACAACGTGCGACGAGCCGACCCTGGACAGGAGATCGTCCCCGGGGCTGTTGACCGACACCACCACGGTTCCGTCGGCCAGGAGCGCCGATAGTTCGGAGGTAACCGACGCACCGGCTGCCCTGTAGGACTCATCACCCATACCAGCTGCTACACCGGCGCCCGATTCCACGGACACAGAATGTCCGTCGGCCACCAGCGTCTCCACTGCTTCGGGCGTCAGGGCAACACGGCGTTCGTCGATCCCCTGTTCGCACACCACCGCAATCCGCATGGATCTCCCCAGACCGGCCGGTCATCGATCAGCGCCCGAATGGTAGTGGCTCCCCGTAAAGCCCGACCCCTGGCGCCCAGAGGCCCCACGCTGTCTGGATGACGGGTCTCAAGGCATTACCTCGTCGGCCATATCCACCGATTCGGTGTCCATATATCTTGCGGTGTCGAACTGGATCAGAGTTACCGTCCCCGGATTCCACGATGGAGCAGCAACATCACGGTTGTTCGCCTTAGTACCGTCGGATTGTGCGCTCGCAGGTTCCTGACACAGCAACTCAGTCGATGAGGCTTGATCCTGGTCAGGAGTCGCCTGCTCTAGATGGGCACGGGTATCCAGTGGCGGTGTCAAAGCAGTGATTCTGGCGCTGACTTGATGCCCCATTACAGGGTCGCCAATGGGCGAAGGCTCCTCTCAGGTCTTGTCGCCGTTTTGGTCGTAATGGGTGGTCTGGGTTGTGGCGATCCTGCTGAGATTGAGGGGTTGCAGATCGAGGTTGTGGAGCTGCGAGACCAACTCGATGCGTTGTCGAAACGGGTGACTCGCATGGCGATGACGCCTGCCGCTTCTGCACCAACCACGGTGCCTGTCCGGGTTTTGTCACCGTCAACGGTTGCTCCTTCACCGTCAACGACCTCGGCGCCCATCCCGACGACGAGCGTTAGCGCGTCGATGGCCGTGTCCCCAGCACCTCGGCTTCTTCGCTCCCCAACTCTTGAGGATCCCTTACGTGTGATGGTGGTTGGCGACAGCGTCACCTTTGAGGTCGAACCAGGCCTCACTGCAGCACTTGAACACACTGGTCTGGTGACCTCTGCCAACCGGACACAGGTCGGGTTCGGCCTGAGTCAATGGCCCATTTACTTCTGGTGGGAGATCTGGCTCCCGTTTCTCGCCGAGGTTCGGCCCGAAGCCGTGGTTATTCAGACCGGGACCTGGGACGTCTATGACGTCTGGGGAGGTGAGGGTCGGATCCCCGAACCTGATGACCCCAACTGGGAGGAATCGTTCGCCTTTCTCGTTCGCATGGCGAACGACGTTCTGGCTGGTGATGGAGCACACGTCTATTGGCTGACGATGCTTCCATCTCCAAATCCCGGTTGGCCCGAACGGTTGAATCGACTGCTTATAGACGTGGCAGCAACCGACGACCGTATGTCTGTGGTCGACCTGACTCCAGGTTTCACCGACGAAGATGGCGGATACACCAGCCATGTCGATCGCCTCGGCGTCGAGTGGCCGATACGCAAAATCGACGGCGTCCACCTCTGCAGAGAAGGTGCCGAAGTGGCTGCCAGGATCGCTGCCAGCACGATTCTCGCTGACGCCGGACTAGCTCTTATAGCGGGTTGGGAGGATGGCCCCTGGCGATCGGACAACCGCTACGACGTTGACCCGTGTGATGACCCGGCCCCAGCCGGTGAAACGTCCTGACCTCCTTGCTGCCGGCAACCACCTGATTAACTTCGGGCCATATCGAAAGAGGAGCCTTCGTCGCCTAGCCGTAGTGGTGCATTGCCATATCGGGTCATAGAACACGTCTGGATTGTGATGTCTGACGGCGTGCGCCTGTCGGCCCAGCTCTGGCTTCCTGATCGGGCAGGTCATGAGCCGGTCCCGGCGATCCTTGAGTTCATCCCGTATCGCAAACGCGACGGGGTTGCCTTGCGTGACCACGCGAATCACGCCTGGTTCGCTTCCCGCGGTTATGCGTGTGTCCGACCTGACATGCGTGGCCATGGCGACTCCGAAGGCTTGATGGCTGATGAATACTCTCCCCGAGAACAGGCAGATGCCGTCGAAGTCATTGAGTGGATTGCCAGCCAAGACTGGTGCTCCGGATCTGTTGGGATGATGGGGATCTCGTGGGGTGGAATCGCCAGCCTCCAGGCCGCTACCCACCAGCCCGAGGCGCTGAAGGCGATCATCCCCGTCGGTGCGTCCGTCGACCGCTATTACGACGACGGCGGCTACTTGGTGGGGGGCTACCCGGGGCAGGGCGTTGGCTGGGGTGGTGTGATGTTTGGCTACTGCATTCGTCCACCGGACCCGGCTGTCGTCGGGGACGCTTGGCGAGCCATGTGGCGCGATCGCCTTGACCAGACTCCGATGTTTCTAAAGTTGTGGCTCCAGCACCAACTACGTGATGAGACCTGGGTCCAAGGATCGGTGTGCGAGCAATATGACCGGATTCAGGTGCCAATTCTTGCCGTGAGCGGCTGGAATGACTGCTGGCCCAACACAGTGCTGCGCCTACTTGACAACGTGAATGCTCCATGTCGCGGCGTTTCAGGAGCGTGGGGTCACGTGTACCCAAATCTTGGCGGCCCGGGGCCAGGAATCGACTTCCTTGGCCTTGCGTTGGCCTGGTGGGATCGATGGCTTCGAGGCGACGAAAACGGTGTGATGGACGCACCAGCTCTGCTCGCCTACCTCCAGGACAGCCACAGTCCGACCCCGGCACCTAACGTCCGACCCGGCAAATGGGTCGCTGTGAACACTTGGCCATCGTCGGAGATCTGCGCCAAGACCCTGTACCTCGGCCCTAATGGACTCGATGAGGCCCCCTCCGTCGAAGATTTCGACGTCGAGGTCTTCTCGCCGGTATGGACGGGGCTCACAAGCGGTGAGTACATGCCTGTCGCCGGGATCTGTGAGCTGCCAGACGATCAGGGGCCTGACGACGCCCTGTCCACGTGCTTCGACGCGGCGGTGCTCGACCATCCGCTTGAGCTACTAGGCACCCCGTTGCTCCACCTCTCGGTGGCCTGTGACCGTGAAGAAGGTCTCGTGGCAGCCCGCCTCTGCGATATCAGCCCCGACGGAAGTTCCACTCTCATGAGTTACGGGATTCTGAACCTAAGGCTCCGAGATGGGCGTGACCATGTCTCTGAGGTGCATCCAGGAAAAGCCATGGAAGTAACGGTCCGCCTAAACGACCTTGGTTGGAGGATCCTCCCCGGCCACCGTTTGCGTCTTGCCCTATCCACACAAATGTGGCCCATGGCCTGGCCGTTAGCTCAGGAGGCAACCGTGAACATCGATTTGGCCGCTAGTCGCCTTGAGCTGCCGGTTTTAGGCCCGAAGAGTTCTGGGACTCCAACGCCAGATCTGGGAACTCCTCAGGCCGCCGATCCCCTACCCCATCGTGTGGTACGTAAAGGTTCTGGATCGCGCAAGACAGTCCATGACCCCGTGAGCCGGGAGCACCTCCTTGAGGTGAAGGCCGACACCGGTGAGATCGAGTTGGAGACCACTCGGCTCCAATATGCGAGCAGGAGTAGCCAGCGATACCGAATCGTCGAAGGAGACCCGCTTTCGGCCTGTGTCGAATATCGGGCTGACTTCACGTTTGCTCGGGAGGACTGGCAGGTACGCACCGAGAGTCTGCTAGTCGTGACCTGTGACGCCACCCAATTCCGGCTCGATGGTCGCATCACCGCCTACGAGGGAACTGATGTTGTCTGCGAGCGAACCTGGGAGGAGCGCATCCCCCGAGTCGCCTACTGAGGGGGAGGGCCTTAGACGACAGGCCTCAGGGCATCACTCGGTCAGTGACGTCTACCAGCTCGGCATCCACCCATCCTGCAGCAACCAACTCATCCACGATGGCCGCCGCGTAACGCCATGCTCCAAGCGCCTCCAAGTGGACATTGGGTGGCGGCTCCCGCAGTTCCCCTCGACCTTCGACGCATCCTGGCTCGGTTGCCTCGCAGGGGGCCGACTGGACGAACTGGCCGCCTGGGGTGAGTGCCGCCCAGGTGGAGAAAAAGCGGACCAGCCCTCCCGGGTGTCTGACGGGCATCGACCGGTAGATCTCACCGGTTCCAGATCGAAAATTGCCACGGCTGACCGGTTGGTCTACTAAGAGCACGCGGCTCCCGGTCCGTAACGCCAACTCCACCACATACTCGGTATCGGCCAGATACTTCGCTGTGTAAGCCTCATCGGTTAGCGGAAGGCCGGCAGCGTCAGCCATGCACGGCGTGATGCCGTTCCCACCGTGGTCGACAATATAGAGGTGTGGCTGCCACGACTCGAGGTGTTCCAAGCCGAGGTCGCCTCGGTTGTCGGAGAACCAGTCGCAGAGCGCCGTTCCCCACAGGTGTCGATGCTCGATGGTGGCCGTCGGGCTCAGAATCCATTCGAGGTACGGCGCTACCTGGTCGGTAATGGAGTCGCCAGTGAGGACGATTCGGAGCCGTTCGTTTGCTTCGAGGGCAATAGGAGTAGGTGGGGCTTCTAATACGAAAAGGGTGGTCGAAGGAACCTCGGTGGTGGGTGCAACAGTCGTCGGAGCAACAGTCGTCGGAGCAACAGTCGTCGGAGCCACAGTCGTCGGAGCCACAGTCGTCGGAGCCACAGTCGCCGGAGCCACAGTCGCCGGAGCCACAGTCGCCGGAGCCACAGTCGCCGGAGCCACAGTCGCCGGAGCCACAGTCGCCG
>PBDJ01000034.1 GCA_002717365.1 Acidimicrobiaceae bacterium | reverse complement strand
GGGCTTCCCTGATCAGTGGATTTGACGTCGGTACCCTGATCCGGTGACTCCGCAGCGCCTACTGGTCGTAGTCGGGTTGCCCCTCGGCCTCCTGATCGCCTTTCTGTCGCCCGCCTGGACGGCCTATGACGAGTTCACACACTTCGCCCGCGTGGTCGACATGGCACAAGGGAATCTGGAGCCCACCCTGTCGAGCGAGGGGATCGGCTCTCACATTCCCACCGCCTACCAGGAGGCCACCGGCCAGATCATCCTGGACCACCAGGAAGGTCGACCGCCGTGGTCCCCGACGTCGATTCGCGCCTTGCTCGACCATCGGCCGGACGGTCGGACTGTTTTTATTGACACCCGCCCCACCACGGCCTCCACCCCGGTGGCCTACCTCTCTGCTGCCGCCGGAGCCTGGGTGCCAGTGGTCCTCGACGCTCCTGGGCTGGTGGTCCTGTGGGCCAGCCGCCTCGCTTCTCTGGCGGTCTACCTAACTATCGCCACGGTGGCTATCCGCGGAGCTTCAGCCTTCCGCTGGTCGTTGGCTGCCTCAGCTCTCGCGCCCCTAAACCTGGCCTTGGCCTCCTCGGTCTCTCCGGACGGATTAACAGTCGTCGCTGTGCTCCTCGCATTCTCCATGTGGACGCGGGTGGAGGCGGGTGACGAGGTCGGAATGCCAGCTCTCATTGGAGCATCCCTTCTCTTGGCCCTGGCTAAGCCCCCGTACTTCCTAGTCCTAGCGCTCTTCTTGATATCAGCTGTGCTTCAGCCGAACCGGGTTAGGGCCCGGGCCGCTCTGGTGGCCGGAGGGGGACTCCTAGTGGGCCTAGCCACCGCAGTAACTAATTCGTCTGAGAACTATCAAGCCGTAACGACAACCATGATCCAGAAAATCAACTACCAGCCCGGGCTGCAGTGGGACCGGCTCCTGGGGGACCTCCCCGGTTTCCTCTGGGCCACGGTGGACACCTGGCTGACTGAATACCGGTTCTACGTGCAGGGGTGGTTCCGCCAACTGGGCTTCTGGGAGGCCGACCTCCCGCAAGTCATTCCGTGGACCCTGTTTGTCGTGGCCGCCCTGGCTCTCCTTCGACTCGACGGTGGAGACCTAGTGCGTCTCCGGGGGGTACGGCGGCTTCTGATGGCTCTGGGCGTCGGGGGTTTTCTAGTGGTGTTGTACGCCGCTAGCTACATTTATTTCACCGACCGGACGGACTACGCACACATCGGTCTCCAGATGGCCCGCTACGCCATCCCGCTAGCCCCGCTGGCCGTCGTGGGCTGGCTGCCTCGTTCGAGCCGAATGCTGTCCTCCCGCCTGTCTGAACGGGCGGCTGCGTTGATTATTGCTGGAGTGCCGGTGGTCGCCGTAGGAGCGTCTGCGGTGACATGGCTGTGGTCTGGCGCCAACACGCCGCTGGGCTGAGGTCGACTTAGCGCCGGACCCGATACTCCAGCAGCGCCTCGACAGCAGCACCTGCTAGGCAGAGGATCGCCAGGACCCCGACTACGTGGTACTGCTCAAAGAAGAGCGGCCAGACGAAGTCACGTGGATGACGGAACCGGATTTGCTCGATGGCGATAAGGCCGGCGGCGACGGACATGAACGCTACGGCCAGAGTCGAGGTCAGGCGGTGAGGCAGACGTCCCCAGAGCCCTAGTGCTGTCACGACTCCGATACCAGCCCCTGTGATTGGCCATGCCGGAAGGTTTAGGACTGCAAATGCTCCAACGGCTAGACCGATGGCTAGCGCCGGGCGCTGGCCCAGAAGACATCGGCGACGGATGGGGTTCACGAATTCTGGGCGCTCTATGTCTGGTGAACCCGTATCCATTCGCCCGCGGATCGCTACGGCCAGGCAAATGAGTGCTGTGGCCAGTGACAGGTAGAGCGCCGCCCACACGGTGCGTTGAGGCAGCCAGCGAAGGCGGTAGGTGGCCGCCGTCTGGCCTGGGTTGATCAGCCAGCCATTGGCGTAGCCATCCACGAGGGTTGGCGGTCCGTGGTCCATGCCCGCCTCGTCCTGAAGGCTCCAACCGTCATTGAGGCTCTGTCCGAGTACGAGCCAGACCGGCGTATCGCTTCGGCCCACTTCAACGGTGAGGTCGGTTCTGGAAGTGTGAATGGTCGTGATGGTCGGCAGGGGGTCGGCACCAGGGTCGGCGGTGGGCGCAGAAGTGAGGACGATGCGGTCAATGTCAACGCCGCTTTCGACACCGGCGGTGCCAGCCAAGCGGTGTTCGCCGTCTGCTAGCCGGAGAGCTGGCCCACAAGGGTTGATTTTGAGGGGGCGACGGGCGAGGGCGTCGCTTATCGAACCTGAGATCCGGATCTCCACTGGATGGCCGTCGACTTTTAGAAGATCGTCGCGACATCCCGAGTCGTACCACGGGCGCACCGGTGCGGTATTCGGACCGTCGTGGACCTCAACTATTGCGACCGGCAGGATGTCTGGGAGGCCGGAGTACCAGTTCATTGTCTGCCTCTTTGCCACTTCGAGGATCTCAATAGTGAGAGTTCGGCTGGTGAACGGAGGAACTGATAGGTCGACGGTGATGATCCCGTTAGCGGGATTCCGTGGGGTGCCGGGTAGTTCTACTGTGCCGACCGGACCGCCGTCGCCGACGAGTAGGAGTTTGGTGGGGACCGAGTGGAGGCTGTCGGCCCGGTAGGTCAGGGAGAGGTCAGAAAACTGTTGGGCTTCAGCGTGGAAAACCGTCAAAGAATGGCCCACGGGGTCGCCGATCGGCGTCTGCCAGGCGGTCGCCGGGTTCTCGTCGAACGCCGCGCGTGCCCGGGATCGAAGGTCGCCGGCAAGGCTGCCCGACGAACGAGCGAAGGGGCCAGACGGATGGTCTATGAGATCGTCTGCGGCAGTGGCCGAGAGGCGTGCATCGCCGCGCAGCAGGAAGGTTCGATTCCACGGAATTGTCACCGTCCGGTCCATAGCTCTTTCGGGCTGTTCTCGGATCGGGTCCAATGGATTCGACCGCTGACGGGTTAGGAGTACCACGATCTCAGATCCGGCATCGGCTCCCATCGCATCGGTTAGGTCTGTGGGCAGAAAAATCGTCTCGTCTGCTGTGACGCCATCTACCATGACCTCGGCGAAACCGACCCCGGTGACTCCTGCGTAGTGGTTGAGGACCCCGACGTCAGTTCCGAGTACCTCCAAGCCGATGTCGGACACTTCTTCACCTGGGAGGTTTACGCGTTGACCGGGCATCGTCCGGGATGACGTGTCGAGGATTACATCGATCCACCGGTCGTTCAGGTGGACTCTGAGGTCAGTAATCCATCTGTTCTGGCCTTGCGAGGAAGCCTGGAGGACAAGAAGGTGGCCAACAGGAGTTGGGCGGTCGAGGTGGAGGTCGAGGCGTTCTCCGACTACGTCGTTGAACGCTCCAACGGACCAGGCGGTATCTACCCGGCCGTCGACAGCATGGAATGGCCGGTCTCCGGGGGTGAACGTCACAGGGTTGCCATAGGCGGTGGCATCCACCCGAATTCCCTCTTGTCGGGCGACGGTCCTCGTACCGGTGTGTTCTGGCAGTACGGGGAGGCGATGCTCGGAGAGATCGCCTGCTGTTGGTGTCTCGTCGAGGCGTTCGGTGTACCCGGTCGTCTCTCGGATAGTTCCCCATCGATGTGCGTCTTTGCGGTTGGTGTCGGTGAGGACTAGGCGGGATTGGGCAAGATTCAGCCCTTGGATGGCGGCGGCATCGTCGCTGAACGACGCACTGAACAAGATGGGTCGGCCGGGTTCCAGCAGGCCCTCGCCGGCCGCCGCTAGGAGGCCTACAGCGTCCCCGGCCAGCACTATGGGGCGCGTGGGGTCAGCCAGCCGGAGTATCGGCTGTGGATCCGACACGGGTAGGACGACGGCTGGAGCCGGATGCTCGGCCGTAGGGGACCGCGACAGCGTGTGCTGGTCAACGAGGGGGCGTTCGGGCCCCGCCACGTTGGCTGCTGGACTACCGAAACCGATCGGGTTTTCGAACCCAGGGGCGTCGCGCAGGTCGGCCCAGAGATCATCGGGTCGGGGCGTCCGAAACCGTTCAAACTGAAGATCTGCCCGGTAGACCACATCGCCTGCTCCAAGAAGCTGTGCCATTGGTGCCAAGGAATCGGGGTCAAAGCGTCCCTCCTGTATCTCGGCATCCAGAGCAACCAGAAGAGCCGCTGAGGCAGGAGAACCCTGTGGAATCAGTTCCCGAGCGACATGGGAGCGGTCCATGAGACCCGGAAGTACGGGATCGCCCGAGTTGCCCCAGCGGTATGCGGCGAAGTCACTCCCCGGAATCTCAAGAACCCGCGTTGCATCCCCTTGGGCGTCTAGGTGAGCTGCCGCCGCGTGCCAATAGGAGGGAACCTCTTCCGGACGTTGGACCAGTCGGCCGAGAATTTCGCCCTGCCAGAGGGGCGACAGGTTCGCCACGACCAGCAGGCAGAGTCCGATTGCCGCAGGTTGCTCCCAGCGGGGGCGCCATCGCCCCAGTGCCGCTACTCCTGCACCTAGGAGCATGGACGTTCCCAGGATCGAGAGGGGGAGTGCTCGCGGGGTGCTCCGCAGAGCCAGCCCTGTATCGGAGAGCGTCCACTCCCGGAAGAGCCGGCCAAGGGGGGACGGTCCGTCGTAGGGGTGAGCTCCTATGCCCACGAGTAGTCCAACCACCATCAGCATTAAGGCGTGGCTGCGATGGCGAAAACGCACAACCACAGCTACGAGGAGCGCAAGGAGGGGTAGGGCAAAGGAAAGGGGGAGCGCCCATCGCGTATAGGACGTTGCTGGCTCGATCCAGGCTCCGAGACGACCCTGTCCGTAGAAATACCAATAGCCGAGGCCTCGGAAGAGCTCGGGTGCGGTGGCGGCGTCGGAGACGACCTTGTAGTTCTCTGTCAGGCGAAGTGTCGGAAGCCCGTACTGGGCCTGGACGGCTAAGCCGACCATCCACCAGACCCCTGTCGCAACGAAGGCCACACCGATCCGGCTGGCTGTTCCGATGATCCGTGACCAGGAGGCGGACCGCTCCAAACCACACCAGACCAGCCACACCAGCGGCCCAATGCCAACCAATAGCAGTGAGCTGGCGTTGACCCCACCAACGGTCAACGCAACCAGACCGAAGACTGCAGCGTGACGCCAGCCCTTCGTCCGGAGTGCCCGGACGGTGAGACCCATTAGCCATGGAAGACCGGCCCACGGCAGAAGGATTACGGAATGCCGGTCGACGTAGTTGAGGAGGTATGGACTGAGCATGTAGGCAAGCGAGGAGACCAAAAGGGCTGAGCCTCGCCAACCGAGGGTCCGGAGGAACCAACGCATGCCCAAACCGGCAGCCAGCAGCACAGAACCCAGCCACAGTCGCTGTGCGATCCAGTCCGGTAGGCCCAGGGCCTCACCGAACCAGAAGAACGGACCTACCGGCCAGAGGTAGCCGATGTTTTGGTGGGTGACGGTGCCCAGGGCCACCTCGGGATGCCACATATAGGGCGCCCGTGCCAAGAGTCGGCCGGGGTCCAGGTAGAGATATGCCTTTGTGTCCGCGGCCACGCGGCCCATGTCGTTTGCCAGGAGGGGCAGGTACGCCACCATGGTGAGTACAAGACGCTGGAAGGCATCACGACCAAATGGTGTGGTGTGGGTCGTCATCGGTGGCTGACTGTGGATGCCAAGATCCGAAACGCTTCGGTGGCCGTACGATCCCAATCAAAGCGTGTGGCCATACGTGTGGCCCCGGCAGCCAACTCGGCTCGGCGGGCGGGATTGCCGGCTATCTCCACGAGCGCGGCGGCGATGCCGGCGCGATCGGTCGCCAGAAGGCCCGAAGTCCCGTGCTGGACGGCATCACGGTGGCCATTGATGTCACTGGCTACCGCCGGCGTCCCACAGGCTGCCGCCTCGGTCAACGTCATACCCCACCCCTCACTGACCGAGGCGCTGGCTACGACGGCAGCTCGTCGGTAGGCGGACACGAGAGCCTCGTCATCGACGCGACCCCGGAACTGGACAGCCTCAGAGATACCTAGGTCGGTGGCGCGTTGGCGCAGTGCACCCTCTTCAGGACCCTCTCCAACGATTTCAAGGCGAAGGTCATGTACCGATTGGCGAGCCAGGGAGACCGCTTCGAGAAGCCGGTCTATGCCTTTGGACGGCATGAGACGCCCCACGCTTAGGACGAGTGGGGCAGCCTCCGGCTTACCTTCAGGCCGGAAACGGGGGTGAATCCCCGGCTCCACCACGTGAACGCCTTCAGGACGATGCCCTAGATTGGCCAGCAACTCACGGCGCGAAGAGGCCGAGAGGGTGACGATTGGCGTGTATCGGTAGAAGGGGGGAGCGAGGCGCCGTTCCAATACGGAACCGAACCAGGCACGAAGGGGTGGCATCACCAGTGGCCACATAGCGCCGTGGTGGTGGTGTTGAAAGACCATCCTCGGCCCTCGGCACCAAATGGGACTGAGGAAGGGCACGCCGTTCCAGACCTCTACGAGGGCATCACGCGGGCCGTGCCGGCGTCCGAGTTCGGCTAAGGCAGCGGCGGGAAAAACCCCGTACCGTCCGGCTCTTCGAATCACTCGGTACCCGTCCCTAACGTGATCCGGCGGGCGTCCCGCTACAACTGAAGTTCGGGCAGTTACCTCCACTCCGGCCGCCGCCCACCTCCGCATCACCTCGTGGGAGTGCAATTCTGAACCGCCAGCTTCGGGATCGTCGAGATCTCGCCAAGCAAGCACGTTGACCCGCCGGATTCCGCTGCTCGCCATGAGATCGCCAAGGCCGCCGACGGGCAGGCCGGGACGGCTCGCGTGAAGGGGCCGGTCGTCGGTCATGCCGGGGAAATCGTACCGGCCGGCCACTGATCGACCGGGGCGGGCCGGGACCGGTGGCAGAATCGACTGACCAATGCTTTTCCCGACCATCACCTTCGCCGTTTTCCTTGCTCTCGTCCTCGCCGTCCATACGGCCCTGCTGACCCGCCCCACGGCGTGGAAGGCCACAATGCTGGTGGCCAGTTATGTCTTCTACGGCTGGTGGGACTGGCGGTTCCTGTCTCTGATCTGGGTGTCGACCCTGGTCGACTTCGTGGCCGGACGGGCGCTCTACCGGTCCTCCGATCAGGCCCGACGCCGGCTCCTGTTGTGGTGCAGCCTCGGCACCAACCTCGGGATGCTGGGTTTCTTCAAGTACGCCGACTTTTTCGTTGACTCCTTCGTTGACGTACTTGCTGATGTCGGAATCACGGTGTCGGCAACCCCCCTGGGCATCATCCTCCCGGTCGGGATCAGCTTCTACACATTCCAGACGATGTCCTACTCAATTGACATCTACCGAGGGGTTCTAAAGCCCACCGACCGGCTCCTGGACTTCGCTCTCTTCGTCGGATTCTTTCCTCAACTGGTAGCCGGACCCATCGTTCGAGCCCGGGACTTCTTGTCCCAGCTGGCCACCGACGACCGGTCACCAATCGACACCGGACGGGCCACCCGCCTCATCTTGGGCGGCCTGTTCAAGAAAATGGTCCTGGCCGACGTGCTTGCCGCCGAACTGGTAGACGGCGTGTTCGCGAACCCTGGTGGTGCCACCGGTTTAGAGACCCTGTTGGCTATCTACGGCTATGCCCTGCAGATCTATGGAGACTTCAGCGGTTACAGCGATATCGCCATCGGTATTGCTCTCCTGCTGGGCTTTCGATTTCCGACCAACTTCAACCAGCCCTACCGGGCACTAAGCCTTCGAGATTTTTGGCGTCGGTGGCATATCAGCCTGTCTTCTTGGCTTCGGGACTATCTGTACATCGGACTGGGCGGAAGTCGACGCGGTCGGGCCCGAACGATGCGAAACCTCCTCGCCACCATGGTCCTTGGCGGACTTTGGCACGGAGCCGGGTGGACATTCGTCCTCTGGGGGGCACTCCACGGGGTGGGCCTGGTCGTCGAGCGGCTCGTGTGGCCGAAGCCGGAAACCCGTGCGGCCGATCGGCTGGGCCGGACGATCCGGGGCCTAGTCACCTTCCATATTGTGTGCGCGGGGTGGGTTTTCTTCCGCTCCGTGGACCTAGAGCGGGCCTTCGAGGTGTTCGGGGCTCTTGGCGGCTCCTGGGCCTCGGCACCCCGATTATCGGTCGGAGTAGCGCTCCTCCTGCTGGTTGGGGCGGCCACCCAGTTGGCGGCTCCCGGCCGCACCGATCACTGGTGGGAGCGGGCTTCGGAACTCCCAGTCGTAGTGCAAGCCCTCGGGATCACGGCGGTCGTCCTGACCTTCGACGTCCTAGGTCCCGCCGGCGTAGCTCCCTTCATCTACTTCGCCTTCTAAAAGTCCCAAAGCGAAGCGCCCGTCCCGGATGCGATATCAGGCTTCTCCCTCACCGCGTTGTCCTACGAAGTAGCCGAGCCCAAACTCCGGAGTCGAGAAGGTAATGGTGCTGCCTGCTGGGAAGTAGAACAGGTCCCCCTGAGTCGCCTCGACGGTCTGACCAGTGTCATCCGAGATGCGGAACTCGCCGTCCACGATCAACTTGATCTCGTGGTAGGTGTACGTGTAGGTCATCGATTCTCCGGCCTCAAGGCGGAACAGGCCAGCGGTAATCGGCTTGTCAGAATCCTCGGATACGACAAAGTCGTCGAGAAAGGCATTTGCCTCGAACTCCTCCATCCGGGGCAGTTCCCGCCCCAAGATCTTGCCCTTGTGGTGCATGGCCGGCATGTGGACCTCCTCGGGTAGTTGGCAGCAACTCCGATGCATCCTCGCATAGGTGTCGGTTGTTTGCCCCAAAGGTGTTGCCTACGCTCTGCTTCTTCTCCAGATGTTCCGGTACGGACCCATAGCCCACAGGAAGGCATACCCCTCCTGAAATCCGACGACCGACCCGATGAAGGAGCGCTGGGCCGCAGAGGAGGACGGACCTCTCGAGCAGCCTCTCGCCGACTCCCGTCTTTCATCGGCGCGGCGGAGCCGCTCAGGCGCAATATTCCCACCTACGAACTCCTCGACGAGGACGACCTACTCCGTTTGGAGGAGCATTCCGACTGGATCCTCGATGAGATCGGTGTGGAAATTCACGACGGCGAGGCGCTAGATCTTTTTCGGCAGGCTGGCGCAAGGGTGGCCGGCGGACAAGCCCGGTTTGAACCAGGCCTAGTTCGCTCTCTCTGTGCCACGGCCCCACCTGCATTCCAGATGTCCGGGCGGAATTCGACCTCGGACATCACTGTTGGTGGAAACAGCGTGGTCTTTGTTCCGGCCTACGGCCCGCCGTTTGTCTCGGATCTCGAGGGTGGGCGGCGCTACGCCACGATCGGCGATTTCGAGAACTTCGTAAAGTTGGCCCAAATGTCCCCTTGGATGCATCACTCGGGCGGCACAATCTGTGAGCCGGTTGATCTTCCGGTTAACAAGCGGCACCTCGACATGGTCTACGCCCACCTCCGGTACTCCACGAAGCCGTTCATGGGTTCGGTGACTTCAATAGAGCGGGCAGAGGACTCGCTTCAGATGGCTCGGATTTGCTACGGCGCCGACTACCTCGAGAATCACTGTGTGATCCAGGGAAACATCAACATCAACTCACCCCTGGTGTTCGACCAAGTAATGGTCGATTCGTTGAAGGCTTATGCGCGAGCCAACCAAGGGTGTGTGATCTCTCCGTTCATCTTGGGTGGAGCGATGGGCCCGGTAACCCAGCCGGCACTGGTTGCCCAGGCTCTGGCCGAGGCCATGGTGGGTATTGCCCTCACTCAACTCATCCGACCTGGAAGCCCAATGGTTCTCGGGGTCTTCCTTACAACCATGAACCTCCGAACCGGGGCACCAACTTTTGGGACTCCAGAAGCCAACTTGGCCACCTACGCCATCGGTCAACTAGCCCGTCGACTTGATTTGCCCCTGAGGGCCGGCGGTCATCTGACCTCCTCGAAAGTCCTCGATGCTCAGGCGGCGCAAGAGTCGGGCGACACGATGCTGGTGGGAATTCAGGCCGGCGCCAACTTTGTTCTCCAGGCCGCTGGTTGGCTCGAGGGCGGCCTGGTGATCGGCTATGAGAAGTTCGTCTTCGACCTCGACCGTTGCGGCAGCCACTCAAGGATGCTGTCCGGCCTTCTCGTCGACGAGAACACTTTGGCCACTGACGCTTTCCGCGAAGTTGGGGTGGGAACTAACTTCCTGGGGGCGAGTCACACATTGGCCAATTTTGAGACGGCCAACTACCAGTCAGACCTGGCTGACGACACCTCGTTTGAACAGTGGTCAGCGGATGGTTGCCTCGACTCCGCTCATCGGGCCAACTTGAGATGGAAGGAAATGCTGGCCCAGTACCACCCCCCGCCGTTTGATCAGGGTGTCGACGAGGAACTCCGGGGCTTCATGGACTCAAAAAAAGCTTCCGACGAAGATCGCTGGTACTGATGCCGCCCTTCATTCCGGCCGACATCGAGAGGCGCTATACCCAACCGACCGGCCAGTGTCGACCCAGCCCTCGACTATCGATCGACGAGCTCCACTAGTTGAAGCCTAGGGGAGCATCAACCCATGGTCGTGCAGTGGAGAGGTTCCACCACCACGCTGATTCGCTTGTCTAAGGGCTGAGCGTCCCCCCGTGGGAAATCATTGCCTCGGTACTTCTGGGATTGTGCGTCAAGAAGTTCCAGTGCTCCCTCGTGCTCGAAGGCAACAACCCGGCCGCGTACCTCAAGGTATCGCTCGCTGGAATCAGGGTCCGTGGCCGACAGGGCGATTCGGTCGTCAGCCTGGAGGTTCTGCCATTTCTGGCGGCCCTCCAGGTGCGGAAAGCGGATGTGGGTGCCATCGAAGTTGGCCCACACAGGGGAAACGTGCGGTTCGCCAGATGGTCCGATGGTTGCCACATGCCAAACGGCGGGCAGGTCAAACAGGTCTGAATGGCTCGCGGGGATAATGGACATGGAGTGACGCTAGTCCTTCCGCTCCCTACTCGAGAGGGCCCTGACTGCCACCATGAGTGTTGGGACTGCTCCTAACACCATCGCTCCATGGCTGAGTACGTGGAACGACGAAACCGCCACGATCAGTCCTGAGATAACACCGGCAACCCCTCCGGCAGCCGTCATACACATGTCGGCCATGCCCTGAAATCCCACCCTGTCTGGCCCTGAGAATGTTTCAACCAAGAGGGCCGAGCCGGCGATCAGCCCGCAACTCCATCCGAGTCCAATTAGGAAGAGTCCTGCAAAGACACCGAAAGATTCCCCAACCTGGTTGTGAGCCGCTAGTTCAGAACCAACTACCAACAGGATGCCACCGAAAGCAACCAGACGTCTTGGGCCGAACCGATCGCTGAATCGGCCCACCAGGGGCGAAAGCGCGTACATGCCGATGATGTGCAAAGAGATGACGAAGCCAATTAACTCGAGTTCGTGTCCCCCGTCTCGCAGGTGGAGTGGGGTCATCGTCATGACACCGACCATCACGACGTGGCAAGACATCATGCCCACTACAGCAAGGCGTCCAGCCGGATTTTTGAACAGTGGGCCAAAGAATGCACGAAGCGGAGGTCGGTCCTCCATCTGGCCTACGCCGCCTGCCACCACAAGAGGGTCGGGGTGAAGGAATCGAACGACTAGGGCCATCGCAACCAAGAAGAGGAGCGCTGACAGCAGGTAGGGACCGGCCAGCTCAGCCATTCCCAATCCTTCAGCACCTGACTTGGCCGGACCGAAACTCAGCGTAGGACCTACGACAGCGCCGAACGTTGACGCCCAGACCAAGGTTCCGATCGCTCGCCCAGCCTCCGGAGCGAGGTCGGCAGCTGCGAATCGGGCAGCCAAGTTCGCAGCATGGCCACCTCCGACACCCACCATTCCTGGGATCAAAAGGAGGTACCAGCCTGCCAATGCTGCAATCAGACATAGAACTGCCCCACACAGCCCGGTCAGGTACCCCACAGCGATTCCGGGACGGCGGCCCCTTGCCGACATGAATTTCGCGAGGGGCACGGCGAAAAGAGCAGAACCAACAGTAAGGCCTGAGGCTGCAATTCCTCCAAGCGTCTCGCTGCCAGAGAGTTCCTCTCCAAGGATGGCGGCGGAACTGTATGCGCCGCTCATGGCCGCGCCAGCCGGCACGAGGACTGCCATCAGGGTGCGTAGTGTCCGCCGTTGCAGCCTGTCCCTCATTGCCTCATCAAGGGATCCACTGGGCGGTTGAGGCATCGGCGGAGCGTACGGGTGGGGCGGTAGGTGCGTCCTACCCGGCGGCTACCGTCGACCCGTGGTGACATTTGCCTGCTTTGACGTGGAGACCACTCGACTCGACTCAGCCGAGGGTCGGGTCATCGAGATAGCCGTAGTCCGTATAGAACGTGATGGAACCCCAGCGGGGGAGTGGACCACTTTGGTCGATGGTGGAACCGATGATCTGGGCCGAACAGACATCCACGGCATACGGCAGGCTTGGTTGGAGGACGCTCCCTGTTTTGCCGACATTGCCGGCGATTTGACCGACGAGCTTTCAGGGTGTGTTCCAGTGGCACACAACGCCGGTTTCGACCTGGGGTTTCTGCGCGCTGAGTGGCAGCGTGCGGACCTCGGGGCACTCGACCTGGAAGCCGTCGACACGGTTCCTCTGGCCCGGAGCCTGGGCCTTCCCGGGCGCCTTGGGAGACTGGCCGAGGCCTTAGGAACGCCTCTGGTGGATGCCCACCAGGCTCTGGACGACGCCCGAGCATTGGCGGGTGTGCTGGTCGCTCTACTTGATCGGGGCGCAGTTCCACCCTCCCTTCCCGTATTCGGACCACCGCTATTTCGTCCTTCACCGTCGGGCCGAGTCCGCCATCGGCCGCTTCCGAGTTCCTGAGATGGCCCTGTGTCAGATCCCTCGCTGGGTCGGTTGTGCGTTGGCGCTCTTACTGATCGGTTGTGCGTCACCGGAACTTCCACCGCCGGACGACCGGGCCGGCATGGTTCGTATCGGCACGGCCCCACCGTCTACTTCGGCCGCCATTGACGCTCCTGGGACCACGACCACTCTGCTCCCGACAACTACTACGGCGACGCCGGCAGCAACCCCCTCGACAAGTACGACACCGACTACGACGACCGCCCCCACAGATACGACAACGACTACGGCGCCACCATCCGCCACCGATCTACCCGCCACGACCAACCCGACTCCCGACAGCCCGTTCACGGTGGCCACCGCGGTTGGCGAGTGGCTGGACGCCTACCGGGCGCCCGGGCTAGGAGATGTCTGGTGGTCGTTCTCTAATCCCGGTCCGTATGAGGGTGAGCGGGTTCTGTTGGTCCTCGGCGAACAGGACGGTTGGCTCCACGTGGATCTCCCGGTACGCCCCCATGGCACCACCGGTTGGGTCCGCCAAGAGGACGTGAGCTTGACTACCCACACGGCCCGGATCGTGGTCGACCTGTCAGACCGCCGACTCTGGGCCTGGCAGAACGGTGCCCTGGTAACCGAAGGGTGGATCGCTCTCGGGAGAGAAGAGACTCCGACGCCGGTGGGGGAGTACTACGTCAACGAGATTCAGGCCCAGGCCGATCCCGACACCCTCTACGGTTCCTGGATCATCGGCACGTCCGGCTTCTCTGAGGTACTGGGGGAGGTATACGGCGGAGATCCAGCCCTGGCCATCCACGGCACCAACGACCCATCCGTGCTTGGTGGCGAGGTCTCATTGGGTTGTATCCGGGTTCACAACGATGTGGTCTCCCGGCTGGCTCTCCTCCCCCTGGGCACCCCGGTAGAGGTCCGGACCTGAGCCGACGGCGTCAGTTCATCGACGGATTGTCCGGGTACCCGTCCAGATGGCCAAGGAGGCCCGGCTGCCGGCCCAGGACCATCCGCCACAGGTCGGTGGGCTCTTCGGCTACTGCGTCTTCGGGAAAGGCGTCGACTACGAACCATCCTCCGGCTATCAGTTCCGCGTCCAGCTGTCCTGCCGACCATCCGGCGTACCCGGCGTATAGCCGTACCGACCCGACGCCGGGGAGGTCTTCTGGCGACCTGTGAAGGTCGACCACCCCAAGAGGTCCCAAGAGCGGGCTCAGGCCATCGATGCCCTCGGGAGGGCCGAGGGCTAGCCCGATTATCGAATCCTCGGATACCGGCCCACCCGTGTGGAGGTACCCGGGGGCGGCAAGGCGCTCCTCCCACTGCGGGACCGCAGCAGCGCCCCCAATCAGGCGGGGCCGGTTCAGGACGAGGCCCAGGGCGCCGCCCTCATTGTGTTCCAGCATCAGAACGACGACCCGGTGAAAGTTGGGGTCCCGTAACTCCGGGGTAGCCACCAGAAGGCGCGCTCGAGTGGAGCCATTCACCGCCCGGCCTCCAGAGCCTCACCAAGTAGCGAGTTGCTTCTCGATAATCCGAGTGTTCCGACCAACTCACCGCCAGCAATCTCCGTATAGATCCCCGTGGTGGTGATCGTGGCGTGCCCGAGAAGTGCCTGCACGACATTTAGTGGGACCTTTTCAGCAGCCAACTGAACCCCAGCGGTGTGCCGCAGTGAATGCGGTGTCCTTCTCCGCAGACCTGCATGATCATTAAGAAGACGTAGCCAATAAAGCAGTTGCTGGTATGAAAAAGTGTTGCCGCTGTTCGTTACAAAGAGTGGGTCAGTGCTGTGAGTGGGCCCGAACCGTTCGACTCGTTCGACTTGCCACAGCTTGTTCGCATTGAAAAGCTCGTCGGACAAAGGCAGCCGCCGTATTAGACCCCTCTTGCCGACCACGTCGAACATATAACGGCCAGGTGTATCGCTCTCGTCAGATGCGTCGCTCTCGTCTCGGATCCAACTCATCTGAGCATCGAGCAACTCTTGCGACCGAAGACCTAAGACTGCAAGAAATCCGCACATGGCTAGATCACGACTTGCCCATCGGACACGGTGCTGTTTCCCGGCTTCGGACGCGGCTTCAGCGAAGAGGCGGCTGATCTCCGATGATGAGTAGAACTCGGGGTCTTGCTGCTCGCCGAACTGAACTCGTGCGAGTTTCCTGATCCGGTCAATATCCGGGATGTCCGTGGCTAGTCCTTGGTCCTTGCAAAATGCGTAGAACGATTTCAGTGCCGCCAACGTCTGCTCAAGGGTGGATTTCGAAAATCCGCCCTTCGCACCGTCCTGTCTTCTCATCTCTCTAACAAGGTCTGTCAGTTCTAGCTGATTCAGGCTCGCAGGTCCGAAAGACTTGGGGTCAACCTCCGCTACGTACATAACGCGGCGGATTGCCTGGCTGTACTGCCGTATGGTCGGCGGAGCCTTGTCCTCAAAGAGGCCGAGTGATTCGAGCCACTCCCGAACCACCGGTGACAACGTGTCTGATTCTTCCGTCCCAGGCTGGTCAGCTTCAACGTGCCGATCTTCTGGTAATTCCGAATGCGCCATAGTCCTACTGTATGGTTATGGAATATATAGATAATATCCATTATCTTGACAGAGTTCGGATTCCTCCATGGGGATCCCCTGCCGTGAACTACGTAGATACCCGCCGTGGACAGGCTTATGGAACGCCACCATGGTGCTGAGGCTCCCCGGACGCGTTGGGGCCCCGACCGCTCCGGCCTGAGAGCCGGTGGCCGGGGCCCCGCTTCACACGGTCGGACGATTCCCTATGGGGTGCCGTCCATGATCTCGGTCCACGCTTCCACCACTCCATTGTCCGAGCCGTCGTCCCTGTAGGTCGACAGGCGGAATGCGTCGCAGAAGTCGGCCTTGCCGGGCAACAGCGACCCATAGGGACACACAGGAGTCGACGCCTGGGGAATCGACTCCATGGCCGTCCGGATCGTGTCGTGAGTCAGGTTTGGCCCAGCCTCGGAGGCAACCAGTTCGAACAGCCTCAACTGGGAGCAGTGGGTCATGATCGACCGCCACCACTTCTCCAGGCCGTCTTCGTGGGTGTCCGGCATGCCAATCACGATGTCGGGATGTGCCGCAGCGAACGGTTCGATGCACATCGTTTGGCTGTCCGGGTTGTCGTACTGTTCCTGCTCGGTAAGACCGGTCAGGGTGATCGCCCCTTCGGCCATTTCGGGTGTCACGCTGGAACTCAACGACGTCACAGTCTCATTGTTCATGATGAACTTGTCGACTTCGATTCCAGCCCAGAAGAGATTTCGCAGGGCAGCCCTGTCGCCTCCGGCGAACAGGATCGTGTCGGCACCAGAGGACCGGACGCGCTCTACCTGGACATCCCACCAAGCGTCCTCGCCCTCGGTGTCCCCACCAGTTTGGTCGCTGATCAATTCAAGGACCACGTCGGCTCCTAGTGCCGCCATCCCCTCTCGGGCGGTGTTGTAGGTCTCCTCCGTGTCATCACGGCCCAGGATGGCGAACTTCCGTCCTTCGATCAGGTTGTTCTGGTCGAGCAGTGAAAGGAAGACCTCCATCCGTCGATTGACCATCGTGCCGTCCATGACCCATGGGGCTTGAACCTGCGCGAGCCGTTCCTCGTCCATCCGCCCGCCGAGCAGGAAGGTGTTCTGCTGGCCCGGGATGCAGATGTTGGAAATCTCCGCTGGTCCGAGGAATCCACCAAGGACCGCGAAGGTTTCGAAATCGCCGGCTACCTCCAGGCAGACCGCGTCTGCGCTGATGCCGAAGCCCGGAATGGCGCTGAATGGCCGAACTGCGTCCAGGACCACCTGGCGTCCGTTGATGCCGCCCCTGGCGTTGAGGTCGTCCACCATGGTCTGCCAGACCAGTTCCTGATCGCCCCAGCCTTCAGGCGAGAAGCCGTTGTCTACCAGCCACTGGAAGTCGATTGTCGTGGTCGCGATGTGGATCGAGTCCGCAGTGACGCCACGCCAGGTGGCTGTCAACGGCACCATGAGCTCACCGACCTGGTTTCCTCCAGCTGGGGAGTACTCGTAGATCACGTTCTCCAGTGAGCCATCGACGTCACTTGAGTTGGCGTGGCCGATCACGGTGATCTTCTGCGAACCGCAGTCGCCGAACTCGTCGCACGACAGTGTTCCGGTAAGGCCGCTGTAGCCCTGGACGTTGCTCAGGTACTCGCGTACGCCAGCCCGGTCGATGACCAGGGCGCCGTCGTCGTCCACGTAGCTGGCCGCCTCGATGGCGTCGAGGAGCAGCGTGGTGGCGTCGAAGGAATGTGCCCAGAAAGCCGCCGACGGATTCTCGCCGTACGACATGACGTAAAGCGAGAGGAATGAGTCTGGGGATGACCCGACAACCCTCTGGTTCCTGTTGGACCCGTATCTCAGGTCCGGACCCGAGAAGTACATGCCTACGGTTTCCGGAATCTCCATGAAGTTCGAGACCATCAGCCCGTCGGCTGCCATCAAGGTGATGCCGTCCATGCCGGCCACGTCACCGGCCTGCTGGACAATGAAGTCGCCCTCGGGCTGGAAGATCGGGAAGAACAACATTTCCGGCGAACCAGCAGCGATCTCGGTCAACACCGGAATCATGTCGGTGTCGCCCTTGTTGACCGCCGTGAACGTCGTGATCGTCCCCCCGTGGCCCTCGAAGGCATCCGCGAACGCCTGAGCCAGGCCCTGGGTGTACGGATCGCCATCATGGATGGCCGCCGCCGAAGTCACGCCAAGCACCTCGATCGCGAAACCAGCCGCCGCAGCGCCCTGATACAGATCGTTGTGCGCCGTGCGGTAATAGCCCGGGTAGTTGTTCGAACCAGCCGTGCCAGCCAGGTCACTGGTCAACGACGGGCTCGTGTTCGAACCCGAAATCATCACCATGCCCGCCTCGGAGATCAACGGAGCCGCAGCCGCCGCCGCACCAGAACAACTGGTACCAATCACACCGACAACGGACTCGTCAGCCACGATCGTCTGAGCAGCCGCCTGGCCACCATCAGCCGAGCACAAGTCGTCCAGACCAGTACCCATCGACACGTCATGGCCACCAATGGACCCGTAATCAGCAATAGCCATCTCAACGCCACGCTGATTCGGAATACCCAGGAACGCCACATCACCAGAAATGGCGTTCAAAGAACGGATCTGGATGTCCTCGCCGGAACCCACCTCAACGGTGCCCAACGAACCATCACCCAAATGGTCACCAACCGTGACGACCTCTTCAGGAGCCGGAGCAGCCGTCGTAGCCGGAGCAGCCGTCGTAGCCGCCGGAGCAGCCGTCGTAGCCGGAGCAGCCGTCGTAGCCGCCGGAGCAGCCGTCGTAGCGGTGCTCTGACCACCAGACGCGGCATCGTCATCCGACCCGCAGGCCGAAGCCACCATCGCCAGGGCGGCGAAGATGACAATAAGTCGCTTCAACATGAAGACGTTTCCCCTCTGTATGGATCGGAGAAGCGAACTGCTCCCCCCGTTAGATGGCCCCATGAACCCGGGATCGGATCCCAACAAATAGAACCTCCACCCAGAGTAGTGACAACAGGCGCAGTCTTCAAGAAGTAACTAGCCAGTTAATAAGAACCTGTGAAGTTGGCAGAGAGCCAGGACTCAGTGGGAGGTCAGGAGCTAGTAGTAGGCGTCTCCCCCATCGAGCGAGATGGTCCCACCGCTGAAGCCAGCACCCTCATCAGAAGCTAGATGGACCGCGAATGCAGCGATTTCACCCACAGTGACCGGACGCTGAAGAGCGGTATGCGCCGTGTAGAAGGAAACCAATTCATCGACGCCGCCTAATCCCTGGGCGCGTCCAGCCCGCTCGTGGACCATATCTGTCACCACGATCCCCGGGCAGATGGCATTGACAGTGATTCCTTCTACCCCAACTTCTCGAGCCACCGACTTGACGAACCCGTTGATCCCATGCTTGTTCGCCGCATAACCGGCGATGTTGGGCTTGGCCACCTTTCCTTCGACTGAAGAGATGGCAAGAACTCGTCCTGACCTCTGGGGGACCATGTACCGCAAGGCCCTTCTCGTAGTCCAGAACGTGTGGTTCAAATTCAGGTTGAGTTCGTACTGCCACTCCTCGTCAGACATATCCACCACCGGGGCTGTATCTCTGACACCACCTGCGTTGCAAACCAGAATGTCGATCTGACCGTAGGTCTCCACGGCGTGGTCGACGAGCCCCTCGGCTACTACCTGATCAGCCACACTCCCCGGCCAGAAGGACACTCGGTCCCCACCGTTCATCTCAGCGAGAGCGGCTGCACCCTTTTCTGGACTCCGACCGTTGATGACAACCGACGCACCCTCGTCCAGAAATGCCTCTGCGATGGCACGTCCGATGCCCCGAGTCCCTCCCGAGACTGCAGCAACCCTTCCGTCAAGTCTGGATCCACCCATCTGATCTCAATCCTTTCCTCTAAGAGTCGTTATTCCTGCCTCGGCCGATAATGATGTGCCCGTTGGGTTCGCCCCCCCGCGACCAACAAGAGTTGGCCGGTCACCCACGATGCAGCATCGGACGCGAGGTAGACCACGGCTGCGGCAATGTCATCTGGGACGCCCATCCGGGCCAAGGGGATGGTGGCCTGGATCTCGTCCAACTGGTCGTCGACGTTGAGTACCTCTCGGAATGCCTCGGTGACCACCGGCCCGGGTGCAACGGCATTGACGCGAATCGCCGGCGCGAGTTCAAGGGCCAGGGTCTGGGTCAAGTTGTTCATCCCAGCTTTCGCAGCTGCATAGGGGCCGGTGAACGGCGAGCCACGGGTCCCTGCGCCTGAGGAAATGTTAATGATGGAACCGGCTTCGCCCATCCGCGGCGCTGCGGCCTTACACCCCTGAAAGGCAGATGTGAGGTTGAGATCGAGTTGGGACCTGAATACTTCATCGCTTGTCTCTACAAGTCGCCTAGTGGTCTTCTCGTCCGACCCGCCGACATTGTTGACCCAGATGTCCAGGTGCCCGAATCTCTCCATGGCTTGATCTGCAAGTGTTTCGGAGAAATCTCGGATATCGCCTTGCACTATCAGAGCCGAACGCCCTCGTTTTTCAATCTCCACGGCAGTGGCCTCAAGATCATGGATACGCCGGGAATTCAGCACGACATCACAACCGAAGTCGGCAAGGCCTAACGCAATCGACCGGCCAATCCCCTGTCCCGAGCCAGTGACCACGGCAACTCGGCCGTTCATCTCGAAGAGGTCACGTACCGTCATGCCTTCTGATCCTCACGCATCTTGAATGTGCCCAAGCCAGGGAAACGATGATCCACCCAGTCGGATGGCCTATTCAAAAAGTAACCCGGCGATTAGTTTGTCTAGGTGGTCGGACCGAGCGCAACACCAGAGCAGAGAGTGGAGAGGCACGCCTCCTTCTGCCGCTTCTGTCACGCGGCCTGCCCGGTCCTCGTCGACATTGAGGACGGTGACCGGATAGTTGGCATTCACGGCGATCGCTCAGACCCTCTCTTCCAGGGCTTTACCTGCGTGAAGGGCCGACAACTCGCCGACCACCATCATCATCCCGATCGCGTCAGGACTTCCCTTCGGCGAACCCCCACTGGTTCCTTTGAACCAATCTCTTCGACATCAGCCCTAGACGAGATCGCTTCGAAAATCGACCAGATCGTTGCCGATCATGGCCCCCGGGCGGTAGCCAGTTATACGGGAACGGGCGCCTACCAGAACTCGACCGCTGTGCCAGTGGCCGCCGCTTGGCATGAAGGTCTCCAGTCGCCCTCCTTTTACACTTCCGTCACTATCGATCAGCCGGCCCACCGTTCGGCCGCCCTGCGTATGGGGGCTTGGGAGGCTGGCTGGCACAACTTTTCCGACTCCGATGTTCATCTGGCCATCGGCTACAACCCGCTCGCCTCGGGCTACGGCCCAGCCGGAGGCCTGCAGGGAACCAACCCGTTCGTTGCTCTGCGGGAGGCGAAAGATCGAGGTCTGAAGACAATTGTCGTGGACCCGCGACACACCGAATTCGCGGCCAGTGCCGACATCTGGCTACAAGTCCAACCGGGTGAGGACCCGACGCTCCTAGCCGGACTTATAAGAGAGGTCATCCGACTGGACTATGCCGACAAGGCCTTTTGTAGCCGGCACGTATCCAACATCGATGAACTGACTGCGGCGGTAGAGGCCTTCGATCCTGAATACGTCGCTAGGCGGGCGGGGATCGACGCTCAGGCTGTTACGGAGGCAGCAGAACTCTTTGGGGCGGCCGAGCGCGGATCTGCCGGTACCGGAACCGGACCGAATATGGCTCCACACTCGATGTTGACCGAACATTTGGCTCTTTGCCTTAACGCCATCTGCGGCCGGGTGAACCGTGCTGGCGACGAACTTGAGAGTGGCTATTTCCTGTCCCCGGGAGACACGCGCCGCGCTGCAGTAGTGCCACCATCGGATCCAGCGCCGGGCGCTGCACACCGTGTTCGGAACTTGCACGGCATGGCAGACGAGATGCTGACCAATACCCTCGCCGATGAGATCCTCCTCGATGGCCCAGGGCAAGTCCGGGCACTCATCGTCTCAGGTGGTAACCCAGTCGTCGCGTGGCCAGATCAGAGAAAGACTGTTGCCGCACTAAGAGCTCTCGAACTTCTGGTGGTCATTGACCACCGCATGAGCCCAACCAGCGAACTCGCGGATTTCGTCATTGCTCCCAGACTCCAACTCGAGCGAGCCGACGTGCCCCACATCATGGATCGGCGCTTTCCAGCGCCATACACGAATTACACCCCGGCGGTCTTGAACTCGAACGACGACCTCCTAGCGGAGTGGGAGGTGTTTGCCGGTATCGCTGCTCGAAACGGCAGCCCCATAAACCTTCCCGGCGGAGCCATCCCCTTCTCAGGCAACGGCGTCAAGCCGGGCATCGGTGACGAGGAGGTACTTGATCTCGTCTACGGGTCCGCCAGAATGCCAATGGCAGAGATCCGCAAGAATCGGGGCGTCATCCACCCGGACCGCGTTCGGGTCGTACCTGATGAAGGCAGATCCGCTGCCCTGCTCGATGTCGGCCCAGCGGATGTAGTCCGTGAACTGGGAGAGGTCTTGGCTGAGCGGAGTTCAGCCGACCGGTTGCTGGGAGGCGATAGTGAGGCGCAGTTCCCCTATCGCCTCATCAGCCGTCGGGCCAAGCATGTCCTGAACTCCTTCGGACGCGAACTACCGGGGCTAGCACGATTGGGAACGACCAACCCAGCGTTCATGCACCCGGAAGACCTGACCTCTCTGGGTATTGCTGCAGGTGAACTCGTACGGATTGAGTCGCCGAACGGGGCCGTCGAAGGCGTCGCCGAACCGTCGCCCGCCGTCAAACGGGGTGTCGTCTCGATGTCCCACGCCTGGGGAACGGCTTCCCAGACAGACGAGGACGTTCGCACGGAAGGTTCACCAACAAACCGACTGGTCTCCAACGAGAGAGGCACCGACCCGATCACCGGGATGGCCGTACAGAGTGCTATCCCAGTCCGGGTAAGTCGCCTGGGTTGACCCGGCGGATTAACTGTTCCGCGGGCTTCAGCGGTCTCTGAACTCCTGACGCTCGAGCTCGAGGAGGTCTTCAAACCTGCGTCGGACCTCTTGGCGACGGCCGCGGTCCATGGCGAGGTTCACTAGCTCATGAGGGTCTTCTTGGAGATCGTAGAACTCGTGCTCGTGGTCTTCGAAGGCTGCATCTCGGTCGACTTGTTTCGCTGAGGTGATCGGTGTACCCCGCGTGGTGCTTGAACCACCAATCCCGTAGTAGCGGCAGTACTTGAATCGGCCATCGAACACTCCGCGGCTCGCGTAGCGGGTTTCTAGGAGGCCGTCGTACCAGGCCCAGTCCTGAGCGAAGAGAATTTCAGGGCGACCGTCAGTCGACGGGTCGGCCAGGACTCCGCTCATCTGTCGACCTGGCCAACCCTCCAGACGGTCCTCTCCGGCTCCACTGAAGCCGGCCAAGGTTCGGGCTAGGTCGACATGGCTGAACATCGCGTCCGTAGTCGAGCCTGCCGCTGTCACCCCGGGCGCGACGATGTAGAGAGGAATCCTCATGGTTTCCTCGTAGTTCCAGGGCCCTTTCGATCGCAGCCCGTGCGAACCACATTGATCACCGTGGTCTGAAGTGAAGACGACAACGGTGTTGTCCCAGCCTCCCGTGTCATCTAGTGCACCAAGGATGTGGCCGATGTTCGCATCGCTCAACTGATGCAACTTGGCGTAGTAGTCGAGTTGGCGCAGCCAGTGTTCGGTGTCAGAACGTTCTAGCCAGCCGCATGACTTGCTTGATTCGTGGAGAAAACGTCGGTGCACATCCGGCTTGGTGTGCAGATCATCGTCAAAGTTGGCCGGCAGCTCAGTGAACCACTCTTCGTAGGGGAGTTCGAACGCCGGAAGCGGGTCATCGCGACCCCAGTCCCGCTTGGCGTGTCGGTCGCGCACCGACTCGAAATGGAGGGGATTGGACTCCTGATACCAGGGTTGGTCCATCGGATACCACATGACGTCATGTGGGTTCACCAAACCCACTGCGAGGAACCAGGGCTGATCTGAGGGTGCCGAGTTGCGGATCCAATCAGCAGCCGAAGTCGCTATCGGACCGTCTAACTCCGTTCCACTTCCTGCCTGGCCCCAGAACGATTTGTCATTTCCTTCCCAGTCCGAGAAGCCGTAGGCGTCCATGTCTGGATGCGCCTCGAAAGTGAGGTGCCATTTCCCCTTGTAGGCCGTGTAGTAGCCCTGCTCGCGAAAGATCTTGCCCAAGGTGTCCGCGTCAGTCCCCAGTTCGCCGTTGGCCGGCTCGATGCAATTCTCGTTCACACCGTGGACGGGCATGTAACCGCCAGTGAACAAGGTCCCGCGTGATGGAGAGCACGGTGAGGTGTGTGTGTAGTAGCGGGTGAACTCGAGGCCCTCGTCGATGAGGCGCTGCCTGTTTGGGAGTTTCAAGCCGTTGGGAAGCCAGTCCCTCTGGCGCTCTTGATCCGCCAACAGCAGGAGCACGTTTGGATGGTTCATGGAAGTTCTGCCTCCAACTGCCCATGGTCGTCCAAGGCGGCCAACGCTCTCAGCGCCATAGTCTCGGCTAGGAGTCGGGTTCGCGGTTCGTCCATGTCTCCGACAACCATAAGTGCGGCCGCGATCGTCAGGCCGTACCACATCGCCTCCTCATACCCGGCCATTAGTTCGACGGGATCTAAGCCCGGTTGCAGCGTCCTCACGACATCCGCGTAGAGGTCCAGGAGTTCTTTCTCGTGGTTCCGCCTGTTCTCGATGGTGAGCGACTGAGAGATGAAATAGGCGAGGTCCCACGAAGCAGGTCCGACGCCTACCCCTTGCCAGTCGATGACGGTCACCGTGGTCCCATCAGGCGAAAACAACAGGTTGTCGAGTCGAAGGTCCAGATGGATCAGGGTCGCCAGATACCCGCGACTATTAGCCAGCGCCTCGTCGAGTCGCCGTTCTAACAACTCCCCCGCTACCGAAATCTTCGGATCCGAACCGGGTCCGATCATCTCGGCGAGGGGATTCCAGCCGTTGCGGACATGGTCCCCCAGAGATCTGCGACGATCCGGTGAACCCAGGGGGGGAAGCCACTCGAGGCCCTCGATCTCCGGGTCACCTGCCCATTTCGCGTGAAGCGAGGCCATCTCCCGGATGACCAGCTTGGCTCGACCGGCGTCGATCCCGTTGAGTTGGTCCACCTCGACATCCGCCTCGATCGCCTCGAGGAGAAGCAGGAACTCTGCACTCTTGGCGTCGTACCAGGAGGCATATACGTCTGGCAGTCGCATCGGAGTGCGGTTCGCCAAAACGTCAAAGAAGCGCAACTCTCTCTCGTAGATGCCTACGGCCAAGGCCCGACTTCGCACCAGTTCCCGGGAGGAACCGAACTTCGCAACCACGCGAGGTGGGCCATGCGCTGCATCGCCATATCGGAGGTCGAGGAGAAAGAGTTCGCACAGCATTCCGCGGTCTAGGCCCAGCGGTTCGGCCTCGAAGTCCAGAATTTCGACCCCGAGAGCCCTGGAGAGCACCTCTGTGGTCAGGTCATTCAGGCTGACCGGAAACGGTGCAGAACCGATCATGAGAGAAGGTGCCGAAGGCTTGAGCCGCAAATGTGCGAGCGAGGTCGAAACATTAGTTGTAGTTGATCAGGCGAAGGTCGCGCCTGCCCACCACGCCTCCATACGGGGTCGGACACCAAGGGACACCAGTTCGATGACTCCGATCGATGGAGTTTCGAGATAGGCAAAATTTCCAAAGCTCTCAGAGGGTGGGCGCGCTGCTGCCAAAAGCGTCGCTCCATGATCCAGAAGGCCCTGTACTCGGACTGAGATGTCATTGACCCATACCCCAAAGTGATGGATGCCCGAAGTTTGCGAACTGTCCCAGATGCTCCCATCAGGTCCTTCGACCAGCTCGATGTGGACCGGCCCCTCAGTTGAGTAGACGAAACGAAGTGGAACAGAAAGTTGTCCTCCTTCGGGGGTCCAAACCGGCTGGTTGGGAACCTCGGCTGGCTCAGCCCAACTGATATCTAGGGTCGATCCCCAGTCCTTCATTGCCTTTGGAAGGTCGTCAACTAAGAAACCAAAATGGAAGATGTCCGCTGGGTCCACGAGGATGCCTTACGCCTCGGGACGGCGATCGATAGTTCTTGGGATACGTAGTAGCGCCACTCGGGAATCGGTCTCCTTCGACTGACGGAGGTGGTTCACGACGTCGTCAATTCGAGGTCAAGCCGTTTCAGCCCGCGGAGCATGAAGCTGGGTTGATACTGGATTTCGTTACCAGAACTTAGGGAGAAGGAATGGATCCGTCGGCTGAGCTCTTCCAACGCGACCGTGGTTTCAAGTCTGGAAAGGCTTGCCCCAAGGCAGAAATGGTTGCCTTTCCCAAAGGACAAGTGCTGCGAGAGGTTGTCCCGATTCGGCTCGAACAAGTCTCCATCGGGAANCAGCGTCTCGTCACGATTGGCGGACGCGTACATGATCACGACCCTGGAGCCAGCGGGGATACTTGTGCCTGCTANGTCAACATCACGTGTGGCAATCCGCCACATCCCCTGGGTGGGAGATGNAAGACGCAGGCTCTCTTCGGCAACCCGNCCCGCCATCGTGGGGTCGGTCTGCAACTGATTCCAGACCTCTGGCCGCTCGCTGAGGAGGAGCATCGCCTCGGNTAGGAGCTTCGTCGTGGTCTCGTTCCCCGCGACNAGTATCTGCTGGAGGATGCTGAGAATCTCCTCGGTGGACAGCGNTTCGTCGGGCAGGTCAGGNTCCTCCTGTATGTCGATACGTGCTTGGACCAGGTTTGTCAGGATGTCNCCACGGGGTTCTGCNCGCCGCTGNTCCAACTGNTCGGCGAAGTAGTGCTGGAACTCGATGATTGATTTCTCACACTCGACCTGCTCATCGACTGTGAGTTCTCTCCCAGTGCCGGCAANNGCATCGTCGCTCCAACGCTTGAAGTCCTCCANCCGATCACCGGGNACGTTGAGAGCCCGAGCAATGACGGCCACCGGAAGCGGTACCGCGAACTCCTCAACGAATTCACAACGACCAGTGGGAAGGAAACGGTCTATCAACTCATTGGTAAGACTCCGGATGAACGGCTCGAGGTCAGCTATGGCACGTGAAGTGAAGGCACGGCTTACGAGTTTCCGATACCGGGTATGTTCCGGCGGGTCGACCGTCAAGAGGGTGTCCCGGCGGGGATAGGCCCCGTATTCCTCCTGTACCTCAATAAGTCGTTTGACTGCTTCCTNGCTCGGCGGAAGGCNNGAACGCCCGAACTTGGAAGAAAACGTCNCAGGGTCCATCAGGACCCGCATGACATCCTCNTGTCTGCTGATCAGATAAAACTCGGTTCCTGCTGCTTCGGCGAGAAATACGGGACACGACTCNCGCATGGCCGCGTAGTACAGGTGGGGACACTGCTGGACCTCCGGGTCCAAGATGTCGAAGTCACCAAGGTCTGGATGGGCACCGGTCATGATCTGANCTCCTCCATCTTTTGCTTTTGCACCTTTGGCGATAGCCCTGCGGNCACCAGAGTCATCGGCCGGCCAACCGTTCGACGATGGGCGCAAAGTCTTCGAGAACCGCTGCNCCAACNGTCACGTATGAGATGCCGTTGACCTCTCGCTGGCNCTCAAGCTGCTCCACGATCTCTTCNACAGAGCCGATAAGCACNTGGGGGTGGTCTCGCAGATCTTCACTCGCCACACCAACCCTCTGCGCTACAAGTTCTGTGTCTGATTGTGCGTTGTGAGTGACCGACGTGAAGTAGGCGCCTATCTCAAGCTCGAGGTCCCCGAATCGTTCTCCGGCTCCTTCTCTAACCCAGTCGATCTTCTTTGACGTCTGGTCTGAGCNGCCCGAACGCACGCCGTCGGAACCGATCCGGCCACTTGAGTTGTCGAAGTTCAGTGACACGATGTCAGCNATACGACCAGCGGCCTTNAGCACCCGTGGTGATCCACCACCNACCATGANGCGGGGACCATCCGGCTGGACCGAAGCGGGCACGGCCCGCATGTTTCTTGCAGTCACATGTNCTCCATGAAACGAAAGTTCCGCACCAGAGAAGAACTCCCGGGTGAACTCCACCGTTTCGATTAGGCGTTCAATCCGGACNCCAGGCGCTTCCATCGGGATCCCGAGTGCCNCGTATTCCGACCCANCCCAACCAGCTCCGAAACCTGGCTCAAGACGACCATCTGAGAACAGGTCGATTGTGGCGAGNTCCTTGGCCAGTACCACGGGGTGGTGATAGTCGACACAGAGGACCCGACAGCCGATTCGNAGCGATTCNGTCACCCCTGCTGCTGCAGTCATTGCGGGTATGGCAGCAACCGTCTGGAGCGGGTGNCTGGCTTCCTCCAGGGCAAGACCAGGACCGAAGTAGTGGTCCGCGACGTGCAAAGTGGAATAACCCAAGTCTTCGACACGCCGCGCGGTGTCTAGCCATTCGGCCTTCGACGACGGCGCGTATGCCTGACAGGCGAAGCGAAAGGCCCTAGCCAACTCGAGAAGCNCCCNGAAGTTCCTNACANCTCATGTACATTTCTGCAAACTAACNAGTTGATTAGTTTGATGCCAAGAGGTTCCCCACTGTTTCGGGGGATGGGCAAGGAGCACGAAATGACCGAACCGGAAAGCGGAACCGATTANGTCGACAGNTACGAAGACGTGTCGAAGTTCCACCTAGACGACGATCGGGAAGCCGTACTGCTCTCTAAGCAAACCGAATGCACCTTTATGTGGACAACCACCGCAGGTGAACCGGTTGGGGTAATCATGAACTTCGTCTTCCACGAAGGACGGTTCTGGGTTACCTGTACTCGACGTCGGAAACGGGTACCNGCGGTGGAACGTAGGCCAAGAGTCGCCTTGGCGATCTCCAGCCGAGGCACCGACATCGGAATCAGCCAGACGGTGACCTACAAGGGCAACGCAAGAGTGNTGGATGATGCTGNAACTACCGGATGGTTCTACCCCGCCCTNGCTGCCAAAGTCCGACCGGANACCANCGAGGCTCAGGCTGCGTTCGTTAAACACCTAGACAGCCCTGGTCGGGTCGTGATCGAAATCACTCCCGACCAGCGAATCGGATTCGACGCGGAAGAGATGTTCCGNGACTCACCCGCTGGACCGTCCCGCTCCTCAGTCTGAGGTCGTTGCCGGTTCGTCCCACCACGGTGAACGAAGCTTTCGTTTGTCGANCTTTCCCATGGTCGTCCGACCAAGATCCTCAACCANGGTGACCGTACGCGGACATTTGTGATGTGAAAGCCGCTGCAAGCAGTACCCAAGAATCTCGCNCTCGTCTACCCGCTTTTCAGGATCCGACAANACCACAAGGGCCTTGAGTTCCTCACCCATCTCGCGGTGCGGAACGCCGATACAGGCAACATCCGCTACGTCTGGGTGACCAATGAGTACCTGCTCGGCCTCAGCCGGGTAAAGGTTGACACCNCCCGAGACGACCATGTCCGAAACGCGGTCACCAATGTAGACATAGCCGTCTTTGTCTATATGGCCAAGCTCACCAAGAGTGAAGACCCCTGGCNTTAGGTGTGCTGCAGCNGACTTCGCCGGATCGCCCGGATACACNACTCCGCGGCCAGTCGAGTCTTGGAAGAAGAGCCGACCCTCTGTCCCTGNCGGGACCTCTTCGCCCTGATCGTCCACGACCAATGGNGTAAACGGTGGGACAGCCCGCCCNACAGAACCAGGGTGTTCAAGCCACTCCTCGCTCGTGATCGAGCAAGTAGTGCCTACCTCTGTCGCTCCGTATGCCTCCANAAAGACCGGGCCCCACCACTCGATCATGGCNCNCTTCACTTCAATCGGGCACTTCGATCCCGTGTGGACGACAAGCCGAATCGAGGACACGTCGTATNGCTCTCGNATCTTGGACGNGAGGTCGATGAGTCGAACAAAATGCGTCGGTACCATNAGCGTNGATTCGACCTGGTTGTCGCTGATGACACGCAGCGTCTCCTCAGCGTCAAACCGTCCTGNCACGATTGATGGCACCCCGGCCAACAGNGAGCGCATCCCACTCAGCGGGCCTGTGTGATACATCGGNCCGAGGACGAGGTGGGTCCCGAGTTTCGCGNACCTGTTCNNCCTCANGTTTTCAAGGTGTTCTCGAATTGTCGAACCCCCAGCGAACATGGTCGGAGGGAGCTCCGTTCCTTTAGGGACTCCGGTTGTACCTGAGGTGTACAACATGTTCGGTAGGGGACGCACATCATCAGGGGGCGGAGAATCCGAGCCGGATTCAAGCCACTCGTNCCAAGACAGAGCGCCTGAGGTCTCACAATCCCCCCACGCGACAACGGTCGATACCTCAGCAAGNCGCGCCGCCTCNACTGCNCGCTCAACCGTTTCCGGCCCCGCGAAGACGACCTCTGTGCGCGAATCCCGGAGGATGTANGCAACTTCTGAGGACGTGAGGTGAAAGTTCACCGGAACAGTCGACGCNCCACCAAACAAGCCAGCAAGATGGGCCATGGCTGTTTCACAGGAGTTCTCNGCAAATACGGCAACCCGCCGAGATGCCCCTAAGTCGGCCTGCAAAAGTGCGTTGGCGCACCGGTTGAGAACGAGATCGACTGCCGCCCATGTCAGCCTGGAGTCCGGGCCGACGATTGCAATCGATCCCGGTTCGAGGCCNAGTTCTTCNATGAAGTCCGGCACGACTAGCGGTCGTTCTGACCAGTCGCCGTCGAGACCTCAGGNCCGAGAGGGTCAACTATCGGAGTCGNCCCAGTTNCATCTTCGGCCCCAGAGGTTTGTCGATCGTGTAAGACCAGAGAGCGAACCGCGAAAAGCCATTGGCCATTGACCTTTAGGTATTCGTCGTCATAGTGAGCGACCATGAAACCGGAAGTNCCGTCATTCCGCTCGAAGTGTTCTTTGAAGTACCAACGACCGGAACCNGAACNACCGGACNGGTCAAGATCAACCGTGCCACTGTCGACGATCTGGACGACCTTCCGGAATCGCTGCATCTCCTTAGTCCAAAGACTCAAGATCTCGGCTCGGCCTTTGACTGCCCTTTCNGGCCCCAAGTCCCACGANGCCTCTAGGGCAAAGGTGCTAGACCAGGCTTCCGAATCNCGATCGTTTACCGCATTGGCATAGCGGTGAACTANGTCAGAGATTGCGTNATGACTTCGCAGATTCTCTGTCATCAAGTCACCTGCTGAGAATCGTGACCCCAGAAATGCCTGGTGCTCCGTAAACGTGTGTATAGGCCACTCGCGGGTCTCGCGGCACCTGCCGCGGTCCTGCATCTCCTCGGAGTTGCAGAACATTCTCGTACACCTGCCGGAGACCAGAAGCTCCAATAGGTTCACCGTTGGCNAGGCAACCACCGTCAGTATTGATCGGGAGCCGGCCATCNATCTCTGTCTCTCCATGAGCGATGATCCGTTCCTGCTCACCGTGTTGGCATAAGCCGTTCTCNGCCATGTGCATGANCTCTGCGCCCGACTCCGTGTCCTGCAGTTGGGCTAGATCCACATCTTCCGGACCGATCCCCGCCATTTCGAACGCAGTGCGCGACGCGTCGACGGTCGGGCCATCAGAACGCTCAATNGCAAGATGGGGAGCCGTTACCTCAAANGAACCGAAACGTCGGGAACGGACGGCAGCTGCCCTGAGGAANACGGGCCGANCCGNCATCTTNCGAGCCCGCTTGGCGCTGGCAAGGACAATNGCCACGCCACCCTCGCCAGGCGAGCAAAACATGTACTGGGTCAACGGATAGGAAAGCATTTTCGANCCCTTGATTTGGTCNGCAGACAANGGCTCGCGACGCCAAGCCATAGGGTTCATCGCTCCGTTTCTGTAGGCCTTCTCGGCTACTTGGNCTAGAGCCGAATGGGTAACACCGAACTCGTGCATGTACCGGTTGATCTTCATCGCGAAGAACTGAGTGGTCAGNGCAAGGCCGGATCGCCCATACCATTCTCCGATTTCTNCAGTNCTCGGGCGGAANGCGCCCCGTTCATGTTTATCGAAGCCGATCGCAATACCCAGGTCGAACATCCCTGATTCGATGGCGTTCCAGGCNGCGAACAGTGCTGAACCCCCGGTCGCGCAACCGTTCGNAACGTTGATGAACTGCAGGCCAGTCAACCCCAACTTTGAAACCATGAGGTCGGCGGCACCTGCNGACTTACTTCCACCAAAGGCGAACTGCATGTCCTGCCAGGTAAGACCTGAGTCGACCAAAGCTCTTCGGACGGCAACCACNCCTTGGTCCATNCCCGAAAGCCCCTCATGGCGGCCAAACTCATGCATCCCAATACCGACAATCGCTACTTCACTCATTGCNGGCATCCTTCGGAGCAAANGCGAATGTCACGACCTCTTCGTCCAAGTCGTTGATCGTCAAGGGAACNAACACCAGTTTCATCGGCATTCCGATCCGGAGACGTGACGGGTCATTTTCGGTCAAGCGGGCCTCGACACGGAGTTCATCGGGNAGTTCCACATANCCAACGCCAAATGGTTCAAAGTCGTGCTCTTCGACATCACCNACATAGGGCGGAGCCTTTGGCGGGTANCCCTGGATGGTCCATGTCCAAAGTTCACCCTCGNNNCCCAACTCGACCTNCNCTACNTCGGTTCCGCTGCACTTGGGACACCCGGNCTGATACGGAAAGACGTGGTTCTGGCAGTCAATGCACCGCCCACCGATNAGTCGGACGGNCTCTGCCGAACCNGAGAAGAGACCGTCNTGAACCGGTACCTGCTTCCTCATGTTCACTGCCTTCCAGTCCAGGGGGTNGTAGTCNCGAAAGTAACCATACGATCAATTAGAGACCAACCTCACTGTTTGCCGATTTGGGGCGTTACATCATCCCNTNCCGGGCCAGCCTGGCCTGAGGCCTCAGGCCAGCGTGGCCCGGGCCACCAGGTCCATGCCAAAGGCAGTGAGGATGGCCAGNTAGAGAAGGCCGGTAGCNGCCATGACGGCCGAATACTGGCGTTCCCGGAGGGCCGCCCGGGTCAGGGCCACCAGTGCGATGGAGGTCACNGNNCACGCCGCCCAGAACCAGCCCAGAAGGCCGTTGTAGCCGTCGTCNATGGTGCCATTCAGNACTGAGCCCATNCCGGTCGGCCATAGCANGACAGCCAACTCGAACGGCCACACCACACCCGTCCACCGAACCAGTTCCAGNAATGGTCCCCGNGCCAGGCCGGGCTGCACGAGGTACCAGTGGCCCAGCAGCATGGCGTCGGTGACCGCTCCCAGNAACAGCGCCCCNACCAGGGTGCGTGCCACGGCNANNAACGCCGGGTCTCCGGCGTCGAGGCCNCCCGCCACAAGGGCTANCAGGCCCAGGNCGGGCGCNACCANGTCCAGGGCAGGCGGGAACTCCGACACCGAGTCGTCGAANGTCCGCCGGTCCCGGTCGATNCCNGTCATCTCGGCCACCCGGGTGGTCCGGCGCTCCTCGACCCCCCGCTGGCCGGCTACTCCGGCTCGGCGACGCAGNACCGAGANCACCAGGGCCACTGCGGTGGCGGNCACCATCCCCGCTCCAGCCACCTCGCGNACNGGCACCGGGTCCAGAGCNAGGCCGGCCGCTACCCCGCCCNCCGCNATCAGNCCAAACGTGGTCCGCATNNTCCAGCCGTAACCGATNCCNACTTCTCGGCGNCGGCTGGTCACCCACAGGAAGAACAGGCCCCCGGCCGCCCACTGGAGCAGCACGGTGGCCGCGTCGAGNTCGATCANCGGCGTACGCGAACTGTCGGACCGGTCAGCCNTCGACCACGGCCAGGCTGCGGTCGATCTGGTTCATNGCCACCGGGCCGTNNGCAGTNGCNACCACNATGTCCTCTAGCCGAGCGCCCCACACGCCAGGCACGTAGATACCCGGTTCAACGGAGAAGGCGTGGCCGACAGCTANCGGCAGTTCGTTGCCGGCCACGATGTTGGGGTGCTCGTGNGCNTCCACGCCNATGCCGTGNCCGGTCCGGTGAACGAAGTNCTCNCCGAGACCAGCATCGTCAATGACCCGCCGGGCCGCCNCGTCNACGTCCTCACACGGGGTACCAACGGTGGCTGCCGCCACCCCGGCAGCCTGTGAGGCGTNCAGCACCCCGTAAAGNTCGGCGAACCCNTCGGGAGGCGGGCCGANGTGGANGCACCGGGTGATGTCNGAGCAGTAGCCGACGTCNCCCGGNCCGNCCATGGTGCCGCCGATGTCGAACAGCACCCCNTCGCCGTCCCTGATGATCCGGCCCCCTGGCTCGTGGTGGGGACTGGCCGCGTTGGGTCCCGAGGCCACGATCACGAAGTTGATCCGGTGGTGACCTTCGTCCAAGATCCGACGCCCAATCTGGGCCGCTACGTCGGCCTCGGTTCTGCCAACCATTGGGACTTGTCCGGTCTGGACGTCAGCCAGGATGCGGTCCACGGCGGCGCCGGCTCGGCGCAGAGCCGCTACTTCGTCGGCGTCCTTAACCATCCGCAGTGGCGTCGTGACCTCCGAGGCCCGGGTGAACGACAGGGCGGGACACGCTGTACCGAGGTCGACTAGGAACCCGGCCCACATCTGGTCACCGACAGCCGCCGTGGCCGCCCCGCCGACCAGGTCGACCACCCGGGTGATGGGATCCTCGCTGTCCCGCCAGGTGATCAGGTTGAACACCTCCGGACGCTCTACGACCCGCGGGGCCTCCAAGTAAGGCACCACCAGATGGACATCGCCATCGCGGGGTACGACCAGCATGGTGAGGCGCTCCAGCGGCATAGCTTCATATCCGCAGAAGTACGGCAGGTCGGCACCCACCGACAGGAGTAAAACGTCCACACCCCGGTCGGCCATAGCCTCGCGGGCCCGATCGATGCGCTGGCCGAACACGGCGACAGGCTACGAGGACTGTGGCGGCCGGACGATGACGGGCTCAACTCGCTCGAGCGGACAGGGTCACGGCCACCGAGCCTGCCGCGGCGGACTCAGCTGCCTGTCGGGCGTGGTAGCTGGACCGGGTTAATGGTCCGGCCTCCACGTGGTCGATCCCCCGGGCTTCGCCGTACGCCGCCCAGCGGTCGAAAGTAGCCGGCTCCACCCAGCGTTCCACCGGAAGGTGGTTGGTGGTAGGCCGCAGGTACTGGCCGATGGTCACGATGTCGCAGTCCACGGCGGCTAGATCAGCTAGGCAGCCCTCCACTTCATCGTCGGTCTCTCCTAGACCGACGATGATCGATGACTTAGTAGTCAGGCCTGCCGCCTTCGCCCGGGCCAGCACCGACAGGCTGCGGGCGTAAGACGCTGACGGGCGGACCCGCCGTTGCAGGCGGGCCACCGTCTCGACGTTGTGGTTCAGGACGTCGGGTCGGGCATCGAATACCGCCCCAAGAGCCTCCGGGTCGCCCTTGCAGTCCGGGATTAGCACCTCGACGGCCGTTCCCGGGTTGCGGTCCCGGACAGCAGTGATGGTGGCCGCGAAGGCCGACGCTCCGCCATCGTGTAGGTCGTCTCGGGCCACCGCGGTCACCACGGCGTGGCGCAGGCCCATCTCGGCCACCGCCTCGGCCACCCGGTAGGGCTCGTCGAGATCGGGGGCGTCAGGCCTCCGAGTGTCGACCAGGCAGAAGCCACAGGCCCGGGTGCACCGCTCGCCGTTGATCATGAAGGTAGCCGTGCCGTCATTCCAGCAATCGAACACGTTGGGACAACCAGCCTCCTCGCACACCGTGGTGAGCTGACGGCTGCGCATCACGGCCTTGAGGCGCAGGTAGTCGGGCCCCGTCTCCAGCGGCACCCTCATCCACTCCGGCTTGCGACCCACCAGCGGACGGCCCCCTGCCCCTCCACCCCGGCTAAAGGCACTCAGGTCGTCGGCCCGGTAAGTCCACGCCACGTCGGCCCTGTCCACTGGGCCAGCCGCCCATCGATCGACGGCCCGGTCGACCACACGGTCGACGACCCGGCGCATCGGCGCGTCAATCCCCTCGGCGGCCAACGACGTGACTCCATAGCCGGCAATCCCGCAGGGGACCATGCGGTCGAAGTACGAAAGGTCGGGGTCCACGTTGAGGGCGAAACCGTGCATGGTTCTGCTCCGGGTTAACTTCACCCCGATGGCCGCCACCTTCCGGGGCCGGGGGCCGTCGGGTTCTACCCAGACTCCGGGGTACCGGTCCAGGCGGCCCACATCAACAAGGCCGAGGTCTCTGCAGACGTCGATGAGGAGGTCCTCCACCGAGCGTACGTAGGCCACCGTGTCGGCCATGCCGCCGCCCCGCTTGCCGGGGAGGTGAAGAAGCGGATAGCCGACTAGCTGGCCGGGACCGTGGAAGGTGATATCACCGCCCCGGTCGGCCCGCTCAAGGTCTGCTCCCACCTCGTTGGGGGGAAG
Source organism: Acidimicrobiaceae bacterium (assembly GCA_002717365.1). GTDB lineage: Bacteria > Actinomycetota > Acidimicrobiia > Acidimicrobiales > MedAcidi-G1 > UBA9410. The sequence goes on along the minus strand of PBDJ01000034.1, from coordinate 96,701 downwards.
CAGCAGGTTGTCCAGGGAGGCCCGTACGCCGAGCGTGTAGACGGGATGGTGCTCGAGGAGGAGTAGGTGGTCCTGCGGATGATTGGCTGACCCGGCGGGGGCATGGATGCCCTGCTGGAGAGCTAGAGCGTCGCGATAGCGAACACGGCCCAACCATCGGACCCGGAACGGTCGGGGATGAGAGTCGGAGGTCACAGCGCCACCACTACCTGCACGGTGAAGGCCACCAGTTCGGTGTCTGCCATGGCTTAGCCGTGCAGCGCCCGGCCGGTGAGGGCCAATACCGTCTCGCCAAACATCTCGCTGAGTGTCGGGTGTGGCTGGATAAACGCCGCTACCTCGTCCACCGTGGCCTCCCAGTTGACGGCCAGATAGCCCTGTCCCAACTGCTCAGTCGCCCACGGTCCGACTAGGTGGACCCCCAAGATCCGCCCAGCTCGACCGGCGGAGTCCCGCTCGGCCACCACCTTCACCAGGCCATCTGTGTCGCCCAAGATTCGGGCCCGCCCATTGCCGGCGAACCGGTGGCTGCTAACCACCACGTCGTGTCCGGCCTCTACGGCCGCTGCCTCAGTCAGGCCGGCAAACGCCACCTCGGGGTGGCTATAAATACACCACGGCACAGTTGTCGGGTCGAGAGGAGTCGGCGCTTCGCCGAGAATGTCCTTCACCACAAACATGCCCTCGGCGAAGCCAACGTGGGCTAACTGCGGGGTGGCCACCACGTCTCCCACTGCGTAGACGCCTGGCTCACCGGTTCGGAGGCGGCCGTCAACCTGGATGAAGCCTCGGTCGTCAACCACCACTCGGGTGTCAACTAGGCCCGCCGAATCACCCCGGGGTTGGCGGCCTACAGCCATCACGACCAGGTCGACCTCGACGGCCTCGTCGTTGCCGAACCGGACGGTGGTGACGCCGCCAGCTGGGTCGTGGCCGTGAACGACCACCCCAGTGTGCACGGAGATCTGACGGCGGTGAAACGAGCGTTGGAGAGCCCCGGCCACGTCGGTATCACAACCGGGGAGGATCTCCGGGAGGGCCTCCAGGAGGGTGATCGTCGAGCCATAGTCGGCCAGCATCGAAGCGAACTCACAGCCGATGGCGCCGGCCCCGATCACCGCTACCCGGTCCGGCACCTCAAGCAGGGACAGCAACTCGTCGCTGGTCACGACCAGCGTCCCATCGACCTCGAAGCCGGGAATGGTGCGGGGCGTCGACCCGGTGGCCAGAACGATGTGGTCGGCAACCACCACGGTCGACCCGTTGGGACCGTCCACGGTGACGACATGGTCCGCGCCAAGGCGTCCCGTCCCGTCGTAGACGGTGACGTCACGTCCGGCCAGCAGGGAACTCAGCCCACCGGCCAGGCTGTCGATGACCTCCTGCTTGCGCTGCTGGCTAACCGACAAGTCCACGACTGGCTTGTGGTCACCAGTCGACACGCCGAACTGGGAGGCGTCCCGGACGGTGCGCAGCACCGAGGCCGTCTCTAACAGTTCCTTGGCCGGGATGCAGCCGAGGTGGAGACAGGTCCCGCCAATCCGCCCCTCTTCGACGAGGCCCACGTCAAGTCCGGTCGCCGCCCCGTAGAGCGCCGCCGCATACCCCGCCGGGCCACCGCCCACCACCAGCAGGTCGTGACGGAGGGTCACAGCGCCACCACTACCTGCACGGTGAAGGCCACCAGTAGCGCCATACCGCACACCAGAGCCGAGATGATCAGGACGCGGGTGCTCACGACGCCGACGGTACCCCGTAGAGTCGTGGTATGACCCCGATCAGGACGGACTTTCTGGCCGTCCTGGTGCTCGCGGCGGGTGCCTGTGGCGGCGCGGTCGATACGACCGCCCCTGTTCCAATACCGGCCCCCACGACCGCCTCGGAGGCGGCCGCCTCCGAGTTGGGGTCAGCGGCCGACGCACGGGGCGCTGCGGTGCCGGACGAGTTGGGGTTCGAGGCGACACTGATTGGCGGCGACATGCTCCACGGTGCTGATCTGGCCGGCCAGGACGTCCTGTTCTGGTTCTGGACTCCTACCTGAGCGACGTGCCGTAGAGAGGCCTCGGCGGTCGCCGAGCTCAGCCGCCGACCGGACATCACGGTCGTCGGAGTGTCCACCATCGGCCCGGACGCTGACCCGGAGTGGTCAGCATCCATCCTCCAGGAATGGGGAATCACCGGGTTCTCACACATTGCTGACGACGGGCGGGTGGGGATCCTCTTCGATGTCTTCGGGACACCGGGCATGGCCGTGGTCACCGCGAGTGGCTCGGTGGCCTCCCGAACCGGTGACCCGGGACCGGGTGGTTATGACGACCTGATTCAGGCCGCCCGGGCGATGGGCACTTAACCACCGCCGGCGCGGGCGGCCCCAGCGGCCGACCCCGTATCCTGTCCTGACCCAACCCCTACGAGGAGTCCCGATGTCCGGGAAGACCCTGAGCCAAAAGGTCTGGGACCGCCACGTAGTGCGGTCGGCCGACGGCCAGCCCGACCTGCTGTTCATCGACCTGCACCTGGTCCACGAGGTCACCTCTCCACAGGCCTTCGACGGTCTCCGCACGGCCGGACGGCGGGTCCGCCATCCGGAGTTGACGGTGGCCACCGAGGACCACAACGTTCCCACGGTCGACATTGACCAGCCCATTGCCGACCCGGTCAGCCGCGCCCAGGTCGAGGCCCTACGGACCAACTGCGAGGAGTTCGACGTTCCGCTCTACCCGATGGGAGATCCGGGACAGGGCATCGTGCACGTCATCGGCCCTGAGAAAGGCCTGACCCTGCCCGGCATGACCGTGGTGTGTGGCGACAGCCACACCAGCACCCACGGGGCGTTCGGAGCGCTGGCCTTCGGCATCGGTACCAGCGAAGTGGAACACGTTCTGGCCACCCAGACTCTGCCCCAGCAGGTACCGGGCACTCTGGCCGTCACCGTGGACGGCACCCTCCCCGAGGGCTCCACGGCCAAGGACGTGATCCTGGCGATCGTGGGCCGCCTGGGCACGGGCGGCGGGATCGGCTCGATCATCGAGTACCGGGGCGAAGTAATCCGCAACCTCTCAATGGAAGGCCGGATGACCGTCTGCAACATGTCCATCGAGGCCGGAGCCAAGGCCGGTCTGATCGCCCCCGACGACACCACCTTCGAATACCTGGCCGGTCGCCCCCACGCTCCGTCGGGCACCGACTGGGACGTCGCGGTAAACGACTGGAGGAGTCTGGCTACCGACAGCGATGCCGTGTTCGATCAGGAAGTCGTCCTAGATGGCGCAGACATCGTCCCTCACGTGTCTTGGGGCACCAACCCCGGTCAGGTCATGCGTATGGACGGCACCGTGCCCGATCCCCGATCGTTCGCTGACCCCAGCCAGGCCGAGGCAGCCCAGCGGGCCCTGGACTACATGGGGCTGGCCGTCGGGACCCCAATCCGTGACGTGGCCGTCGACACCGTGTTCATCGGCTCATGTACGAACAGCCGCATCGAGGACCTGCGGGCCGCTGCTGAGGTAGCCGACGGCCGCCAGGTGGCCGACGGGATACGCACGTTGGTTGTCCCTGGCTCCTGGGCAGTCAAGGCCCAGGCCGAGGCCGAGGGCCTCCCCGAGATGTTCACCGCTGCCGGCTTCGATTGGCGGGAGCCCGGGTGCTCCATGTGCCTGGCCATGAACCCCGACAAGCTCACGGCCGGCGAACGTTGCGCCAGTACTAGCAACCGGAACTTCGAGGGCCGGCAGGGTCGGGGCGGGCGCACCCACCTCGTCTCTCCGGCCGTCGCCGCCGCCACGGCCATCGCCGGCACATTCGCTACGCCGGCCGACCTGGACTGAGGAGGGCGACATGGACGCCGTGCAGATCGTCTCAGGTACCGCGCTGCCGCTCCGACGCTCTGACGTAGATACCGACCAGATCATCCCCAGTGACTGGTTGAAGCGGGTGGAGCGCACCGGTTTCGAGAAGGGCCTGTTCTCTGAGTGGCGCGACAACCGAGACTTTGTGCTGAACGATGAGCGCTACTCCGAGGCCGTAGTGCTGGTGACCGGGCCCAACTTCGGCACCGGCTCGTCGCGGGAGCACGCCGTGTGGGCCATCCAGCAGTACGGGTTCGGGGCCGTGGTCTCGCCCCGGTTTGCCGACATCTTTCGGAATAACTGCACCAAGAACGGCCTGATACCCGTGCAGGTCACACCCGAGGTGGGCGCTGCGCTGCTGGACGCCGTGGAGGCCGACCCTGATCTGGTGGTCACCATCGACTTGGCCAACTTGACGCTGGAGGCCCCGGACGCCGGGATCTCCTGCACGTTCCCGATGGATGAAGCCACACGTGAGCGCTATCTGGAGGGCTTGGACGACATCGGCATCTCGCTGCGCCATGAGGACGACATCGTTAGCTACGAGTCGACCCGACCGTCTTGGCTTCCTACCACGGCATGAACTCTGGGCAGCAGGCTTTGCGCCGTGGCCTGGCGATCACCGTGGCGATCCTGATGGTCGTCGGGTGCGGCACTGACCCGGCTGGGCTGGGCCGGTCGGGAACCCCTGCGGCGCCTACCGCCACGGTGGCCCCGTCGACGACCGGGGTAGTTGACGTATCGGGCACCGAGTTGACCGCCGGGCTGGTCCCATTCACGGAATGCGACGAGTTGCTACGTCATTTTCGGGCTGAGGCCACCGCGCGGGTCGGGCCTTACGGCCTAGACGGCGGGTGGTTTGGTCGACCGGTGGCCTTGGAGATGGCGACGACGGACATGGCGATGGCCGACGGGTCCATGACCACCCCGGCCGTCGGTGTGGCCCGGTCCATGGAGGAAGGCGTCGACTACTCAGGCACCAACGTTCAGGAAGCCGGGATTGACGAACCCGACATCCTCAAGACCGATGGCCGGCGGATTGTTGTCGTCGAAGACGACTACCTCCACCACGTGGACGTGTCCGGTCCGACGGCGGTGCCGACTGGCACGCTGCGTCTGGAAGGCCACTGGAGCCGTGATCTGTTGCTGGCCGGGAACCGGGCATTCTTAATCGCTGACACCCACCTACCGGGCGGCGGCGACCTGGAACCGTACGACGTGGAGATGGACGAACAGGCGGCTGACGTTCCATTGCCCGCCCTAGCCCGGCTCTTGTCGCCTGGTACCTGGACACCGCTGACCAGTGTGATTGAGGTGGACCTCTCTGATCCTGCCAACCTGCGCATCGCCAGCGTCCTAACCGTGCAAGGCCGGCACGTCAGTAGCCGGGTGGTGGGCGGGGCGGCCCGTGTCGTCGTGGTCTCCGCGCCGAACGAGCTTCCTTTCGTCTACCCGGCTAGCCCGGCCGGAGAGGAACGTGCCGAGCGGTTTAACCGCGAGGTGGTGGCTGAGACCGTCCTGGCCGACTGGATGCCCGATTTCATCCTCGAATCCGCCGGTGCCACGGTGGCCGAAGGGTCTCTGAACACCTGCACTGACGTGTCTCGCCCGGTGGACTTTGCTGGCTTCTCCACCCTGTCGGTCTTGACCGTGCCCCTCTATGAGCCGCTGGCCGCCCCAACGACCACAGCCGTGCTAGCCGAGGGAACCACCGTCTACGCCGGGCACGAGAACCTGTATGTGACGACCAACGCCTGGGTCGATCCCGAGGAGATGGAGAACGAGTCTCGGATGCGGTGGTGGAATGACAACTGGGACACCGCCATCCACCAGTTCGACATCACCGACCCGACGGCCGCCACCTACACGGCCTCCGGTGAGGTCCCGGGCCACCTCTTGAACCAGTTTTCGCTGTCTGAGCACGGTGGCTACCTGAGGGTGGCCACCACCACCGGCGGCCCGTGGCGGTTCGACGAGGACGCCGAGTCGATGGTGACCGTGCTGGCCCGCAACAACGCGACCTTGGAGGTAGTGGGCCAGGTGGGCGACATGGGTCGGGGCGAGCGAATCTTCGCCGTGCGCTACGTGGGCGACGTGGCCTACGTGGTTACCTTCCGTCAGACCGATCCCTTCTACACCGTGGACCTCTCGGACCCCACGGCACCCACCGTGCGGGGCGAATTGAAGATCACCGGGTTCAGCAGCTACCTGCACCCCATCGGCCCCGACCGGGTGCTGGGCATCGGCCAGGAGGCCACCGATGAGGGCCGGACCACCGGCACCAAGGTCACCCTGTTTGACGTGTCGGACCTGGACGCACCCCGAGACTTGGCCACCTGGGCCCAGGGTGGCGGCCACAGCGGCGTGGAGTGGGACCACCGGGCCTTCCTCGCCTGGGAGGACCTGGCGGTACTCCCCTTCAACGACTGGCAAGCCCAGGAGAACGGAGCGGTCGTCCTGCGGGTGGACGACGGCTCCCTCGAGAAAGTGGGCCGTATCGACCACGCCGACGATCCCGGCACCGAGCCGGTTCCGCCGTGCCCCGAGGTAGACCCAGCCGAACTGGCCGACGAGGCGACACGCCTGAAGGTGATGGGCGGCCCTGTCGTCATGTTCTGCGACCGGGGTGCGAAAGCCACCATGAAGGGCCACTGGTGCGACCTGCTGCCCCGCGACGACGCCCACTGGTGGGCTGAGGAGTTCGGGGTCGACCCATCCACCATCCCCACCGACGTCGACGTAGTGGTCTGCTGGCCGGACGGCGACTACGTACAGCCCATCCAGCGCACGCTGGTCATCGGCACCGGCCTGTGGTCATACTCCCGCCAGCGCCTCCAGGAAAACGACCTGGAGGACCTGACCCGCCGACAGGTCGTCGACCTGAACTGAACCCGATTAGGCCTCCAGCACTGCGAAGGAGGCCTGAACGACGGCCACCGGCCGGTCGTCACCGTCCACGGTGACCCGACCCTCCAGGTGCACGATCCGGCGACCGGCCCGCAGCACCGAGGCTGTAGCCACCAGCCGGCCATCGGTAATGGGACGCAGGTAGCGCACCGCAACCTCGATCGATGCGCAGATTCGCCCCTCTTCCAGCACCGACATGGTGGCCCGCCCCATGGCCGTGTCGACCAAGGTGAACACCACGCCGCCGTGGACCACCCCGTTCGGGTTGAGGTGGCGGTCACTAACGTCCAGCGCGGCCACGGCCTCGCCGCCGATCCCGTCGTCGATGGTGAAGTCCAGAAACGTCCGAAGCGGGAACTCGCTGTACTCGGGGTCGTCGATCACCGGGTGGCGCCTCAGCCGATGTGGCCGGGCCGGTCCACGGCGTTGGGGTCCTCGCCGGACTCCCGGATCCGGGCGATCTTGTTGAGGGCCCCGATGAAAGCCCGTGCCGACGCCTCCACCACGTCGGTGGACAGGCCCCGACCGGAAACCTTGACGCCGTCGTTACTCTCGAAGGTGAGCGCCACGTCAGCCAGGGCGTCCACCCCACCGGTTACCGAGGTGACGTTGTAGTCGGTCATCCGACCCTCAACCCCGGTGGCCTGCTTGATGGCCGTGCAAGAGGCATCCACCATTCCGTCGCCTTCGCAGGACACCGAGACCTCCTCTCCGTCCACCCGCATCACCAGGTCGGCCGACGGCATGCTGACACTGCCGCCCCGCACGTCCAGGCTCACGAACTCGTAGGCGTGGTCGGCGCTGCCGCCCACTTCCTCGATGGCCAGGGCCTCTAGGTCGGCGTCGCTGAGCTGCACCTTGCGGTCAGCTAGTTCCTTGAACCGGGTGAAGGCCGCGTTGAGGGCATCGCCCTGGATGTCATGGCCGAGCTTCTGGAGAGCGTCACGGAAGGCGGCCCGGCCAGAGTGCTTGCCCAGTACCAGTTGGCTCTCGCCTTGGCCCACGGCCGCCGGATCCATGATCTCGTAGGTGGTGCGCTCGTTCAGCACGCCGTGCTGGTGGATGCCCGCCTCGTGGGCGAAGGCGTTGCGCCCTACCACGGCCTTGTTGTACTGCACCGGGTAGCCGGTAAGGCGGCTGACAATCCGGCTGGATTTCGCTAGCTCTTCGGTCCGGATGTCCACTTCAATGTCGGTGTAGGTGTCAGGCCGGGTTCGGATGGCCATGACGATCTCCTCCATGGCCGCGTTGCCAGCCCGTTCGCCGATGCCGTTGATGGTGCACTCCACTTGGCGGGCCCCGGCCTCGACGGCGGCCAGCGAGTTGGCCACGGCGAGGCCGAGGTCGTTGTGGCAGTGCGTGGAGAGCACGTAGTCGCCCGACACCCGCTCCCGGATGGCCCGGATGCGTGCCGCCCACTCCACTGGGGTGGCGAAGCCCACGGTGTCCGGGATGTTCAGCGTTCCGGCCCCGGCGTCCACCGCTGCCTGCAGCACGTCGCACATGAAGTCGAAGTCGGAACGCGAGGCGTCCTCGGGGCTGAACTCGACGTCGTCGGTGTACTCCCGAGCCCGGGTGACCGCCGAGGCGGCCTCGGTCAGCACCTGGGCGGGGCTCATCTTGAGTTTGTGTTCCATGTGGGTGGGGCTGGTCGCGATGAAGACGTGGATGCGTCGCTGGGCCGCCGGCTGGATGGCCTCCCAGCAGCGGTCAATGTCCTTGTGGGCGGTTCGGGAAAGCCCGCAGATGGTCGGCCCCTCTATGGACGAAGCGATGGCGTGGACGGCCTCGAAGTCGCCCTGGCTGGCGATGGGAAACCCGGCCTCGATGTAGTCGACGCCTAGACGGGCCAACTGATCGGCGATCTCCAGTTTCTCCCCGACGTCTAGGGAGATGCCCGGCGACTGTTCGCCGTCGCGGAGGGTGGTGTCGAAGATGATCACCCGATCGGTCTTCGTCTGCTCGCTCATGGCTGGTTCCGTTTCTGGTCTGGTCTGGTGGGTACAACGGTCTCGTTCCGGCTGCGGGCCCCCTATGCGGGCGGTTCCCGAAAACCGAAGAACCTCCTGGCCCGGTGGGCGCAGGAGGTTCGGGCGAACGCGTATGTGGGGCGTTCGCCCTAGGTCAGGAGCAGGAGGTCGAGGACGGGTTGCATGGGGGGTCAGTGTAGACGACCCTGTCGGCTCGGCGACAACCCGTCGATTCTGGCTGGCCTGCTGGGCTGCTCAGGGGGAACCGCCCTCCACGGCCAGGGCCGGTAGGTCGTCGGCGGGTTCGAACCCGAAGCGGTCGGCGAAGAAGGCCAGTTCGGCCTCCAAGGCCTGAACCACGTTGGCTGCCTTCCGGAACCCGTGGCCTTCGTCCGGGAACTCGATGAGGGCGAACGGTACGCCTCGGTCGCGCAGAGCGCCGGCCATGGCGTGAGCCTGGGCGGGTGGCACCACGGCGTCCTCCGAACCCTGGAGAAGGAGGAGGGGCGTGGAGAGCTGGTCCACGTGGTGAATGGGCGACCGCTCCCGGTAGATGGCCTCGTCCTCAGGCCACCGGCCGACCAGGCGGTCCAGGTAGCGGGCCTCGAACTTGTGCGTGTCAGCAGCTAGGGCGGCCAGGTCGCCAATCCCGTACCGGCTGGCCCCGGCGGTGAACACGTCGTGGAAGGTCAGGGCGGCCAGCACGGTGAAGCCGCCGGCGCTACCGCCCCGGATGGCCAGGCGGTCTGGGTCGACCCGGTCGGTGTCTGTTAGGTGGCGGGCCACGGCCACACAGTCCTCGACGTCCAGGATCCCCCATCCGCCGTGCAGACGGTGTCGGTACTCCCTCCCGTAGCCGGTAGAACCCCGGTAGTCCACGTCGGCCACCGCGAATCCCCGGCTGGTCCAGTAGGCGATGGCCAGTTGCATCTGGGTACGCACCGAGCTGGTGGGACCGCCGTGGACGAGTACCAGCAGCGGGGGGCGTTCGCCGGCCGGGCCCTCGTGGTTGGGGTTGGTGGGCGGGTGGATGACGGCATGGGCTACTTCGCCCCCCGTGGTCGGGAAGACCACCGGTTCGGGGCGGGGGAACCAGGCGGGGTCCAGGCCTAGGTCACGGGGAGCCCGTAGGGTGCGGACCCCGGATGGGTCGATGGCCACCACGGCCGGCTCGGTGGTCCACCCGGCGGCCACGGCGATGATCCCGTCCCCGTGGGCGGCCAGTGACCCTAGTGAGGTGGCTGGCCCGTCTCCCGACGGGACCGCCACATCGTCGACGGTGCCGTCGGGTCGTTGCACGGCCAGGCGGTCGACGCCGCCCTCCCGCCGGGCGAACCACAGGTCTTCGCCGACGAAGGCGTACCGGGACAGGCCGAACACCCACTGGGGGGTGGCTATCTCGGCCTCGCCGCCGGTCAGAGCCTCCAGAGAACCGGTATGGGGGTCCACCCGGTGTACGTGCCACCAGCCTCCTCGGTCGGTAACCACGTGCAACTCCCCGTCAGACCGCCACTCGGGCTGGAAGAACGACTCGCCCCCGGCGGCCACGCATCGGGCACTGGACAGGGTGCACCCCTCGTCGTCAGCAGCCAGGTCGGCCACCCATAGCTCGGTGTTGTCCCACGGCAGGTCGGGATGGTTCCACTGAACCCAGGCCAGGCGGGTTCCGTCCGGGGAGACTCGGGGCCAGGCCACGAAGTCAGCGCCGGTGGCGACCACGTCGGTTCGCATCGACCCGTCGGTGGCTACGGCTACCAACTCGTTGGTCGGCTCACCAGCTGCCAGATCGGTCGGGTGGGTTTCGCGAACGCACACGTACCAACGACCGTCTGGCGTGGTCCGGCCGTCGGCGTAGCGCAGGGTTCTCGGGGCGGCGGGCTTTGGAGTCAGTAGGACGGAATCGCCGTCCGGCGTTCGGCGTACCAGTCGCTCGTGGGACCGGTCGGAGTGGATGAGGACGCCGTTGGCCACCCACCAGGCTCCCCCGCCGTATTCGTGTACGCCGGTCCGCACGTCGACGCCCGAAGGGACCATGTCGGCCACTGTGCCGTCGGGCGAGCGTCGGACCACCACGGTCCGCCCACCCTCCTCGGGTCGGCCTTCGGCCCACCAGACATCCCGGCCGTCGACCACCACCTCGGCTAGGCCGACCGCGCCGGCCACCAAGGACCCGGCGGTGATGGGCGATGGCCAGCTCCCGTAAGGCAGGACTCGGACCATGGTCCCGGTCAGGAGGTGAGAAGGTCACCCATGCGGGTGAGGCCCTCGCCGAGATCGTCGTCACCTAGGGCGAACGACAGCCGGGCGTAGCCGGGGGCGCCAAATGCTTCACCAGGCACAATGGCTACCTTGGCCTCCTCCAGGATGATGGTTGCCAGCTCCGAGGTGGTAGTGGCCACTCGGCCACCGATCTCTCGCCCCAGGAAGGCCGTCAGGTCGGGGAAGGCGTAGAAGGCACCCTGCGGGGTGAGCAGGTCCACACCGTCGATGGCCTGCAGCAGGTCGACCATCCGGCGGCGGCGGCGGTCAAACGAGGCTCGCATCTCCTCGACGGCGGTCAGGTCTCCGGTAACGGCGGCCAGGGCGGCCAGCTGGGACACGTTGGCCACGTTGCTCGTGCCGTGGGACTGCAGGTTGCTGGCCGCCCGGATGAGGTCGGTCGGCCCGATCATCCACCCGACCCTCCAACCGGTCATGGCGTATGTCTTGGCCACACCGTTGACGGCCACGAAGTGGTCGGCCAGCTCCGGGACGAGGGCCCGCATCGAGTGGTGGACGTGATCGTCGTAGATCAGGTGCTCGTAGATCTCGTCGGCGATAACCCAGATGTCGTGCTCCACAGCCCACCGGCCGATGGCCTCCATCTCGTCGGCCGGGTATACGGCACCGGTCGGGTTGGATGGCGAGACGAACATCAGAGCTTTGGTGGCCGGGGTAAGGGCTGCTTCTAGTTGGTCGACGGTGACCCGGAAGCCGGATGCGGTATCGGTGGGCAGGGGCACCGCCGCGCCCCCGGCCAGGGCAATGGACTCCGGGTAGGTGGTCCAGTACGGGGCAGGCAGCAGTACCTCGTCGCCGGGGTTCAGCAGGGTGGCACACGTGTTGTAGACGGCGTGCTTGCCTCCGTTGGTGACCAACACCTGGGCCGCTTCAGGCCGCCAGCCCGAGTCGCGTTCCGTCTTATCGACCAGAGCTTCGCGGAGGTCGGGCAGGCCGCCGGCTGGCGTGTACTTGTGGTTGGCTGGCTCCAGGCAGGCGGTGACCGCAGCCTCCACGATGTGGGCTGGGGTGGCGAAGTCCGGTTCGCCAGCGCCGAAGCCGATGACCGGCTCACCGGCCGCCTTTAGGGCCTTGGCTTTGGCGTCGACGGCCATGGTGGCCGACTCGGCAATGGCGCTGATGCGTCGGGATAGGCGTTCAGTGGACATTGGGACTCCAGTCGAGGAACTCGGGAGGTCCCTAGAAGCCTGCCACCGTCGCGGCCGATCGGCGACCGGATTAGGCAGTGTGCCCGTTGGGGCCCGCCTGAGCCCCGGTCACGGGGTGATAACCACCTGGAATACCTGACGGGGCTAGGAGGTAGTTTCCCGACGGGTTCAGTCGCAGGCGGTGAAATAGGGAGTCAGGTAGGCCCGAGCTAGGTCGCCGTGGGCTTGGTGGGACAGCCCCTGGAAAGCGGTGCAGGCCAGATCGGCCAACTCGGTCTCCCCACAGCCCAGGTCGGCGGCCCGGGCGGCGAAGACGTCACGGCGCAGCACGGGGTCCAGGTCGGCGAACGGTCGGCCGGGGTGTTCGACCTCCAGGTCGACCAGGGTCCGGTCGGCCAGCCGGTCCAGGACCTCCTCTGCAGTGGCCCGACCGGCGTCCACCAGTTCGGCACACGTCGTGGCGCGAACCGGATCGGTGACCGGCTCCGACCCGCATGCCGGACCCACCCCGACAACCAGAAGCAGGGCGCAAGCCGATGTCCGCCACCACCCGAGCCGGTTTGCCGGGTTGCCGACGATCACGGCGATGACCGTACCGCCGGGAACCCCAGGGGTCCGGTCAGGCGGTGACCACGAGGGCCACCACCCCGAAGTGGGCGGCCACCGCCGTGATGACCAGTGTGTGCCAGACCTCGTGGTAGCCGAATACCTCCGGGTACGGGTCAGGCCACCGGGCGCCGAGCATCAGGGCACCGCCGCTGTATAAAAGCCCCTCCACTACCAACAGCAGGATGGCCAGCGGTTCCAGGCCGCGGAATAGGTCCGGCGCAACCACGATCGGTACCCAGCCCAGGGCCAGGAACAGGGAGTTCATCAGTCCCTTCGGAGGGTGGAAGGGCAACAGGCGTAGGCCCACCCCGATGGCCGCCCCGATCCACACCGCCCATAGGAGCAGGGTGGCTGACCGGCCTTCCAAGACGCTCACCCCGATTGGGGTGGCGCTGGCCGCGATGAGCACGAAGATGGCCGCGTGGTCGAAGCGGAAGAGCGCCTCCCAGACCGGGATTGGCCAGCGCCGCAGGTGAGCCAGGCTGCTGGCCACGAACATGAGGAGGGCGCCCGCCACGAAAATCGCGGCCCCTACCCGGTCGAGACCCGCCGGGGCCGTCAAGACCAGCCAACCGCCGGCCATCACAGTGGCCGGAATGGCGAACCGGTGCATCACGCCGCGCCAGCGGGGTCGAGGAAGCACTAGGGAGCGTTGGACGGAGGGAGAGACGCCCCCGAGGTCTGGCCTCGGGTCGGGAGGTGGCTCGACCCGGCTCACCCCGTCGAACTTAGACGGCGACTCCCGGGGCTCAGGTGACCAGTCGGACGACAGCGGTGGCCGCCATGGCCACCAGCACCACCACCACGAAGGGGGCCCGCCTCCACACGGCGACGGTGGCCAGGCCTACCCCGGCCACACGGGCGTCGATCACCAGGGCTGGCCCATCAGCCACAGTCATCAGCACGATGATGGCCGAGAAGAGGGCGGGGGGCAGAAGCACAGTCGCCGGTTCGAGGGCCGCCGCAAAGCGGGTGCCGGCCACCAAGCCGAGCAGTTTGAACGCGTAGGCGCCCCCGGAGATGACCAGTACAGCCGTCCAGCTCATGTCTCGTCTTCCCCGCCCGGTCCCACTGGCCGGCTCCGTCGGATCCATAGCCCAGGCAACACGGCCAGGGCGGCCAGCAGCATGGGTACTCCAGCTGCCGTGGTTGGTACGGCCACCACCGCGATGGCCCCTCCCCCCAGGGCAGCGGTCCGCCCGGGCCGGGTCCGAACGTGGGGCACCAGGAGGGCCACGAAGGCGGCCGGGAAGGCAGCGTCCAGCCCCAAGACACCCGGGTCGTCGAACGTTCCACCGAGAGCTACTCCGAGGAGCGTGCCGACGTTCCAGAAGGCGAACAGCCATAGGCCAGTGAACCAGAAGGCGTCCCGGGACCGTTTGGCGTCCGGTTGGATGCTGGCCACCGCCGTCGTCTCGTCAATCACGAAGTGGGCGGCTAGGGCCCGCCGTAGTGGCCCGCCGCGCAGTGACGGGGAGAGCACCGGTCCGTAGAGGGCATTGCGGGCCCCGACCAGCAGGGCACTGCCTACGGCGGCCACCGTCGTCCCGCCGCCGGCCACTACCGATACGGCGGCGAACTGGGAGGCCCCGGTGAAGGTCAGTACCGAGAGCGCTGCGGCCTTTGCTAGTCCCAGGCCGGTGCTGTCAGCGAACACCCCGAAGGTGACGCCGATCAGGAAGCAGGCCGCAGCCAGCAGGAAGCCGTCGCGTCGGTGCGGCGGCATCTGCCGGGGGTTCAGCACGGCGGTCCCAGGCGATCGACCAGCCGGTCAACCAGAGTGGTCAGAGCAGCCGCGCAGGCGTCGAACTCTCCCTGATCGCCGGATGCCGGGTCCACGACCTCCTCCCACTCTTCGACCTCGACGGTGGCCAGGGCCATCGACGCCAGCCGTTCGGACAACGGGCCGTCAGTCGGGAGGTGGCGGGCCAGGCGGGGCAGGGTGGCCGTGCGGCCGGCTACTTCCGGGAAGTGCCGTCGGACCCACGCCACCTGGCTGGGTTCCATGGCCACTACGAGGGTGGCCGAGGCGTCGTCCGGTCCGAACTGGCGGCTCCGGTGGTCGGGGTCGGACAGCCCGTGGTCGGCCAGTGCTTGGCGGGTCCGCTGACTCATGGGCAGGCCCTCCAGGACCAGCGTGCCGGCGCCCACCGCCCGGTAGCCAGGTGCACGGGCAGCGAACATGGCCCGAGCCATCACCGAGCGGGCAGCGTTGCCGGTGCACAGGAAGCAGATGGTGGGCCGGTCGGCGGTCACCCGTCGTCCTCCGTGGTCCCACCGGCGACCTCCTGGGAACGCCGGGGGATGGACACGAAGAGTGCTTCGGCCTCGGCTGTGACCTCCTGGCCTCCGTCGACCCTAGGGGCCAGGCAGCGGGCCCGAGCCACTAAGCGGCGACCGGAGTGACGGACTACCCGGGCCTCGAACCGCAGGTCGACGTCCAACGGGGTGGGATGCCGGTATCGGATGGACAGGCGTCCAGTGACCACCGGTCCGGCGTCAACCAGGCTGGGAACCCCGCTCAGGACGTCGTCGAACAGTCCGGCCACGTAGCCGCCGTGGACCCGGGCTGGGGGACCCTCTCGGGAGCGATCTAGGAGGACCTCGCCCACGATCACCGGCTGGCCGTCGTCGTCGGTACCGGTGGTCACCCGCAGCGGCGGGGCCAGTGGGTTCCGGTCCCCCCGGAAGAGGCTGTGGTCGCCGGCTTCCTCCCGCAGGCGGACCGCTAGGTCGTCGTCGATCTCGTCGACGGGGACCTCGTACCACCGGCGACGGTCGGGGGCCTCCAAGGCCCGACGGGCCGCCGCGATGTATTCGCGGGCCGCCTCCAGCGCCTCGGGGCCTGCTGCCGACCGGTTCACGGCGGCGATCAGGGACCGGATCTCGTCGGCCAGGTCCCACCCGGCACGGCGAGACGTCGCGCCGTCGGCGGGGAGGTCATCCATGGGGCTGCAGTCTGGCGCCTAGGGGAACGTACGGCGCAGCCGGATGACCAGGTCAGGCGGAAAGGCCCAGTCGGGTGGCAATCCGACGACGGTGCCAGCGGGCGTCGCCCCACGAGGCGGCCAGCACCCAGCCCCGCTTCAGCCACAGTTGGAGGTCGTACTCGATGGTGTAGCCGATGGCGCCGTGGCACTGGAGGGCTGACCGACAAGCCCGGTCTACGGCGTCGGAGGCGGCGGCCTTGGCCATCGACGCGTCGACGGCCACCGACCCGCCCTCCTCCGGGCTCTCCCCGGCGGCCAGCGACCAGGCGGCCAGGTGGACGAGGGGCCGGGCGAACTCCAGGGCGATGGCCACGTCGGCGCAGTGGTGCTTAACGGCCTGGTTGGCCCCTACTGGCCTGCCGAACTGCTCCCGGTCAGCCACGTAGGACACGGTCAGGTCTAGGAGCCGCTGGGCCACGCCGACAGCCTGGGCGGCGGCCGCCCAGGCGCCGCGGTCCACGCAACGGTCGACGACTGCCGGATCGTCGGACAGCAGCGTGTCGGGTGCCGGCATCCAGTCCACGCTGGCCAGGCGGCGGGAACGGTCCACGCTCTCCTGTTCGACGCAGGCCAGCCGGTCGGCAGGTACGGCGTGGAGTGCACCATCGGCGGCCAACAGGATCAGGTCGGCCTGTGCGGCGGCCGGGACAAGCTCGTCGACAGGCGAGGCAACGGTCAGGACAGCGTCGCCGGTGGCCGCCCGTCCAAGCCACTCCTCGACCAGCTTGTCTGAACCGTGGTCGCGTAGGAGGGGAACGGCAACCGCTGCGTGCTCGGCCACCGGCTCTGGACAGGCGGCACGGCCCAGTTCTTCCAGTAGGAGGACCAGGTCGACCTCATCCATGCCCAGCCCGTCGCACGACCCGGGAGCTGTGAGGCCCAGTACGCCGGTCGCTGCCAACGTGTCCCACAGGCCGTCGACCCAACCGACAGGGTCGTCCCAGGAGGCCCGCACGGCTTCTGGCGGGCAGGTGCCGTCCAAGATGCCGCGGAGGGTCTCGGCGAACAGGCGCTGGTCGTCGGAGAAGGTGGCGTCCATGATCCGGCCTGTCACTTCCGGGGGAGGCCAAGCACCCGCTCGGCGATGATGTTGCGCTGGATCTCGTTGGTGCCGGCGTAGATCGGACCGGACAGGGCGAACAGGTAGCCCGACATCCACGAACCGCCGTCCACAGCGGCCGGGGCGCCGGCCACCAGTTCGGCCCGGTCACCAAGCAGGCGCAGTGCCGTGGCGTGAAGTTCAACGTCCAGTTCCGACCAGAACACCTTCATCATTGAGGAGGCTGATCCCAGGTCGCCGCCGGTGGTCAGCCGAGCAGCCGTGGCGTAGGTGTGCCACCGGTAGGCCCGGGCTCCGACCCAGGCCCGGACCACCTCGTCAACCAGGTCGGAGTTGGTTGAGCCATCCTCTACCAGTTCCCGGTAGAGGTTGGCCAGATTGTCGGCAGCGGCCAGGAAGCGTCCGGGAGCCCGCAGGTTCAGGCCCCGCTCGCTAGACGTGGTGGCCATGGCCACGTTCCAACCCTCGCCCTCGTCGCCCAGCAGGTTGGACTCGTGAACTCGACACCCGTCGAAGAACAGTTCGGCGAATGCCGGCTCGCCGTCGAGCCGACCCACCGGGCGACGATCCAGGCCCTCGGAGTCCGCCGGAACCAGCAGGTATGACAGGCCGCGGTGGCGCTCGGCCGACGGGTCGGTCCGGACGATGCAGAACAGCCAGTCGGCCCAGGCTCCCCGAGAACACCAGGTCTTCTGACCATCCAGAACGAACCACTCGCCGTCACGGACGCCCCTGGTGGCGATGGCTGCCAGGTCGCTACCAGCGTTGGGCTCTGACCATCCCTGGGCCCAGATCTCTTCTCCGGAAGCCATGCGGGGCAAGAAGCGGTTCTTCTGAACCTCGGTGCCGAAAGCAAAAAGGGTTGGGCCGAGAAGCGAGATGCCGTTGTTGTTGACCCGGCCCGGAGCACCTGACCGGTAGTACTCCTCCTCGAAGATCAGCCACTCCACCAGGCCGACGTCACGGCCGCCGTAGACCTCGGGCCAGGCCACCACTGACCACCGGGCCTCGTGCAGTTCTCGCTCCCACTGGCGGTGCCGTTCGAAGCCCTCCGGCGTGTCCATCGGAGGAAGCGGCTCGGCCGGGAGGTTGTCGGACAGCCATCCGCGAACCTCGTCGCGGAAGGCCTCCTGGGACGGGCTGAATCGGAGATCCACCGGCTAGCCGCCGTTGGAGTCGGAGGCGCACAGACGGTCGAGAGCGTCGGTAGCTCCGGACACCATGCGGTCGACCAGTTCGGCACAACTGGGGAGGTCGTCAATGGCGCCGACGCCCTGTCCGGTGGGCAGGATCCCTACCTCGGGGTGGCCGTCCACCATGGTGGCCCGAGTGAGCATCGGGGCGTTGGCGGCCATGGCCACCTGACTCCAGGTCAGGTCACTGCCCCGCTTCATCCGTAGGCCCTCAGCCAGCAGGTCCCGGAGGGATGTCCCGGTCAGCCGGCGGAAGCGCAAGGCGTTTGCCGCTGCCCGAGGAAAGGCCAGTAGACGGGCCCGCTCCAGCCTGGCCACCATGTCGGTGGCTACCACCCGCTGCGGAGCACCATCGATGGCCCGTGTAACTACGGTGCCAGTCACCGGGGTGGCCAGGTAGAGGGCTTTGACGGCGTCAGGGACGTCGCTGTCGCTGGTCAGCAGGAAGCGGGTACCCATGGCGACCCCGGAAGCACCCCAAGCTAAGGCGGCGGCTAGGCCGCGGCCGTCGGTGATGCCACCGGCGGCGACGACCGGAACGTCGACGGCATCTAACACCTGAGGGACAAGCACGGCGGTAGGCACCACGCCGGTGTGGCCTCCTCCTTCGGCGCCCTGGACCAGCACGGCGTCCACGCCCCACTCGGCCACCTTCTCGGCGTGGCGGCGGGCGCCGACGGTGGGAACCACCACCACGCCAGCCGACCGCAGACGCTCCACGGTGTCCCGGCCAGGCGCCTGGGCGAACGAAGCCACCCGTACCCCAGCGGTGATGAGGTGTTCAACCCGTCGATCGATGTCGCCGGCGTCAGTCCGGAGGTTGACACCGAACGGTGCGTCGGTGGTCTCTCGGACCTCGTCGATGGCGGTGACCATCTGGTCGAAGGTCATCGGGGCGGCAGCAATGATCCCCAGGCCGCCGGCCTGGGCGGTAGCCGCGGTAAGCCGGGAGCCGGACACCCAACCCATGCCGGTCTGGACTATTGGGTACCTGACACCCACCAGGTCGCAGAACGCTGTGTGGAGGCGCCGGTCGGGGGTGCCGGAAGACGTGGTGGACACCAGGGCCTCAGCTACCGAACTCGGCCTTGCGTAGGCCATGGGGATCGATGACTTCCCGAATGAGGTGAAGCTCTTCGTCGGTGGGCAGGCGGGGTTCGACCACTTCGTCGCCGACGACCAACTCGAATCCGGTGGCCTCCACCACCTGGTCCACGGTGATGTTGGGGTGCACGGAGACGAGTTGCATTCGCTTCTCGTCATTGGCGAAGTCGAATACGCCCAGATTGGAGACCACCCGCCGGATCTCGTGGTTGTCCCGCACGGCGGCCGATAAGCCGGCCACCCGGTCGTAACCCGGCCCGGACACCACGTCGACCTCGGGGACGAAGGTCCGGGTGGAGTGGTTGGGCACCCAGTAGGTAGTCGCGTGATTGACCAGGTTGCCGGGGGCACCGCGCAGACCCAGCAACTGGGCCTTGGGTTTCTGCCAGTCGCCGATTGCAGCCAAGTTCTGGTTACCGCGGGCGTCGATCTGGCTGGCCCCCATGACGATGTGGCGACGGCCCGACCACACCACGTCGAAGATGTCTCGGTAGGGCATCCAGGCCTCGACCAGCCGTTCGGCGTCAGGGTCACCGACCGGCAGGGTGTTGGCGGCCAGCACGGAGATCGTGTCGGTCATGACCATGTCGGGCTCGAAGGTGGCCCGGGCTAGACGTCCGCCAATGATCGGTGTGGTGCCGATGGGATTGCAGAGAATCTCGCCGTCGCCCCGGAAGGCCTCAGCGATAGCCACCGCGCAAACCTCGTCGATGGCGACCGGGATCACGACTCGCTCTTCTCGTCGGATCGGGCGTCCACCCGGGCCAGGTACTCATCGTGGCCGGGGGCCTCCACGTAGTACTCCCGGAAGGCCTCCCAGGCCTCAGGGTCGCGTGCAGTAGCCGCGTACTCCCGCTGGAAGGCCTCGTCTCGCCCGTAGTCGGGTGGACACTCGGTGAAGTGGGCACCCCGGGGGGCCTCCACCACGCCGTCCACGAAGATTCGGGGGATCTTCAGGGTGTGGACGGTGCCCTCGTCGAGCAGGTTTTCGGTGGGCACCACCTTCTCGCACGACAGGTAGGTCCGGCTGGCCGCCTTGGCGAACAGGTCGTCGAAGTAAAGGTCGGGTCCAAGAAACTGGCCGTTTCCGGCGGCGTCAGCTCGGTTCATGTGCACTAGGGCGGCATCCAGGCAGAAGGCCGGGATGGCCACAAGTTCCTCGTGGTCGCCACCCTCGTCCGGGTACGGGGAGGCCACGGTCCGCAGTTCCGGATTCATGGTCAGCATGTCGCTGCCCAGACCGGCCCGGGTCGGGTAGAAGGGCACGCGGTGGGCGGCAGCCAGGAGCCCCAGGTAGAAGGCTCCTTCGTCTAGTTCGGTGAACTCGATGGTCGCCTGCTGGCGGGCGTTGCGGAAGTGGGGTTCGAGGGGGATCGAGTCCAGGGAGACGAAGCCGTAGACGGCCCGGCGAACCTTGCCCAGTGCGCATAGGACCCCGACGTCGGGCCCGCCGTAGGTGACGATGGTCAGGTCCTCCAGGTTGGAGCGGGCGATGGCCCGGACCAGCGACATGGGCTTCCGACGGGATCCCCAGCCGCCGATCCCGATGGTCATCCCGCTCGCCAACTCGGCGACGACGTCGTCTTCGGTCATCAACTTGTCTGGCACAGACCCGACGGTAGGTCAGGCCGGGCCGGACGGCTAGTCCTGACGGTGTGTCAGAAAGAGGCATCGGTCACGGCTCCGATGGCCCGGGACCCGGCGACAACCCCCGCGCGGCGTCGGCGGTAGCGTGCGGCCCATGAGTAAGACCTCTGATCCGCTGGACTTCACGGGCCGGACGGTCGTGGTGACTGGGGGAACTCGGGGACTGGGTCGGGTCATCGTCCGGACCTTCTTGGACGCCGGGGCCGATGTCGTCACCTGTGCACGCTCGACTCCTGACGAGCCAATGGAATCGACCGATGGGTCGCGAACGGCGGCCTTCGTCCAGGCCGATGTTCGGGACCCCGGCCTAGTGGCAGGTGTGGTGGCCGCCGCGGTGGACCGGACCGGGCGGGTCGACGTTCTGGTCAACAACGCTGGGGGGGCGCCACCGGCCGCCTCGGCCACCGTGTCGCCGCGTTTCAATGAGAAGATCCTGGCCCTCAACCTGACCGCCCCGATGACGGCCTCCCAGGCCGTCTACCCCGTGATGTCTGCCCAGGATGGGGGCGGGGTGATTCTCAATATCTCCTCGGTGAGCGGCGGTCGGCCTAACCCTCTGGGTGTTGCCTACGGCGCCGCCAAGGCGGGCCTCGAGAACATGACCCGGACCCTGGCCCACGAGTGGGGCCCGGCCATCCGGGTGGTAGCGGTAACCGTGGGGATGATCGTGACCGAAGAGGCGGGAGCCTTCTACGGCGGCGAGGAGCGCCGCCGCGCCATCGCAGCCAACCTGGCCGCTAGACGGCTCGGCAACCCGTCGGACGTAGCTGATATGTGCCTGGTCCTGGCCTCCCCCTTGGCCCGGTGGGTCACCGGAACCAGCGTGGAGGTCCACGGTGGCGGCGAGGGCCCCGCCTATCTGGACGCCGGAAGCGCTGACCCGGGTCTCGCCGGCGACTAGGACAGTCCCGGCCCCGTGCCCACCATCCGGAGTTGGCGGTCGCCGAAGGTTGAGGTCCGCGACGGCTCGGTAGCCGGCCTCGGGGTCTTTGCCCGCGAGCCCGTCGCCGCCGGGGAGATCGTGGCTGTCAAGGCCGGGCACATCGTCCACCGCGACGAGGTGGTCCGGCTTACCGCCGAGATCGGCGACCAGAGCCTCCAGATTCACGACGACCTGTACCTCTCGCCCCGGACAGCCGACGAGGTCGACGAGACGTCGATCCGGATCAACCATTCGTGTGACGCCAACGTGGGGTTCCGGGGCCAGGTCCTCTACGTGGCCATTCGCGACATCGGGGTCGACGAGGAACTGTGTCACGACTATGCCATGGACCGTACCGACGACTACCGCCTGGAGTGTGCGTGCGGCACGTTGGCTTGCCGAGGAACAGTAACCGGGGAGGACTGGAGGCTGCCTGAAGTGCAGGCCCGGTATGAGGGGTTCTTCGTGGAGTACGTCGCTGAAAAGATCCGGCGGGCGGCCGCCGACTAGGCCCCCGGCCCCGGTCGTTCAGCGGCCGGTGTCCTCTCCCATCTCGGCCAAGGCGTCGCGCAGCGCCTCCCGGAGCCGCCGGGCAATGCCGGGCGAGAGGTGACCCACCAGGCCCTGTCCTGCCCGGCCCACCTCCTCCACGGTCAGCAGAACTCGAGGCTGGGCGTCGGCGTAGTCGTCGCTGATCCCCACCGCCCACGAGATGGGCGTGAGCTCGTCCTCCTCGTAGTCCGGTGGGTAGTCGGCGGCCTCGAAGGGATAGTCATCGATGGAGCGACGCATGCGGGAAGTCTGACCCGTGGTCGACCACTGGCCTCGGATCCACGAATCCCGACTATTCCGATCACATTTTGGTTGAATAGGCCAACTGCCGCCGGTAGGTTTAACCCTAATCCCGACTAGACCTATCAGGTTTCACCGAACCCCTCCCCGTATGAACGCCACCCCGTACCCCGTAAACCTCGATCTCCGGGGCCGCCGCGCCCTGGTGGTGGGCGGGGGCTCCGTGGCAGCGCGCAAGGTCGCTGACCTTCTGGCCTCCGGCGCCCAGGTCACCGTGGTCGCCCCCGAGGCGGTCGACGAGATCGCCGACGACCACCGGGTCCGGTGGCACCAGCGCCCCTACCGTCGCGGCGAGGTCACCGCCTACCGTCTAGTCGTGACGGCCACTGGACACGAGGCCGTGGACCAGCAGGTCTACTGGGACGCCGAGGCGGCCGACGTGTGGCTAAACAGCGCCGACGACCCCGCCCACTGCTCGTTCACCCTGCCCGCTGTGAGCAGACGCGACGACCTGCAGGTGGCTGTATCAACCAATGGCCGCAGCCCGGCCGTAGCCGCCTGGCTCCGCCGCACCATCGACAGCGCCATCGGACCAGAACACGGGACCGTGCTGGCCCTGGCTACCGAGGTCCGGGCCGAACTCCGGGAGTCCACCGGCACCAGCGAGTCACCTGCCTGGGCCAATGCCCTGGACGACGACCTGCTGGATCTCGTGCGGGCTGGCGACCGGGACGGTGCTCGGGCACGCCTACGCACCGCCTTGGGTCTCGACGGCCCACTGGTCGACGGAGCGTCGCGATGACCGTCTACCTGGTGGGCGCCGGCCCCGGCGATCCGGAGTTGCTAACCGTCCGAGCCCTGCGCTTGCTGGAATCCGCCGACGTGGTTGTCCATGACCGCCTGGTGGATCCCCGGGTCCTGGACCTGGTTGCCCCGTGGGCCGAGGTCATCGACGTGGGCAAGCGTCCCGGCGGCCCGGCCGACGCCCAGGCCCGCATCCACGAGGTACTGGTCAAGGCGTCACGCCGGAGCAACACCGTGGTTCGCCTCAAGGGCGGTGACCCGTTCGTATTCGGACGGGGCGGCGAGGAGGCCGGGGCCCTACGACAGGCCGGCGTAGATGTGGCCGTCGTCCCTGGCATTACTTCGGCGATCGCCGGTCCGGCCGCTGCCGGCATCCCAGTCACCATGCGAGGCCACGCCAGCGGGTTCACCGTGGTTACTGGCCATGAGGACCCCGCGGCGGCCCGCCATTTGGACTGGGATGCCCTAGCCCGGCTGGGCACCACGCTGGTCGTTCTGATGGGGGCTTCGCGTGCCGGGGCCATCGCCGAACGGCTGCTGACCGCCGGCATGGACCCCGATACCCCGGTAGCCGCTATCCAGTCGGCCACCACCCAGGCCCAGCACACCCTTCGTGCCACCCTCTCCGACCTGGACGGGCAACCAATCGACGCACCCGCTGTTCTGGTGATCGGGTCGGTGGCTGCGCTCGACGTAACCGACGAGGCCCGGCTGGACCGCCTGGTCTCCGACCTTGCTCTCGCCGAACCCTCGATCCGCTGACCTGACTGATCCTGGAGAGCCGACCTTGACCCAGTTCACCGATCTCACCGAGGTCTCCCCCATCGATCCCGAGATGGCGGCCGACATCACCAAGTTCGAGGAGATGCTCGCCGACTACCAGGCCGGACGCGTCCCCGAGGATGTGTTCCGCGTCTTCCGGCTGAACAACGGCATCTATGGCCAGCGCCAGGGTGGCACCAACCAAATGGTCCGGGTCAAGGTTCCCTACGGTGCCATGACCGCCAGCCAGATGGACCTGCTAGCCGACGTGATCGACGAGCACAGTCGGGGCTGGGGCCACATCACGACCCGCCAGAACATCCAGTTCCATTTCGTGGAGCTGACTGAGATCCCCACCGTGATGCGCAAACTGGCCGAGGTCGGCCTAACCACCCGGGAGGCCTGCGGAGACACGGTGCGCAACGTGCAGGGCTGCCACCTGGCCGGTGCTTGCCCCCTCGAAATTCTGGACGTCACGCCGTGGGCCGAGGCGGCCTACCGGCACTTCATCCGTAACCCGCTGGCCCAGCGTCTGCCTCGGAAGTTCAAGATCAACTTCTCGGGCTGTGACACCGACTGCGGCCAGGCCATGTTCAACGACGTCGGGGTGGTAGCCGCCACACGCACGTTCGATGACGGCAGCATGGAACGGGGCTTTCGGGTGTACATCGCCGGCGGCCTGGGAACCACCCCTTTCCCGGCCCTCGCTCTGGAGGACTTCACCGCCCGCGAGGACCTACTTGCCACAATTGAGTCGGTGCTCCGGGTGTTCGAGCAGACCGGCAACCGGGACAACAAGCTACGAGCCCGCCTCAAGTGGGTCGTTGACCAGCTAGGCATCGACGAGGTTCGACGCCGAGTGGTCGCCACCCGCAAGCTGCTGCCCGCCTCGGCCACCTGGCCGGGCGGCGTACCGCCCGTGGTCTCCGAATTGGGCGACGATCCGGCCGGTGTGGCCGACGGCGTCACCCCGACGGCTATGGGCCAGGGGACTCCAGTGACCCTGGGCGCCAAGGATGACTACGACCGCTGGATGGAGGCCAACGTGGTTCGGGGAGCCGCCAACGGCACCGTCTCGGCGTATGCCTGGTGCGAGTTGGGCGACGTCACCTCGAATCAGTTCCGGGCCGTGGCGGCCATGATCCGGGATCTAGACGTGGACGTCCGGGTCACCAACCGACAAAACCTGGTGCTACGGGACCTCACCGAGGGCCAGCTCCCGGCGCTCTACGAGCGACTGGTGGCCGCCGACATGGCCCAACCGGGCGCCGAGCTGTCCCGGGACGTCGTGGCCTGCCCCGGTGCCGACACCTGCAACCTGGCCGTTACCCAAAGCCGGGGCCTAGCCAGCGCCATCGGCGCCGCCCTCGACGAGGCCGGCCTGGCCGAGGTGGGCGGAGTCAGGATGAACATCTCGGGCTGCACCAACAGCTGCGGACAGCACCACGCAGCCGACATCGGCTTCTTCGGAGCCGAACGCCGAGCCCACGGCCAACCCGCCCCCGGATACCAGATGCTGTTGGGCGGCTACGTCGGCCAGGAGCAGATCCACTTTGGCCAAAAGGCGCTGCGCCTGCCGGCCAAGAACGCCGCCGAGGCCACGGTTCGAATCGTTCGCCGGTTCGCCGGTGAACGACGGGCCGGCGAACGCTTCGTGGACTGGCTGGAACGGTCTGGTGGTGCCAAGGAGGTGGCTGTCGACCTCAAGGACCTGGACGAATTCCCCACCCCGGACGAGGCGCCCGAGTTCTACGTGGACTACGACGAGACTGGTCCCTACGCGGCCGAGATCGGCGAGTCGGAGTGCGCCACCTGACGCTGGGTGGCCGGGCCGGTGTCGCCCTGTAGGCCCGCCCATCGGGCAGGATCGGGTCGTGGCCCCCACCTACCGCACTGAGGACCCTCCTCCCTACGGGGAGGTCGAGCAGGTTTCGCCTCTGGTTCGACGGGTCGTGGCCCGGAACCCGTCTCCGTTCACCTACCACGGCACGGGTACCTTTCTCGTGGGCCCGCCGTCGGGTGGCGAAGTGGCGATTATCGATCCAGGGCCCGACGACGACGACCATGTGGCCGCCGTGCTCCGGGCCGTGGAAGGCCAGCGGGTAAGCCACCTGCTGGTCACTCACACCCACCCCGACCACTCCCCGGCGACGGCCGCCGTGCGGGAGGCCACTGGCGCCCCCGCCTACGGGTTCGGACCCCACCCGGAGGAGGCCGTTCGGGCCCACGAGGAACGGGTCCGCCGAGCCCTTGAGACCGACGAGGAACCGGAGTCAGAGGACGGCGAGGGTGCCGGAGACCTTGACTTCGTACCTGACGTGGCGACCGTCGACGGCGACGTGATCGCCGGCGATGGTTTCACCTTCGAGGCCTTGCACACCCCCGGGCATATCTCCAACCACCTGTGCTTCGCCCTCCGGGAGGAGGCCACATTGTTTACCGGCGACCACGTGATGGGTTGGTCGACTTCGGTGATTCCGGCCCCCGACGGCGACCTAAACGACTACCTGACCAATCTGCGCCGGCTCCTGCACCGGAGCGAGACGACCTACCGTCCGACCCACGGCCCGGCCATTACTGATCCGGTGCCCTACGTGGCGGCCCTCGTGGAGCACCGGGAGATGCGGGAGCGCCAGATCGTCAACGCTCTGGCCGACGGCCCCCGGGACATCACCTCGTTGGTGGCCGAGATGTACGCCGACGTGGACGAGAAGTTGCACCTGGCGGCCGGTGCCTCGGTGTACGCCCACCTGCTGGCCCTGTCGCGGTCGGGGCGGGCCGAGAGGCTGGCCGATGACGACTCGGACTGGAAGTCCGACTGGCAACTCGTCTGAACCCAATCAACCAGATCAGGGGTGCTGGCTGGAGACCGACACCACCTCGCCGGTCATGTACGACGAGTAGTCGCTGGCCAGGAACACCACCACGTTGGCTACCTCCCAAGGTTCGGCGGCCCGGCCGAACGCCTCGCCGTCGACCAGCGACGTCAGAAGTTCCTCGCTGCTGGTCCGAGCTAGGAAGGGGTGCATGGCCAAGCTGGGCGACACGCAGTTGATCCGGATGCCTGAGCCTGCGGCCTCCACGGCTGAGCACCGAGTTAGGGCCATCACGCCGGCCTTAGCCGCCGCGTAGTGGGTCTGTCCGGCCTGAGCCCTCCAGCCGACCACCGAGGCATTGTTCACGATCACGCCGTGACCCTGGGTCTCCATGATCCGCAGGGCGGCCCGGGTACATCGCATGGTGCCGGTCAGGGTGATATCTAGGACCCGGCCCCACTCCTCGTCGTCCATGTCGACGAGACGAGTATCACCCCCTAGGCCGGCATTGTTGACCAGCACGTCGAGGCGACCGTGCTCGGCCACCGCGGCATCCAACAGGTTTTGGACCTGGGCCTCATCCCGGACGTCGCACAGGCGAGCCAACGGTCGACTCCCGCCGAGGGCCTCTAGGGCGTCGGCGGCCTCGGCTAGGCGCCGCTCGTGGACATCGGAGACGACCACCGTGGCGCCCTCCTCGATAGCCCGGGTGGCCACGGCCGAGCCGATGCCGGCCCCGGCCGCTGCGGTGACTACGACGATCTTGTCGGCCAGTAAGCCGTGGCCATCCACGTAAGGGGGTGCACCCATGATCGAAGGGTAGGCCAGCCGCCTAGGACTCCGCGCCGGACTCCTCGGCTGCTTTCTTCTCGGCCATTTCCTTCATCCTGCGTTCCAGGTCGGCGAACATCGGCATCTCCTCGACGCCGATGTCAGCCGGGAGCTTCTCGGCCACCTCGTCGACGGTGAACATCTCGTCGTCGGCGGCCAACATGTGGCGTAATTCCTCTGGCTGGTTCCAGACGGCGATCCGCTTCCCGGTGCACGTATAGATCTGGGCCGTGATGTCCCGGGCGGCGTTCGACATGAGGAATACGGCCAGCGGGGCAATGGCCTCAGGGCCGCCGGCCTCGATCTCGAACGGCACGTTCTCCGACATACGAGTCATGGCGGCCGGAGCGATGCAGTTGGCGTTCACGCCGTACCGGCGCAGGGCGAACGCCGCGCTCCGGGTGAGGGAGACGATCCCGCCCTTGGCCGCCGAGTAGTTGGCCTGGGCGGTGGAGGCCACGAAGGCACCGGAGGTGAAGCCGACCAGGCTGCCACCCGTATCCTGCTTGCGCATGACCGCCGAGGCCGCCTTGTAGAGGGTGAAGTGGCCCTTGAGGTGAACGGCTACCACGTGGTCGAACTCCTCCTCGCTCATGTTGAACAGCATCCGCTCACGGACGATGCCGGCCACGCAGGCCACGCCGTCGATGGTCCCCCAGTTCTCAACCGCCGTGTCGACGATGCGCTGGCCGACCTCCATCTGGGACACGTCTCCGGCCACGGCGATCGCCGTACCACCGGCGGCGGCGATCTCGGCCACCACGGCGTCGGCCACCTCGCTGGACGGGTCACTGCCCTCTATGGACACGCCGTAGTCGGCCACCACCACGTTGGCCCCTTCGGCTGCACAGGCCAGGGCGATGGCCCGGCCGATGCCGTTTCCGGCGCCGGTGACGGCGATGTTCTTTCCTGCGAGGTGGCCAGCCATGGTCTGCTCCCGGTGGGTTGGCGAAGAGGCGAACAAGAATCTGACGGACCGTCAGATCAAGCAGCCACCCTACCGGTCGGTCACCGGGCGGGGACCATCCCTCCGTCGACAGTAAGGCACTGGCCGGTCATAAAACTCCCGGCGTCCGAAGCCATGTAGAGAACTGCCCCCACCATCTCGTCCGGGTCGGCGAGACGCTTCAGGTGGCTGGCCCGGGCCATGGAGGCCGACGCCTCCGGTCCGGTGTTGCGAACCATGGTGGTGTCGGTAGCTCCGGGAGCCAAGGCGTTGATCCGGATCCCCCGGGTTGCGTACTCGGCGGCCATGGACCGGGTGAATGACAGGAGGGCCGCCTTACCGGCCCCGTACATCGAGACTCCTGGAGTACTCAGGAAGGCCCCAGCCGAGATTACGTTCACCACCGAGGCGTGGTCGGAGGTCAGTAGGTGGGGCAGGCAGGCCTGGAACAAGAAAAGCGGCCCCCGTACGTTCACCTCAAACGACTTGGCAAAGGCCTCAGCCGTGATCCCCCCAATGGGCTGGGCTACCGGGTTAGCGGCGTTGTTGATCAGGATGTCGATGCCGTCATACTCGCTAGCCGCCGAATCAGCCAGACGCTGCAGGTCATCCAGGTTGCCTACATGGGTCGGTACGGCGAGCGCCTCGCCACCGACGGCTCGTATAGCGGCTACTGCCTCGTCGCAAGCCTCGGCCTTGCGGCTGGCCACCACCACCGAGGCGCCCTGGGCGGCAAAGGCCTCAGCCACCGCCCGACCGATACCTCGGCTGCCACCCGTCACCACGGCCACCCGGCCGGTCAGGTCGTACAGCGCGGCAACCCCATCTCGATCCAGCATGGTCATGCCCCCTCCCGTACGGTCGGGCCGACGGTACTTCCCCACCGTCCCTGCCCACTGCCCGGGAGGCGCGGTGACCGAACGACAGGTGGTTGTCCCCACAGGCTTGGAAGGCGTGCCGACCGAGCATGGTGACTTCAACGTGCAAGGTCCGTCGGTGCTGCGCTGCCCGACCTGGCTCCCCAATCCTCCGGGCACCTACCTCCTCTACTTCGCCCACCACCGCGGGGCGTCAATCCGACTGGCCGCCGCCGAGCACCCGACTGGCCCTTGGCGCCTCGTGTCGACCGACGTCCTCCACATGGATGACGCGGCGCCAGCCCTGCCCGTCGACCACCCCAACCGCCATGTGGCGTCGCCCGACGTGCAGGTTGACGACGCCGGCCGCACCCTCCGGATGACCTTCCACGGCCACGCGTCACCAGAGTCCGCGGGCCACCTGCCGTCGTGGGGCATCTATCCGGTCTACGACCAGCACACCCTGGTGGCCACCTCCTCTGATGGGAGACGGTTCACCCCATTGGCCGATGGGCCGGCCATCTCACCCTCCTACCACCGGAGCTTCACCTGGGACGGATGGTGGTACGGGCTGTCCATGCCGTCCCAGCTGGTCCGGTCGGCCGACGGGGTCACGGGCTACGAGTACGGGCCAGCTTTGTTCGACGACCCCGAGATCCGACACAGTGGCGTGCTGGTCGAGGGGCACCACCTCCGGATCTGGTTCACGAGGGCTGGCGACGCCCCGGAGCGGATCCTGGAGGCTCAGGTCGATCTCCGGGGCGACTGGACAACCTGGACACCGACTGACCCAGTCGAGGTTCTCCGCCCGGTGGAACCCTGGGAGGGCGCCGACCGGCCGGTGGAACCAACTGTCCGGGGGCCAGCTTTCCAACCCCAGAATGGACTCCGGGATCCGTTCGTGTTCGACGATGGAGAGGAACGGTGGCTCTTCTACGCTGCGGCCGGCGAATTCGCCCTGGGTGTCACTCGTCTGCCGAACCCGTCCTAGCGTCGGTACCGTGCTATCCGATCGCAGGATCCTCGTAACCGGTCTAACTGGTCAGATCGGTCACCCAGTTGCCAGGTTCCTGGCCCGGGACAACGAGGTGTGGGGGGTGGCCCGCTACTCGGCCGACGGCAGTCGGGAACGGGCCGAGGGAATCGGCGTCCGCCCCTACGTCGCAGACCTAGCCACCGGCGACTTTGGGGACCTGCCGACCAACTTCACCCATCTCGTGCACTTTGCCGCCTGGCAGGGAGCCGAGGACGACCACGACCGGGCGCTGAGGGCCAACGCCGAGGCCACCGGCCTACTCATGGCTCACTGCCGGTCCGCCGAGGCGGCCCTCATCGCATCGACCAACTCCGTGTACCGGGCCCATGAGGACCCGTTGCACCTTTACACGGAGACCGACCCACTGGGCAACCCCCGAGCACCCCACAGCCCCACTTACGGAGTTTCCAAGGTCTCCCAAGAAGCCGTGGCTCGGACCATGGCCCGGGTTCTGGGCCTACCCACCACCATCGCCCGCATCAACGCCAGTTACGGACCCAACGGTGGCCTACCCGCCTACCACGGCGACGCGGTGGCCACCGGAAAGGCGGTCTGGCTGCGCAATCCCGTTGATGGCCCCTACAGTCCGATCCACGAGGACGACCTAGCCACCCAGGTGATGCCCCTCCTGGATGCTGCAGCGGCGCCGGCCACCATCGTGAACTGGTGCGGCGACGAGGTGGTCACTCCCGAGCAGTGGTGCGCCCTATTCGGAGAACACCTAGACGTCGAACCGCAACTCACGTACTACGACCTACCAGGCAGCCAGCCGGGCAGCGCAGCGGACCCAACCCGTCGACGATCACTGACTGGACCGTGCACCGTGGCGTGGCGCGACGGCATGGTGGCCACGGTCGACGCCCGCCACGGCAACTCTGTCTGACCGGCGTCCGCCTGCTCAGGCTGGGGTGTAGGCGCAGGGCAGGTGCTTGATCCCGTTCACAAAATTGGTCCTGAGCCGGTCCGGTTCGCCGGTGGCCTCAATGTCGGGCAGTCGGGTCAGCAGTTGGCGAAACATCACGCCTATCTCCCAACGAGCCAGATGGGCTCCGAGGCAGAAGTGGGGTCCCGGGCCTCCGAAGCCGACGTGGGGGTTGGGGTCCCGGGTGACGTCAAAGCGATCAGGATCGGTGAATACTTCCTCGTCCCTATTAGCCGAGTTGTACCAAAGCACCACCTTGTCCCCGGCCGAGAACTTGTGGTCTCCGAGGCGGACACCGTCGGTGGTGACCGTCCTACGGAAGTGGATTACCGGGCTGGAAATCCGGACGATCTCCTCGACGGCCGTCGGCGTAACGCCATCGATGTCGGCCTGCCAAAGGGCGCGCTGGTCGGGATTTTTGGTCAGGTAGTGCAGGCCCCAGGAGATTGCGTTTCGGGTCGTCTCATTCCCGGCCACGCAAAGCAGTACGAAGAAGGACGCCAGCTCGTCGGCCGAGAGCCTCTCTCCGTCCACCTCGGCGTTGACGAGCAACGACGTCAGGTCCTGACCGTCTCCACCGCGTCGGGACTCAGATGTCTCATGCATGATCGCCGCCAGGCCTGCCCCGGCACCCAGAAGCGACTCCAGCGGGTCGGCATCAGGCGGTATGTACTCGGGATCCCCCTGGCTCAAAACGACGTTCGAGTGGTGGAAGACCTCGTCATAGCGGTCGGGAGCGATGCCCATCATGTCGCAGATGATCGCCAGCGGCAGGCGCGCTGCAACCTCCGTCACGAAGTCACACGAGCCCCTGGCGGCCACCCTGTCGATAATCCCAGCTGCGGTCGACTCCACGCCTTCCTCAAGGGACCGCATCATCCGCGGCGTGAAGCCCGCCGAGACCACCTTTCGCAAGCGAGCATGCTTGGGATCGTCCATGGAAATCATCGAACCGAAGAACTCACGGAACTCTGGTGGCAGGTCGGTGATGTTGGTGCCCTCTCCTGAACAGAACCACTCAGGATGACGGCTGGCCTCAACCACGTCGGCATGACGGGTGATTGCCCAGTATCCGCGTCCTGCCGGCAGGAACTCGGTCTCCACCTCGGCGAAGAACCGGATCGGGTCCGCACGTCGGAGAGTGGCGAACCCGGCCTCCCGGTCGGCCACTGGCCCTGACCAGAACGGGTCCACGTTCGACAGGTCGATCTCGGCCAGGTCCATGGTCCTCGAACCTAGGCCGAGGATCGGCCGGCGGCCCGATCCGGATCCCGATCCGGCCACCTCCTAGATTCGGGGGGGTGCCCGACGACCGGATTGACGCCCTCGCTGACCGCCTAGCCATCGAGGACCTACTGACTCGCTATGCCACGGCCGTGGATCGGCAGGACTGGAACCTTTACCGGTCGGTGTTCACCGCTGACGCTGAGGTGGACTACACGTCGGCCGGTGGCATCGCCGGGACGGTCGACGAGGTGGTGGCCTTCTTAGACGCCACCTTGTCCGGCTTCGAGATGACCCAGCATCTGGTGGGCAACGTGGACGCTGTCGTGGATGGTGACGAGGCCCGGGTCACGGCGGTGTTCACCAACCCGCTTCGCCTAGCCGGGGGCGATACCTGGTTCACCGGCGGCTGGTACCACCATGACCTAGTCCGCACCGCTGACGGCTGGCGTAGCCACCGACTTCGCGAGGAGTCAGCGTGGTTCGACCGGGCTCCTTTCTGACCGCCACGCCCTCGATGCCCCACCCAACGGGGATAGAGGAACCGACCATGGCCCATCCTCTCGACTACAACGGCCGGACCGTGGTGGTCACCGGCGCCGCCACCGGTATGGGCGCCGAGACGGTGGCCCTGCTGGACACCCTGGGCGCCGAGATCCACGCCGTGGACATCGTCGACGTCGCCGGCCCGGTGGCCTCTGCCCACCGCGTGGACATTGGCGACCCTGCATCTATCGATATCGCGCTGGCCGACCTGCCTGACCGGATCCACGCCTTGGTGAACTGCGCCGGGATCCCAGGTGGCACCCGCTTCGACGCCCGCACCGTCATGAGGGTCAACTTCCTCGGCCTCCGCCACCTCTCCGAGGCCATCTTCGACCGCATCGCCCCTGGCGGCTCGATCACCAGCGTCGCCTCGTTGGCTGGCGGCGGATGGACCAACCACGTGGCCGAACTTTCCGAGTTGATGGCCGCCGATAGTTTCGCCGACGGTGACTCTTGGCTGAACGGCCGCGAGGAACTACTCGGCGACGGCTACAGCTTCTCCAAGGAGTGCGTCCAGTACTGGACCATGTGGCGGTCGGCCACCGCCGTGAAGGCCGGAGTGCGGGTGAACAGCATCTGCCCCGGCGTAACCGACACCAAGATCTTGGTCGACTTCCGAGAAGCCATGGGCGAGGGGGCTATCCAGATGGCCACCGACGCCGGGATCGGCCGACCGGCCACGCCTGACGAAATGGCTCCGGCCCTGCTGTTCCTGGGTAGCGACCGGGCGGCCAGCTACGTGAACGGCGTCAACCTGATCATCGATGGGGGCTTCATGGCCGCCATGACTACCGGTCAGGTCGACTTCTCGCGCTACGACCTCGGAGGTTGAACCCCCGGAGGTTGGAAACCTTGATGGCCGACCTCAGCGCAGAGGCTCCGGGTTTCGGTCAGCTCGGAGGTCCTCGATTCGCCTCTCGGCGAACCCCACGGTAAACGGATGGGTGAACACCCAGAATCGGTCAGCACGGACGGCGTCCACCACCCGAGCGGCCACGGCAGCCGGCTCGATGCCCCGCTCCTCAAGCACAGCCGACAGGCCGGGAATCATGGCGTCGTGTCCGTCCTCGACCTCCACCCAGTCCGGACGGACCCGGGCCACGTCGAAAACCTGCGTCCGGACGAACTCCGGGCATAGGCACGACACCCCTACCGGCGTCGACTCCAACTCGCGGTAAAGAGCCTCGGACAGGCCAACCACAGCGTGCTTGGACGCGCAGTACATGCCCAAGAGCTCGGAGGTCATCACGCCAGCCTGGGACGACACGTTGACGATATGGCCGACGCCCGCCTCCACCATCCGAGGGGCGAACGTCGTAACGCCATGAGCTACCCCCAGCACGTTGACGCCGATCGTCCACCGCCACTCGGCCGGCGTGGTGGCCAGCATGGGTCCGGTCGGCCCAACACCAGCGTTGTTGCACAAGACGTGCACGTCGCCGTACCGCTCCCAGCACTGCGCGGCCAGCCTGGCTACGGCATCCGGATCGGCTACGTCGCACACCACGCCACAAACGTCACCACCGTCGGCCGACAGCCGGGCCACTTGGGCATCCAACTCGGGACCGTCCAGGTCCGACAAAACGACCGACATCCCCTCACCTAGGAACGCCTCCACCATGGCCAGCCCGATGCCCGACGCCGCTCCGGTCACCACGGCCACCCGACCCTCCAACTGCTCGATCACAGCCTCTCCCTCCGATCACCGGATACCTGTGAGTCCACCGACCGTAGGCGCCCACCGTCCGGCTCATCCACCGCCGGATGCCACGGCTACCGTCGCACCATGCCCGGCCCCCTCGACGGAATCCGCATCGTTGACCTGTCGGTGGCCCTCACCGGACCGCTGGCCACCGGGATGCTGGTCGACCAGGGCGCCGAATGCATCAAGATCGAGCAGGCTCCCATCGGCGACGTCATCCGTTGGCTGGGTACCTCGATGGCCGGCGTGTCGGCCATGTTCCAGATAGCTAACCGGGGCAAGCGATCCATCGTGCTGGATCTCCGCCAGGAGGAGGGATTGGCCATCCTGCACGACCTGGTGGCCGAAGCTGACGTGTTCGTCCAGAACTTCCGGCCCGGGGTGGCCGAACGCCTCGGCGTGGCCTTCGAGGACATCAGAGCCCTTCGCCCCGACATCGTCTATGCCGACCTAACCGGCTTCGGCCCCGACGGTCCCTACAGCCAGCGCCGGGTCTACGACACAGTGATTCAGGGCCAGTCGGGACTAGCGGCCAGCCAGACTGGTATCCACGACGACCAACCCAAGCTCATCAAACAGCTGATCTGCGACAAGGTCACGGCCTACACGGCCTGCCAGGCAATCACGGCCGCCCTTCTGGCCCGGGAGCGAGGTTCCGGTGGACAGCACCTAGAGCTGTCCATGCTGGACGCCTGCATCGCCTTCATGTTCGTGGACGCCGCCGACCACGAGGTAATCCTGGATGGCGACCACTCAGGACCCCAGGCCGTGGCCGCCTACAACACCCCGTTTGCCTTCCGCGACGGGTTCGCCACAGTCGCCGTTCCCGACGACGAGGAGTTCCACGGCCTCGCCCGGGCCATGGGCGTGGACAGCTCCGACCCCGACCTGGCCACCGTGAGGAACCGGGTGGCTCACCCCGACAAGACCCGGAACTTCCACCTCCAGGTCCGAGAAAACGCCCGGCAACTCACCGCGGCGGAGGCTGAAGTCCGTCTGGAACACAACGGCGTCCCATTCGGCATCGTGCGGCACGTCGACGAGGTGGCCCACGACCCGCAGGTAGTGGCCAACGCTCTATTCACCGAGTTCGATCACCCGACCGCCGGGCGGATCCGACACCACCGGTCGCCGACCCGGTTCCACGGCACCCCGGCGGAGTTCCGGGAACCGGCAGCGCCCACCCTGGGACAGCACTCCGACGAGGTCACCGCCGAGACCGGACGAGGTGACCAAATAAAACGGTTGCGATCTGCCGGCGTGATTCGGTGACGTCGTCCGAGCACCGGGACCACCGGCGCTACGACGCCTACGCCCGAAACCACGAAGAGTTCGGGGACTCGAAGCTCATCCCGGCGGCCACCGTGGTCGTCCTGCGGGACGCCGCAACCGGGCTGGAGGCCCTCATGCTCCACAGGAACTCGAAGATCGCCTTTGGCGGAATGTGGGTATTCCCGGGCGGGCGGATCGACGAGGAAGACACCGTGGCTGGCGCCGACGGGCGGATCGACGAGTTGACCACGGCCGCTGCGGCCGCTGTGCGCGAGGCCTCCGAGGAGGCCTCCGTAGTCGTTGATCCAAAAGGCCTGGTCTGGTTCGCCCACTGGGTGCCTCCACCAGTCATGCCCCGCCGCTACGCCACCTTCTTCTTCGCTGCCCGGCTGGACGACGCAGCAGGCACGGTTACTGTCGACGAGGGCGAGATCACCGAACACGAGTGGATGCGACCTGACGACGCCTTGGCCCGCCGTGACGCTGGGGAGATCGAGTTGGCCCCGCCGACCTGGATGACCCTGTACCGGCTAAACGGGTTCGGTGATGTCACCGCCGCCCTGACCGCCCTGACCGCCACCGAACCGACCCTCTACGAGACCCATATGGCCCGGACCAACGACGGCCCGGTGGCCATGTGGGAAGGCGACGCCGGCTACGAGGACGGCGACCCGTCACGGTCCGGACCACGACATCGGCTGACTATGGCTGAGGACCGATACTCCTTCCAGGACGACCGGACCTGATCACGCCCGGGTCAACGGCCCCGGCCGACCTACCATCAGCGGCCATGGACTCTGCATCGCCCGACATGGCCGGCCTGAGCGCCGCCGACGTCGCCGCTCGCCGGGCCGATGGCCGGGTGAACGACGTACCCGATGCTCCGGTCCGCACCACGAGACAGATCCTGCGAGCCAACGTCCTCACTCCGGTCAACGCCATCATGGGCAGCCTGTTGGCCGTCATCCTGGTAGCCGGCTTCCCGGGTGACGCCCTATTCGCCGGAGTCATTGTCTCCAACAGCGTGATCGGCACCTTCCAAGAATTGCGGGCCCGACGAACGCTGACCACCTTGGCCGTGCTCTCGGCCCCCCGGGCCCGAGTAGTCCGCGAGGCAGCTACCAACGAGGTGCCGGTCTCCGAGGTAGTGGCCGATGAGCTTCTGGCGCTTGAACCGGGCGACCAGGTGGTAGTCGACGGAACGGTCGTGGCAGCCACCGGGCTGGAAGTCGACGAGTCCCTGCTAACCGGAGAGGCCGACCCGGTCGACAAGACGGTTGGCGACGAGATCCTCTCGGGCAGTTTCGTTTCGGCAGGTTCGGGCCACTACCGAGCGACCCGGATCGGAGCCGGCTCGTATGCCGCCTCTCTGGCCGAGGAGGCGCGACGGTTCAAGCTGGTGGATAGCGAACTCCGCTCGGGGGTTGACGTCATTCTGTGGTGGCTGACCCTCATCATCCCTCCAGCCGCCGGCCTGCTCCTGCTCCGCCTGCTGGTCACCGAGGACCGTTGGGAAGAGGCCCTCCGGGGAACAGTGGCCGCCGCGGTGGCCATGGTCCCTGACGGGCTGGTCCTACTGACCAGCCTCTCGTTCATCGTGGGCGTGGTGGCCCTAGCCCGGCGACGGGCCCTGGCCCGCGAGCTGGCCTCCGTCGAACTGCTGGCCCGGGTCGACGTGTTGTGCCTCGACAAAACGGGCACCATCACCACCGGGGAGATCGCTTTCGCCGGCCTGGAGACCATCGGCGCTACCAGCGAGAACGAGGCGACAGTTGCGGTCGGCGCCATGGCTGGAGTCGACCCTTCACCCAACGCCACTCTGGCCGCTCTGGTTGCCGCCCTGGACGACCCCGGCTGGTCAGCTGACGCCATGGTGCCCTTCTCCTCGGCCCGCAAGTGGGCAGCCACAGACTTCGGCGACCACGGCACCCTGCATCTGGGAGCCCCGGACGTCCTACTCCCCGAGGGTGAGTGGGCCACGGCTCGGGATCGGGTGGCCGACCTGGCCGCTACCGGACAGCGGGTCCTGGTCCTCACCCGGTCAGCCCCCGGAACGTGCGATCCCGATGTGCTCCCGGCGGCCCGCCTACCCATGTGTCTGGTCCTCCTGGAGGACACCGTGAAGCCGGACGCCCCGGAAATCCTGTCCTGGTTCGTCGACCAGGGGGTGACCCTGAAGGTCGTCTCAGGCGACCACCCGGAGACAGCAGCGGCCGTAGCTCGACGGGCCGGCATCCCCGACGCACAAACGGGAGTCGACGCCCGCACACTCCCCGCCGACTCGAAGGCTCTGGCTGACGCGGTAGTCGGCTCGGCGGTCTTCGGCCGGGTTACCCCTCACCAAAAGCGGGACATGGTCGACGCCCTGCAAGCTCGGGGTCACACGGTCGCTATGACCGGAGACGGAGTGAATGACGTCCTGGCTCTCAAAGATGCCGACATGGGCATCGCCATGGGGTCGGGTAGCTCTGCCACCCGGGCCGTGGCCCAGCTGGTACTACTCGACGATCAGTTCGCCACCTTGCCCCGAGTGATGGCCGAGGGTCGGCGGGTCATCAACAACGTGGAACGGGTGGCCAACCTGTTCATCGCCAAGGCCACCTACGCCGTCCTGTTAACTGCCCTAGTGGGCCTTTTCGGCGTGCCGTTTCCGTTCCTACCCAAGCAGTTGACCCTTATCGGGACGATCTCCGTGGGCGTTCCCGGCTTCTTCCTGGCCCTGGCTCCCGACGCCTCGCTGGTCCGGTCAGGGTTCCTCCCCCGTGTGTTGCGCTACGCCGCGCCGGTAGGAACGGTGGCCGCTGCGGCAACCTTCACCGCCTACGAGGTGGTACGACGGAGCGAGGCCTCACTGGCCGAGGCCCGCACCGCTGCCACCCTCACGCTTCTGGCCATCAGTCTGGTCATTCTGTTGGGTATCAGCCGACCCCTGCGGCCCTGGAAGGTCGGTCTGGCAGCCGCCATGGGTGGCTGGTACGCACTGACCATGGTGTGGGACTTCCCCCGGGATTACTTCGAACTTGTGGTACCCGATGCACGTGTCTGGCTGGTCGCCGCGATGGCCACAGTGGGGGGTGGACTCCTGGTGGCCACCGTGCCCCGGTGGTTGGCCCGACGGCGGACCGGAACAGGCGACTAGCGTCCCCTCTCGGGGCAGGTTTCAACGACGATCCCCACCAAGTCCGAAGGATCCCGATGACCGACTCCACCAGCCTCTTCGCCACGGCGCTGGCCCAATTCGAACGGGGAGCCGACCTGATCGACCTCCCTGACGACCTGCGATCGATCCTCTCACAACCCAAGAACGAGGTCATCGTTAACTTCCCAGTTCGGATGAACGACGGCTCCTACCGGGTGTTTCGTGGTTACCGGATCCAACACAGCAATCTGCTTGGCCCCTACAAAGGTGGGGTCCGTTTCCACTCCTTGGTTGACCTGGACGAGGTGAAGGCCCTGGCCTCGTGGATGACCTGGAAGTCGGCCCTGTGTGAAATCCCATTCGGCGGGGCCAAGGGCGGTATCTCGTTCGACCCGAACACCCTGGAAGTCGACGAACTAGAGCGGGTGGTACGCCGGTTCACCCATGCACTGGGTGGAAACATCGGGCCCGACCACGACATCCCGGCCCCCGACCTGGGCAGCAACGCCCAGTCAATGGTGTGGATGATGGATACCTACGCCAACTCCACCGGCACGACCGAGCGTCAGAACGTCAAGCGAATTGTGACCGGTAAGACACTAGAAACCGGGGGGAGTCCCGGCCGGGAGAAGGCCACCGGGCAGGGTGTGGTGTTCTGCCTCCAGCATTGGGCCGATGAGGTGGGATTTGATCTGGTCGGAGCGACGGCCAGCCTCCAGGGCTTTGGGAACGTGGGCTCAGCCGCTGGTCGAATCCTCCAGGTCCACGGCGCCCGGGTGGTGGCCGTCGCCGACCACGGGGGGGCGATCGCCGACGAGGACGGCATCGACGCCTTTGAACTAACCGACTGGGTCCGAGAGCACGGCTCGGTTGCCGGCTTCCCCAGGGCTATGTGGATCGACCCGGACGACTACTGGGCCGTCCCAGCCGACCTCCTCTTGCCGGCCGCCCTGGAGAACCAGATCACGGTCGAGAACGTGCACCAGATCCAGGCCCGGGTCGTCGTGGAAGCGGCCAACGGCCCAACCTCGCTGGAGGCCGAACATATCCTGGCCGATCGGGGGATCGATGTCCTACCTGACATTCTGGTAAATGCTGGCGGTGTGATCGTCTCGTACTTCGAGTGGCTCCAAAACCGTTCAGCACAACGGTGGAGCCACGAGGACGTGGACTTCAAACTCCGAGACACCCTGTGGCAGGCCTGCGACTCAGTGGCCGACCTACGCGCCGAACTCGAGGTGCCGTCGCGGCGAGACGCCGCCTACGCGGTCGCCCTGCGTCGGCTCCAGGTTGTTTACAAGCAGCGGGGCATCTTCCCCTGATCCCCAAGGGGTCCCGATCGGGCACGACGGCTTGTGCACTGAGCTGGTAGGCATGGAGCCCACGGTAGGTGAGGTCCGGACGCTTTTGGTCGGTGATGACTCGCTAACCGAAGGGCTACACGAAGGCCTGATCGTCCGGGGACACATGGTGGCCACCGTGGCCACGCGTTCCTTCGGAAACCCAGAGGCCCTGACAGCAGCCGTCGACACCGCCGTAGCCCTACTGGGACGGACCGACCTAGTAGTCCACGTTCCCCGTCAACCCATCGATCCTGTTCCTCTGGTTGACCAGACCACATCTAACTGGGTGGCCGCTTGCGAAGCCCCGATGACCGAAGCGTTGGCCGTGGTCCGGGCATGTCGACCACATCTGGTCGGCGGCTCCCGGCTGACCTGGGTGGTGCCCACGGTGGCTCTGGGAGGCGCCGCTGGATTTGCCGGGGCAGCGGCGGCTGCCGAGGGGATTCGGTCACTAGCTAAGGGGGCAGCACGCCAGTGGGGATCCGAGGGTATCGGAACGGCGGTCCTCGCCGTGGCTCCTGAGGTTGCCTTCGGACCTGACGCCGGTGCGCCACTGGCCGCTACTACCACGTTGGCCGATCCTGCCCTGGCCCGACCGGGTAATCCGATCTACGACCTAGCACCGATCCTGAGCTTCCTGGCCGATCCGGCCTCGGCAGCCCTAACCGGGGCCACACTGGTCGCCGACGGCGGCGTCTGGATGTCGCCGTGACTGGAACGCTCCTCCTTAGAGACCGGGTAGCCCTAATCACCGGCGGCGGCTCTGGTCTGGGCCTCGGTATGGCCACCGCCATGGCCCACCACGGGGCAGTCGTGGTCCTGGCCTGTCGCCGACCGGAGACCGGTGAACCGGCAGCCGCTGCTATCCGAGATGCCGGGTATGACGCCCGGTGCGTCCAGTGTGATGTGACATCGGCCGAGGACCTCGAGGCCGCCGTTGCGTCCACCGTGACAACCCATGGACGGTTGGACTGCCTGGTTCACAACGCTGTGGCCTCGCCCGGCCCCCCGAGCCTCGTAGAGGAAGTCGACCACGACCGGTGGGACGCCCTGGTGGCTACCTCCCTGCGTGCCGTGTTCGACGGGGCCCGGGCCGCCTACCCGCATCTAAGAGCGACGGGCGGTTCGATGGTTGTGATGACTTCGGCTTCGGGCATAGAGGGGAGCGCCTCGCTCCCCGGCTACGCCATGGTGAAGGCCGCCCAACGAACCCTGGCCAAAGGACTGGCTGTCGAATGGGGCCCAGACGGGATCCGGGTGAACTGCATCGCCCCGCTGGGGCTGACCGACGCTCTATCGGCAGCGTGCAGAGCGAACCCGGTCCTCGAGGAACGACTGGTGCGCCGAACCCCACTAGGGCGGCTCGGTGACCCCATTGAAGATGTGGGTTCGGCAGCGGTGTTCCTAGCTAGCGATCTGGCGCGCTACGTCACCGGCCAGACGTTGGTGGTGGACGGAGGTGGGTTCCTGGGGCTCTGACCGACGGTCGACGGAGGCCGGTTACCGAAACCGTGACCGGCAATGGATGGTCGCCCGCTCAGCCGACCCCAGCCAGGGCAGCAGCGGCCCGGCGGGCGGCCACTTGGCGGCGTCCGATGATCGGGGTAGTTGGGGCGAAGCCGGCCGTGGCCCGCTCTGCCTCTGACTCGCCACCCCAAAATCCCAGCTCCCGGTGGTCACGGGCGTGCTGTCGGCAGGTGTCCATGGCCGGACAGGCCGCACAAAGTTCGGAGGCCCGTGCCTCGCGTCGAACCCGGGCCTCGGGACGTTCAGCGAATGGGGCAAAAAACAGGTCGCTTTTGCCTGCACACAGGGCCCCGTCCACCCAACCCATGGTCTGCGGGTCGACGTACAGGTTCGTCGCTGCATCCGACATGATTCGTCCCCTTCCGGTTCTCCGAGGAGGGACTGATCAGATGGGACGAGTTGCCCCTCTTAGTCCCACTCCGTTGTGCCGTCCCCTACTCCGTTGGGTCAGATAGTAGAAACGGTCTTCGCCGCGCTCCAGAGACTCGTGATAATTGTTAGAGAACCTATCTATCGTTATAAGTGATACTATTACCTATATTGAATACCTCTCTACGATGACTACCGGGTAATAACAACGACGGTGTTTCCGTTTGCTCGACTAAGACCACGCGATGGCCGCTAGTTGCTGCCAGAGTGTCGCAGTGCCCGATCCCACCCCCGCCCTCGCCCCCGAGCACCACGACCTCGGGCCCTACTTCGACGACCTGGCTGTTGGCCAGACTCTGGACCCCGCTCCGGCCGTCACCATTGGCCCCGGCGAAGCCGCTATCTACCAGGCAATCTGCGGCGATCCGCTGGCCACGACTGCCAGCCGGCCTCTGGCCGAGGCGGTGACCGGCCAGCCCGGCTCTCTGGTCAACCCGGCTCTCGTCCTCCATGTGTCAATCGGACAGAGCACGGTCGCCACTCGGCAGGTCTTTGCCAACCTTTTCTACCGCGGCGTGGTCCTGCACCAACCGGTCCGCCACGGTGAGACCCTCCGAACCACCGTTGAGATTCGGGGTCTCCTCGAGTTGTCACGCCGCGACGACCGCCCAGCCCGGGGCCTCGCTCTGCTCGGCATCCACACGATTCGGGTGGACGACAACGCCACGGTGGCCGACTACGAACGGTGCGCAATGCTCCGGTTCCGGGATCCCGATGCCGTCACCGACCACCACGACGACCTAGGAGAGATAGAGGCCGAAATCGACCTAGCGGCCTGGGTCGACCGCGTCCCTGTCGGCTGGGACGCCAGCCCCCTCGCCGGTGTCTCCGTGTCGGACTGGAACGTCGGGACCCAACGGACCGACGGTCTGAGAGACACGGTAACTAATGCCGTAGCCCTAGCCCGCCTCACCCTCAACCAGGCACCCGTGCACCGTGACCCGGCGCTCGGCCCGGACGGCCGGCGCCTCGTCTACGGCGGCCACACCATCGGTCTGGCCCAGGCCTCCCTAACCCGCATGTTTCCCGACACGGCCACCGTGCTCGGGTGGCAGACCTGTGACCATCTTGCGCCAGTTTTCGAGAAGGACGTCCTGAGCTTTCACCACACGCTGCTCGACGAGCGGTCGGCAGCCGGGGGACGGCTCCGAGCCATCCGGGTCGAAGCTGACGCCCAAGAGGGCGAAGACCCTCCCCGACCCGTCCTGGACTGGCGGTTGGTGACCTGGGGCGCCTGACCCCTCCACCTCAACCGGTCAGCCAGCGATTGCGACCGCCCCCCGATCGACCAGACGTGCCACCTCTACCGCCGACAGGCCGAGTTCAAGGGTAAGGATCTCCTCGGTGTGCTGCCCCAGGACCGGGGCCACGGAGGCTCCCCGGTCCACGGTCTGCGGTCCGCCGAAGGCCAGGGGAGAACCCGGTACCAGGTGGGTACCCACACCTGGCTGGTCCAACTCAGCAAACAGCGGGTTGGCCGTCGAGCATCGCGGGTCCTCGGCCAGCATCTGGGTGACCGTGCGATAAGGCCCCCAGCAGACGCCGTGGGCGTCCAAAGCAACGGACGCCTCGTTCAGGGTTCGAGCAACAAACCATGGTGCCAGAACCTCACACAGGCGGTCGGTAGCCCGGAACCGGGCTCCCTCATCGGCGAAGTCCGCTCCCAACTCGACGGCTAATTCGGCTATGGCCTTCGTGGTCCCAGTCGCCTCCTGCAGAGCCGTCCACTGTCGGGCCGTAATGGCCACCGCCATGATCCGGCGGCCGTCGGCGGTGGCAAAGTCCCGGCCGAACGCCCCGTAGATGGCATTACCCACCCCCTCTCGCTCGCGGCCGTTGACCTGAACCTCAGCCAGGTTGCCGAGCGACCCCACAGCGGCCATGGCCACGTCGGCCAAAGCGATAGTCACTACCTGGCCCTCGCCGGTTCTCATGCGGTGCCGATCGGCTGATACCAGGCCGAGGGCCGCCATCTGGCCGCACACCAGGTCCCAGGCCGGAACCACGTTGTTGACCGGACGGGAATCGTCCGGGTGGCCGGTGAGGTTCGGGTAACCCACGGCACAATTGAC
This sequence comes from Acidimicrobiaceae bacterium, assembly GCA_002717365.1. GTDB lineage: Bacteria > Actinomycetota > Acidimicrobiia > Acidimicrobiales > MedAcidi-G1 > UBA9410. The sequence continues at coordinate 52,003 of PBDJ01000034.1, read as the reverse complement.
GGTGTAGTCCAACGCCGTCGTCCCGTCGTGTGATCCGGTAACGACCACCATCACCAGATCCTCCCGGCGGGCCCGTAACTCCTCGTAGGCCATCCAGCCTCGGGCCGGGAAGTTGGTCAGAAAGTTTCCTGTCCGGGCGACTAGCTCAGTTATGAGGTCTGTGACCTCTGGGTCGCGTAGATCCACAGCCAACGACCGCTTGCCGCGGTTCAGGCCGTTCCAGTACAGGCTCACACCGTCAGCGGTGAGAGGCCAGCGGGTGTAATCGATCCCGCCGCCCACCTGGTCGAAACGGATGACATCAGCCCCCAACTGGGCGAGGGCCATCCCCCCGGTGGGGGCGGCCACAAATGCCGTGCCCTCCACCACCGTAAGCCCAGCCAATGGAGCGGTCACCATCTCCTCCTCAGGAGCAGGGGCCTCAGGACAGGGTTCGAATGTCGTCCAAGACGACACCAGCGTGAGCCTCCAGATCCTCGCCACGTAGATCGTAGGTCCGGACGATGGTGCCCTCCGGGTCGATCAGATACGTAACCCGCAACGGTAAGCCGTGTTCGGCCTCCACTTCATAGGCCTGCCCGACCTCCTTAGTGGTGTCGGCTAACAGGCGATACGGAAACCCCTGGTCGTCGGCGAAGTGCTTCTGTGCATCGACGGTGTCGAAACTCGCACCCAGCACCACGGCGCCAGCCTCCTCGAACTCCGGGGTTCGGTCACGGAACCCCCCTCCCTGGACCGTTCAACCGGGGGTGGAGGCCATCGGGTACCACCACAGGGCCACCCAGTGACCCCGCAGAGATTCCATGGTGACCACCTTGCCGTCTTGGTCGGGCACTGCGAAGTCCGGAGCTGGTGTTCCAACTTCCAACATGTCTGTGCTCCCGAATCTGTTCGTCTGCCGGAGCGGAACCTAGTCCCGATCCGGCTCACACCGACGGCTGAGGCAGCCGACCCACGCGGCACTCATTAGGTGGTCAAGCCAGCCAGGAAATGGCCTGCACCTCGCTGTAGGCCTCGAGGCCGGCGATTCCGCGGTCCCGTCCGATCCCCGACTCCTTGAATCCGCCGAACGGGGCGTTGGGGTGGGGCACCACGCTGTTCAAGGCCACGTTACCGGACTCCAAGCAGCGGGCGATCCGGTAGGCCCGGGCCATGTCGCCTGCGTACACATAGCTGTACAACCCGTACGCCGAGTCGTTGGCCAGAGCAACGGCCTCATCGTCGCCGTCGTGAGACAACACCACGACAACTGGCCCGAAGGCCTCCTCACGGACTGCGTGCATGTCCGGCGTGCAGTCGGCCAGCAGCGTGGGGGCCACAAAGTAACCGGGCAGGTCCGGACGGTCCCCGCCACATACCAGGGTGGCGCCCGCCTCCACCCCTCCTCGGACGAAGGACTCCACGTTGTCGCGCTGCTGTTCGCTGACCAGTGGACCCACCAAAGTGTCGCGCTCGATTGCGTCACCCACCTTGAGCATGCCGACCACGTTGGCCAGCGTGGACACCAACTCGTCATAGAGGCTGCGGTGACAGATAACTCGGGTGGGTGCCGTGCAAATCTGACCGCTGTGGAATCCCCACACACTGGCAATAGCGCCGACAGCTTTCCCAATGTCAGCGTCCTCCGTCATGACCAGGGCGCCCTTGCCTCCCAACTCCATCAGCACCCGGGTCATGGATGCCGCCCCATCAGCCATGATCCGTTTCCCCACGGCCGAGGATCCGGTGAAACTGACCATGTTGACGTCGGGAGACGAAACCAAGGCTGCTGGGGCATCAACCCCCGAGGAGGTCAGGACGTTGACCACACCGGGCGGGAACCCGGCCTCCACCACAGCCTCACCGAGGCGCAGAACACCCAGCGGGTCCTGAGGCGCTGGCTTGATGATGCAGGTGTTACCCATGGCGAGGGCCGGGGCCAGTTTCCCGGCCACGTTGACCAGCGGAAAGTTGTACGACGTGATGCAGGCCACCACCCCCGCCGGCTGCCGATGGGCCACCGCCCCCACCAAGCCAGCCGGCCCTAGAGCTGAGGCAGCCTGTGTGACCGGAAGTTCGGCCCGGTCCAGGTCTCGCGGAACCGCGTACTGCGAGTAGCGGTCCGCCAGGTTCGGCCCGACCTGCATGGTCTCGGCAACGTTGATGGTAGAACCCGTCTCGGCCTGTACCAAGGTCGACCAGGTTGGCGCCCGTTCCCGGAGGATGTCGGACAGGCGTTCCAGCAGCGCTCCTCGTTCAGTCGGCGAGGTGTCCCGCCAGCCTGGGAGGGCGGCCTTGGCGGCGGTGATAGCCGCCTCGGCATCTGCCACCGTGCCCTCCGGAGCGTGGCCTACCACCTCTGTGGTGTTGGGATCCACGATCTCGTAAGTCTCAGAGGTCGCCGTCCACTCCCCACCGATGAGCAGCCGCCATTCCTCCTGCGAGTCGACCGGCTGGCGGTCGATCGTCGGGGTGTCACCCATGGGTGGTGCTCCTCTTCGGTGGTCGCCGATCCAGGCCGTTTGGGGACGGGAACACGACACGGCGTCATGAATCGTCCCCGAGGGTACCGAGGCGCCCCGTTCGGCCCCCCACCGGACCGGTGACTACCGTCGTGGAGCGGCCGACCGTGCCGTCGGAGGAACCCATGTTCGACTGGCCGGTACGCCAGAAACGGTTGGTGTACGACGGTGAGTCCGCCAATCGGCAACCGGGCCGGATACCGCCCTGCGGCACCGGCCACCGCTGAGGGACCCGTGGCCGACCACCGTTCCTTCTTTCTCGAAGAGGCCCTCTACCGCTACGTGCTGGACCACACCTCGCCGGCCGACGAGGTGCAGGACGCCCTAGCCGAGGCCACCACGGCCCTCGGGCCACAAGCCAGGATGCAGGTGGCCCGAGACCAGGCCACCTTTCTCTCTATGTTGACAGCTGCCCTCCGGCCTCGCCTAGCCGTCGAGGTGGGCACGTTCACCGGCACTTCCTCGTTGGCCATCGCTCGGATGCTTCCCGACGGTGGCCGTCTCCTGTGCTGCGACGTGTCCGAGGAATGGACCGACGTGGCCCGACGCCACTGGGAGGCCGCCGGGGTAGCTGACCGTATCGACCTGGTGATCGCCCCGGCTATCGAAACCCTCCGGGTCCTACCCGCCAACGCCGTGGTAGACCTCGCCTTCATCGACGCCGACAAAACCGGCTACCTCGGCTATTACGAGGAGTTGGTCCCCCGGCTGGCTCCCCATGGGCTGATCGTCGTGGACAACGTGCTGTGGTCGGGCCGGGTCCTGGACCCCACGGTGGACGACGCCGATACAGTCGCCCTTCGGGAGTTCAACGACCGGGCGGTTTCCGACGAACGGGTGGACGTGGTAGTCCTGTCGATCGGGGACGGGGTGTCTCTCATCCGGCTCCGGTGAACGTCGGGCCGGCAGACTCCGGTGAGAACGCAGGGACGGTCCGGAGATAACATCGGTACGGTTACCGGTCGGTAGCCCATCGGACCGTCGCTACTCGCCGGTCCCCAGCGAGAGGACCACCCCCATGGCCGAAGCCGTCATTGTCGCCACCAGCCGAACCGCCATCGGACGGGCCGGTAAGGGAAGCCTCGTCGAGGCCCGCCCCGACGACCTGTCCGCCTTTATCATCGACGACGTGCTCGGGAAGATCCCCGAGTTTCCCCGTGATCAGGTCGAGGACGTCATCTGGGGTACCGCTCAACCGGGCGGTGAGCAGGGCTACAACCTGGGCCGGGTAGCCGGACTGCTGGCCGGGCTCGAGGCCCCGGGCACCACCGTGAACCGGTATTGCTCCTCCTCTCTGCAGACCATCCGCATGGCTGCCCACGCAATCCGGGCCGGCGAGGGTGACGCCTTCGTATCGGGCGGGGTGGAGTGTGTGAGCCGCTTCCAGTACGGCGTGTCTGACAACGGTCCCCATAACCCCCGATTCGCCGATGCTGAGGCCCGCACGGCCGACCGGTCCGGCGAGGAGGTCGACGACTGGACCACCCCCGAGGGGTTTCCCGACATCTACATCGCCATGGGTCAAACGGCCGAGAACGTGGCCCAGCACAAGGGCGTGTCTCGTCAGGCCCAGGACGAGTGGGGCGTCCGATCCCAAAACCGGGCCGAAGCCGCCCAGAACCGTGGCTTCTTCGAGCGGGAGATCTCGCCGTACACCCTTCCTGATGGCTCAGTGGCCGCCACCGACGACGGCATCCGGGCCGGAACCACCTACGAGAAGGTCTCCCAGTTGAACCCGGTGTTCCGGCCCGACGGCACGGTTACAGCCGGCAACGCATGCCCGCTCAATGACGGCGCGGCAGCCGTAGTGGTGATGAGCGAAACTCGGGCCGAGGAGCTGGAGATTAGACCCCTGGCCCGCATCATCTCGTCCGGCGTATCGTCCCTGAACCCTGAGATCATGGGCCTCGGACCCATCCAAGCCATCCGCCAGGCCCTCAGTCGGGCCGGCATGACCCCCGACGACATCGATCTGTTCGAGATCAACGAGGCCTTCGCCGCTCAGGTTCTGCCGTCAGCCGACGAGGTCGGGATCGACCTTGACAAGTTGAATGTGAATGGCGGGGCCATTGCTCTCGGCCACCCGTTCGGCATGACCGGCGCCCGCATCATGACCACTCTGCTCAATGGCCTGGAGGACGCCGACAAGGAACTCGGCGTGGAGTCCATGTGCGTGGGCGGAGGTCAGGGTATGGCCATGGTGGTCCAGCGGTTGAGCTAACCATCCACCTACCTAACCCAGTGGGCCAGATCTCAAACGCGAAAGACGGGATCAGCCCTGGCCGCCAGAGGCCTCCTGGACTGAGACCTTGCCAGCACTGATCCACGGCATCATGGCCCGCAGTTCGGCGCCGACCTGTTCGATGCGGTGGGCCTTGCCCTCCTCCTCCAGCCGGTAGAAGTTCTCGCGGCCACCGTGGGCCTCAGCCACCCACTCCTCAGCAAACCTGCCGCTCTGGATCTCCCCCAGGATCTCCTTCATGGTCGCCCGTACCTTGTCGTCTACCACACGGGGTCCACGGGACAAGTCGCCGTACTCTGCGGTATCTGACACCGAGTAGCGCATGCCACCGATGCCCTGCTCGTACATCAGGTCCACAATGAGCTTCAACTCGTGGAGGCATTCGAAGTAACAAATCTCCGGCTGGTACCCGGCATCCACCAGGGTGTCGAAAGCGCTCCGAACCAGCTCGGTCATACCGCCGCACAGCACTACCTGCTCGCCGAACAGGTCGGTTTCGCACTCCTCAGTAAACGTGGTCTCGATCACACCGGCCCGGGCGCCACCCAAGCCGTCGGCGTAGGCCAGAGCCAGGGCCTTAGCGCCCCCGGTCGGATCTTGCTCCACAGCAATCAGGCAGGGCACGCCGCCACCCTCCTCGTAGGTCCTGCGCACTAGGTGCCCGGGACCCTTGGGGGCAATCATGATCACGTCCACATCCGTCGGCGGATCAATCAGATCGAACCGGATGTTGAAGCCGTGGGCAAAGGCCAAGGCGTCACCGGCTGACAAGTTCGGCGCGATGTGCTCCTCGTAGACAGCGGCCTGATCGGTGTCGGGCAGCAGGATCATGATCACATCAGCCCAGGCCGATGCATCGGAGAGAGACCGCACCTCCAGGCCAGCCTCAGCAGCCTTGGCCGCCGACGAAGAGCCGTCGCGCAAACCGACGCACACGTCGATTCCCGACTCCTTCAGGTTAAGGGCGTGCGCGTGGCCCTGGGATCCGTATCCCAGAATGGCCACCTTTCGCTCGGCGATCGCCGAACGGTCAACGTCGGTCTCGTAGTAAATATTTGCCACGGGGTTCTCCTGGCTGTTCTCTGGATTGTTTCTGGTTGGTTCTCAATGGCCCATGGTCCGGTAAGGCGGACTGGCGGGCCGGTAATCAGTCGGCGACGTCGTCTAGTGACGCCAAGGCCACCCGGCCGGTCCGCTGCAGTTCCACGATCCCGAACTGGCGCATCAGATTTTCGAAGTCATCCACCCGACCGGGTGGGCCGACCAGAGAAAGCATCATGTGGTCGGTTCCCACGCTCAGCACTTTGCCCCCGGCCCGGTCCAGATGCTCCACGATTTCATCTCGACGATTTGGCTCGGCGGTCACCGTGACCAGCATGAGCTCACGCTCCACAGCGTGTCCGGGGTGCAGCTCACGAATCTCGACCACGTTCACCAACTTGTTCAGTTGCTTGACAATCTGGTCTAAGGGGGCTGACTCCAGGTCGACCACCACGGTGATCCGGCTGAACCTCTCGTCATCGGTCGGTGCCACGGCCAGCGATTCGATGTTAAAGGCCCGCCGGGCAAACAGGGAGGCCACTCGGGCCAGCACGCCGGATCTGTTCTCCACCTTCACGACCAGCGTGTGGTAACGGTACTCGGGCGCCGGGACGTTCATCGGGGTTGACCCTGCTGGGACGGTGGCACAACCAGCTCGGAGTTAGAGGCTCCGGACGGAACCATAGGGTAAACCTTCTCCTCGGCAGCCACCCGGAAGTCGATGACCACCGGGCGATCGTCCACCTCGTTGGCCTTGGCGATGGCCCCCTCGACTTCGTCGGGATCGTCGACTCGCATGGCCTCACACCCCATGGACTCAGCCCACATCCGGTAGTCGGGGACATCCTTGGATAGAAACACTTCCGAGTAGCGCTCTTCGTAGAACATCTCCTGCCACTGGCGGACCATCCCCAGGTAGGAGTTATTGAGCAACGCCACCTTGATAGGGATGTTCTCGACCGTGGCCGTGACCAGCTCCTGGCCGGTCATCTGGAAGCAGCCGTCGCCGTCCACAGCCCACACCATGCGATCCGGATGGGCCACCTTGGCGCCGATGGCCGCCGGGATGGAGAAGCCCATTGTCCCCAGGCCACCCGAGTTGATCCACGTGTACGGATGATCGAACTTCCAGTATTGGCTAGCCCACATTTGATGCTGGCCGACGCCCGAGGACACGATGGTGTCGTCCGGCGTGGCGTCTCGCAGGCACTCAATAACGTGCTGGGGTTTGAGGGCCTCACCGGGCACCCACGGCTCATAGACCAGAGGGAACCGCTCCTGCCAACCGCTGATCCGAGAACGCCAGGCCCCCCGATCCACGTCACCGGTACCGTTGGCCAACAACTCGACAACCAACGCCTCGATGGCCACCCGGACGTCACCGCGGATAGCCACATCGGGACGACGGACTTTGCCCAGTTCGGCTGGGTCAATGTCAACGTGGACGACCTTGGCGTCCGGAGCGAAGCCGTCCAGCTTGCCGGTCACCCGGTCGTCGAATCGGGCGCCCAGGGCGACTAGCAGGTCGGACTCTTGCATGGCGGTAACTGCGGTGAAGTTTCCATGCATACCGGGCATGCCCAGACACAGCTCGTGGCTGTCTGGGAAGGCGCCTCGAGCCATGAGTGTGGTAACCACGCCGATGCCCGTCAACTCGGCTAACTCCCGAAGGGCCTCGACGGCCCGTGCCTTGAGGATCCCGCCGCCCACGTACAACACCGGCCGCTCAGCCCCCCGCAGGAGATCGGCGGCGGCTCGGATGCCCTCCGGGTCAACCTCCACCTCCGGGTGGTATCCAGGCAGGTCGATCTGGATGTCATCGGTCCACGTCATGGCCGACCGCGGGTTACCGGGATCCACGATGTCTTTCGGGACGTCCACCAGAACGGGGCCTGGACGGCCCGTGGTGGCGATGTGGAATGCCTCCTTGATGGTGCGCGGGATGTCCTGAGCCTCGGTGACTAGGAAATTGTGCTTAGTGATCGACTGGGTAATGCCCGTGGTGTCGCATTCCTGGAAGGCGTCAGTGCCGATCGCCGGGTAGGGAACCTGACCTGTGATGACCACCATGGGAATCGAGTCGAGGTAGGCGTCACACAGCGGGGTGACGATATTGGTGGCCGCCGGCCCGCTGGTCACCATGGCCACGCCGGGGCGGCCCGTGGCCTGAGCGTAGCCTTCGGCCATGTGGCCGGCGCCCTGTTCATGGCGGACCAGGATGTGGCGAATCGACGAGTCGATGATCGGGTCGTAGACCGGCAGGATCGCTCCGCCGGGCAGCCCGAACATGACCTCAACGCCCTCCTCCTCGAGGGCGCGGATCAATGCTCGACCGCCGTCCATCTGTTCTGTGGCCATGGGACTCATGATCTTTTTGGGAATCGGGCGAAAAGCGAAATGACCTCCCTCATCGGGAGGTCGAGGCACGCAACCGTCGGGCGGAGGGGCGCGTGCCTACGGCAGTACCGCTACCTCGGAGGTCGGGGAGCTCGGGAACGCCTGCATGGACCGCAATTATGCGCCGACAGTCCTAGTGACCACAACCTGCCCGGTCGATCGGACCACCGGTGCCCCGCCATTACGTGCCCGTCGACCACCATGGGGCCGTGCGACAAGGTGTCTACCCGGGGTCATTTGATCCTCCGACGCTGGCCCACCTGACCGTGGCCGACACCGCCCGACGTCGCCACAGTCTGGATCGTGTGGTCTGGACACTGTCTCGCCACCCGCTGGGCAAAGAACGAGGCCGGACCACCGTGGAAGAACGCCGGACAGTGCTCGACCGGGTGGCCATCGACCATGCCTGGCTAGCGGTCAACGTGGTCGACGCCCGACTTGTTGCCGACCTGGCCGACGACTACGACGTGGTGGTCATGGGAGCTGACAAGTGGCATCAACTTCACGACCCCTCGTTCTACGAGGACGGGGCGGCTATGGCCAAGGCTCTATCTCGCCTCCCGACCTGTGCCGTGGCCCCCCGAGATGGCCTGGAGGTACCCCTGGAGGTGCTGCTCGAAGTTCCTCGGTGGGTGGCCCGGCAGTCATCCACGGCAGCCGCCGCAACCGAGCCGTGGACCATGCTCTCCGCTGCCCGTTCCTTCGGGTTGTGGGACGGGTCCTGACTAGAGGGGAACCGCTGGCCTAGGCCTGGGTGACAGCCCCCTTCTCGGCTCCCTGGGCTAGAGCTGCGTACTTGGCTAGGAAGCCGGACCGGTAGCGCGGCTCGAACGGCTTCAAATTCGCCCGTCGCTTGGCCAGCGTGGCCTCGTCGACTTGCAGATCGATGGTGTGCGTCCCAACGTCAATGAGGATCCGGTCGCCCTCCTCAACCAAGGCAATCGGACCGCCGTCAACGGCCTCTGGTGCCACGTGACCTACACAGAACCCATGGGTTCCCCCAGAAAACCGGCCGTCGGTGACTAGGGCCGCGTCGCCGCCGCGACCGGCACCCTTCATGGCCCCGGTAATAGCCAGCATTTCGCGCATTCCCGGGCCGCCCTTGGGTCCCTCGTAGCGGATCACCACGATGTCACCGGCCTCGATCCGGTCGGCCAGCACGGCCTCCATAGCCAGGTCCTCGCCATCGAACACACGGGCCCGACCCTCAAAGTGGTCGAAGTCCAGGCCGGCTACCTTGACCACCGAACCCTGGGGGGCCAGTGTTCCCCGCAGGATGGCCAGGCCACCCACCTCGTTGATTGGATCATTGAAGGCGTGGATGACCTCCCCATCGGGGGCTGGGACGTCCAGCAGGGCCAGGTTCTCGGCCACCGTTCGTCCGGTGACCGTCACCTCTTCGCCGTTTAGGAGGCCCTCGTCTAGGAGCATCTGCATGACGACCGGCACGCCACCGATCCGGTCTATGTCCACCATGTGGTAATTCCCGTGCGGCTTGGTGTCAGCCAGGTGGGGAACCCGGGCGGCTACCCGGTTGAAGTCCTCCAACTCCAACTCCACCCCCGCCTCGAAGGCGATGGCCATCAGGTGGAGCACGGCATTGGTCGAGCCACCGAGGGCCATGACTACGGAGATGGCGTTCTCGAAAGCCCCCTTGGTCATGATCTGGCGGGGTCGGATGCCCTGACGCAGGAGGTTCATCACGGCATGGCCACTGGCGAACGCCACGTCGGCTCGTCGGTCGTCGATGGCAGCGGCCGAGGCCGAACCGGGGAGCGACATCCCGATGGCTTCACCCACCGAGGCCATGGTGTTGGCGGTGAACATACCGGCACAACTACCGATCGTCGGGCAGGCAGCTCGCTCGATGGCCAGTAACTCGTCGTCGTCGATATCTCCCACAGCATGGGCGCCAACCGCCTCGAAGACGCTGACCACGTCTAGCTTGCGGCCGTCATGGTGCTCGCCAGGCATGATTGATCCGCCGTAGACGAAGACTGACGGCAGGTTGATGCGGGCCGACGCCATAAGCATTCCGGGGAGCGACTTGTCGCAGCCGGCAAAGCTCACGAAGGCGTCTAAGCGCTCAGCGTGCATGACCGCCTCGACGGAGTCGGCGATGATCTCGCGGCTCACCAGACTGGCCCGCATTCCCTCGTGGCCCATCGAAATGCCGTCGCTGACTGCGATGGTGTTGAACTCGATCGGAAACCCGCCGGCCTCCACTACCCCCGCCTTGCACCGCTTGGCCAGGCCGTCCAGCGGCATGTTGCAGGGGGTGACCTCGTTCCACGACGACGCCACACCCACCTGGGCTTTGGAGAAGTCGTCCTCGGTCATGCCGATGGCCCGGAGCATGGCCCGAGCGGGAGCACGGCTGGGACCGTCGGTGACCTCGTGACTGCGGGGCTTCATTCCCTCATGGGTGGCGTCCGTCATGAACCTGTAGGTTACGCCCACCGGGGGCCGCACCCCCGGTCGAAATACCCATCCACGGGCGTCACTGTGCGGCAGTCTCTCCGGCTACCGAGCCTACCCTTGCCCGATGGTCGCCCGCCCCCACTTTCGGTCCGACGACCGGGAGCTGTTCCGCCTAGCAGTTCCGGCCCTCGGGGCCTTAGTTGCTGAACCGCTGTATGTGCTCGCCGACACTGCGGTGGTAGGCCACCTGGGCACGGCACCGCTGGCCGGGCTGGGGGTGGCATCGGGCTTCCTGATGTTCGGCTATGGCCTCTGCGTGTTCTTGGCCTACGGAACGACGGCCACCGTGGCCCGACTGAGCGGTGCCGGCGAGCACCGCTGGGCCGCTGATCAGGCCGTCCAGGGGCTCTGGCTGGCCCTCGCTCTCGGGGTGGTGCTGGCCGCCGCCGGCATCGCCTTGGCCGACCGGATTGTGGCCCTGGTCGGAGCAGAAGGCGATGTAGCCCACCAGGCCGGCATTTACCTGCAGATCAGCCTGCTGGGTGCACCGGCCATGCTGGTCATGCTGGCCGGCGTGGGTTACCTACGGGGACTCAAGGACACCATGCGTCCCCTCCAGGTAGCGGTAGGCACGGCCGTCCTGAACCTGATCATGGAACTCGCTCTTATCGTGGGCCTCGGGTACGGCATCGGCGCCTCAGCGGCCGCCACTGTCGTAGCCCAGTGGCTGGGTGCCGCCTGCTACCTGACCTGGGTGGGACGGGCGGTCCGACGGAACCACGCCTCCTTGGTGCCCCACGCCGGGTCGATCCGACGGCTGCTGGTGGTCAGTGGTCACCTGCTGGTTCGCAACCTCTCGTTGACCGGAACGTTCCTGGTTGGCACCTCGGTTGCGGCCCGGATCGGCCGGGCCGACGTGGCCGCCCACCAGGTCGCCTTCCAGATCTGGATGGCGTCAGCCCTAATCATGGATGCCGTAGCTATCGCCGCCCAGACCATGGTCGGGAACCTCCTGGGAGCCGGTGAGGTTTCGGGTACCCGTCGACTGGGGCGACGGGTAATCGGTTGGTCAGTGGCCACGGGTGCTTTGATCGGCCTGGTACTTCTGGTGACTCGTGGACTGGTTGCTGGGACGTTCTCCAGCGACCCCGACGTGGTAGACCTCGCCAGGTTCCTACTCCTTCACGTTGCCCTCATGGCACCGCTCGGTGGAGTGGCATTTGCCCTGGATGGGATCTTAATCGGTGCTGGTGACGAGCGCTTTATGGCCCGGGCTATGGGCACCTCAGCGGTCCTGGCTGTGGCCGCCATGGTCGGCGGACGGCTGGCCGGCGGCGGAATCGGCTGGCTCTGGGCTGCCATCTCGCTGTTCATGGCCACCCGTTCAGCCCTGTTCATTCGCCGCTTCGCCGGCCACCGTTGGCAGGTGGTGGGTGCCGAGCGCTAGGAACGGGCTCGGTGGGCCAGCAACTCGTTGACGGCCCGACCGTCGGCCTTCCCGTTGGTGGCCTTCATAACCTGACCGACGAAGAAGCCAGACTTCTTCTTCCGTTCCTGCTCGTCGCCCGAGATGAAGGCCGTCCAGTCGTCCGGGTGCTCGGCGATTAGGCGGTCCACAAGGACCTCCATCTCTCCGATGTCCATGGCCTCGAAGCCCAGATCGGCGGCCACGATCGCCGGCTCTCCCCCTTCAGCCACCAGAGTGGCCAGCACCGTCTTGGTCTGGGTGGCCGTCAGGTCTCCACCGGTCTCCATCTTGACCAGAGCGGCAAACGAGGCACCATCTAGTCTCCCCGCACCGTCGGCCAGGTTGTTCTCAGCGTGGACTAAGACCCGGGGAGCATCGGCTCCCTCGGCGATGGCATCCACGGCTAGGTCGTCCAACCCCCGCTCCACAGTTAGGGCGGCTGCCGAAGTGTCGATACTGGCCGCCTCGGCCAGGCGGAGACGGCGTTCCCGAGGAAGCATGGGAAGGGCAGCCCGGATGGCGTCGATCCACTCGTCGGACGGTTCCACCGGGACCAGATCAGGCTCCGGGAAGTACCGATAGTCGTAGGCTTCCTCCTTGGACCGCAGTTTGTGGGTCCGGCCCTCGTCCTCGTTCCAGTGGCGGGTCTGCTGTTCGACTCTCTCTCCGGAGGTGATCAAGTCGACCTGCCGACGAGCTTCGTAACTGATGGCCCGCCCGAGGGACCGCAGCGAGTTGATGTTCTTGATCTCACAACGGGTCCCGAACTCGGCCTGCCCGACGGGGCGGACCGACACGTTGCAGTCCACCCGCATCGAGCCCTCCTCCATCTTCCCGTCAGAGGCGCCAATGGTCACCAGGATGGCCCGCAATTCGGCTACGTAGGATCGAGCCTCCTCAGCCGAGCGTAAGTCCGGGGCACCGACGATCTCGATGAGTGGAACGCCGGCCCGGTTGTAGTCGACTAGCGAGTATCCGGCCTCGTGGATCCGACCTCCCCCACCTACGTGGGTGCTTTTGCCCGTGTCCTCCTCAAGGTGGGCCCGCTCGATGCCCACCCGGTGCCCATCGGGCAGCTCTAGCCAGCCCTCCCCGTTGATCGGGAGGTCGTACTGGGAGATCTGGAAGTCCTTCGGCATGTCTGGGTAGAAGTAGTTCTTACGGGAGAACACTGACCGCTGGACCTGGCAATTCAGGGCTAGGCCGACCCGGATGGCCAACTCCACCGCCTGCTCGTTGAGTACGGGCAGCGAGCCCGGCAGGCCGAGGGACACTGGGTCGACGTTGGTGTTGGGCTGACCACCAAACCGGTTGGGGGCCGAACTGAACAGTTTGGTGGCCGTGGCCAGTTCCGCATGGACCTCCAGGCCGATGACTGTCTCCCAGCCGGGGACGGTCTCCGGGGCAATGGCCTCGACGTTCACGATCTGCTCCCAGCGGACTCGAGCACGGCGGCAGCTTGGAACATGGTGGGCTCGCCCATAGCCGGAGCCAAGATCTGGACCCCAACCGGCATGCCGTCATCCCCTACTCCGAACGGCACCGACATGGCCGGGTGCCCTGCCAGGTTGGATGGGATGGTGCAAACGTCGTTCAGGTACATGGTCATTGGGTCGGCGGTCTTTTCGCCGATGGGGAACGCCGTGGTGGGAGCGGTCGGACAGAGGAGAAGGTCGAACTCCTCGTAGGCCCGGGCGAAGTCCTGCACGATCAGCGTGCGGACCTTTTGGGACTTGCCGTAGTAGGCGTCGTAATACCCGGCTGACAGTGCGTAGGTACCAAGCATGATGCGTCGCTTGACCTCATTACCGAATCCGGCGGTCCGGGTGGCCGTGTTCATATCGCCGGTGTTGGGAGCGTCAATCCGTAGCCCGTATCGAACGCCGTCGTAGCGAGCCAGGTTGGATGAAGCCTCGGCCGGGGCGATCACGTAGTAGGCCGATAGGCCGTACACCGTCGACGGAACCGAGGTGGTTTCGACGGTGGCACCGGCCGTGTCCAAGACCGAGGCGGCCTCGCCTAGGCGGGACCGCACATCGTCGGCGATGCCCTCGAGGCCGTTGCCGGAAAGCTCCTCGATTACCCCAATCCTCAGGCCTTCAACGCCTCGGTCCAGGACCTCGGTGAGGCTCGCCGCCGGCTCCGGGATGGAGGTGGAGTCCCTAGGGTCGTGGCCTCCAATGGCCTCCAGGAGCATGGCTGCGTCGGAGACCGTGCGAGTGAGTGGACCGATCTGGTCGAGGCTGGAGGCAAAGGCCACCAGGCCATAACGGGACACCGCCCCGTAGGTGGGCTTTACACCGACCACTCCGCACAAGGCGGCCGGCTGGCGGATGGACCCACCGGTGTCACTGCCCAGGGCGAGGGGAGCGAAACCGGCGGCTACTGCGGCAGCCGACCCGCCGGACGAACCTCCAGGGACTCGGGTGGGGTCTAACGGGTTGTGAGTCACGCCGAACGCCGAGTTCTCCGTCGAGCTACCCATGGCGAACTCGTCCAAGTTGGTCTTGCCGACCACGACGGCCCCGGCAGCGGCCAGCCGCTCTACCACGGTGGCGTCGTAGGGAGGGAGCCAGCCCTCCAGTATCCGCGATGAGCAGGTGGTGGGCACTCCGCGGGTACACAAGTTGTCCTTTAGGGCCACCGGAACGCCGGCCAACGGGCCAGGATCCTCGCCGGCCGCCACCCGCCGGTCTACCTCGTCGGCCGCAGCGAGCGCCTCGTCGGCCAGCACCAGGTTGAAGGCGTGGATCTCAGGCTCGCCAGAGCGAATGGTCTCCAGGTGCTCGTCGACCACCGATCGGGCCGACCGCTCCCCGGAACGCACAGCGGCCGCCAGACCCCGGGCGCTCACGGCTCCTCCCCAAGAACAGGAGGCACCCGGAACTGCTCCTCCTCCACCGCCGGTGCGGCGGCCAGCACCTCATCGCGGTCGCTGGTCGGACCAGGCTCGTCGGCCCGAAACACGTTGACCAACGGCAGAGGATGGGCTGTCGGCAAAACGTCGGTCAGATCAAGGGCCTCAAGGTCCGCCGCGTGGTCCAGCACGTCGGCCAGTTGGCCAGTGAAAGCGTCCAGCTCGGCGTCGGACAGAGTGAGCCGGGCTAGGTCGGCCACGTGGGCTACGTGGTCTCGGGTGATCCGTTCAGTCATTGGAAGAGCAGGGTAGGGCTCAGCCGGACTGGACAACGATTGTGACTTCGATGTCCGGCTGGTTCTGCCGACCCGATGCCGGATCCTGGGACACCACCACGAGAGTGTTGCGGTCTACTGTCTGGTCCCCACCGTTGTCGGACAAACCCACGACGACCACGTTGCGGAACCCCGCCACCTGAAGCCGGCTCTCAGCCACGGCCAGGGTTAGCCCCTCCATCGCCGGCACTGACCTTGGAACGGCCCCCATCGAAACGACGACCCGCACGTCGTCACCTACCGACAGTTGAGTACCAACAGGGGGTTCAATCCGGGACACCCGGCCGGCCACCACCCACTCGTCGTACTCCTCGCCCATGGTGGGGGCTAGGCGCAGAGCGATCAGCTCAGCCACCACATCGGCCGGCATCAGACCGACCAGCCCCTCGGGGACCTGTCGGGGCAACGGTCCAGCGGACACCCGGAGGCCCACCTCGGTTCCCTGCGGTACCGGCTCCCCCGAGGTCAGTACCTCCAGCACTAGGCCGGCGGGCATGTCCTCGTCGGAGGTGCGGGTCACCTCGCCCACCTCCAGGCCGGCGTCGGTCAAAACCCGCTCGGCCTCAGTCAGGCTTACCCCGACCAGCCCACCGGGGACGGGCAGGCGCAACGGACCCAACGACACCTCCAACAGGACAGTCTCCCCGGCAGCCAACCGGGTCCCGGCCTCCGGACGCATGCCGAGTACCTCCCCGGAATCGCTCCCGTCTTGGCGGACGTCACGGGTCTCGACTGTCCACCCCAACTCGGTGAGAAGCGAGCGGGCGCTGTCGCCCGAGGACCCCACGAGAGACGGGACGGCCCGACGGGACGGCCGACTGACCTCCCAAAGCATGGCACCACCAACCACCGCTCCGACGGTCAGGACCCCGGCCAGCAGCAAGCCGGTCCAGCGGCGACGGGGACCGACTGGGCGGGAAGACGATGGGGCCGGTATCGCCGGTTCGGTAGGTGAAGAGAAGACAGTCGGGGTGGCCCGGGTCGGTTCGCCAAACGCCGGCGAGACACCTACCTCGCCCGGACCGACCAGCGGCAGGGGCTCAGGGCGTGACATCCGGCCAGCGATGTCCAGCAGCATCCGGCCCAGTTCGCGAGCCGTCGGTCGGTTCGCCGGGTCAGCGACACCGGCGTGGGCCACCACCGGAACCAGAGGGCCAAGAGCGTCGGGAATGGGCACGTCCTGCCCGATTCGGGCAGCCAGCGTGCCCTCTAGGGTCTCGGCCACGAATGGGAGATGGCCGGTGATGCCCTCGACCATGCAGAGGGCCAGGGCGTAGACGTCGGACCGGCCATCCAAAGCCAAGCCCTGGGCTTGTTCGGGCGAGGCGTAGCGGGCCGTGCCGATCACCCCTCCGCCGCCGAACAACTCCCGACTGGCAGTCCCGGTAAGGGCGTCAGCCAAGCCAAAGTCGGCGATCCGCAGGCGTGAGTCTTGGCCAAAGAGCAGGTTGGCTGGCTTGACGTCGCGATGAACGATGCCCTGCCGATGGGCATGATCCAGTGCCCGGCAGGCCTCGAGGGCCACCGTCAGCATCTGCGAAGGGGTCAGGGTGCGGCCCGAGGAAAGGATGCTCCGCAAGCTGCCGCCCCCGAGATATTCGGTCACCAGGTAGGCCTGGCCGTCGACTCCCCAGTCGTAGATGGACACCACATGGGGGTCGGCTAGGGAGGCCACCAGGCGAGCCTCGGCCCGGAAGCGATCTACGAATGCTTCGTCACCTACTAACGAGGAATGCAGCACTTTGACCGCCACCTGGCGTCCCAGTGAGAGGTCGTCGGCCAGGTAAACGGTGCCCGACCCACCGGTCCCAATCGCATTACCCAGGCGATAGCGGCCGCCCAGCAGTCGACCCACCATGTTCTCTCTGGGCGCGCCCGGCCCCCCGGGGTTCACTGTGGGGTCGTGGGCGGAAAACCGGGGATCTCCCCCGAACGGTCCGTCGGTCACCCCCTGAGGTTACCCGTGCAAACCCCGTGGATAGCCTGCGCCCGTGACTCGCCGGAACGCCCTCGTCATCAGCGTCCTGCTCGGGTTGGGAGCCGGAATCCTGGTCCTCACGGTCCTGTTGCCCACCGGGAATCCGGGTGACGTCTCTGTGGAATCCAACCCGTCGATCCTGGAACTCTTGCCGCCCCGCGGTGACACCATCCTCCCGCAAGCCAACGTCGGGGCAATCCTGGCTCCCGGGTGGGTGGGCGAAATCCTCCATATCGGAGGCACGATTATTCCGGTGGACCAACAGCGCATCGAGAAGGCGCTCAACTCGGTGATCTTCCGACCCGGTGCCGACCTCGCCCTCGAACGGCTTCCAGCCCAGGAGGTGTGCACCACCATGCGTTATTGGTCGGTCCGTAATCCGGACCGGACGGCGACTATCGACTGGTGCTTCCGGGTCGACGGCTGATCCGACTGCGATCAACCGAGACGACTCAGCCGGGTAACTCTCCGGCATCCAGCAAGCGATCGAAGGCCGCCTCGTCGAGGATCGGCACGCCCAGTTCCTCGGCTCGAGCCAGCTTGGAGCCTCCGCCCTCGCCGGCGACCAGAGCGGTGGTCCTGGCCGACACGCTGCCCGGTGAGGTTCCTCCCAGGGCCACGATGGCCGCCTTCGCCTCATCGCGGGAGTAGCCGGCCAGGGTGCCGGTGACTACCACGGCCATGCCGGCCAGCAGGGGTTCGACGTTGGTCCCAACGACGGACGCCGCCACCAGATTTACCCCGGCAATCCGTAAGCGGTCCAATAGGTCGCGGCTAGACGGTCGACGTAGCCAGCCGTACACGCTCGCCGCGATGACCGGGCCGAGGCCGTCAACAGCTTCCATATCCTCGATTGAGGCCGCCTCCAGACCGTCCAGATCACCAAAGGCGGCAGCCACCACATCGGCCACCGTGGTACCCACGTGCGGGATCCGCAGACCGAAGAGCAGGCGTCCTAAGGGTCGGTCCCGGGACCCCTCGACGGCCTCGCGCAGGTTGCGAACCGACGTCTCCCCGAAGCCCTCCCAGCCGGAGATCCGGTCGTAGTCCAGCGAGTAGATCCCGGCCACGTCGGCGAGAAGGCCCTCGCTAACAAACAGATCGACCCGCTGTTCACCGAAGCCCTCGATATCCATGGCCCCCCGGGACGAGAAGTGCTCGATCCGGCCCCGGACCTGCCGGGGGCATGCATGGTCGGTGCAGAAGGTGGCCGCCTCACCCTCTAGGCGGACAAGTGGACCGCCGCACTCTGGACACGACTTAGGAAACGACCACTCGCGCGACCCCTCCGGACGATCAGCCAGTACGGGTCGCAGCACCTCAGGGATGACGTCGCCCGCCTTACGGACCACCACCAGGTCGCCCGGCCGGACGTCTTTCTCCCGGACCTGATCGGCGTTGTGCAGGGTGGCGGCAGTGACCGTCGAGCCACCAACAAACACCGGTTCCAGCCGGGCAAACGGCGTGGCCTGACCTCCCGGCCCGATCGACACCTCGATGTTCAACAATCGGGTGGTGCGCTCCTCGGGGGGCAGTTTGTAAGCCACGGCCCATCGGGGGGCACGGGCGGTAAACCCCAGCCGTTCCTGGAGTCTCAGGTCGTCCACCTTTACCACCACGCCATCGATCTCGTAGTCCAGGTCGTGTCGGGAGGCCTCCACCCGGGCCACGTGGGCCACCACCTCGTCGAAGTCGGCAAACCGGTGAAGGTGCTCGTTGACCGGAAGGCCGAGCGTGGACAGCCAGGTCAGGGTGTCACCGTGCGAGTTCAGGTCAGGACCGCCGTCCATCTCACCCAACTGGTAGGCCCAGAAGGAGAGATCCCGAGTGGCGGTCACCGCAGCGTCCTTTTGGCGCAGTGAGCCCGCCGCCGTGTTGCGGGGGTTGACGTAAGCCCTCTCCCCGGCCGCCGTTTGGTCAGCGTTTAGGGCTTCGAAGGCTGACCGACCCATGTAGACCTCGCCTCGCACTTCCACGACGGCCGGCGCCCCGTCGGACAGGTGGTCTGGGACGTCATCGATGGTGCGGACGTTGGCCGTAACATCCTCTCCGACCCGGCCGTCGCCCCGGGTAGCCGCCTGTACCAGGTGGCCGTCCTCGTAGCGCAGCGATACGGCTAGGCCGTCGAACTTCAACTCGCATGCCCAGGCGGGAACCGGGTCATCGTCGAGGCGACGGAGGACCCGCTCAGACCAGGCCCGAAGCTCGTCTATGTCAAAGGCGTTGTCCAAGGACCGCAGGGGAACTCGGTGGGCCACCTCGTCGAACGTGGACCGTCCCGCGCTGCCCACCCGTCGGGTGGGCGAATCGTTGGTGGCCAGTTCCGGGTACTCAGCTTCCAGGGCCCGAAGCTCCACCACGAGGGCGTCGTAGTCGGCGTCCGGGATCTCCGGCTCGTCCTCGGCGTGGTAACGCTCGAAGTGATACCCCACTAGGGCCCGGAGCTCGTCGATCCGGGTCGCCGCTTCGTGCACAAGCCGATTCTACCGGCGGCCCGAGACGGGCTTCGGGCCAGCGACCGGCCCGTAGCCTGATCGGGTGAACCGCCTCACACCCTCCCCCGGCAACTTCCCACCACCAGGGCGGCGGGCCGAGTGGGCCGATGTCTGGGGCCTGCGGTTGATCTGGCTACTCCTCCCCGTCCTGGCAGGACCGGCGGTCACTGATGCCCTCCACGACATGGACGCCACGCCCCGTTCGACGGCTTCGGTGGCGCTGTGGGTCCTGTGGGCGGCCGGGCTGACGGCCACCCTTGTCCCCTTGCCGCTGACCCTGACAGCGCTGCGCCTCGGGAGCCCGGCCTTCGCCGTTCTCGCCGTGTGGAGTGCGGCGACCACCGGTGACGCCGTGCACGCCGCCTTCGCTCTGGCCGCCGCGGTCTTCGTTGTCCTTGCTACCTTCGCCGCCCCGGTGGCCGACCGCTTCGTGGACGGCGCCTCCTACGGAGATGAACGCCGATTCCTGCTCCGGGCACCTGGACCGGTCGCCCTGGTGCTGGGGCCGTTGGCCACCGTGGTCACCATCGCCGGGACCGCCGTCGGCCCGATCCTGCTCTTGAACTCCCGATGGGTCGCCGGTGGGGCGGTCACCGCCCTCGGGGCAACGCTGGCCGCCATGGCCGTCCGAGCACTCCACCAGCTATCCCGTCGCTGGATCGTGCTTGTGCCCGCTGGCCTTGTCCTCCATGACCATCTGGCCCTAGCTGAGCCGACCCTTCTTCAGCGGGCTGGGCTAGCTCGTATCGGTCCGGCGGCTGTTGACGCCGACGCTTTAGACCTCACCCAGCAAGCCCGCGGCCTGGCCCTCGAGGTTCGATGCCAAGAACCCCACGATGTTCTGCCGGCGGGCCGGGGTCGTACCACCGAAGTTGCGATCATCGAGGCCTTCCTGTGCTCACCGAACCGGCCCGACGTAGTCCTGGATGAGGCCGGCCGGCGGCGCCTACCGGTCAACTAGCGGGCCAGGGCCCCGCCGACCACCTCGTCACCCTCGTAGAACACCACGCTCTGCCCCGGGGCTACCCGGCGTCGGGGAGTCGACCACCGGACCATGTCACCGTCCAGGACCGCCGGATCGACGTGACCGTGGGCACTGGTCTGGACCAGCACTGGACCG
This sequence comes from Acidimicrobiaceae bacterium, assembly GCA_002717365.1. Lineage (GTDB taxonomy): Bacteria > Actinomycetota > Acidimicrobiia > Acidimicrobiales > MedAcidi-G1 > UBA9410. The sequence goes on along the minus strand of PBDJ01000034.1, from coordinate 31,148 downwards.
TCTATCGGGCAATCAGCCCACGAGAACCTCTCCACCGGCGTAGCATCGACCAACAAGTCGGATGCGGATCCCACCCTGACTGTGGCCGCCGGGACGTCCACGTGCACGGCGTAGCGCGGCGCTTTGCCGCCGGCCAAGGTCATCCCCTTCCGCTGACCGACGGTCACCAGCTCCACGGCGCCCACCGACCCGACCTCCTTGCCAGCACCGTCTACCACCCGNCCNGGCGTCAACGGAATACGCCGNCNCAGNAAGTCGTGGCGNCCATGGGCGTCGGTGATGAAGCACACGTCTTGGCTGTCGGGCTTGTCGGCNGTCCGCAAGCCGAACNCCGCGGCCCGCCGACGCACTTCANCCTTGGTTANCTCCCCAACAGGCANGAGGAGTCCACCCAGGACATCTTGGCCCANCATGTGCAGTACGTAGGACTGGTCCTTAGCCGGATCGGCCGCACGGGCGATCCGCCGGACACCGTCCGACCGAACTACGACTCGGGCGTGGTGGCCGGTGGCTAGATGATTGAAGCCGAGGGCCCGGCTCCGCTGCCAGAGCCGGCCGAACTTGACGTGCCGGTTGCACTCAATGCACGGGTTGGGGGTCCGGCCCGCCGCGTGGTCGTCCACGTAGGGCCCAACGACGTCCCGGTCGAAGTCGTCTCCCAGGTTGAACACGTGGTGGTCGATCCCAAGGGCGTCGGCCACCCGCCGGGCGTCGTCTACGTCGGACACGGCACAGCATCCCGAGTCGGACTCGCCGCCCCACAGGCGCAATGTCACTCCAACCACCTCGTGGCCGGCCTCTAGCAGGAGAGCGGCTGCCACCGAGGAGTCCACCCCGCCCGACATAGCCACCATGACTGGCCCGGCCGTTTCCCTGCCGATCATCCGTACCCCACCGTGTGGGCGTGCTGGCGGAGTTGGGTCACCGTGGCCGGCACCACGGTAAGGGCGTGGTCAACGTCGGCAGAGGTCGATGCGTGCCCTAGCGAGAGCCGGACCGAGCCCAGGGCCGCCGTCCGATCCACGCCCATAGCGGCTAGCACGTGGGAGGGCTCTTGGGCCCCGCTGGCACACGACGAGCCGGCGCTAGCCGAAAGGCCGTGGCGCTCCAAAAGGAAGAGGAGGGCCTCACTCTCCACGCCGGAGATGCACAGGTGGGCCACCCCAGGGGTGCGCGGGGTTCCGTCGGGGACGGTCCGGTAGACCCCGTCCACGGCGGCCACAAGGCCACCCTCCAGGCGGTCCCGTAGGGCACCTATCCGTCTGACAGTCGCCTCCCGATCGACCTGCACCAGGCGGGCCGCCTCCCCAAGGCCGACGATGGCTGGCACGTTTTGGGTCCCAGCCCGCCGGTCCCGCTCCTGGCCTCCGCCCCGGAGCACGGCTGCCATCGGTACGCCGTCGCGAACCACTAGGGCGCCCGCTCCCTTCGGCCCACCGAACTTGTGGCCGGTCAAGCTGACCAGGGCGGCGGACTGGCAGACTGGGCCGAGGTCAACCCACGCTGCGGCCTGGACAGCGTCGGTGTGCAGCACGGCCTCCGGCGCATGCTCGGCCACTACGTTGGCTACCGCGTCGAGATCGTTGACTACCCCTGTCTCGTTGTTGGCCGCCATCACCGAGACGAGGCGAATCCCGTCCACACCGGTCAGGGTCGCCGCCAGGGCGTCGAGGTCGATCCGACCGCCGGCATCGGTGGGAACCACCACTCCGCCGGCCTCCCGTACCGGAGTCAGTACCGCCGGATGCTCCACGGCAGAGCAGACCGGCAGGCCGCCTGTCGCCCGAACCACCCCGTCAACGGCGAGGTTGTCAGCCTCGGTCCCCCCGCTGGTGAACACCACCTCACCGGCTGTCGCTCCCACTAGGGCCGCCACCTGGTCCCGGGCGTCGTCCACAGCTCGGCGGGCCGCACGGGCCACAGCGTGAGACCCCGACGGGTTGCCTGGGTGATCGGCCAGCCAGGGCACCATGGCCTCGACTACTTCGGACCGGGCTGGGGTGCTGGCCGCGTGGTCCAGATAGGCCTGGGGTACGAGGTCCTCCATGACTTGAGGCTATGGCGTAGTCCGAGGAGCATCTCATCTCGCGTTCGGTCAGACTGCTTCCGTGGAGGGATACGACGAGCGGACCTACGGCGACCGGATAGCCGCCGTCTATGACGAGTGGTATGGCGAGGACGGCGGGGTGGCCCTCACGGAGATAGGCAACCCCACCGAGGTGGCTGATCGAATCGCCGACCTGGCTGAGGGTGGGCCGGTCCTAGAACTAGGCGTGGGAACCGGGCGCCTTGCCCTGGCCATGGCCGAATGCGGGTTGGCTGTAACCGGTGTGGACTCTTCAACGGCCATGCTGGACCGTCTCCGGACTAAGCCGGGCGCTAGTCGCCTCACTCTGGTGGAAGGTGACATGGCAGATCCCCCCGGTCTGTCTGACGGCGGTTTCGCCGTGGTTCTGGTCGGCTTCAACACCTTCTTCAACCTGACCAGTGCTGATGCCCAGAACCGGTGCGTGGGCTCAGTAGCCCGTCTGCTGCGTCCCGGTGGGCGGTTCGTGATCGAGGCGTTCGTCCCCGACCCGAAAGCCCATGACGGCCTGTCGGTTCGAGACGTGGGCCTGGATCGGGTTCTGCTAGACGTCGTGCACACTGATGTCGAAGCCCAGATCATCACCGGGCAGCGGATCGAGGTCACGGCCGCCGGAAACCGACTCTTCCCCTACGTGCTCCGGTACGCCACGCCCGACCAGCTCGACGCTATGGCCACCGCATCTGGGCTAGCCCTAGAGGATCGGACCGGGGACTGGTCGGGAACACCATTCACCGAAAACTCCCCGTTTCACGTATCGACCTGGCGATCACCGACCTGACCAGCAAACCGTCGGACCACAACCGGCTCAGCCCAGAACCGGATCCCACCACCGGCCAGCCGCCCAGACGGCGGTGGCCAAGAAGGCCAGAGTGGCCACGTACGGGATAGTGGTGCCCACGACTCGGGGTAGCCGCCGCCGGTCGCAGGCGTCGACCACCCAGGCCAGCACCGCCCCACCGATCAGTCCTCCTAGGTGGCCACCGATGCTGATCCCCGGCCGCCCAAAGGTCAGTACCAAGTTCACTACCACCAGTCCGGCCACCCCGCTGGCCCACGGGTTCACCCCTCGATGGAGCTGATGGACGACGGTGGCGGCCATAAGACCGAACACGGCACCTGAGGCACCAACAGTCAATGCCGTCGGATCCATCATCATCACGCCCAAGGCGCCGCCGGCCAGCGACCCTAGGTACAGGCCCAGAAACCGGGTCGGGCCGTGAAGGCGGTCCAGTTGGTGGCCGAGCATCCAGAGTAGGAACATGTTGAAGACCAGATGCAGCAGGCCGGCGTGGAGGAACCCTCCGGTGACCAGCCTCCACCAGTCGCCCTCGGCCACACCCACCAGTCGGAACCCTTCGCGCCCAATCCCCAGCAGGCCGTACTCCCACGTCACCTCGCCGCCCCCTGAGGCGAAGCGTCGGTAAACGCTGGATCCGGTCCCCCCTGCCGCCACCATGGCTAGAAAGGCAGCCAGGTTCAGGCCGATTACCGCCGTAGTGGCGTCAAGGCCGCCCCGGGCCGGGGTACTCAGTCCGGTAGCCGAGGGCGCTGGACCGGACCAGGTCCGCCGTCGGGGGGTGGGAGCCGCGCACTCCGGGCAGTGGAAGCCCACTGAGGCGATGTTCATGCACAGGGCACAGATCCTCCGGTCGCACCGTTGGCACCGCACCCCAGCCCGGTTGTCGGGGTGCCAGTGGCAGGTGTCGGTCTCCGACGTCGGCTCCATCGGGCGCACCGTACCGGCGGTCCTGGTCAGTGCCGGATGATGACGGGGATGGAATTCGGGTCGGTAACCCAGGCGAAGAGCAGCAACTGGGGCTCATCACCGGTGACTGTGGCATGACGGACCCCGGTCTCGTGAAAGATCACTGCCCCGGGCCCCTGAGTCGACCAGTCGTCGCCCCGTTGCCAGTCGGCCGTCCCACTGACCACCCAGTAGACCTCGGCCGCTTTGTGGACATGTGGCGGGTAGACCACCCCAGGGCCCTGGAGGACCAGTCCGACAAAAACCTCGTCGCTCAGATACAGCGGAGTCGCAGCGTTGCCGGAGATGGAATCCTCGGAGGCCCCGATAACCGGCGAGTAGGCGTAGTCGGCTCGTAGCGCGTCCATATCTGGCTGACCGGCATAATCGGGATACGGCCGGGCCCAGCCGGTCCGCCCGGCCACCATCCTGGCTAGGTCGGCCGGGACCCCTACGCCGGCCGCCAGAGCTGTCTCGAAGTGTTGGTCGGCCACCGGCAGGCCAGTCTGGGAAGTCGGTTCAGCCACCGTGACGTGATCCAAGCCGCCGGCCAGTAGAGCCATCGGTCGGGCCAATCTGGGGTCACGGTCCCCCTCAGCGACAGCGAAGATACGGAGCGCCTCTATAAAGGGGGCAACCACATCGCGAAACCTAGACCCGGGTAGTCGCCCAGGCCAGCAACCGATGGGGCGCTCAGCGCCCTTCGAAGGTCGCCTTGCCTGGACCGTGTTCGAAAAACGATTCGACACCCCGGCGAGCGTCCTCGGTTTCGAAGACCTCTAGGAACAGGTCCAACTCAAGGTCGATCCCGGTCGGCCAAGGAAGGTCCACTCCCTCGTCGATCGCCCGCTTGGCAGCCCGAATCGCCAATCGGGGACCTCTGGCATATTCGGCACCAAGGGCGAGTGCACGGTGGAGGAGTTCGTCGTCAGGTACCACCTCGTCGGCCAATCCGAGCCTTAGGGCTTCAGCGGCATCGATCTGGGCTCCACCCCAGATAAGTCGTTTAGCCGTAGCTCGGCCTACTAGCCCTGTCAGGCGTTGAGTAGCTCCGCCGCCGGGAATGATTCCGAGAAAAACTTCGGGTTGACCGTAAACCGATCCCTCACCAAGGATCCGAAGGTCGCAACACCAAGCCAACTCAGCGCCCCCTCCTAGGGCCATCCCGTTAACGGCGGCGATCGTTGGGCAGGGGATTCGCTCGATGGCGCCGAAGGCAGCCCGGAAGGCGTCGGCCTGCACCGGTCGCCTTTCTGGGTCGGCGAACTCGGCCAACTCGGCTCCGGCGGCGAACATGCGGCCGGCACCGGTCACCACTACAGACCCTGGTGGATCCTCGGCACACGCTACGGCCAGCGCCTCCAATTCAAGGAGAAGGTCGGTGTTCAGAGCGTTGACCTTCGGCCGGTCCAGGGTTGCTAGGACGACGCCGTCGTCCCTTCTCTCGATCCGAAGAAAAGGCTGATCAGTCACCATCGGAGGGTACCCAGCGCCTCCAGTGTCCGCGGAATCGGGGCGTGATCTGGTCCACTCAGAAGGAGACGGCGGTCCCGTCGTCCGGTCCGGTCGCCCCGATGGGACCGTCCGGGTTGGCGGTCTCGCCTACGTTGCGGACAGTGATCACACCGTCCACCCGGTCCCTCAGGATCCGCTCGATACCGGCCTTCAGCGTCTGATCCGACGCCGGACAGGACACGCAAGCCCCACTCAGCTCCACGGTGACCTCACCGGTCTCCTCGTCCACCCCGTGCAACTCGATGTCGCCATCGTCAGCCTGAATGGCCGGACGGATCACCTCGATGACCTTGGAAACCTGGGTCAGCAGATCCTCGACCGGGCCGGATACGGCGTCAATGGACATGGGGGCATTCTCGCAGCGGGATCGGACCACCGCACCCTCACTCCGCCATCCTCCGAACCCGTAGATTGACCCAATGTTTGGCCGCTCCGTTCTGCTAGCTCACCAGGGTGGTTGGGACGAGACGCTTCTGGTAGCCGGACCAGTGGCCGTGGTAGCCGGCCTGCTGTGGTTGGCCGACCGGCGATCCCGACGAGTCGACCGACCACCGGCCGACGGCGACGACTCCTCCTGACCTCAGAAGACGTCGGCCCCCAAGCGGGAGAGGTTCCCCACCAGGTCCTGGTAGCCACGCTCCACGTGGTGGGCGTTGGCAACCACCGTCTCGCCCTCGGCAGCCAAACCAGCGACGACCAGGGCAGCTCCGGCTCGAATGTCGGGGGCCCGCACCGGAGCACCAGAGAGTACCGGGACCCCACGAACCACCGCGTGGTGGCCCTCAACCCGGATATCGGCCCCCATGCGCACCATCTCAGGGACGTACTTGAAGCGTCCGGCGAACACGTTCTCGGTAAGGATCCCCACCCCGTCGGCTACCGAGAGTAGGGCCACCAGCAGCGGCTTGTAGTCGGTGGCCACCCCGGGATAGGGCAGGGTGGACACGTCGATGGAGCGGAGCCGTTCGGGTGCCATGGCCCAGAGAACATCGCCCCCGTCGTCGACCCGCAGGCCCATGGAACCCAACTTCTCCAACAACATCTCCATATGGTCTGCCCGAGCACCGTGGACCCGAACCTCCCCGCCGGCCATCCCGACGGCGGCCAGGTAGGTGGCGGCCTCGATGCGATCGGGAACCACCGTGTGGGTAACCGCCCGCAGGCGTTCCACTCCCTCCACGGTGATAGTGGAACCGCCCGCCCCCTCCACGTCGGCCCCCATGAGGTTTAGGAAGGTGGCCAGGTCAGCGATCTCGGGTTCCCGGGCCGCATTGTCGATCACTGTGGTGCCCTTGGCCAGTACAGCGGCCATCATGAGATTCTCGGTGGCCCCCACGCTCGGGTACTCCAGGATGACCCGGGCCCCCAGGAGACGCTCTGCCCGTCCTTCGATGTACCCATGACTGGCCGTAAAGGTGGCCCCTAGTTCCTCCAAGGCCCGGAGATGCATGTCAATCGGGCGATGGCCGAAATCGTCGCCTCCCGGCACCGAGACACGGGCCTCGCCGAACCGGGCCAAGAGCGGCCCCAGCACCACGATGGAGGCCCGCATACGTTCCACCAACTCATAGGGAGCCTCAGGGACCATCTGGTCAGGCACGTCGATGGTCAGCACGTCGTCGACATGGGCGACCTTCGCTCCCATGCCCTCCAGCAGATCAGCCATGAGAGCCACATCGACGATGCGGGGAACGTTATGCAGGGTGAACCGGCCGGGGGCCAGGACGGCGGCCGCCATCAACTTCAGCGCCGAGTTCTTAGCCCCGGACACCTGGACTGACCCAGAAAGCGGGCCGGACCGCCGGACCCGGATCACCGAGCGCCCTCCGGCGGAGGGATCACGGTCGTCCGAGGGGAGTTCCATCCCCTCAGTATGGTGGGCAGCCGAGCGCAACGGAGGGCAGCCCATCACCACCAGCTCGCCCGACGGCGACCACCACCGCACCACCTCAGTGGTCATATCCCACGAGGTAGACGATCGCGGCCTAGCTGAGCTGAGACGTCCCCGCGACGACCTAGTCGGCGAGGTGGCGGTCGACGGGAACCAGTTCACTCTGAATCATGGACCGTTTCATTCCTGGGAGCGGACCCTTCAAGTCCACTGGGGTAGGACCGGAACCCATCGGGTAGTGGAAACCATCGTCTACCGGACCGCCGTCGCGGTGTGGCGGCCCCTGTTCGCCCTCCCCCTCCGGTGGGCGGTGCGAGCTCGCAGGGTGCCGTGGTGGGCACCACCTGACCGACTCGACGCTCGAGCCACCCGCGTCCTGTGTCTGCTGGCCTGTTTCCAGGTAGTCGACGGCTACCTGGGTACCGTCATCACCCAGACCATCACCTTCGCCTCTGACGAGTTCGGGCGGAACGACACTGCCCAGGGTGTAACGCTGGCCGTAGTACGCCTCGGCATTGTGATTGCCCTCGGTGTGGTGGCCCTGGCCGACCGTCGTGGTCGACATCGCCTCCTGGCAGGCACTGCGCTAGCCGCCGTAGCCGCCACGGTGATCGGGGCGCTGTCCCCGGGCCTCTGGTTTCTCGGCGGTACCCAGCTGATAGCCCGGGGCCTGACCATGGGCATGGGCATCCTGATCGGGGTGTTCGCCGCCGAGGAACTCCCTCGAGGCTCCCGGGCCTACGGGGTCAGCGTCCTGACCTTATGTGCGGCCCTCGGGGCGGGAATGGCCGTGTGGGTCCTACCGGTGGCCGACCTGGACCCTCGGGGTTGGCGAGCCGTCTACCTGGTCCCCGTGGTGGCCATCCCGGGCCTGATAGCCGTGGGCCGTCGGCTCCCCGAGTCGCTCCGTTACACCGCCAATATCGGATCCGAGCAAGCGGTCCTTGACTGCGACAGGGAGGGCCGCCAGAAGATCGAGGGCCGCCGGTTGCTCCTGCTGGCCGTTGCCTCATTCCTCCTGTTGATATTCGCTGCCCCGGCCAGCCAGTTCCAGAACGACTTCCTGAAGGACCACCGGGACTACTCGGCAGCCGGGATCACCCTGTTCACGTTGCTGACCACCACCCCGGCCGGCATTGGGATCTTCCTGGCTGGCCGCTGGGCCGACACCCGTGGCAGACGGGGTGTGGGGGCCCTCGGCCTGTTGGGCGGCACGGTGTTCGTGGTGATCGGCTACCACACCACGGGAGCCGCTATGTGGGCCTCGACAGTGGTTGGCACGGTGCTGGGCTCGCTGACCGTAGCCCTAGGCGTCTATGGGCCGGAGTTGTTCTCGACCCGAAACCGGGCCCGGGCCAACGGCCTGATCGTCACCCTCGGGGTGGTCGGTAGCGCCACCGGGCTGCTGGTCGTTGGTGTACTAGCCGACCGGTTCGGTTCGTATGGTCCGGCCTTCCTCGTGGTCGCCGCCGGGCCTGTGCTGGCCGCCGTGCTGGTACTGCGCTGGTTCCCGGAGACAGCCCGGGTGGAGTTGGAGGACCTGAACCCCGGCGACGTTCCCATCTAGAGGCTGACCAGCCACTCCTGGACGGCGTCGCACACCTGGTCCTCCACTCCCTTCAAGTCGTGGCGCTTACCCGCTAAACGGACCACAGTGACCGGGCCCGGGATGGTCGACAGGTGGGCGTCGAACTCGGCGGGCGACCCGAACTCGTCGCGGTCGCCAGACACGAACAGGCACGGCACATCGAGGCCCCCGAAGTGGTCAACCCGCAAGTTCTCAGGCTTCTTCGGAGGGTGCAGCGGATAGCTGACCAACACCAGTCCGGCAGCTGGGAGCCCGCCGGCCACGGCCAGCGAGCACATCCGGCCCCCCATGCTGCGACCACCCAAGACCAGCCTCGCCGGGTCGACCCCCCGGTCGGTCGCCATAGCGGCCACGCCGTCGTGCACCGCCCCGACCAGTATCGGAGCACGGTCGGGGAACGGCTTTCCTGCCTTCGTGTACGGGAAGTCCATGCGCTCCACCGGCAGGGGGGCAAGACGTTCCTCAAGGGCCACTAGGTTCGGGTGGTTGCGGCCGCTACCCGCCCCGGGGGTGAGGAACAGGCCGGAAACGACGGGTGTGATGGGCATCGTCGGAGAGTAGCCCCGGACGTCCGATTGGCCAGTCCGGCCGGGATCGAGGAACTAACCGTCGGTATCATGCCCACATGGAGTCCCGCTCTCCGGACGGTGCCGCTCGACACGAGGCGCTAGTCGCCTCGATGACAGGCGGCATGACTTGCTCGGTGCCGGCCTTCGCCGGCAGTGAACGGTTCCACCCCGACGGGCGCCCGAAGGGCGACTTTCGTGAGTCGCTGCGGAGGATCCCCGACGGACGTAATGCTCTGACGGTGGCCGGTGCTGTCCTCTTTCCGGTTGTCGTGGTAACCGCCGCTGTGGCCGTCTCCCACCCAGTCGGCTGGGTCGTGGCCTTCCTACTCATGTCAGTAGCCCAGAACCGGCTGTTCATCCTTCACCACGAGGCGGCTCACCGGGTGCTGTTTTCCGACCGACGGGTCAACGATCTGGTTGGCATCAACCTGATCGGCTGGTTGACCTTCGGAACGGGCGGCCACGGCTACCGGATCGGCCATATCAACCACCACCGGGATGAGTTCGGACCGAAGGAACCCGACTTCCTGCTCTACTCGCAGTACCCGATTAGTGCCGCCTCGATGCGCCGCAAGCATCGACGGGACCTGACCGGTGTGTCGGCCTTCCGAATTGTGAGGCCCCGCTTCCAGCGTCTCGGCGAGACCCGACATCGACGCCTCACCTATAGGTTCCTAGCCGGGCAGGCCCTGGTGTTCGGTGTCTTTTGGGCCGCCGGCTATCCGTGGCTATACCCGTTGCTGTGGGTGCTGCCGTGGGCCACCCTTTATCAGGGACTGAACCGGATCCGAGCTATCGCCGAGCACGGCGGCATGACGCGTTCACCGGATCGGCGATCCACCACCCACCATGTCCACCAGTCGTTGGTGGCACGAATGGTGATGGTGCCGTTTGGCGTGGGCTACCACCTGGCACACCACGCCGACATGACGGTGCCGTACCGCAACCTGCCACGCTTGCACGACGCCCTAGTCGCCGACGGCTACGTGGGCGATCTGGAGTGGCCGACTTACCGGTCGCTATGGCGGGCGCTGCGGGCCGGCTGAGGCTGGTCGTCGGAGCTGCCATCAGCGGCCCGTAGCTCATATCTCGACAACGCCGTGGACGTCCAAGTTCCGGTAGGTAGTGCCGTCGGGGGCGTTGGCCGCCCCCTCCTGGGTGATCTCGTGCTCGTCGTTCTGTTTGGCGGCATCGGCCGAGGCGAACTCGGCGATCATGATGACGGTCCCCGGACGGTCACGGTCACCGCAGACAGTGACTCGCTCGACCTTCACGGTCTCGTCGCCGGCGGCCTGTTCGGCGTAGCCCTGCACGCCGGCCAGTTCCTCGGCCACATCCCCCTCGGACTCGATGATCTGGATGAACCGCATGGCTTTCGCCCTCTCGTCTCCGCGACCGGGTCGGTCCCGGCCGGGAGACGAGGATCGCCCACCGGGGAGGATCGACGCAACCTGCAGGGAAGATTCGCCTCTAGGACCGTAGGTCAGTAGTCCTCGAGGTCGTACACGGCGCCGGCATGGCAGGTGGCCATCATGCAGAGCCTGGCCGAGTTCCTGCCGATTGACTCGCCGGGCGGGACGTCCCCGAAGCTGGATTCGGTGGTCAGGTGAGGTGACCCCTACGTCAGGTGGCGGAGCACCTCGGCCAGCTCACCGGCCATACCCGACACCACTGCCGGCTCAGGGTCGCCGGTTCCCAATAGGTCGACCAGACCAGTGGCGCGCTCCCCCAACGAGTTCCAAATCCGCCCGTCAATCCCGAACGGTGGTCGGTGGCCGACCAGCACCGGAGAGAGCTCTACCAGGCGGTCGATGCCAGCTAGGTCCCGGGCATCGCGCCGCAACCGGTCGCAAGCCACGAACAGGTCGCTGAGTAGACCATTGGCGTCCAGACCTTCTAGCTCGGGCCGCTCGTCGGATCCACCTTGGAAGGCGTCCAGTGCCGACTCCACCGCCTCTTCGTCGTCGGCCAACACCACCAGGTCGCCCACTTCGTCGAACTCATGGGGAATGCCTAGGCGGACCAACAGCTCGCTGAACGCCGACTGCTCGTCAGCTGCCCAGTCAGCCACCTCGTAGGCCAACTTCTCGCCCTCGGGGTCTAATGCCGGACCGCCGGTTTCAGCCGCTTCGGCCACCGCCCGGTCTACGGCTTCCTCGTCGTCGGCCCGTACGACCAGCGTTGCCCCCTGCCAGGCATGGGCGATGCCGTCGGCGGTCAGAACCTGGTCCAGAATCCGACGACTTTCCCCTGCCCACTCGTGGAGTTCGTAGGCCAGCTGGTCCTCGTCGCTGCTCCCCACTTCGGCAGCGTCCGCCGGAGCTTCGTCCACCAGGGCTAACCCACACTCCACGCAGTCCTCAACCCCCGGTGAGTACTGGGTCCCGCATTGGAAGCACCACGCCACGACCGTCATCCTGCCACCCGGGAGCCGGACACCGGACCACCGGTTCCGGGGACGCCACCGCTGCGCCACGGGGCTAGGTTCACTCCCCATGGCAGTCGACGCTCAGGTCCCCGACCGCAACCTCGCTCTCGAACTCTGTCGGGTCACCGAGGCGGCGGCACTGGCCGCCTCCCGGTGGATGGGCCGAGGCGACAAGGAGGGGGCCGACGGAGCCGCGGTAGACGCCATGCGCCACGTGCTGGACACCGTGACCATGGACGGCATCGTCATCATCGGCGAGGGTGAGAAGGACGAGGCGCCAATGCTCTTCAACGGCGAGCGGATCGGTAACGGCCAGCCGCCGGCCGCCGACATCGCCGTGGACCCCATCGACGGAACCACGTTGACATCGCTTGGCCGGGCCAACGCCATCGCCGTCATCGCGGTGAGCGACCGCAACACCATGTTCGACCCGGGGCCGTGCGTCTATATGGAGAAGATCGCCGTAGGGCCAGAGTGTGCCGAGGTGATCGATATCGCGGAGTCGGCGACCGAAAACCTGCGCCGAATTGCCGAGGCCAAGCAGGAAGACGTTCGAGACCTGACAGCGGTAATCCTGGACCGGGACCGCCACGCTGAGCTCATAAACGAGGTCCGGGCCTCCGGGGCCCGCATCCGGCTTATCGCAGACGGTGACGTGGCTGGCGCAATTTCGACCGCCTGGCGGGACTCCGGGGCCGACGTGCTGTTCGGCATCGGTGGCACACCGGAGGGCGTTATCTCAGCCGCCGCCCTGAAGTGCATGGGCGGGGTCATCCAGGGACGCCTGTGGCCCCGCAATGAGGCTGAGCGCTCCGCCGCTCTGGAGGCCGGCTATGACCTTGACCGGGTGCTGGATACCGAAGATCTGGTATCTGGAGACAACTGCTTCTTCTCGGCCACCGGCATCACCGACGGCGACTTGGTCAAGGGCGTGCACTACACCTCGGGCAAGGCCCACACCCAATCGCTAGTCATGCGGTCCAAGTCACGCACCGTGCGCATGATCGAGGCGCACCACGCACTGGACAAGCTCGAGGAGTTCTCACCCGTCTATTAAGCCGACGATGGCTGGCGGCACGTCAGGAACGGCTCAGGCCTCGGCACCCGCCACCCGAAGGCGTAGTTCAGCCCGGGCTAGCGCACCGGCCGACTCGGTGTCGTCCCGGTCGGTGGCCAGCGCCGCCTCAGCATTTCCCTTCGCCACACGGGCCCGTTCCACGTCGATGTCTGCGGAGGACTCTGAGACGTCGGACAGGACGCTCACCCGAGTACCGACCACCTGAACGAAGCCCTGGTGCACAGCAATGGTGTCCCGGTTCCCGTCGGGTCGAATCACGTCGACCGACCAGACGGCCAGCACGCCGATGAACGGTACGTGGCCTGGCTGGAAGGCGATGTCGCCACCCTCGAGCGTCCGGGCAATGACCATCTCGGCCTCACCGCTGTAGGAGATAGCCTCCGGGGAGACCAACTCGACCTGGAACGTCATGGTCGACTCAGGCCTCGAGCTCGCGAGTCTTGCGCTGCGCGTCCTCGGCTCCGCCGACGTTCAGAAAGGCCTGCTCGGGCAGGTCGTCCAACTCGCCGTCGACGAGGGCGGCGAACGAGTCCACCGTCTCCTCGACTGGAGTTGTCACACCAGGCAGGCCGGTGAAGACCTCGGCCACGTTCATTGGCTGGGATAGGAAGCGCTGGACCTTACGGGCCCGGGACACGGTAATCCGGTCCTCCTCGGAGAGTTCGTCAAGACCGAGGATGGCGATGATGTCCTGCAACTCCTTGTAGCGCTGCAAGATCTCCTGAACGCGGCGGGCCGTGTCATAGTGCTTCTGGCCGACGACCTCGGGAGTGAGGATGGTCGACGTCGAGGCCAGCGGATCCACGGCCGGGTAGATGCCCAAAGCGGCGATGTCACGGCTCAGTTCGGTGGTGCCGTCGAAGTGGGTGAACGATGTGAACGGTGCCGGATCGGTGTAGTCATCAGCCGGCACGTACACGGCCTGCATCGAGGTGATCGACCGGCCACGGGTCGTGGTGATCCGCTCCTGCAGATCGCCCATCTCGTCGGCCAACGTCGGCTGGTAGCCCACGGCCGACGGCATACGGCCCAGCAGGGTCGACACCTCCGAACCGGCCTGGACGAACCGGAAGATGTTGTCGACGAACAGCAGCACATCCTGGCCCTGCTCATCACGGAAGTACTCGGCCATGGTCAGAGCGGAGAGGGCGACGCGCAGGCGCACCCCCGGCGGCTCGTCCATCTGACCGAATACCAGGGCTGCCTTCTCGAGCACGCCCGACTCGTCCATCTCCAGGCGGAGGTCGGTGCCTTCGCGGGTGCGCTCGCCCACGCCGGCGAACACCGACACGCCACCGTGGTTGGTGGCCACACGGTTGATCATCTCGGTGATGAGCACCGTCTTGCCCACTCCGGCCCCGCCGAACAGGCCGATCTTTCCGCCCTGTAGGTATGGAGTGAGCAGGTCGATGACCTTCACGCCGGTCTCGAACATCTGAGCCTTGGGCTCTAGCGAGTCAAACGACGGGGCTGAGCGGTGGATCTCCCAACGCTCGGCTCCTTGACCAGCAGTCGGGTCGTCAAGGCCCTGACCGGTCACGCTGAACACGTGGCCGAGGGTGGCGTCACCCACCGGCACACTGATGCCCGCGCCGGTGTTACGCACCGCGGTGCCCCGGGTCAGGCCGTCGGTCGGCTTCATGGCGATGGCTCGCACCCGGCTTTCGCCGATCTGCTGGGCCACCTCGGCGACGATGGTGACGGAGTTGCCGTCGACCTCGACGTCGAACTCGAGGGCCGTGTTGATCTCCGGGAGTTCACCCTGGGGGAACTCCGCATCGATCACCGGCCCAGCGATGCCGACGATGCGGCCTTCGGTGAGAGCAGTGTCGGTCATGATGGCTCCTGGCTCTTCTTCGATCTCTCGGACTGGGATGTTCTGGTTCAGGCCTCGACGCCGGCAGCGACGGGCTCTTCGATGTCGTTCTGGCTGTCTGACTTGTCGTCGGACCCAAGCGCCTCGGCACCACTGACGATCTCCATGATTTCGGTGGTGATGGCGTCCTGCCGGGCCCGGTTCATCTCACGGGAGAGCTTCGTGATCAGCTCCTCCGCGTTGTCGGTGGCCGCCTTCATGGCCCGCTGGCGGTTGGCGTGCTCGGAAGCAGCCGACTCCAGCAGGGCGCCGAACAGGCGGGCCTCCACGTAGCGGGGCAGCAGGGCGGCGAGAACGGCCTCGGGAGAAGGCTCAAACTCGAACGATCCACTCACCCCGATCTCGCCACCACCCTCGGCGGCGATGGTCTCGGTGCTCTCCAGTGGCAGGAAGCGGCGGGTAGTCACCTTCTGGCTGCCGATGCTGATGAACTCGGTGTACACCAACTCGACGCGGTCGACCCGGCCGTCGGTGAACATGGACGCCACCGTGTCGGCCACCCGTCGGGCGTCCTCGTAGGTGGGGTTGTCGCTGATCCCGTCGGTGTACGAGTCGACTGTGTAGTTCCGGAAGGCGAAGTAGTCGCGGGCCTTCTTGCCGATCACGATCAGCGAGTAGTCCGCTCCCTCCGACCGAGCGTTCTGCACTTGGCGCTCGGCTGCACGGATGACCGCCGAGTTGTACGGCCCGGCCAACCCGCGGTCCGACGAAATGACGACCACGCCGACCCGTTCGACTTTGTCGGCCTGGCGGAGCAACGGGTGGTCGACCTCGGCGCCACCGGCAGCCAGGTTCTCGATCACCGCGGTGATCTGCTTGGCGTATGGCTTGGCCGCCCGGGCCCGCTGCTGAGCCTTCACGACGCGCGTAGCAGCGATGAGCTCCATGGCCCGGGTGATCTTCTTGGTGTTCTGGACGCTGCCAATGCGACGCCGCAGTACCCGCTCCTTACCGCCGGCCACGGCACGCTCCCTTCACGAGGGGGCAAGTCGCTGCCGCGGTGCGGTGCACTGCGTTGCTGCCCGGCGTACAGGTCACGACGTTCACTCGGTCTCCGAGATGTCCTCTTCGGGGAGCGTGGTGTCGGCGTCGACGATGTTCGAAGCGGTGTCGGTTGACTCCGCGTCGGGTGCCGAGCCGGCGTCTACCGAACCCTCGAACTGGTCGGCGAACGCCGCGACGGCCGTGTCGAACGCTTCCTCGTCGGCAATCTTGCCCGAGCCACTGATATCGGACAGCACATCGGCATGCCGGGTCCGGAACCAGTCCAGGAGCTCGGCCTCGAAGCGGCCGACGTCGGAGACGTCCACACCATCGAGGTGGCCCCGGGTACCGGCCCAGATCGACACGACCTGTTCTTCGACCAGCAGCGGTGAGTTGAGACCCTGCTTGAGGAGTTCGGTGAGGCGATAGCCACGGTCCAGTTGGGCCTGGGATACGGCGTCTAGGTCCGAACCGAAGGCGGCGAACGACTCAAGTTCGCGGAACTGCTGCAGGTCGGACTTGAGCGTTCCTACGGCGGTCTTCATGGCCTTGACCTGGGCGGCTGAACCGACGCGCGAAACCGAGATGCCGACGTCCACGGCCGGACGCACGCCCGACTTGAACAGGTCGTCCTGGAGGAAGATCTGGCCGTCGGTGATCGAGATCACGTTGGTCGGGATGAACGCCGAGACGTCACCGGCCTTGGTCTCGATGACCGGCAAGGCCGTCATCGAGCCGGCGCCAAGGTCGTCGCTGAGCTTGGCGGCTCGCTCCAGTAGGCGGCTGTGCAGGTAGAAGACGTCGCCCGGGTAGGCCTCGCGACCCGGTGGGCGGCGCAGCAGCAGCGACATCTGGCGGTAGGCCTCGGCCTGCTTGGACAGGTCGTCGTAGACGGCCAGGGCGTGCTCGCCGTTGTCCATCCAGTGCTGGCCGATGGCGCAGCCGGCGTACGGGGCGAGGTATTTGAACGGTGCCGGGTCGGACGCCGGGGCAACCACCACGACGGTGTACTCCATGGCCCCGTGGGCCTCGAGCACGGCCACGTTCTGGGCCACGGTGGACGCCTTCTGGCCGATGGCTACGTAGACGCACTTCATGCCCTGACCGGCTTGGTTGATGATCGTGTCGATGGCAATCGTCGTCTTGCCGGTCTTGCGGTCTCCGATGATCAGCTCGCGCTGGCCACGACCGATTGGGATGAGCGAGTCGATGGCTTTGATGCCGGTCTGCATCGGCTCGTGCACGGGCTTGCGGCCCATAATCCCCGGTGCCTGGATCTCCATGCGGCGGGGCTGGGTGTTGGTCAACGGACCCTTGCCGTCGATGGGTTCACCGAGGGCGTTGACTACGCGGCCCAGCAGGCCGTCACCTACGGGCAGCGACAGGATGTCGCCGGTGGCGCGGACCGTCTGGCCCTCCTCGATGTTGTCAACCTCACCGAGGACCACCGCACCGATGGACTCCTCGTCGAGGTTCAGGGCGAGGCCGAACGTGCCGCTCTCGAACTGGAGCAACTCGTTGACTGCGGCGTCGGGCAGGCCCGACACGCGGGCGATGCCGTCACCGACCTCGAGGACCCGCCCGACCTGGCTCTGTTCCAAGCTGGGGGTGAACCCGTCGAGGTTCTTGCGAATCGCTTCGGCGATGTCCGCCGTGTTGATCGTGAGTTCGGACATGGTGTGTCTCTCTCGTCTCTGGCTGGGCCGGGGCCTAGCGGAAGCTCTCGCGGAGCTGGTTCAGGCGGCGTCGGACGCTGCCGTCGATGATGTCGTCACCGATCTCGGTGACCACACCGCCCAAGACCGTCGGGTCGATGACGACTTTGATCTCGACGTCCCTGCCGGTGCGGGTGTTGATGGCCGAGGCCAGCCGGTCACGTTGTTCGGCGGTCAGGTCGACTGCCGAACGGACGGTGGCTACGGACTTGTTCCGGGATGCGGCGCTGCGCTCGACCAGTGCATCCACGATGGCGGGTAGGTCAGCGGCACGACCGGCACCGACCACCATCGAGACGAGGGCCGTCGTGGTGGCCGAGGCTTTCCCACCTAGCAGGTCCTCCACGACCTGCTGACGTCGGGAGGCCGGTACACCCTGATCGGCCAAGGTCGAACCGAGTTGCTCGTCGGACCGGAGGGTCTGGGCCAACCGGAACAGCTCGTCCTCCACCGTGGCGAGGTCACCCTCTGCCGCGGCGACGGCGAACAGCGCGTCGGCGTAGCCAGTCACCCTTGAGTCAGCCATTGCCGCCGGCCACCTCGTCGATGTAGGCGTCGATCAGGCGACCCTGCACGTCGGCGTCGAGGCTGGACTGGACCACGCGCTCGGCGGCACCGAGGGCGATCCCGGCCACCTCGGCCCGGAGGTCGGCGATGGCCTGGGTTCGCGACGACTCGATGTCGGCCGCGGCACGGGTCCGGAGCTCGGCCATCTCGGCCTCGTGGCGGGCCATCAGGTCGGTTTTGACCTGGTCGGCCGCACTGCGGGCCTCGTCGATCAGCCGGGAGGCCTCGGCCTTGGCGTCTGCGAGGCGTGCCTCGTAGTCCGCCTGAACGGCCTGGGCGTCTATCCGAGCCTGATCGGCGGCGTCCAGGTCGCTCCGGATCCTCTCAGCCCGGGCGTCCATGGCCCCTTTGACAGCCGGGAAGCCCTTCTTGACCATGAGTACGAACAGGATCAGGAAGGCGGCACCACCCCAGATGATCTCGTTCAGTTCTGGGAGGATCGGGTTGGGTGCCTCAAAGCACTTCTCCAAGTCATCCTGCACGTGCTCGTCATGAAGCACATCGTGATCTTGTCCATGATGCTCCTCAGCCTCATGAATCACTTCCGCCATACAACCGCCCACACTTTCGCCCGAGGCTTGGGCCGGGCCAGCAAAAGCCGCGATGCCTAGCAGGGCGAACAGCGGGGCCGCTAACAGGCGGTTCCGTCGGATTCGCATAGTTCGTCTCTCTTCTCGAAGGGTCTCGTGAATACCTAGAGGGGGCAGAACCCAATCAGGGCAGTAGGAGGATGAAGACGACGAAACCGATCAGAGCAAGTGCCTCGGTAAAGGCAATACCGAGGAACATCGTCGTCCGGACCATGCCAGCCGACTCGGGTTGTCGGGCCATCGAGGAGATGGCGTTACCGACCACAGTGCCGATACCGACACCTGGTCCGATAGCCGCTAGGCCATAACCGAGACCGGCACCAATGGCCTTGAGGCCCTCGAGCATCTCACCAGGTCCCGTCTGCGCCAGAACGTTCAGCACTTGGATTCTCCTAATTTTTCTCATGCACCCGGCCGGTGTTTCCGGTCCGGAGACTTGTCTGTTGGTTTGTAGGGGTTTCGTGCCCGCCGGATGGCGGACGGCGATCGGGGTTGCCTTCCTAGTGGGCGGGGTGGAGCGAACCGCCGATGTACACGGCGGTCAGGATCGTGAAGATGAAAGCCTGCAGGACCGAGACCAGGATCTCGAAGCCGGTCATCAGGGTCAGCATGGCGAAGGGGGCCACGGCGCCGACGTAAGTCGAGGTCCACAGGGTGTGGGTCAGCACGGCGAAGGTGACCAGCAGGAGGTGGCCGGCAACCATGTTGGCCCAGAGCCGGATGGCCAGCGAGAAGGGCCGCACCACGAAGGTCGACACCAGTTCGATGGGAGTCACGATCAGGTACAGGGCCACGGGCACGCCCGGGGGAAACAGCGAGTTCTTGAGATAGCCGCCAAGGCCCTGAGCCTTGATGCCCACAAAGTTGTAGATAACCCACACGACCAGCGCCAGGGTGATCGGCACAGCCATACGACTGTTGGCCGGGAACTGGATTCCTGGCACCACCTCGAAGATGTTGGAGAAGAGAATGAAAAAGAACATGGTGGTCAGGAATGGCACGAACTTCTTGCCTTCCTCGCCAATGGTCTCCATGACCACCGACTCCTCGATGAACGTCACGCCCGACTCAGCCACGTGCTGGATTCCGGCCGGCACCAGCGAACCAGTTTTCCGACCGGCTAACAAAAAAATGGCCCCAGTAATGGCTACGGCAGCAAGGTAGATAAGGACCGTCTTGTTGACCGCGTAGGCGGTCCCACCAAACAACATGTCGGGCCACTCAAACAAGTGGCTGACCGGCGGAAAGTCGAGTGCGAGCACGTTCACGTGGAGCGCTTCTCCTGTGGGGATCTACTTGGTGGGCCTCAAGCCGGGAGCGGCGAGCGTCATGGCGACGTGCCGGGACTCCCAGGCCAGGAGGCCGAGATGGGTTACGAGCAGAGTGATGGCGAAGGGCACGGTGGCCAGCAGCCCGGTGGCCTTAACAATCAGCACGACCGCGGTCATCAAGGCGAGGCGGACGACGTAGCCACCGAGAACGGCGCCATACAGGGCATTGATGGAGATCTGGGCGGCCCGGGTGATGATCGCTGCACCCAGCCGGAAGTTCACGGCCACCAGTACGAGGGCCAGTGCCGACGAGAGCAGGCCGTCGAGGCCCCAACCCAGCACGCCGACCAGCAGGAAGACGGGGGAGACGAGGACGACACGGCGCGCCAGGTGGCGGGCGATGTCCGACTCGGGGGCGACGGGCTCGACGGTCACCGAATTACTCACCGTGATACGCCCTCGGCCCGCCATGCAGCACGGCGCTCGACTAGGGCCCGGTCCAAGCTCTCGCCGTAGGAGCGGGCAAGACGCCATGAGGCGTAGGCCAACGTGATCACGGAGAAGGCGACGGTAAAGACCGGGAAGAGGCCAAGTCGGCCGTCGACTAGCCAGCCAAGGAACCCGAAAATTCCCGGCGTGACGACCAGCTCGAAGGCGGCAGCGAAGGCGTCACCGAAGCCCTGCTTCATCTCACGCGTCTCATCCTCAGCCATCGGGGAAGTCCTCCGGCGATGGGCACCAGCGGGCCCACGGTCGTCGTACGAAAACGCCCGCCGGCAACGACCGTCGAACGCGCTTGTGAATCTAATCACCAAGTCCTCCGGCAGCAACCTCTGAATCAGTCACACTCGCCGACCCGTTGCCCGGTGCCGACCGCAAGCGTGGATGCAGCACGGTAAAAAGGAGCAGTCCGAGGGCGGCGATCCCGCCGGGCACAATGGCGTCGCCGTCCCCCGAGTAGGTAGGCCAGAGAACGAAGCCGGACAGCAGCGCCGTCCAACCCCAGAGGATGAGAACGGCCCGCCGATGGCCGTGCCCAAGGCGTAACAGACGGTGGTGGAGATGGTCCTTGTCGGCCGACGTGACCTTCCGGCCCGGGGTGGTAGCCCGACGGACTATCGCGAAGGCCATGTCGAAGAGAGGCACGCCCAGAATCAACACCGGGATGAAGGCCGGGGCGAAAAAGAAAAAAGACTGGCCGCTGTAGGCCGCCTCGGTCCGACCACCCACAGAGACAGTGGATGCAGCCAGGAGTAGACCCAAGAGAAGAGAACCCCCGTCACCCATGAAGATCCGCGCCGGGTACACGTTGTGGGGCAAGAACCCCACGCAAATACCGACCACGATGATGGCCAACAGTGACCCTGGATTTCCAGCGAACAGGAGGCCCTCGTCACCTAAACGAAGGGCGTAAAGGAAGAAGGCGGCTGCCGCGATGGCCACGATGCCGGCCGCCAAGCCATCCAGTCCGTCGACCAGATTCAGAGCGTTCGCCAGTAGGAACACCCACAGTACGGTCAGCAGCGCCGAGAGATCGGGCGACAGAAGCACAACGTCCATGAACGGGATGCGCAGCACGACAAGGGACACGCCGGTCAGCGACAACACGCTGCCGGCCAGAACCATCCCCGCCACCTTGGCCGGAGCCGAAACTGGTCTGACGTCGTCGAGGACCCCTACGGCGCAGATGGCCACGGCAGCCAATACCACTCCCAGCATCTCTGACGGAGCGGCGAAGACCTCGGAGAAGTCACCAATGAGCCAAGCGGCCAGCACCCCGGCTAGCAGACCCAGGAGCATGGCCGTCCCTCCGATTGAAGGGGTGGGAGCCGTGTGGACGTTGCGCTCATCGGGGGCGACCAGCAGGCCCGAAGCTACTGCGAACCGTCGGACAAGGGGCGTGGCCAACGCAGTGACCGCGGCAGCCACTGCTCCGACGGTTAGATGGGCCAGCACTCCGGGCATCATCGATCAACTCCGACGCCCGACCCGGAGGCGGCTTCGGTCAGCCTCCGTAGACCGGGAAGCGGGCGCAAAGTGCGTTGACGTCGGCCCTCACGGCGGCGATGACCTCGTCGTCGTCGCGGCCGCGTAAGGCGCGCGCCATGAGGTCGGCGATCTCGACCATCTCATCCTCGGCCATGCCCTGAGTGGTAGTCGACGGGGTACCGATCCGCACGCCACTGGTCACAAACGGCGACCGGGGATCGTCGGGAACGGTGTTCTTGTTGAGCGTGATGCCGGCCCGATCCAAGGTGGTCTGGGCCACGGCGCCCGTGACGTCGGCGTCGAACGTCCGCAGATCGACGACCATGAGGTGGTTGTCGGTACCTCCGGTGACCAGGCGAAACCCATGACCCACCAGAGCACCGGCCAGCGCCGAGGCGTTGGCCACGATCTGGCGGGCGTAGTCGGCGAAGGAGGGGTCGGCTGCCTCGCGGAAGGCCACAGCCTTGGCGGCTATGTGGTGCTCTAGCGGGCCACCCTGTGAGCCAGGAAATACGGCCTTGTCGATTGCCGCGGCATGCTCCTCGCGGCTCAGGATGCACCCGCCGCGCGGGCCGCGCAGGGTCTTGTGAGTAGTGAAGGTGACGATGTCGCAGTACGGCACTGGGTTGGGATGCACACCACCGGCGATCAGCCCGGCGATGTGGGCAGCGTCGAACATAAGAAGGGCCCCAACCTCGTCGGCGATCTCTCGCAGCGGTGCCGGCTCGATGACGCGCGGGTAGGCCGTGGCCCCGGCCACGATCAGTTTGGGTCGGGACTCCCTGGCCTGGTCCCGGAGCTCATCCATGTCGATGCGCTCGTCGCTGCCGGTCAGACCGTAAGACACAAAGTCGTACAGCTTGCCGCTGGCGTTGACTGGTGAGCCGTGGGTGAGGTGCCCGCCATGGTCGAGACTCAGGCCCAGAACAGTGTCTCCAGGCTGGAGCAAGGCCTGGTACACGGACATGTTGGCATTAGCGCCCGAGTGGGGCTGGACGTTGGCGTGGTCAGCCCCGAACAGGGCCTTGACCCGCTCGCGAGCTAGGTCCTCCACCTCGTCGACGTGAACGTTTCCGCCGTAGTACCGCTTGCCGGGATAGCCCTCGGCGTACTTGTTGGTCAGTACTGAGCCGCTGGCCTCCAGTACAGCCGGCGAAGCAAAGTTCTCGGAAGCGATCAGCTGCAGAGTCGTGTTCTGACGTTCGAGCTCGAGGGCGACGTAACTGAAGAGCTCGTCGTCTCGGGAGGAGGGCCAAGGCATGGGGACCACCTGATGGTCGGGAGCGGAGGTCGCTATCTGGTTGGATCTGGTGGGCAGCATCGTCGACCCCTTAGGCCAACGATCTGCACTGCCGCGCCGGGAGGCTACAGGGCAAGACGACGGGCCGTCACCGGGTGGGTCACCCGCTGACCAGGACGTTGGCCAGCCCGTCCACTGCGGGGTCGGGTGGGGCCCCGGAACGGCGGACCACGACCAGACGGCGTAACCCGATAGGGCGACGGCGCACCCTGGCCAGGGGCTCGGGACCTGCCTCGGCTTGGGCTTCGGGCAGGACGGACCAGCCCATGCCAAGGCGGACCATCTCGCGTAAGACGTCGGGCTGGTTGGACTCCGCGACGACCTCGAAGGGGGCACCAAGGACGGTGAGGCCTGCGGCGATCACGCCCCGGGTGTGGGAGCCGGTGGGATAGGTCACCCACGGCCCCCATTCCTCGGGAGGTCCGCCTGCTGCGCCGTCCGGTGCGTAGGCGTGGAGGGGCTCCTCCAGGCAGAGGATGGTGTCGATTCCCTCGATGAAATCGGACGGCTCCACACAGACCACCAGGTCCAGGTCACCGACCTGCAGGGCATCGAGGAGGGACCCGGAGGGTGCCACGGTAAGGCGCAAGTCCAAGTCGGGATGGGCCCGGCGGTGGGAGCGCACCGTCTCGGCCCGATGGTGGATAGCCACGGCATCGATAGTTCCGAGACGGACGGTACCCGCCGCCCCGGTCCGACGGGCCTCAGCCCACCGGGCCAAGTCCCGAGTCTCGGCCACCACCCTCCGGGCGTGGGCCAGGACCTCGGCAGCTTGGGGTCGTAGCCGGGTGAGGCGGCCGTGGCGCTCAAATAGCGGAACACCGACCCGTCGCTCTAACTCGGCCAGGCCCTGGGTGAGCGCCGAGGCGGTAACCCCCACCCGGGCGGCCGCGGCGGCCCGGGTGGGTGCTGCAGCGACGGCCACCATGTACTCCAGTTGCTGAACGGTCAGGTTGGGGAGCGTCGGTGTATCGGCCATGGAATTAGGAACCTCCGATCCGCGGGGCTTCGCTGACCCTGTTCAATAATTTAGTTTCTCTGAATCTTACTCATCTTTGTTTCTGATCTGCTTATCCTGTGGGTCATGAACTCCCCCCTCGAGATCGCCCCCGCCACTGGACGCCTCGGAGTCCTCACCCCCGGAATGGGTGCCGTGGCCTCCACCTTCATCGCCGGGGTGATCGCCGCCCGCAACGGCCTTACCGCCCCTATCGGCTCGGTCAGCCAGATGGCCCATATCCGCCTCGGCAACCGCGACGAGGACCGCAACCCGCTCATACGAGAGTTCGTTCCCCTAGCCGACCTGGATGACCTGGTCTTCGGCGGCTGGGACCCGATCTCGGCCAACGTGCTGGAAGCAGCCCGCACCTGTGGGGTACTGGAAGAAAAGGACCTCGCTCCGGTGTCGGCCGAGTTGGAGGGCATCGTCGCCATGGACGCCGTCTTCGACCAACGCTGGGTCAAGAAGCTAAAGGGATCCCGGGTCAAGTCCGAGGTCGCCAAGTGGGACCAAGCCCAGGCCCTCATCGCTGACATTGAGCGGTTCCGCACCGAGAACGAGTGTGACCGCCTAGTCATGGTTTGGTGCGGCTCGACCGAGGCCTATCAGGAATCCAGCGCCGTCCACGAAACCGTCGAGGCGTTCGAGGCGGGCCTACGTACCAACGACGAAAACATCTCACCTAGCCAGATCTACGTTTACGCCGCCCTGATGAGCGACGTCCCGTTCGCCAACGGCGCTCCGAACCTGAGCGTGGACCTACCGTGCATGATCGAGTTGGCCGCCCGCCATGGGGTACCCATTGCAGGCAAGGACTTCAAGACGGGCCAGACCCTCATGAAGACCCTTCTGGCCCCCGGCTTCAAGGCCCGGATGCTCGGTCTACGCGGCTGGTACTCCACCAACATCCTGGGCAATCGGGACGGCGAGGTCCTGGACGACCCGGAGAACTTCAAGACCAAGGAGGTCTCGAAGTTGGGTGTGCTGGATACCATCCTCCAGCCCGACTCCTACCCGGACCTCTACGGCAACATCGACCACGTAGTCCGCATCAACTACTACCCACCCCGGGGCGACAACAAGGAGGGGTGGGACAACATCGACATCTTCGGATGGATGGGCTACCCGATGCAGATCAAGGTTGACTTCCTTTGCCGTGACTCGATTCTGGCCGCACCGATCGTCCTAGACCTGGCGCTCTTCTTGGACCTGGCCCATCGGGCCGGCCAATCGGGCGTGCAGGAGTGGCTTTCCTTCTACCTGAAGGCCCCACAAGCAACTACCGAGGCCGGGCCCGAACACGACCTGTTCATCCAGCAGACCAAGCTCAAGAACACCCTCCGGGAATGGATGGGTGAGGAGCCCGTCACCCACTCCGAGGCCGGCTGACCGAATCCCACCCGCTGGCTCCAACAGGGACGGGCTCCGGACGCCGCCACGTCAACATCGGTAGGCGTGGCCGTCCCCACGGACCCGAAGACTAGATCCGACTCTGGCGATCCGCCCAGTACTCGTCCTTGAGAAGCCGCTTGTACAACTTGCCGGTGGGGTGGCGGGGCAGCTCATCTCGGAAATCGACCGTACGGGGACACTTCACATCAGCGAGTCGATCGCGGCAAAAGGCAATCAGTTCGGCCGCCAGATCCGGGCCAGCGGCATCCGGGTCGACTGGCTGGACCACCGCCTTGACCTCCTCGCCGAAGTCGTCGTTCGGGACGCCGATCACGGCCACGTCGAACACCGCCGGGTGCATTGTTAGGACGTTCTCGGCCTCCTGCGGGTAGATGTTCACCCCGCCGGAGATGATCATGTAGGCCTTGCGGTCGGTCAGGTAGAGATAACCGTCCTCGTCGAGGCGGCCCACGTCGCCCAGGGTGCTGGTGTTAGCGTCCAGTTTCGCTCCGGCAGTCTTCTCCGGGTCGTTGTGGTACTCGAAGCTGGAATTGCCCCGGAAGTACACCCCTCCCTCCTCGCCGACCGGTACCTCGTTTCCGTCGTCGTCGAGGATGACCACCTCACCCAGCAGGGCCTTTCCGACAGTACCCGGGTGCTCCAACCAGTCCTGCGAGTTGGTGTAGGTAAGGCCGTTGCCCTCAGTGCCGGCGTAGTACTCGTGAAGCACCGGACCCCACCATTCGATCATCTGTCGCTTCACCTCGACCGGGCAGGGAGCGGCGGCATGGACCGCGGAGACAAGACTTGACAGCTCGTACCGACCCCGCACCTCCTCGGGAAGCTTCAGCATGCGGACGAACATGGTCGGCACCCATTGGCTCCAGGTAACGCCGTGGTCCTGGATGGCTGCCAAGGCCAACTCGGCGTCGAAGCGCTCCATAACCACGATCGTGCAGCCCAGGCGGTGCGCCCCGATGCAGAAGCGAAGCGGAGCGGCGTGATACAGCGGAGCCGGCGACAGGTACACCGAGCCCGGGGTGGCCCCGAAGAGAGCCTCGGCCATCATGCTGACCGAGTTGGCGGCACCTAGGGGGATGTCGGAGAGCGGCTGCTTGACGCCCTTGGGGCGGCCCGTGGTGCCCGAGGAGTAGAGCATGTCTTGGCCTTCCGTCCGGTCGGGCAACGGGTCGGACGGCTGGGCGGCCACCGCCTCCTCGAAGCAGGCATAACCATCGATGGCGCCGCCGAGTACGTAACGGGCCTCGACGCTCGGGGTGGCGGCGTCGATCTCAGCCACCACGTCAGCCTTGTAGGGCGTGGTCACGAAGGCCCGGGCCCCGCAGTCGTCCACGATGTAGGCGATCTCGTCAGCGGTCAGCCGGGACGAGATGGCCGTGTAGTAGAGCCCGGCGTAATGGGCCCCCCAGGTCACGGCCAGGAACTCCAGCCGGTTCTCCATACAGAACGCAACGTGGTCACCCGGCTGGATCCCCAGGCTGCGGAAGAGCTGGGAGATGCGGTTCGCCTCAGCGTCCAGTTCGGCGAACGTCATGGCCTGGCCAGAACCGGTCATCACAATGGCTGGACGGTCGGGACTTTCGATGGCCCAGCGGCCCGGGTACTGGAGGTCGTTGTCCATGGTGCCGGAACCTACCG
This sequence comes from Acidimicrobiaceae bacterium, assembly GCA_002717365.1. Classification (GTDB taxonomy): domain Bacteria; phylum Actinomycetota; class Acidimicrobiia; order Acidimicrobiales; family MedAcidi-G1; genus UBA9410. Next base: position 3,903 of record PBDJ01000034.1, on the reverse strand, counting down.
ATCCGGGATCGGCCGGTCGGCAGCGGGGACAGGGTCGCGAGCCGAGCAAGATGTCACTGCGCTCACTTATTGTCCGTCCATGGCAGCAGAAATCCTGCGGACCAGGTATGGACGACCGGCGACGGACGCCCTGGCCGAAGCGGTCCAGGACCTCCAGGGCGGCGACCCGCTAGCCCCGGTAACCATCGTCGTCGATAACCACGCCACCGGCCTAATGGTCCGCCGGCGCTTGGCCGCCCGTGCCGGAGGTCTGGCCGCGGTGGACGTCGTCACCCTCCTCGACCTAGCCCGGTCGCTGTCTGCCGGCTCACCCCGGTTGACCGGTCGGCGCCCGGTCAGCGACGCCGTCGTCCTCGCCGCCACCCGGCGGCTCCTAGCCGAACAGTCTGGTTCCTTCAACCGCGTGGCCGACCACCAGTCGGTCGCACGCTCGGTGGTCGCCGCCCACCGCAACCTCCGCGAGGTCCACCGCAGGGCACTGGATCGCCTGGCGGCCAGTGGCGACATGGTGGCCGACCTGGTGGCCCTGCACCTGGGTTTGGTCGCACGGCTTCGGGAACGGTTCCACGACGAGCGCGAACGAGCTGACGTGGCTACCCAGGTGCTCGCCGACGGAATGGTCGAGATGCCCCCCGTCGTCCTCCACCTCCCGGGTGACCACGTGGCCTCGGAACGGCGACTCCTCTCGACCCTGGCCGAAGTTTCCCGGGTAATCGCCATCGTCGGCGACGCCGACGCCCCCGATGGCACGGTGTCGGCAGACCCTCGCCTCGACGCGTTGGCCACCACCCTCGGCGCCCAAATTCCCGAGGCCGGGCCAGCCGGTTCCCGAGTGGACCTCCTGGTGGCATCGGTCCCCGAACAGGACGAAGCGGTCCGGCACGCCATCCGCCGCATCGTCGAGGCGGCAAAGGGTGGGACGTCACTGGACCGGATCGTCCTGGTCCACCCGTCCTCGACCGATGACGCCCGCCTTGTCCACGAGCGGCTCTCTACGGCGGGAATCACCTTCCACGCAGGCGGCGTCCGCCGACTCGACGAAACAGTCGTCGGACGATTCCTGGTCGGCCTCCTGAGCCTGCCCGATCGGAACCTCCGACGAGGTGACCTCTTAGCCTGGATGGCCGACGTCCCCCTCTGGGATCCCGACCACGACCTGGTCCCGGCCAGAGCCTGGACCAGGCTGGCGCTCCGAGCCGGCGTGGTCGGAGGCCTCGACGACTGGACGATCCGACTCTCCCGGCTGGCGACCGAACTGGAAGACGAGGCCGCCGAGGAGGCTGACGAGGAAGCCCGGCCGTGGCTCGTTGAGCGACTGGCCTCCGAAGCCGAGATGGCCCGACGACTCCTCGGCTTCGTCGGGAGGCTCGATCGGTCACTGATGGAGTTAGCCGACGACGCCTCGTGGTCCGGTCGCTGCCGGCGGATCCGCGGCCTGGTGCGCAATCACCTCGGCGGGCCCGCTGTCCGAGAGAACTGGCCGGCCGACGAGATCCTCGCCCTCGATGAGGTCGGGGCGATCCTCGACACCCTGTCCGAACTGGACGACGTCGAACCCGCTCCCCCGGAACAGAGCTTCCGAAACGCCCTGGTCGCCGAACTCCGGCAACCGGTCGGACGCTCCGGGCGAACCGGCGTCGGCATCCATGTGGTCGGGATCGATCGGGCCATCGGACTCGACGCCGACCTCGTGATCGTAGTTGGCCTCGCCGAAGGCTCCCTGCCCACCCGGGCTGCGGTCGACCCCCTGCTCACCGACGCCCGTCGGATCTCAGCACAGACCGGCCTTCCCACCCGTCACGACCACGCCGCTCGGCAACACCACGCCTTCCTCGCGGCGCTCACCGCGGCCAATGAGCGGATCGTCCTGGTCCAACCCCGCGGCGACCTCCGGCGCTCCGGCGACCGACCGATGTCCCGCCTGCTCCTCGCCGAGTTCGAAGCGTTAGCCGGCCACCGTCCCGAACTCGACCAACTCGAGCGGTTCACCGCGGACTGGTTCGACCACGTGGCCTCGTTCACCGACGCCCTCGACCGCGACGAACCGGCAACCACTCAGGAGTACGACCTCGCCACCGCGGTCCGTGGTGGTCCGGACGCCGTGGATCGACTCCGAAACTCGGACGTCGTGGTCGACCGTGGCATCAAGATGCAGGAGGATCGGTCCGGGTCATCCCTAACCCGGTTCGACGGCAACCTGTCCGCCGTCGACCTCGGCGTCCTCGACGTCGAGGTCTCGGCCACCCGGTTGGAGGCGTGGGTGGACTGCCCGTTCGCCTTCTTCGCCGAGTATGTCCTCGGGGTCCGCCCACTAGACGAACCCTCGGAGCGAACCGACCTGTCCCCCTCCGTCCGCGGATCGATCGTCCACCGGGTGCTCGAACGCCTGGTGACCGAGAGTCTCGCCGACGGATCGATACCCCGGACTGGCGAGGCGTGGGGCACGGCGCACCGCGACCGCGCCGCCGTACTCCTCTCCGAGGAGTGCAGCCACGCCGAAGCCCGCGGCGAGGCAGCCCACCCCCGCTTCTGGCCGACCATCCGCTCCCGCCTCGCCACGGAGCTCGACGACTTCCTAGTCCTCGACTCTTCATTCCGGGCCCGATTCAGAAGCCGCCCCATCGCCGCTGAACACCGTTTCGGCGGCGGCGACGCCCTAAGAGTGGCGCTGGCCGACGGTCGGGTCCTCCGCTTCCGGGGCTCCGTCGATCGTGTCGACGAGGTCGCTGATGGCGGACTCGTCGTCGTTGACGCCAAGACCGGAAAACCAGACCGCTACCGGACGATCCTTGAGGACCACTTCCCCGACGGCTCGTTCCTCCAACTCCCCACCTACGCCCTCGCCGTTGCCACGAAGAACCGGAAAGTCACGCACGCCACCTACGCCTTCGTCGGTGGGGTCCCCGAATCCCACCGGCACCTCGGCTACGACGTCGACGACGAGGTCATGGCCGCCTTCCGACGGGTGCTGGCCTCGGTGGTCCGCGGAATCGAGGGCGGCGCCTTCCCCCACCACCCCCCGAAGAGCGACCGGCCAGAGGCCCACCGGTGTCCCCACTGCTCCCCCGACGGCCTGGACGCCCGCCGAGTCCGCGCCGCACGGAATCGGAAGGCGAACGACCCCGTCCTCACCCTCCATGCCGACCACCTCGTCACCGACTTCATGGCCGAACCCACCGACAAAGATCCGACCATCGTCCTCGAGGTGGATGCGGATGACCGGCCGGAAGGCGACCAATGACCGGTCCGGTACCCAGCGACCAGGCACCACGCGACCGAATCGCCCAGTCGCTCGACGAGAACCTGTTCGTCGAGGCCGGGGCGGGAACCGGAAAGACCACGGCCCTCGTCGGTCGCATGATCGCCCTGGTGGTCGACGAGGGCATCGCCGTCGAGGAGATCGCCGCCATCACCTTCACCGAGAAGGCCGCCGCCGAACTCGCCGACCGCTTCCGGCGGAGCCTCGAGGACGTCGCCCGCCATGACGACGATCCGGACCGTCAGCGACGTGCCGAGGTCGCCTTGGCCGACGCGGACCTCGCCTCGCTCACCACCCTCCACGGCTTCGCCCGTCGCCTCCTCGGAGACCACCCGCTGGAGGCCGGCCTGCCGCCGGGCTTCGACCTGCTGGACGAGGTGTCCAGCCACCTCAGCTTCGACGATCGGTGGGCGGACCTCCAGCATCGACTGCTCGACGACGACGACCTCGCCCGGACCATGCTGCTCGCCGACGCCATGCGCATCCATCCCCACCACCTCCGCGAACTGGCCCGCACGCTCGACGACCGGTGGGACCTCCTCGGAAACCACCCGTCCCCTCCGGAACCCGACCCCGTGGACGTCGCAGGGATCCTGAGACACATGGACGAAGCCCTAGCTCTGGACCGGGATGACGTCGACGAG
>PBDJ01000015.1 GCA_002717365.1 Acidimicrobiaceae bacterium | reverse complement strand
CTGGATGTCCTCGCCGGAACCCACCTCAACGGTGCCCAACGAACCATCACCCAAATGGTCACCAACCGTGCCGACCTCTTCAGGAGCCGGAGCAGCCGTAGTAGCCGGAGCAGCCGTAGTAGCCGGAGCAGCCGTAGTAGCCGCCGGAGCAGCCGTAGTAGCCGCCGGCTCGGCCTCATCAGAGCCACAAGCTCCAGCCATAAGCGCGAAAGCCGCCAAAAGTAGGGTCAACCAGCGCAGTCGAGTCCTCATGAACAGTTCCCCTCGTAGTCAAAACACCGTTATTTCGAGATTGTTGGGATAGTTCCCAAATCTCGTAATTCAGAACCGTAGACCCGAACTTCCTACCGATGCGAGTCCGGGAGACGAAGTCGTACTCAACAGGACGCGTACCGGACCAATGGCTTACGGCGTAGGCATCTGAGCCAAACCGATCGGTCCTAGCCTCGTCTTTTGTGCCCCACCCGCGACCTGCTGTGGACCACCAGGGCCTGGTGGACCGCTCCACTCCTTCCCCTTTCCCGGAGGGACCGTCCACTGTGGCTGCCTGTCTTGACCGGGGGCTGATCGAGCACCCTGGCCGGGAGGCTCTCGTTTGGGGGGACCTCTCCTTGACCTACGCCGAGTTGGACCAGCGGGTGGCGGCGGCGGCTGGTGGTTTGGCTGCCCTCGGTATCCAGTCCGGTGACCGGGTCGCCTTGTCGCTTCCTAACGTCCCGGCTGTAGTTGAGGCGTTCTTGGCTATCCAACGTCTGGGGGCCGTCTGGCTGGGTATCAACACCAACTTGGCTCCGCCGGAGGCCCGGTGGATGCTGGAGGACACCGGAGCCTCTCTGTTCATTACTGGTCCCGGAAGGGCTGTCGCCTCTGGCGATCTCCACACGCTGACTGTCGATCCCGGTGACGGGTCTGGTACGTGGGCCGACCTGGTGGCCGCCGGTCGACCCGCCCCGACTATCGATGTCGACCCCCACGCTCCGGCGGCTATCGCCTACACCTCGGGGACTACGGGACGCCCCAAGGGTGCCGTGCACTCCCAGCACAACCTGCTGTGGCCAGGCATCTCCAGCCGTACCTCGTCGCCGGCCCGCGACGACGAACGGCATGGCACGGTGCTGGCCCTCACCATTTTGAACATCCTCGTCCTGGGACCGCTGTGGTCGTACCTCCGGGGCACCACCGCCGTCCTGTTGGGCCGATCCGACGCCGTGGGTCTCGCCTCCGACATTCGAGAACAGCGCATCAACCGGATCACCCTGGTCCCCACCCTGGCCTATGACCTGGTGGCCCACCCCGGGGTGGAACGTGGCGACCTGGCTCCCTTGTCTCAGGCCATCATCGGCGCCAGCCACTCCCCTCCAGCACTGCGGGCCGCCTGGCAGGAGAAATTCGGTACCCCAGCCACCATCGGTTATGGCCTGACCGAGACCCCAACCGGGGTGACCCGGGAACGTGCGGACTTGCCGACCCGGTCCGACGGTGCCGGCTACCCGCTCGACCCGGTCCGGGTGGTGATCGTCGATGACCACGACCAGGAGGTCCCCTCGGGCGAAACGGGTGAAGTTTGTATCGCTCCGGCCGCCCACGGGCCTTGGGCCGGCTCGTGGACCCCGATGCTCGGCTACTGGAACCGGGGCGAGGCCACCGCCGAGGCGCTGCGGGGTGGGATGCTCCACACTGGCGACCTCGGTTTCTTGGACAACGGCCAGCTCGTGGTTCGGGGTCGACGAACCGAGATGATTCTGCGGGGTGGAGCCAATGTGTACCCGGCCGAGGTGGAGAGGGTGCTGCTGGACCATCCGGGGGTGCGGGAAGCCTCGGTTCTCGGGATACCTGATGACCGCCTGGGCGAGGCCGTCGTGGCCGCCCTAGTCCCCATGAACGATGTCGACCCGGACACGCTGCCGGAAGCTGTGACCGCCTTCTGCCGGGAACAGCTCGCCCATTACAAGATCCCGTCCCGGATACTGGTGCTCGACGGCCTTCCCCGAAATGCCCTAGGCAAGGTGGTGAAGACCGACTTGGCCCCCCGTTTTGACGGGGCCTAGCGGCCTATCCGGCCAGGGGAACGATCGCCCCGTCAGCCAGGACCAACTCCACCCGGTCACCAATAGTGGCCGTCCCGTCCCACCAGGCCCGGATGGCGACCCCTGCCACGTCCAGGTCAAGGAGGGTTCGCCCACCCCGGATCGAGGTACGCCGGACCTCGCCCACCAGGCCACCGGCCGGAGGTTCGGGTCGGACGATCAGGCGGTCGCCGCGAATTAGCACGGTGCCCGGCCCGTCGCCCAGACGACCCAGGGGGCACCCACCATCGCCATCCAGGTCGACGAGGTTCTCGTGGCCTAAGCACCGGGCAGCGTGCACAGACCGCGGATCGGCCCACAGCTCGGCCGGTGTCCCCACTCGGACCAGCCGACCACCTCCCATCACGGCGATCCGGTCGGCCAGGGCGAAGGCCTCGTCGTGGTCGTGAGTGACGTGGACTACGGCCTGGCCGAGGCGCCGTAGCAGTTCTCCCAGCTCGGCGGTGAGCCGTTCCCGCAGGGCCCGGTCTAGAGAGCCCAGCGGTTCGTCGAGCATCAGCAATCGGGGTCCGGTGGCTAGTGACCGGGCTAGCGCCACCCGCTGGGCCTCCCCGCCCGACAGGGTGTCGACCCGGCGGTCACCAAAGCCCGGAAGGCCCACCAGATCCAGCGTCTGCCGTACCCGGTGGGTCCGCTGGTCGGCGGGCATCCCGGCTACCCGCAGACCGAACTCCACGTTGCCGGCTACGTCACGGTGGGGGAATAGGGCGTGGTCCTGGAACATGAGGCCTATGCCTCGCTGGTGGGTGGCCACGACGGTTAGGTCCTCGTCGCCCCACCAGACCTGCCCCTCCGAGGGACGCTCCAGGCCGGCGATGGCCCGAAGCAGGGTGCTCTTGCCGCACCCCGACGGTCCGAGCAGCACCACCACCTCGCCCGCGGCTAATTCGAGGTCGATGCCGTCCAGCACGGGCACACCGTCGAAGGACAGCGTCAAGCCCTCCACTCGTAGGCTCACAGGTCCCCCCGCACACTGCCTCGGCGTCCCCAACCTTCGATGGCCAGCACTGAGGCGGCAGTCAGAACCATGAGCACCACGGCCAGCGCCATGGCCTGGCCGCGCAGGGTCTCTCCAGGGGTGCCCAGGAGGCGAAAGAGGGCCAGCGGAGCGGTCAACCGGTCGGGGTTGCGGGGCAGGAACGAGGTGGCCCCGAACTCGCCCAGCGAGACGGCGAACGAGAATCCGGCCCCCACGGCTAGAGCCCTAGCGGCGATGGGGAGATCCACTTCGCGCCGGACCCGGGCCGGTGAGGCCCCCAGAGTGGCTGCGGCCTCCCGGAGCCGACGGTCGATGCTCCGCAGGGTCGGCACCACGGTCCGCATCACGAACGGCACGCCGACCAGGGCGTGGGCTACCGGTACCAGCCACCGCGACGACCGCAGGTCCAGGGGTGGTTCGTCCAGGGCGATCAGCATGCCGAACCCCAGGGTGACCGCCGAGGCGCCCAGCGGCAGCATCATCCCCAGGTCGAAGGCCCGGGACGCGGCCTGCCGGCCGTGGACCACGACCAGTGAGGCCAGGCCTCCGACCACGACGGCCAAGCCGGTAGCCACGATTGCGAACAGCAGCGAGTTTCGCAACGCGCCGACCGCCGACACGGGCAGCAGGTTGATCCGGTCGGCCAAGGCGGCGTAGTTACGCAGTGACCAACCACCGTCGGCGGCCAGAGACCGCTCGACTAGTACAGCGACCGGCAGGCCGAGTACCGCTCCCAGCAGGCCCAGGTTCCCGACCAGTAGCCGGGCTCCGGCCCGGGGAACCTTTCGGCGGACCGGACGCTGACCAACGGCCCGCCGTCTCTGGAGGCGGTTGACCACCACGACCATAGCCAAGACGGCGACAAACTGGACCACAGCCAGGGCTGTCGCGGAGGCCAGGTCACCCCGGAACACGGCGTGGCGCCACACTTCGGTCTCCAAGGTGGCCCGGGTCGGTCCGCCGAGGATCAGGATCACCCCGAACGAGGTGAAACAGAACAGGAACACGATCGACGAGGCGGCAGCGATCGACGGCCAAAGCCGAGGCAGGGTGACCCAACGGAAGGCCTGCCACGGCGTGGCCCCTAGGACCCGGGCCTGCTCCTCTGGTCGGTGGTCCAGGCCCTCCCAGAAGCTGCCGACCGTACGCAACACGACGGCCACGTTGAAGAAGACGTGGGCGGCCAGGATGGCCCACACGGTGCGGGTCGCCCGGAGCGGACCGTCGACCAGGTCGAACCGGTCGAACAGGGCCAGGAAGGCTCCGCCAACCACCACGGTGGGTAGGACGAACGGCACAGTGGTGGCCGCCCGGAACAGTGCCCGGCCCCGAAACCGGCGCCGGGCCAGCAGGTGAGCACCGGGCAGGGCCACGACCACGGTAAGCAGGGTGGACACTGTGGCCTGCCAGACCGTGAACCACACCACTCCCCGGAACGAGGCCCTCCCCGGTAAGCCGAGGAGCCGGTCTAGGCCGTCAGCCCCCAGTCCCCGAACCAGAATCGTCCCCACCGGGTACAGGAAGAAAACTCCCAGGAAGGCAGCGGGCACGACGACGCACAACACCCGTGCCACCCATCGGGCCGTACCCACGTCAGTCCACCGATCCTGATCGACGCCGCGGACTCAACGTAGGACGATCTCGGTCCACCGCTCGGTCCAGATGTTGCGGTTGGCTTCAATGTCAGCTGGGTCTAGTACGTGCGGATCGTCAGCCAACTCCACGAAGTCCATGAAGGCCGGCGGCAGGATGGCTGTCGACAAAGCTGGAAAGACGAACATGCTTAGCGGGATGTCCTCCTGGAAGATGGGCGACAGAAGGAAGTCGACCAGCATCTCGGCTGCGAGCCGGTTCGTCGTGCCGGCCAGAATCCCAGCGAACTCGACCTGGCGGAAGCAGGTGTCGGTAACCACCCCAGTGGGCGGCGTATCGACCGGCGGGTCGGCATAGATCACCTCGGCGGGCGGACTGGAGGCGTAACTGACCACGATCGGTCGATCCCCACCTCCGGAAACAAACTCGCCGTAGTAGGCGTCCTCCCAGCCAGATGTCACTACCACGCCGTTATCCCGGAGGGCGGTCCAGTAGTCCTCCCACCCGTCGCCGAACTCGGCAATGGTGGCCAGCAAGAAAGCCAGACCGGGGGAAGAGGTCTCTGGGTTCTGGACCACCAGCTGGTCGGCATAGGCCGGGTCGGCTAGGTCGACCAGCGTGGAGGGTGCGGGGTGGCCGTCGTTGAAGCGATCAATCCAGTAGTTGACGCACACGTCGCCGAAGTCGATCGGTGTGACTCGGTGCGACGGGTCAAGTTGCAAAGCGGTCGGTACATCGACCAAGGCCGGCGACCGGTAGGACTCGAAGAGGTCGGCATCCAACGCCCGTTGGAGGAAGGTGTTGTCGACACCGAACATCACGTCGCCTATTGGATCTCCGGCGGTGAGAATGGCCGTCGAGACCATCTGACCGGTGTCACCAGCTGTCCGGAGGACTACCTCGATCCCGGTCTCGGCCGTGAAGGCAGCCAACGTTTCCTCCGAGACCCAGAACGAGTCGTGGGTGACCAAGGTGACCGGACCGGTGGGCAGCGGTTCGGCCGACCCAACACCAGAACTGAGCGGTACCGACGAGGTGGGGTCAGTCCCCCCACAGGCTGCTCCGACCAGGGCAACCAGTACCAGGATCACCGAGCCGAAAGCGGAGGATCGGACACGGACCATTGGTTCTCCCTTCGCCGGCATTACCCGGAGCAGGTTCTGGTCGGGTCGACAGCGCCCCCGTCGATAGCGACGGTCGCTGCCCTCTCAGCCCGGCATCAGGCCCGAGCTCCCCGGTTGGCTGTAGTCCTCGAGACTACCGGTCAGCCGGTGCGGCGTGGGAGACCCGAAAGGTACAACGGCTCACTGTAGATCGAGAGGAAGAACGGCCTGGATCTTGGCCGACGACGATCCGATGTGTAGTTCGTACGACCCCGGGTCGATGTGCCAGCCGGGTTCGTCGCGGGAGGCCACCCCCTGACCGGCGGCCACGGGGGACCTCGACGAACGTTCGGAGTACCCGGGATTCCCGGGATCCCAGTAGGCGAAGGCACGGTGGCCAAGCACGACGACGACGTCAACAGACTCTCCCGGTTCCAGGCGCACCTTGGCGAAGCCCTGCAGTTCCCTTACCGGTCGAACCAAGCGCGGCGCCTGGGGAGCCACGTAGCACTGCACGACCTCGGAGCCCGCGCGGTCACCGACGTTGGTCACCGACACGGTGATCGTCTGAGTAGTCCCTGACTCCAAATCGACCACGGTCGGGACTTCACCCAGCAAGGGCTCTCCCCAGGAGAACTCCGTGTAGCCCAGACCGTGACCAAAGGGGAAGGCCACCGGCAAATCTCGTGCCTCATACCAGCGGTAGCCGGTGAACAGTCCCTCGCCGTAAACCACCCGTCCGTTCTCACCCGGATAGTGGAGAAACGCCGGCGTGTCCTGCAAGCGATGGGGCATTGTGGTGGGCAAGCGACCCGATGGCTCGTCGTCCCCAATCAGAACGTCCACCAAGGCGTCAGCCATCTCCTGGCCTCCGAACCACGTCTGGAGTACGGCAGGCGCTACGTCTGCCCAGTCGCTGGTAACTACAGATCCCGCGTTGACGACGACCACCGTGTTCGAGTTCGCATGGCAAACTCGCCGGATCAACTCAGGTTGATTGCCAGGCAGGTCCATCGACTCCCGGTCCCGGCCCTCAGTCTCCCAGTCGTGGTTGGTGCCAACCACAAGCACGACAGCGTCGGCCTCGGTCGCTGCCGCCACGGCCCTGTCCATGAGGTCGTCTGGCGACGGTGTCCGCACACCGACCTTGGCTCCGCTTATGAACGTCGCCCCCTCCGACGTCCACTCGACGGCCACCTCAACTGGGTGACCGGCGACCATAGGAATAGCGGCGTCCGCCTCAACACTCCCCATCCCGAAAAACTCCTCACCGAGTGGCATAGGTTGAGCGATTCCGTCAACAACCACCTGACCGTTGACCAGTAGTCGGGCCCGCCCGGCCTGCACCAGCGTGAGAGCGTGGTCGCCGTCGACCGCCGGAGTAAACGTAGTGGTCGCCCGGAATGAGAAGGACCGTAGATCAGACACTCCCGGAACCCGGTCGAAGTGAAGGATCCGGCCATCCCGGAAGGTTGCGGTTCCTACTTCGGGACCCGTCCAGTCGATGGAGTCGAAATAGGCCACGTCGAATCCCCGCTGACCGTCGGATCGTTCGGTGGTTCGACCGCCCAACGGCTGGGCCGACCTGTCGGTAACGACCCCGGGTTCGTAACGGATCTCCAGGCATTCCCCCAAGCGGTCGACCAGAGCATCAAGGGGTGAGGTCTCATGCTGAGCAACCAAGGCTGACGAACCACCTCCCATAATCATCGCCGCCGCGGCGTTCGGGCCGATCACCGCCAGGCTGGTCAACTCGTCAACGGCGAGTGGGAGTAATCGGTCGTTCTTCAACAAGACCATGGCTTCAGCGGCGGCCTGCCGAGCTAGCGACCGGTGCTCCTGTTCGTCCAGTTGCTCTTCTTCCCGTAGGTGAGGCTCTTCAAAGGCTCGGGTCCGCTCGGCTAGGAGGAGCAGCCGACGGACCGATCTATCCAATACCAACTCGGAAACCTCACCACCCTCGACAGCCTCGAGGAGACGCTCTCCATACCAATGCGGCAATCCGGGCATCTCGAGGTCCAGCCCTGCAGCGGCCGAAGGACCAGTCGACTTAGTGCCAAACCAGTCCGACACCACAATCCCGTCGAATCTCCACTCGCCCCGCAACACGGTGTCCAACATCCAACTGTTCTCGGCCGCGTACGTCCCATTGACCCGGTTGTAGGAGGCCATGACACCCCAAGCGCGACCCTCACTAACCGCCATCTGGAATGGACGCATCGAGACCTCTCGCAGGGTCCGTTCGTCTACCTCCGAGGAGATCGTCGTGCGCTCAAACTCGGAGTCGTTGGCGACGAAATGCTTGACCGTGGTCCCAACGCCACCAGCCTGCACACCGCGGATGAAGCCGACAGCAATCTGACCGGTCAGGAACGGGTCCTCCGACATGCACTCGAAGTTCCGCCCCCCTAGCGGGGTTCGGTGCAAGTTGACAGTCGGGGCCAGCAAAACGTGACAGCCTCGGGCCCGGGTCTCCGCGGCCAGTACCCCACCCAGTTCCTTGACCAACTCCGGGTTCCAGGTGGCCCCCAACGCCGTACCGCAGGGAATGCAGAGCGACGGCGTGCCGGTACCCAACATGCCGGCCCCCCTGGCACCATTCGGTCCATCGGTGACCTTCAGCGACGGAATACCCAGGCGATCCACCGGCTGCACCGACCAGAGGTCACGCCCGCCCATCAGCGCCACCTTCTCCACCAACGTCAGGTCAGCCAGCAGCCTGTCGATCCGGTCACCCATCAGAAGATCCTCGTCCACGGGTCGCCCAGTTGACGACCCGTGGGCGCTGTTCATCGAACACCAATTACCTGACGCTCCGTCAGGTATCGATCCCAGCCCACCGCTAGCCTCACCCCCATGTACGACCTACTCATCCGCGGCGGCACGGTGGTCGACGGTTCAGGCGTGCCGGGGTTCCGAGCCGACGTGGCCGTTACCAACGGCCGAATCGTTGTAGTAGGCGACCTAGACGGAGCCGAGGCCATCGAGACGGTCGATGCCACCAACCGAACTGTGTGCCCCGGCTTTGTCGACCCCCACACCCACTACGACGCCCAACTCTTCTGGGACCCGTACGCCACACCGTCATCCCAGCATGGGGTCACCAGCATGGTCATGGGCAACTGCGGCTTCAGTATCGCCCCCCTGGGCGACGACTCGGACGCCGCCTACCTGGCCGCCATGCTGGTCAAGGTGGAGGGGATGTCCCCCGACGCCCTGTCGGCAGGTGTGGACTGGAACTGGCGCTCCTTCGGCAGTTTCCTGGACCGCTTCGAGGGGAACCTGGGCGTGAACGTGGCCGGGATGGTCGGCCACAGCGCCATCCGCCGCACGGTCATGAAGGACGATGCCGTCAGCCGGGACGCCACCCCTGACGAGCTGGCCCAAATGACGCGCCTCCTGGCCGAATCACTGGAAGCCGGCGGCTTGGGATTCTCGACCAGTCGCTCATTCACCCACACCGACGGTGATGGGCTCCCCGTCCCGTCCCGTACCGCGGCCGTCGACGAGGTGGTCGCCCTGAGTGCCGTATGCGCCGACCACCCGGGCACCACCTTGGAATGGGTGGCCGACGGATGCATGAACGGCTTCCGTGACGACGAGGTCGACCTGATGGCCCGCATGTCGCTGGCCGGCCGACGATCGGTCAACTGGAACGTCCTGACCATCGACGCCGCCCGACCGGACGACTACCGGAACCAGTTGACGGCCTGCGACCGGGTGGCCGAGGCCGGTGGAAGGGCTATGGCCCTGACCATGCCCATCCTCGTGGGCATGAACATGCACTTCCACACGTTCTGTGCCCTCTACTCGCTGCCCGACTGGGGCGACGTGATGAACCTCCCCCACGACGAGAAGGTGGCAGCTCTGGCCGACCCCGAGACCCGGCGTTTCCTCGAGGAGCGGGCCGCTTCACCAGACGCCGGGGTGTTCTCGAGACTGACCGGGTGGGGCCTGTACCGCATCGGTGACACGCACTCGATCGAAAACGAGGGCCTCAAGGGACGCCTAGTCGGCGACATCGCCCGCCAGCGCGGTCAGAGGGACTTCTACACGCTGCTGGACATTGTGTTGGCCGACGACCTGCAGACCGTCCTTTGGCCGGGGCCGACCGACGACGACCCGGCCAGCTGGATCATGCGCCAGGAGGCCTGGGACCACGACCACGTCATGATCGGTGGCTCGGACGCCGGTGCCCACCTCGACCGTATGGCTGGCGCCAGCTACACCACCCAATGGCTGGCCGACTGCCTCCGGGGTCGACAGCTGGCCTCGGTGGAAGCCGCAGTGGCTCACATGACCGACGTGCCGGCTCGCTTTTTCGGGCTCCGTGAGAGAGGCAGGATTGTGGAGGGATGGCACGCTGACCTGGTGGTCTTTGACCCAGAGGTCGTCGGGGCCGGTGAGTTCCACCTGCGACATGACCTACCGGGAGACAGCCCACGTCTCTACGCCGAGGCCCACGGGATCGACCGGGTCTACGTCAACGGCACCTGCACCGTGGAAGCGTCCACATCGACGGGGTCGCTACCCGGACGGGTCCTACGCTCCGGGATCGATACCGAGACGGTAGCCATCCCGGCCGACGCCTAGACCTGCCCAATCAGCGCTCAGGAGGCGCTGGTACGGACACCCCGGCCGGAACCTGAGCGTAGTGGTCGTGCCGAATCGTGAACCGGCCCCGACCTCCCGTGATGGAGCGCAGGTCGATCGAGTAGCGCATCATCTCGGATTCGGGGACCATGGCGCTGATCACCTGGTCGCCCCACTTGTCCATGTCCGAGCCCTGCACAGTGGCCCGGCGCGACGACAGATCGCCCATAACGTCTCCCAGGCAGTCCGATGGGATGGTCACCTCGACGGCTGAAATGGGCTCCAGCACCACCGGACGAGCCCCTCCCAGCGCCTCTTGGAAGGCGAGGCGGCCAGCCATCTTGAAGCTCATCTCGGAGGAGTCGACGGCGTGGTGCTTGCCGTCGAACACGGCGGCCCGTACGTCGACCACCGGGTAGCCCGAGGTGCCCCCGTGGGCCATGGCCTCCACGATGCCAGCCTCCACGGCGGGGATGAACTGCCGGGGGATCACTCCGCCCCTCACCTCGTCGACGAACTCGAAGCCCGACCCGGCGGGTAGTGGCTCGATCCGGATCTCTGCGATGCCGAACTGCCCGTGGCCGCCACTCTGCTTCTTATACTTGCCTTCGGCGCTGAAGGAGCCGGTGATGGTCTCCCGGTATGCCACTCGGGCGTCCTCTTTGTCGACCTGGACGCCGAACTTGCGTTCCAGGCGGGCCACCACGTTGCGGAGGTGGGTCTCCCCCAACCCGCCCAGCAGCGTCTGGCGGGTCTCGTCGTTGCGGGTGACCGTCAGCACCGGGTCCTCCTCGACCAGGCGGTGCAGGGCGTTCGCCAGCTTGTCCTCGTCGGTGCGGTTCCTCGCCGAGACGGCCATCGACAGCACGGGAGACGGGAAGCCGATGGGGGGCGCAGCGGCGCGGCCCCCGGCTGAGAGCGTGTCGCCGGTCAGGGTTCCGTGGAGTTTGGCCACCGCTCCAATGTCGCCGGCTGGCAGCGCGTCGATGTCGAGCGACTCTCCTCCCTGGAGGGTCATCACGTTCCGGAACCGCTCGTTGTCGCCGGTCCGGCCATTGGACAGGTGGAGGTCGCGGGTCACCGTGCCGGTCAACACCCGGAAGTAGGACACGTGGCCGAGGTAGGGATCAACGGCGGTCTTGAAAATCTGGACCAGGGTGTCGGCCGACGGGTCGGGATCCACCTCGACCTCTGTCCCGCCCACGGTCACCGGGACGGCCGGCCGGTCCATCGGCGACGGTCCGATCTCAACGATGTAGTTGCAGAGGCGGTCTACAGCGATGGGGATGGTGGCTGACCCGCAGACCACCGGGAACACCGCGCCGTCGGCCACGCCCCTTCCCAGCACCTTCTCCAACTCCTCGAAAGACGGGACGTCTCCGTCCAGGAACCGCTCCAGCAGGTCGTCATCAGCCACCACGATGTTCTCGATCAGTGATTCGTGGACCTGGTGCTCACTCTCCTTCATCTCCTCCGGGATCTCACCCAGCTCGGCACGACCGCTGTCGTAGATCCAGGCCGTGTCGGTGAGTAGGTCGGCGATGCCGTGGAACGACTCTGCCTCACCGATCGGGATCTCTAGGGGGGCTACGCCAGCCCCAAAGGCGTCCTGCAACTCGGCGAGGACCCGTTCGAAACTCGTGTACTCCCGGTCCAACTTGTTCACGAATACCAGGCGCGGCAATCCGCGGACAGAAGCCTGACGCCACAGGTCTACGCTGACGTGGTCGAGGCCACTAGCGGCATCCACGACGAAGACGGCCAGGTCGGCGGCCGCCATGGCACCCACTGCCTCTCCGGCGAAGTCGAACGTTCCGGGCGTATCCAAAAGGTTGATCTTGTGGTCATGCCATTCCAGGGTGGCCAGCGCAGTGGTCAGTGAGTGCCCGGCCTCCTTCTCTTCCGGCTCGTGGTCGCAGACGGTTGACCCATCCTCCACCCGTCCCACCCTCTTGAGGGCTCCGGCCCGGTAGAGCATCGCCTCAGCCAGGGATGTCTTGCCTGACCCAGGCGGCCCAACCAGGGCCACGTTGCGGATCCGGTCCGGCGCGAAAGCCTTCACGGCACACCTCCTCCGCCGTCGGGTCGCTAGGTAGCTCGCCGTCGGCTCCGTCC
Organism: Acidimicrobiaceae bacterium; assembly: GCA_002717365.1. Classification (GTDB taxonomy): domain Bacteria; phylum Actinomycetota; class Acidimicrobiia; order Acidimicrobiales; family MedAcidi-G1; genus UBA9410. The sequence continues at coordinate 35,093 of PBDJ01000015.1, read as the reverse complement.
TACGTGGGTCCGTGACGGTACCCGCCGACCGCATGCACCGCCAGAGGCGGCGTCCTGACACGGGTAACTGATCTCTAAAACCACCCCCGGTTCTCCCTCGTCTCACTGTCCCACTCCGAGCGTCCACCGGCGGCTGACCTGGAGACTGGGCTGCTGGAGACCGAGCCGATCAACCTGGTCTGACCGGACTCCGGGGGGACCGGTCCGGTCGTCGACCCAGTGGTTCGTAGACTCGCCAGTCATGGAGGTCCCCGGGCGCCGGAACATCCCGCGGCCGCGGTGGTCAACCCTTCCGTGGACCGAAGCGACTTCGCTGCTCATACTGGCCGTCGCTGTAGCAATCCCGCTGGCCCGAATGTTCGGGACCGGCGCCACCTCCATGGAGGAGGCCAACGCTCTGGTGGTGGGGGCCGGAATCCTCGAAGGTCGCCTCCCTCACGCCGACGTCGAGTACCTCTACGCCCCGGGTACGGCGTGGACGGTAGCCAGCGCCTTCTGGCTGCTGGGTACGTCAGTGACCGTGGAGCGGGTAGTCGGTCTGGCCTACCGACTGGCGTTCCTATGGGGTGTCCACCGACTGTGCCGTCACTGGGGCCGGGGAACGGCGACCTGTGCAACGTTGGCCTCCTGGGTGGTCATCGTCCCGTTTGGGCTGGTGGCCTACCCGTGGATCGCCGGCTTGGGCCTATTGATCGCCGGTACGGCCTTGGTTCTGGAGGGCGACGACGGACGACGAACCTCCGTAGGAGCCGGGTTGTGCGGCCTGGCCGCCTTCCACCAAGTGGTCCTGATTCCAGCGGTCTTGGTGGTCCTCGTCCCGGCCTTCCTGGCCGCCGACCCAGAACGGAGGGCCCGACTGGGGACGGGAGCGGTGGCCGGCCTCTCGCCGTTCTTACTCCACCTCGTGCTGGTCGGGCCCCAGGCCATGTTCGAAGGCATGGTGGTCGATCCGGTATTCCGCCTCCGGGCCGGACGACGGCTCCCGCTGCCCCCCGACCCGTCGGACAGTGGCGACTTTTTCGCTCGGCTGGACGACCTGGTCCGCGGGCCAGAAAACCTGCCCGGACTGGACCGACCGGCCCAAATAGCAGCGTTGTTCTGGCTACTGATGATCGGGACCCTGGTGCTGGTCGTGGTGGCCCGGCGGTGGCTGGGGTCAGGTAGGACCCGGATGGGCGTTCTAGCGGCCCTGTCGGTGGCCCTGCTGCCAATGGCACTACAACGCCCCAGCCCCAATCACCTCAAATTCGTGGGCACTTTCACCGTAGCCATCGCCGTAGTGGCCCTAGCCGTTCCCGTAGGACGAAGGCTAGGCAGTCGGGCCCGGGTCCTGGCTCCGCCGATGGCCCTGGTGGTGGTGCTCGGCGGGCTGATCACCGTAGCCCCCCACCACATCGGCCGATTCTCCGCTCAGGCCTTCACCGACCGGCCCTTCGACGGAGCCACGACCACCGTGGTCCACGACGGGCGAACCCTGCCTCTGGGTAGGGCAACAGCCGACATGGCCTCCGAGGTGGACACTGTGGTGTCGATGGCCGATGCCCTAACCCGACCCGGTGACCGGGTCTTCGTAGGTCCGACGGATCTGTCACGCACCAACTACGGCGACACCTTCCTCTACTTCCTGCTCCCCGATCTCGTCCCGGCCAGCCGCCACTTAGAAATGAACCCAGGGCTGGCCAACCGTCATGGCGGCGGGTTGGCCGCCTCACTGGCCTCAGCCGACTTGCTAATCCTCACCGACCGGTTCGATGGCTGGGCGGAGCCCAACAACTCCACCAAGCCCGGTGACCCCACTCCAGGCGCCGTTGTGGACGAGCGGTTCTGCGACGTGGGCGGAACCCGTACCTGGCGTCTGCTGACACCGTGTCGGTGACGACAACCGCGGCTATCGGTCGCCGTAGCGGCTCCCGGTAGGTTCGCGACACCATGGCCGATCAGGCGCGCCCCCGCTTCTCCTACATTCCCGGCCTCGACGGCATCCGGGGGATCTGGGTGGTCGTCGGCCCGCTGCTGTACCACGCGGCTACCGACACAGTCTCGGGCGGGATCCTGGGCATCGACCTGTTCTTCACCCTGTCCAGCTTCCTGATCATCTCCATCGCCTTGAACGAGTTCGAGGCCACCGGGCGGATCGACCTGAAGGCCTATGCGGGACGCCGGGCCCGGCGCCTCCTACCCGCCCTGTTCCTGGCCCTAGGAATGCTGACCCTGTACTTGGTGCTGGTGGTCCCGCCCAGTGAAATTTCCCGATGGACCGGTGCGATCTTCTCGACCCTCACCTACAGCGCCAACTGGTACGAGATCTTCTCCGACACCTCCTACTTCGAGGACTTCCACCACTCGCCACTTCGCCACGTCTGGTCGTTCTCGATCGAGGAGCAGTTCTATATCTTTGCCCCGCTCTACCTGATTGCCGTGCTGACACTTTTCCGGCGACGGGCCAACCTGGCCCTGCTGGTCACCATGGTGGCCGGCACGATCCTCTCTACATGGTGGATGAGCCACCTGTACCCGGGACACGGTGATCCCTCTCGCGTGTACTACGGAACTGATACCCGGGCCCATTCGTTGTTCGCCGGCATCATTCTGGCCGTTGCTGTCCGCATGTACGGACCAGTCCGGACCCGAGCCGGCCAGCTGGGATGGGTGGCCGGAGCCTATGGAGCGACAATCTTCTTCTCGTGGGCCATCTTCGAGATCTCCGAGCGCGACGCCTGGATGTTCGAATATGGGGGCTTCCTGCTAGTGGCCGTTATCTCGTGCCTGATGATCTACGGGGTGACCCAGCCTGGTGAACGGGCCTGGCACAGCCGGCTACCCAGTACCCTGTCGGCCGACGACGCCCCGTGGGCCGGCCGGCTGGCCTGCGGGGGCCTCTACGCCGGGCTCTTCACGGCTGGCTGGGCAGTGGTCAGCGTGACCCGAGGCAACGCCCCGTTCGACCACTGGCCCTACCTCCTGGGCGTGGGAATCGGATGGTTCTGCTACGGCGTGGACCGACCGACGGTCGGTCCACTGCACTGGTTCCTGGAATCCAGGCTCATCCGCTGGGTGTGAAAAATCAGTTACGGCCTCTACTTGTACCACTGGCCGATCTACCTACTGGTCACTCCGACCCGGGCAGCTCGCCTCGTGCCCGGCGTGTCGGTTGTCGAGGGCAACAACCTGATCTGGCTGCACCTAGCTCTCACCTTCGCTCTGGCCGCTGCCAGCTTCTATTTGGTGGAACAGCCGGTCATGCGACGGCGATTCCCACTGCTCGACCGACCGATCTCGGTGATCAGTGGCACAGCGGCCGGGGCCACGGCCATCGTCCTGATCCTGGTGGGGTTGTTGTGGGTCAATACTCGACCAGCCGAGGGCGGGGCGTTCGCCCCGTCGGCTAGCCCGTGCACTGAGCAGGGGTTGCTACCTCCGCCGTCCGACGAACGGGTCCGGGTCCTGGTGGTCGGCGACTCGGTGGCTCTCCAGATTGGGGAGGCTCTGTGCGGGTGGGCCGTGGATAACCCGGGGCGCATGGTGGTCCTAAACGAAGCCCACCTGGGGTGTGTCGTGGGCCGCCACGGCCTCAAGCGGATCCCCGAGGGTGACGAGGGGCCAGTGGGCGAGCTCTGCTCGGCGTGGAACGACCCCGTCCCCACCCACGTGATGCTGGACCCCGAGGTGGTCTCGTGGCCATCAGCCGTCGAGGCCTTCCGCCCTGACGTGGTGATGGGCCACGTGACGGCCTGGGACGTGACCGACCGGCTGGTCCCGTCGCTTGGCGAGGACTGGGTATGGGTCGGTGTCCCCGCCTACGACGAGTACATCTCGGCCGAGTACCGCCTGGCTAGCGAGGTGCTGGGCTCGACCGGTGCGCACGTGTACTGGCTGGAGGGAGCCCATATCCGGCGAGAGATCCGACCCCAAAACCATCCTGACCGAATCGACGCCCTTAACGCGTTGGTCCGGGAGGCCACGGCGGACCTCCGGTATGTGACGACCGTGCCCTACCGCAACTTCATCGGGGCTAACGGCACGGAGCGGGAACGCGAAATGCGAGACGACGGCGTGCACCTGTCTGATGCTGGGATGTCGCAGGTGGGCGACTGGCTAGTGGACAACGTGTTCTTCGAGACGTCTGGTAGCTGACCAATGTGCTTAGGCCTGGTCGACCCACCAAGCGTCGAGGCGGGCCTCTAGGTCGGGGCGCTGTAGGTCGCCCTCGGTCCGCTTAACCTCCAACAAGAAGGTCAGGGCCCGGCCAACGTCGCGACCTGGTCCGATACCCAGGTGGGCCATCACGTCGGCACCGTCTAAGCCCGGACGCTCAGCAGCGCGTCGAGCCTCCTCGGCCAGTTCCGCGATCCGGTGCTCCAAATCGTCCATAGCGGCCTGGATGCCCGCCGCTTTCTCCCGGTTACGGGTCGTACAGTCACAACGGATCAGGTGGTTGAGGCGGCCGAGCAATGGCCCGGCGTCCCGGGCGTACCGCCGTACCGCTGCATCCGACCAGCCATCGGCATAGCCCTTGAAGCGACCGGACAACCGAACCAGTTCGGCCACATCGTCCACTAACAGTTCGTCGTAGCCCATGGCGGTCAGACGCCGTCGGGTCATACGGGCCCCCACCGCCTCGTGGTGGCGGAAGGTCACGCCGCCGTGCTCGAAGGAGCGGGTGCGGGGCTTGGCGATGTCGTGGAACAGGGCAGCTAGACGCACCGTCATTTCGGGCTCGGTCTTACCCACCACGGCGATGGTGTGACTGAGGACGTCCTTGTGCCGGTGGATGGGGTCCTGTTCCATCCGTAGGGCCAGTAGTTCGGGGACTAAGTAATCCATCTCGCCGGAATCCACTGAGGCCCAGATGCCTGGCGCGCAGTCAGGCTCCAGTAGGAGGGCCAACAGGCGCTCCCCGGCCCCCGGGTCCACCTCGTCTACTGGGCCGGTGGTCGGCTGAGCATTGGTTGCCGCGGTCTCGGCCATGGAGGCAGTCTACGGATCTCGTCCCAGTGGCCCCGGGCCGGGATGGAGTGACCGGCCGGAGGTCAGGCCGTCGGGCAGGGCTCAATGTCGAGGCTGAGCATTCGGGCTGCGTTACCTCGCACGATCTTCCACACCACGTCGGCCGGGAGATGGCCCATCATCGCCTCAGCCACCTGCTTCGTGTGGGGCCAGGTGGTGTCGGTGTGGGGGTAATCGGTCTCAAAGGTGATGTTGTCGACCCCAACCTCGTCCAGCGACCGCAGTCCATGGTTGTCGCGAAAGAAGCAGCCATAAATCTGGCGGTAGTAGTAGGTCGAGGGGGGCTCGGGAATCATGTCAGCCACGCCTCCCCACGCCCGGTGCTCCTTCCACACGTCGTCGACCCTCTCCAGGATGTAGGGGATCCAACCGATCTGGCCCTCGCTGTAGGCCAAGGTGAGCTCCGGGAAGCGAACCAGCACCCCGGAGAACAAGAAGTCACTCATCGAAGCGATGGCGTTGTTGAAACTGAGCGATGCGGCCACGGCTGGTGGGGCGTCGGGCGAAGCGGCTGGCATCTTCGAGGACGAACCTATGTGCATGTTGACGGTGGTCTGGGTGTCCTGACAGGCGTCGAAGAAGGGGTCCCAGTAGCCGGTGTGGATGGAAGGAAGTCCGAGATTGGGGGCGATCTCGGAGAAGCACACAGCGTGACAGCCACGTTCGGCGTTGCGACGCACCTCGTCGGCGGCCAGCCCAGCGTCCCACAGCGGGATGATGACGAGGGGGATAAGGGCCCCGTCGGAATCGCCGCACCACTCTTCGACCACGAAGTCGTTGTAGGCGCGCACGCACGCCAGCCCGAGGTCCCGGTCGGTGGCCTCGTAAAACGTCTGGCCACAGAACCGGGGCAGTGTGGGAAAGGACAGCGACGCCTCGACATGGTTGGCCTGCATATCGACCACCCGGGCCGTCGGGTCGTAGCAACCGGGTCTCATTTCGTCGTAGGTAATGGGCGCCAGAGTCATCTCGTCGCGGTCAAAGCCCACAGCCGCCACGTGTCGCTTGTTGGGATGGACTAGGTCCTCGTAGAACCAAATGTCGCACCACGGGGCGTCAGGCGCGTCCAACTCGTACTCGTACATCTTCGCCCCGCCGACCCACTTCATCTCGCCCAGTCGGCGGCGTTCGACCCGGGGGCCGCGGTCGCGGTACCGGGCGGGAAGCCATTCTTGCCACAGGTGGGGCGGCTCCACGATGTGGTCATCGACACTAATGATCGGAGGGATCTCGGTCCGGGCCTCGGAGGGTGAACGTTGGGTGGTCGTCATGCCAGTCGAGTTCCCAAAAGTTTCTGACGCACCGTCAGATCTTAGGCCTTATCCGCTTCGTTCAGTCATTCCGAGGCAAAGCCGGGCCGGATGGGGCCCTGGCCGGGACCACCGGTCAGACTCGGACAGCCAGCCGCCACAACGCCGGAGAGAGCCATGAAGGTCGGAATCGCGTTCGCCAACATCGGACCATTCGGAACCGCCGAGGGAGCCGTCAGCCTAGCTACGGCCGCCGAGGACGCCGGCATCGACTCGTTGTGGACGGTCGAACACGTCATCTACCCGGACGACTACGGGTCGTCCTATCCATACGACGACTCGGGCCGGATGATGATGGCCCCCGACACCGACCTAACCGACCCCCTGACCTGGCTGACCTGGGTCGGTGCCCACACCTCGACCATCCGGCTAGCCACCGGCATCCTGATCCTCCCAGAGCGCAACCCACTGGTGTTGGCCAAGCAACTAGCCACCATGGACCAGCTGACCGGCGGCCGGGTGGATCTGGGCATCGGCGTGGGATGGCTGAGGGAGGAGTTCGATGCCCTCGGGATCCCCTGGAAACGCCGGGGCGCCCGGACCGACGAGTACGTGGAGATCATGCGCACCCTATGGAGTGGCGACAGCGTGGCGTTCGACGGTGAGTTCGCCTCCTTCGCCGGAGTCTCATCGAACCCCAAGCCAGTCTCGGGCAACGTGCCCATCGTGGTGGGTGGACACACCGAGGCAGCAGCCCGCAGGGCGGGACGACTCGGTGACGGCTTCTGGCCTGGGCGAGGCGACCTAGGCCACCTAATAGACATCATGCGTCAGGAGGCCGAGGCGCACGGACGTAACCCCGATGACGTCGAGGTCACGTGGGCTGGTGACCTGGCGACGGGCGAGAACCCGGTGGAAGCAGCGGAGGGCCTCCGAGCTCTCGGGGTCGACCGTATCGTTGTGCCCTCCTTCGTCTTCCTTCGGGACACCGCGGGTGCTCTGGCCCAGTTCGCCGACGCCGTCGTAGCCCCCCTGGCAGACCTCTAGGAGGCCCTAACCAGCATCGCGGCCTTCCCATTCGCCACTGCGCCCTACTCTGACGTCGTGTACACGACGATCGGGATCCGACCGTGATCGGGACAATGCGGGACCCTCGGGACCGCCGAAATCGGGACTTCGGTCCCGCCTTCGGCCTCGGCCGGCAACCCCGACGAATACCCCGAGCCGGACTAACCGGCTCCTTGGGAAACCGCTCCACCTGGATCGCCGTAGCCATTCTTGTTGCCTTCTTCGCCATCATCGCCCTAGGGGCCAGTGCCCCAACGGAGGATCGGGCAACCGAGCAGGACCTCACGGCCTCCGTCCAAGGGGCGATGGTCCAAGCTGGCCTGCCGACCGTCGAGGTCCAGGTCGTCGACTGGACGGTGATTCTGGAGGGCCGGGTAGCCACCAACGAGCTGAAGGAGGCTGCCGAGCGCGTTGCCTTCGCCCAGCCCGACGTCATCAGCGTCCAGAACCACCTATACGTCCCCCCGCCAATCGAAGAGACAATCACCACCACTACGCTCCCCGACCTCCCAGCCTCCCTAGCCGACCTGGTACTCCAGGCTCGCCTAAGTGCGGTGGCCGCCCATCCGCCGATCCAGTTCGAGAGTGGCGGTGACCGGATCACCCTGGAGTCGGTACCCACGCTGGACCGGCTGGCCGAATTCCTGTTGTTCGAGCCAACCATCCGGGTCCAGATCATCGGACACACCGATAGCGACGAGAAGGCGCCTGGAGACAACCTCCGCCTGTCTACTACCCGGGCTGAGGCGGTCCGCACCCAGCTGCTGGCCCGTGGCGTGGAGTCCGACCGGCTGATCACCCTGGGTCTCGGCCACACCGATCCCATCGCCGACAACCTGACGAAAACCGGCAAGGCAGCCAACCGACGTATCGAGTTCCTACTCCTCCGCGAGGGAGAGACCGGTCTCCCCCCTCCACTCGAGGTGGACGAATCGAACGACACCACCACCGGGAGTTGAACCCGTGACTCTAAGCAGCCGATCCATACCTCCGGACTGGCGTGGCGTCCACCACCTGGCCCTGATTACCCCAGACATGGATGCCACGGTTCGTTTCTACGTCGGCGTCCTCGCCATGCCGCTAGTCGCCACATTGCGGGCCGGACCAATGCGCCACTACTTCTTCGAGCTCGGCCCGGGAAACACCATCGCCTTCTTCGAGGTTCCGGATGCCGAAACGTTTTCCAAGCCGGCGGGTGCGCCCTCGTCCCGGGCTATCCAGTTCGACCACGTGTCGTTCGCCGTCGACGATGAGGCGGCTCTTGTAGCCCTCCAGCAGCGCCTGATGGCTGCAGGCTGCGAGGCAACACCGGTGGTGGACCATCACATCCTGCGCTCCATTTACTTCCACGACGTGAACGGCATCGCCCTGGAGGCGTCGTGGTGGACCACCGGCGGTCGTCGCCTCGGGTTCCGACCCGATGACCCGGAGATGTTCGCCGACCCGGATCCAGTGCCCGCCGTGACTGAACTGGCTGGCAACGGGCTGTCGTCCACGCCCACCACCCGACTGCGGTGAACAACCGCTCCCCGACCCCCGCCACCTGGCGCCGGCGAGTTACAGAGGCAGCTGTCGAGCTGTTCAGCCACGCCCCCGACCCACTGGCTAATACGTTCGCCCACCAGGGGGACCCTGGCCTGTTCGGACCAACGTCAATGACCTGGCAGGTGATGAGCGACTGCTCAACGTTCATCGGTGGGGTCCGGGCCCTTCTGGTCCAGGCCGCCCATCCCGAGGTGGCCGCCGGGGTGGGTGACCACTCCTCCTACCGGGACGACCCGCTGGGCCGCCTATCTCGCACCGCCGCCTACGTAACGGCCACCGCCTACGGGTCCCTGCCCGAGGTGGACGCAGCGGTCTCCCTGGTACGCCGGCGGCACAGCCCAGTGTCGGGCACCTCACACCGGGGCATCACCTATTCGGCAACTGACCCGGAGATGGCGGCCTGGGTCCACAACGCCCTAGTGGATTCGTTCCTAGTGGCTCACCGCACCTTTGGACCCCAACCCATGTCGGATACCCAAGCCAACACCTACGTGGCCGAGCAGGTTCGCCTAGGAGAACGCATGGAAGCCGCATCGCTACCGGCCAGTGCCGATGAACTGAGCGCTTGGTTGGCCGGGCACCCTTCCCTGGGTCGTTCCCCAGCTGGCGATGAAGCCGTCGCCTTTCTCTCCGGACCTCCGTTGTCTGGTCCGGTGCGGGCGGCCTACCGGATCATCCACGACGCCGCGGCAGCCACCGTTCCAAGACCGATACTAGAGGCCATCGGCGTCTCCCCTCGCCGGGGGGCCGTTAGCCGTGGGCGTCTGCTGGTTCGCGGCCTTCGTAATGCACTTGGTTCCTCACCGGCCTGGGCCGCCGCTCTGGAACGGTGCGATGAACCCCGTCCGGCGGGCGTGCGGTTCCGAAACCCCCCCGGCTCCACCCGCTGACAGGAACGAAAGCCGGAACGATCGTCAGGCAACCAGCACGGGTTCCGACGGGGTGAACTCGACCGGAAGGTGCTTGATCCCGTTCACGAAGTTCATCCGCAGCCGGTCGGCCGGTCCAGTAGAGACGATGTCGGGCATCCGCCTGGCCAGACCCTCGAACATGAGCTTCAGTTCCAGCCGGGCCAAGTTCGCCCCAAGGCAATAGTGGGCACCTCCGCCGCCGAAGGCCAGATGATGGTTGGGGTGCCGGGTCAGATCCATACGGTGGGGGTCGTCGTAGACCTTCTCGTCCCGATTCCCCGACGGGTACCAGAGAGTCACCTTGTCCCCGGCCCGGATCTGCTGGCCTCCCAGTTCCGTGTCCTCGGTTGCCGTGCGCCGGAAGTAATTGACCGGGCTGGTGTAGCGCAGAACCTCGTCTACAGCGACCTCGTCCATCTCGGCCCCCTCAGTGAGTGGACCCCACTGGTCGGGATGGTCGAGGAAGCCCATTAGGCCGAGGCTGATGGCGTTGCGAGTCGTCTCGTTGCCAGCCACCAGCAGCAGGGTGAAGAAGAGGTCCCGTTCAATGTCGGTCAACTCGGCTGTCGTGCCGTCGTCCAGAGTCACAGTGGCCGAGGTGAGAACCGTCCAGAGGTCATCCTCCGGTTCGGTGCGCTTGCGGTCGGTCAGGCCGTGGGCGTACATAGCCATCTCAATCATGGCTGCCTCGTAGGTAGATCTGTGGTTTTCCGCGGCACCCTCATCCCGGTATTCGGGGTCGCTTCCGCCGATAGTCCGGTTGCTCCAATCCAGGAGCAGGTGTCGCTCATCATCGGGCACACCGATGATGTCGGCAATGGCCATCAGGGGAAGTTCGGCGGCCACGTCCAGCACAAAGTCGGCCGTCCCCCGCTCGCAGATCCGGTCCAAGATGATGGTCGTGCGGAGTCGCATGACGTCCTCCATGCGTCGGACCATGCGCGGTGTCAACCCGGTATTGACCAGTTTGCGGTACCTCGTGTGCTGGGGCGGGTCGGTCATGACCATTTGGAGGCCTGGGCCGCGGCCGGGCGCTATGTCGTTCAGAGCTACCCCGCCGGCGCCATCTCGTCCCGGCCCGGTCTGGTGAGAGAACAGGGTTCCTGACCGATGGGCCTCGGAAATGTGTTCGTAGGACGACACCACCCAGAACGGTTCCGGGTGCTCGTCGGTGGCTGGGTGGCACCACACCGGCGCCTCGCGACGGAGTAGATCAAACCAGTCGTGGGGCATCCGCTCGACGAACACGTCGAGGTCGGTGAGGTCGATGTCGTCGATGGTGACCATGGCGATTCCACCTTCTTGGAAGAGATTCTCTTCCAAGGAAGATATCTTCCTCGGAAGAGAATCTCAAGGTACGCTCGAACCATGGCCTTTTCCTCGGACCATCCCCGTGAGGTCGACGCCGCCGTCGGGCGCCTGGCCGGCGACAACGAACCCGACACGGCCGGAATTCTGGTGTGGGCCTACGTGGCGGGACGCCAACTGGATGTCTGGCTGTCCGAGGCCCTCGCCGATTCCGGCCTTTCCACATCGGACTACGGTGCCTTGGCCGGAGTGGCCCTCGCCGACGACCGCCTGATGACGGCCGGAGACCTAGCCCGGTGGGTGGTCCAGACCTCCGGAGGGACCACCAAAACCTTGCAGCGTCTCGTTGACCGGGGCCTGGTGCGCCGGGTAGCCGACCCCGACGACGGCCGCCGAACCCTGATCGAACCCACTCCCGACGGCAGCCGGATCGCCCAAACGGTGGCCGCCCGCCTCGTGGCGAAACTAGATCGCGACCTGTCCGGGCTCGGCCCGACCGAACGCCGGTCGATGCTAAAGGCGTTCCGCCACCTCTCGGTACACCTAACCGGCGGCGACTTCGCCCACCGGGCCAGACAGGCCGTGGGATGACCGACGAGAAGACCCAAGGAATCGAAGAGGTAAATCTGGCCGGACGCTGATCCAACTCAACCGGTCACCGGAACGACATCACCGGATCGCCCCACTGGGACTCGTCCGGGGTGATGCCCAGACCCGGGCCCGGGGGCAAGCCGATCCAGCCCCCGTCTAGATGGATCCCGTGCTTATCGTCGTAGTGGCCGTCCACATACGGCTCGGCAATCCAGGGTCCCTCGAAGTTCGCCGGGTCCACTGTGGCTCCCACGTGCAGGCTGGCCGCGGCGGCCAGATCTCCACCCCAGGTGTCATCAACCGTGTGGGGACGACGGGCCGCCGCGCACACGTCGCGCACGGCCCGCATGGCACTGATACCCCCCACCCGGGAGACCTTCATACCGAACCCGTCGGCCACCCCCTGACCGATGGACGTCACCACGGCTGCCAGACCGGTAGCCGACTCGTCGAGGTAGATCGGATGACAGACCTTCCCTACCAGTGAAGCCATCTCCTCATAGGTCTGGCAGGGCTGCTCAAGCACCATCGCGACGTCACGACAGGCTTGGGAGACCTGGATAGCGTCGCGGGTAGTCCACCCCTTGTTGGCGTCAGCCGACAGACGGACGCCGGGCCGGAGAATCGCCGCCACGGCTCGTAGCGCGGCAACATCTTCGGCCACCGGACGACCTCCCACTTTGAGTTGGATCCGAGGGAAACCCTCAGCCTGGCGCCGGTCGGCGTCGGCCGCTGCGTCCTCCGGTGAAGCGACCAGCACGCCGTGGTATGACGGCACCCGTTCGCGGACCGCACCGCCCAGCAGGTCGCAGACCCGAACCCCGTAGATCTTCCCTGTGGCATCCCAGCAAGCCACATCGACGGCCGCCTTGGCATACCTGTGTCCCATCAGCGCCTCGTCCATAGCGGCGTTCACCCGACCGAGGGCCGTGGGATCCAGGCCGATCAGATGGGGAGCCACCTCGGCCAGGGCGGCCCGAGCGCCTCGGGCGTGCTCGGGCTGGTAGGTCGATCCCAGCGGACAGGTCTCGCCGTATCCGATAGTGCCGTCATCACAGGCGAGACGCACGATGGTGGTGTCAAGGTGCCATACGTCCTGAAGAGCCATCCGATACGGAACCCCTTGCTCGGGCCCTCGCACGGGGAGGTCGTGCTGAAACACGTCGACCTCGGCGATCTTCACGGTTCGCTCCCCCTGCAAGTTCGAGACGGCCGCGGAACCTATCAGCGGCTGGGACGCCGTTTCCTTTTCAGCACTAGAGTGCGGCGACCAGCCGGCCCTTCCGGTTTTCTCGACGAGATTCGACGTGATGAACCAGCCCAAGCTCGCCTGCCGAAACGTATGGAAGCTCTACGGGCCCGACCCTGAGAAGTTCCTAGCGTCCCACGGCGGTGAACCAGACCTAGCCACCATCAAGGAAAGCGGCTACATCCCCGCCGTTCGGAACGCCTCACTGGAGGTCCACGAGGGTGAGCTCGTCGTGCTGATGGGCCTGAGCGGCTCAGGGAAGTCCACCCTCGTCCGCTGTATGTCTCGCCTCATCGAACCAACCGCCGGTGAAATCGACTTCGACGGTGAGGACCTGCGTGGCGCCTCCGAGCGAGAGTTGGTCGAGCTTCGCCGGCACAAGATGGGCATGGTGTTCCAACACTTCGCGCTGTTCCCGCACCGCACAGTGCTCGAAAACGTCGCCTTCCCGCTCGAGGTCCAGGGAGTCGACGTGCCCACCCGGAATGCCCGGGCTCTCGAGATCATCGATCTCGTCGGACTACACGGACGGGGCGACTACTACCCCAGGGAACTCTCCGGCGGACAGCAGCAGCGTGTCGGTATCGGTCGCTCACTGGCTGTTGAGCCCGATGTGTGGTTCCTCGACGAGCCGTTCTCCGCCCTCGATGCCCTCATCCGACGGGACATGCAGGACGAGTTCCTCCGGCTCCAGTCGACGTTGCAGAAGACAATCATCTTCATCACGCACGACTTCGATGAAGCCATCCGTCTCGCTGACAGGATCGCCATCATGCGCGACGGGGTGATCGACCAGTTAGGCACCGCCGAGGAGCTGATCGCCAACCCGGGTTCGGACTATGTCGCGGCGTTTACCAAGAACGTCTCCCGGGCCAAGTTGCTTCGGGTCCATACTCTGATGGGTTCAGTCTCAGATGACGCCGAGGGCGAGGTCGACGGACGCGTGTTCGTAGCATCGGTGGCCAGTCAGATCCTCAGTTCCTCGGTGCCGTTAAGGGTGATCGAAGACGGTGTGGTTATCGGCTCGATCACCGCTGCGCAGGTGAACGAAGCGCTCTTCGAGTCTGAGTGATCACCAGGCCATGACGGATCCGACCACGTCCGAGCCTCTCGACACCTCCGACGCTGCTTCGGCCGACGGACCAGCAAAGCAACTCTCTAATCGCCAGAAGGCGACGATGGCCCTCGGCCCGTTCCTGATCCTTTGGTTCGCCTGGTGGCGTCTCGGGTCACACCACATCACCCGAACCGGCAAGTACGAAGGGGAGTCCGCGGCGCTTGAATGGCTGTATCGGGTACCGCGGACCTGGACCGTCGACTGGTTCAACTTTGCGGGACGGGACGGCTTCGCCAGCGTCAGTTACAAGGCCACGGGGTGGGTGAACACCTGGTTTGACCATCTCCGCTACGAGGAGTTCTTCCAGTTCACTGTGGCGTGGCACCTATCCAAAGGACCGTGGCTGTTGCTCCTCCTGGCCTGCCTCGGGGCAGCCGGCTGGATGGCCTGGCGTACCCGTAGCAACCGATGGCTGGTTGGCACCGTGGCCGTGGCATGGGTGGGATGGTCGTTTGACTTGTTGGACTTCCTGCACGTTCCCACGACACCGTGGGTCTACGTCTTCCTAGTGGTCGGTGTCGCCGCGGCAGTCTGGGCTCTGCAGAACTGGACGTTCGGACGGGTAACGGTGATCACGGCCATCGCCACCATTGGATGGTTGGCCCTACAGACCAACGAGGAGTCCTTCAATGTCAAGGCCTTCTTCCGCCAGGTCGCACGCTGGCTGGAGTTCCCACTAGACGTGACCGAAGGGCTCCTCATAAGCGGCTACGGGCCGTGGCACCTACCCGATATGCCGTGGCTGTTTATCTTCGTCCTCCTCGTCGGTGGCGCGGGCTGGCTGGCCTGGCAGCGCCGGAGCACTGCCCTAGCGGTGATCACCCTCCTGTTGGGCTGGATGGCCGTGGTGAGCCTCTACGAGCCATGGCATATCCCCGCCCTGCCGTGGGTCGTGATCGCCGGCCTCTTCGGTGTCNTCGGTTGGAAGTTGGGNAGNTGGCGCCTTGCCCTTCTGTCGGTCGGGNTCATTCTCTACGCCGCCTTCGTTGGTGAACCTGCGGAGCANGCNGGNGCGGAGACCCGCTGGGACAAAACGATGATCACGCTGTCCGCTGTCCTGGTGGCCGTTCCAATTGCCGCCCTACTCGGAGGCCTCATCGGCCTGGTAGCTGCCAAACGACGCCGGGTCGAACAGTTCCTGATCCCAATCATGAACTTGACCCAGGCCTTCCCGCACTTCACCTTCCTTATCCCAATCGGCGTCTTCATCGGCCTCTCACACAAGGCTGGTGTCATTGCCACGATCGCCTACGCCATCCCGCCAATGGCCCGCGTGACGATCCTCGGCGTCCAGGGGATCTCGGGTGAGGTCATCGAGGCGGGGATCATGGGCGGCTGTACACGACGGCAGATGTTGTGGAAGGGGGAGTTACCCGCCGCCCGCCACGCCCTCCTGGTCGGCATCAACCAGGTGGTGATGGAGTGCTTGGCCATGGTGGTTATCGCTTCTTTCGTCGGTACCGCCGGCCTGGGACAGGATCTCCTGTTCCGCCTCACAGGACTCCACATCGGTGCCGGAACAGAAATTGGGATCGCCATTGTCGTCATGGCCATCACCCTGGACCGCCTCAGTCAGGCGCTGGGTCGGCTCCAGCCGACCCGCCACGCAGAGGACGTGCCCTTCTGGAAACGCCACCCCTGCCTCCTGGCCTCAGGGGCCGTAGTGGCGGTGGGCCTAGTCCTGTCCCAGGTTTGGGATGCTGCCTTCCGCGTGCCCAACTCGTGGATGTGGGGCCATGAGGCCTTTTGGGAATTCCTCGTGGACAACGGCAAGAGCGACGTGGCGTGGTGGCACCTGTCCGGTGGTCGGTGGTTGGTGCTCTTCCTGGCCGCCATCGGAGTTGCCGGATGGAAGGCCTGGGATACCCGGCGCTACCGCTGGCTCGCCGCTGCAGCCGCCGTGACCGTAGTGGGATGGTCCGTCGATTTGTTCGACTTCTTGCACCTGTCCACCAAGCCGTGGATCTACGTCTTTGTGGCAGCTGGAGTCGCCGCCTTGGCGTACGGATCATCAGTGCGAACCAGGCTGCTAGCCCAAGCTTCTGAAGACGACCGCTCCGACACTGGAACGGCCGCCCAAGACCTACATGCGCTGCGCTTCACCTGGACAGCGGCCATGACGGTGATCGTGACGCTCGGCTGGGTGACCCTCCGCACCATCGACGAGTCCTTCACCGTCAACCTCCGCGATATCACCATCTCCTTCCGGGATGCTCTCGAGTCCTGGGTCCTATTGCCCATGCGCGACGCTTACCTCACGATCCCGTGGGTGGGCCTCGTCCTGCTCTTTGGTGTGGTCGGATACCTCATCAACGGTCGCCGACCCGCCCTGATGGCCGCAGGCATGGTTGCCTTTATCTCTCTCGCCGGGTTCTGGTGGCAGGCCATGTGGAACTTCTACCAGTTGACCTTTGCCGTGTTTCTAGCAGTCATCTTCGGCGTCCCGTTCGGGATCTGGGCGGCGACTACGGCGCGACGCAACACGGCGGTACAGGTGGTCCTCGACTTCTTCCAGACCTTCCCGTCATTCGTCTACCTGTTCCCAGCCATCATGTTCTTCGACGTCTCCGAAACAGCGATCATCGTCGCCGTGGTCCTCTCCGCATCCGTGCCGGCCATCCGGTACACGATCTTCGGCATCCAGAACGTGCCGGCACCACTGGTCGAGGCGTCCACAATGGCCGGCTGCACCCGGCGGCAGACCCTCTGGAAGGTGAAATTGCCGATGGCCGTGCCGGAGATCATGCTCGGCATCAACCAAACGATCATGTTCGGTCTCTTCATGGTGATGATCGCCGGCCTCATCAAGACCACGGGACTGGCCCGGGAACTCATCGAGGCCCAGCCCAACATCGACAGTGGCCGGGCCATCGTCGCTGGTATTGCCGTGGCCTGTATAGGCATGGCGTCAGACGTGCTGATCTCCGAATGGGCCGACAAGCGCAAGCGCCAACTCGGCCTCCTTTCCTGACCTAACCCCGGGAGAAAACGACATGACCAGAGTGGCCATCCTCGGCGCGGGTCCCAGCGGCCTGGCACAGCTGCGGGCCTTTGCCTCAGCGGCGACCGACGGAACCGAGATCCCCGATCTGGTGTGCTACGAGAAGCAAGAGGACTGGGGAGGCCTGTGGAACTACACATGGCGTACCGGGGTCGACGAGTACGGCGAGCCCGTCCACGGCTCGATGTACAGGTACCTGTGGTCTAACGGTCCGAAGGAATGCCTGGAATTCGCCGACTACAGCTTCGAGGAACACTTCGGCAAGCCCATTGCCTCCTATCCGCCGCGAGAAGTCCTCTGGGACTACATCAAGGGACGCGTCGAGAAGAGCAAGGTCCGTGACCAGATCCGATTCCGCACCCCGGTTCGCAACGTTTCCTACGATGATGTAACCGGCCAGTTCACAGTGACCGCCCATGACCTAAAGGTCGGTACCGTCAGTTCCGAGGAATTCGACTACGTCGTTGTGGCCACTGGCCATTTCTCAGTACCCAACGTGCCCCACTACCCGGGATTCGAGAAGTTCCTGGGGCGAATCCTTCATGCTCACGACTTCCGGGATGCCGTGGAATTCGCCGACAAAGACATCCTCATCGTGGGGGCAAGCTACTCAGCCGAAGACATCGGTTCCCAGTGCCACAAGTACGGCGCTAGACACATCTACTGCACATCGCGCGCCGGCACGATGGGCTTCGACTGGCCGGACAACTGGGAAGAGTTCCCGATCCTGACCCACGTGGATGGCAACACCGTCCACTTCGCCGACGGCCAAACCCGGGATGTGCAAGCCATCATCCTGTGTACCGGCTACTTGCATCACTTCCCGTTCATGCCCGACGAACTTCGGCTTGAAACGAAAAACCGCCTCTGGACACCCGGGCTCTACAAAGGAGTGGCCTGGGAGCAAAACCCAAAACTCTTCTACTTAGGGATGCAGGACCAGTACTACACGTTCAATATGTTCGACGCTCAGGCCTGGTGGGCCCGCGATGTGATGCTCGGACGTATCGAGTTACCGTCAACTGCCAAGATGGCGGCCGACAGCGCTGGCTGGCTCGAGCGTGAGGAGGCCCTGGAGACTGCCTACGAAGAGATCGACTTCCAGGGGGACTACACGCAGGATCTGGTCGACGCCACTGACTACCCCGACTTCAACATCGCCGAGGTGAATCGGATGTTCAAGGAGTGGAAGGGCCACAAGAACGCTGACATCATGGGCTACCGCAACCTCGGCTTTCCGTCGACGCTGACCGGCACGGTGGCACCGAGCCATCACACCCCGTGGATGGAAGCAATGGACGACTCCATGGAGACCTACCTCCTGGACGAGGCCCCGGATGGCGGCGGCTGAGCGGACGGCAGACCACAGACACGACAACGGCCAAGCGCAAACCCAATCAACAATCGACGCTTGGACGGTCCGGTATGGCCTAGCTCCAGGGATAGGGAGAGTTGCTCTCCGGGTGGAGTTTGCCTAAGGCGTACCGACTGTAGCGAAATGGCTCTAACAGGCCCTGTGTATCACCACACAGTTCCCGAGCCACCAGGGCGCCCACGCCCACCATCTTGAACCCGTGGTTCGAGTCGGCGATCACGTAGACGTTGTCACAGAAGGTGTCGAACACCGGAAAACTGTCCGGCGTAAAGGCACCAATGCCGCCCGACGGAGCATGGCTCATCAGGCTGGCTTTACCCTCGAACCGCTCCTGGCAGTGGGACAGCGCAGCGGCCCAGACGGCCCGAAAATCCTCGCCCACGATGAAGTCTGGACTGGCCGGACCGTAGGGGTCGATGGCGACCTCGCGCCACGGCTTCTCGACTCGATAGGGCATATAACCACCCTGCACGCCGCCGAAGTTGAAGTCCGGCTTGTAGTAAATACCCCACTTGCCCTCAACCAACACGTTTCCGTCTTCGTCGCACAGCGTGGCATCGGCATCCACGTGAACTACCGGCGGCATGTCGCCGTCGTTGTTCATCAGGTAACCGGGATCAACACCCAGCGTCCCCTCCTGAAGGGCCCAGAACTTCCACGTCGGCTCGGTAAACGTCCGGTCGCCCACCACGATGTCGGTGGTATCAGGGAGGTCCAGCATCTCCCACAGTTTGGGAACCCACGGGCCGGCGGCCGCCACGACATGGTCGACGGCAATTGTCATCGACTCAGTTCCCCGGCGAGTAACCACGTGGGTGACAGCACCGCCGTCAACCACCAACTCGGTGACCAGGGTTCCGGCAACCACGCTCACGCCCTCAGCCTCCACCTTGGCCAGTAGGGCGTTGACGGTCGCCATGTTGTGGGCGTAGCCACCCTTTTTCTCATGTAGCACGCTGGTGACACCGGTCGCCCGCCAGTCGTCAAAAATCCCCTTCATGTAGGCATGGGTCTCAGCCTCGCCGTCGATGAACACCGACTCATACCCGATGGCCTGCTGCTGCTCGTGGATGGTGGCCACGTCGTCTCGCATTTCGTCGTAGGAAATCTGCAGATAACCGACCGGGTGGTATTCGAACGCCTCGGTGTTGGCCTCCCAAACCTCGACTGAGTGGGCCATCAGTTCTCGCATCGCGGGCTGGAAGTAGTTGTTGCGAACCACGCCGCAGGCAATGCCCGACGGACCGGCACCCGCTTCAGACTTCTCGATGACAACAATGTCGCTTCCGTCACCGGTGCCGCGGGCCTTGAGCTCGCGGGCCAGGTGCCAAGCCGTGGACAGGCCGTGGATGCCGGCACCGATGACGCAGTACCGGATCGACTGAGGAAGCGTGTCTGACGTGCTCATGAGGCGCTCCTAATTATTCGACGGCCAGCAGGCCGGTTCACGATTGTTCGGTCAGAGACACGACCGTTCCCATCGGTAGCGTGCCGACGGATCCGGACCGGGGGCTCTCACCAGGATTTGGGTTAGTGGGCTGGGGGTTCCCATCCCTCGAGCACTGGGCTCTGGTAGTTATCGCCGACCGACTTGGAGTCAGCAACCCACGGGCCGAGCTCGACCTGGTGGAACTTGCAATGCTTCTCCTTTAGTTGGATGCCGTAGGAGTTTCCCGAGATGAGGTGCTTCATCAGAACCTTGCGGGCAATCTCGTCCTCACGACCCTCCGGGATATCGAAGTAGATCTTGAGAAACGAGTTCGAATACCGGTCGAACACTGCGGGGGTGTTGTCCTCTTCGAGTAGGTGGATGTCCTCCAGCCAGTTGAGGTCCTTGCCGGGAGTCAACTCCATCAGGTCGAGGTCTTCGACCAGGGAGATGTCCTCCTGGTACTCGAACCGCTTCCCGGCGAGGGTCTCGGCGTCAATGGCGACGGTGTGCTTTACAGCCATGGTTCTCAGCTCCCGCTTTCTGCGATCTGCTTGGCCATCAGTTCCTTCATCTCCGCCAGCGCCCGCTCCTCGCTGACCCCGGGGATGTAGGTGGTACCAGCCAGCGGGACCTTTGCCATAGCAGACGCCTCATGGGTTAAGGCCGCGAGATCCTCCGGTTCCAAACTGTGGATGTTGGTCTTGCCGCAGGCCCGGGCCAGCAGCTGGACCTCCATGGTCAACGTGTGCAGGAAGTTGTAGACCCGCAGTGCCGCCTCGTCGACGTCGAGGCGGGCCCGCAGTTCCACATCCTGGGTGGCCACGCCCACCGGGCAACGACCGGTGTGGCAGTGGTAGCACTCGCCGGCTGGCACGCCGATGGTGCCCTCGTAGTCGGTGACGCCCTCGATGTGCTTGTTGCAGTTCAACGCCATCAGGGCCGCCGTGCCAAGCGCACAGGCCTTAGCGCCAAGTGCCAAGCACTTGGCCACGTCACCGCCGTTGCGAATGCCTCCGGCCACGACGAGATCGACCTCGTCGGCTAGGCCCACGTCCTCGAGCGCCCGTCGGGCTTCGGGGATTGCCGCCATCAGCGGGATGCCCGTCTCCTCGGTGGCCAGGTGCGGACCAGCACCGGTTCCGCCCTCGGCGCCATCCAAGAAGATGGTGTCGGGACCGCACTTGGCAGCCATCCGGACGTCGTCGTAGACTCGGGACGAGCCCAACTTCAACTGCACAGGAATTTGGTAGTTCGTGGCCTCCCGGATCTCCTGGATCTTCAGAGACAGGTCATCGGGGCCAATCCAGTCCGGATGGCGGGCCGGTGACCGCTGGTCGATGCCGGCGGGCAGTGAGCGCATCTCAGCCACCTGCTCGGTGACCTTCTGGCCCATCAAGTGGCCTCCTAAACCAACCTTGCAACCCTGGCCAATAAAGAACTCCGTGGCGTCGGCCAGCATGAGGTGGTGCGGGTTGAACCCGTATCGGCTCTGGATGACCTGGTAAAACCACTTGGTCGACAGGTCCCGTTCCGGCGGGATCATGCCGCCCTCACCGGAACACGTTGCCGTGCCGGCCATCGAGGCACCCTTAGCTAGGGCCGACTTCGCTTCGATGGAAAGGGCCCCGAAGCTCATGCCGGTGATGTAGACGGGGATGTCGAGTTCCAGCGGCTTGTGGGCGAACCGGGCACCAAGAACCGTCTTGGTCTCGCACTTCTCACGGTAACCCTCGATCACGAAGCGAGTCAGCGTTCCAGGGAGGAACACCAACTCGTCCCAGTGAGGAATCTTCTTGAACAGCGAGAACCCTCGCATCCGGTACCGGCCCAACTCAGCCTTTACGTGGATGTCGTTAATGACCTCCGGCGTGAAGATCTTGCTCTTGCCGATGACGTCGGTAGCAGAGTTGGTGTCGACTGGCGGGGTATCCGCGCCCTTGATGTCGTTTGCTTCTGGCATCGTCGTCTCCTCCTAGAGCACGAGCTTGCGCTCGGAGGGCTCCAGCGCGTCGTAGTTATGAAGCACCTTGCCGCATTCGAACTTCTGGAGTTCCGGAGGGGAGCCAAGGTCGTAGATCTCGAACTTACGATTGATGAACTCCTGGTCCTCGTCACTCATCTCGCCGGGCACGCAGTCCACGCCCAGCGAAGCGATCTTGCCTCCGACGTAGATCACACCGTCGTACATCGAGTCGCCTAGGCCATCGTTAACGTCCCCACAGATGATCTGGCGACCACGTTGCATCATGAAGCCGGTGTTGATGCCCGCGCTCCCCAGAGCGATGATCGTCCCGCCCTTCTGGTCGATGCCGGTCCGGGCGCCCACATTTCCCTTAATCACCAGGTCTCCACCACGCAGGGCGGCACCGGTCAGGGAGCCGGCCGGGCCCTCGACCACAACCGAGCCGGACATCATGTTCTCACCTAGCGACCACCCGACACGGCCGTTGATCTGGACCTCCGGTCCGTCGATCAGACCACAGGCGTACCAACCGGGACTGCCCTCGAAGGTGATGTTGCACCTCTTGAGGATCCCCACGCCAAGCGAGTGCTTGGAGCCCGGGTTCACGATGGTGACGTTGTTGACGCCCTCGTCGTAAACGATGCGCTTCAACTCCAGGTTGATCTTCCGGGTCGTGAGATCGGTGGCGTCAATGACAGCGCTATCGCCGTCGATCTCGGCCGTCATGGGTGGCTCGGGATCTGGTTCGACGAGACCGCGAGCGTCATAGACGACGCCGCTCTTAGTGTTCATACCTGCCATGTCAGAACCTCTCGCTCGAACGGATCGCGACTCTCAACCTCGCGACCCATAAGGGCCCGGATAGCGATCTCTTCGGATGCCATGACGACCAGGTCGTCAGTCTCCATGAGTACCAGCGGCTTGGCCGCCATCTCGTCCTTGGCCACTCCCAGCTCGTTGCCGGTGGCAACCAGGTAAGTGAACACGCCGTCGAAATCATCGAGGCTGAGCTTCATGGCCGTCTCTAGCGGCACGCCGTTCTCCAACTGCTGAGCCAGGTACACGGCGATGATCTCGGAATCACACTCGGACTGGAACCGGTGGCCCATACGTTCGAGGCGCCGGCGCCACACGTGGTAGTTGGTGAGCTGACCGTTATGCACCACGGAGACGTCAGCAAACGGATAGGCCCAGTAGGGGTGGGCACTAGCCAGATCCACGTCGGACTCGGTAGCCATGCGCACGTGCCCGATGCCATGGGTGCCCTTCAGGTTGCCCAACTGGTACTGCTCGTGCACCGACTCCGCGTCGCCGAGGTCCTTAACGATCTCCAACGAGTTTCCTAGCGAGAGCACCTCACAGCCGTCGATGTCCTCCAGGTAGTCGGCCAGCGGTTTCAGGTCGCCGCCGTACCGGATAGTGGCCCGGAAGGCGTAGCCACCGGACTCNGTCTGGATAGTGGCCAGGTCTGCACCGACCTTGGCCANCCGGGCCTCGACCTCGGCCCGATTNCGCTCCANCTTCTCNTCCATGCCAAAGCCGCCGACCTCGTTCGGCTCAGCCAACATGAACCGCACGACGACCAGATCGTCGGGNGGNCCNTACATGGCGTAACCGGTGGAGTCGGGGCCCCGGTGCTTCATGGNCTGGAGCATCGCGGTCAACTCGGCGCCAATGTCAGCCGAACCGTCACGATGGATGATGCCGGCNATGCCGCACATAGGAGTCTCCTGATCTCTCGTATCGCTCTGTGGTCTGTTCCGTATGGCTGTGTTCAGGGCCCGAAACAGGCTCTCGGGAACTGGCCCTACGGCAGAATGTCGAGGTACTCCTCGACGTCCCAGTCGGTCACGGTATGCATGAAGCGCTCCCACTCATCGCGCTTGTAGTGCTCGAACACCTTGAACATCTCACCGGGAAGGGCGCTCTTGACAACCTCGTCGGCCCTCAAAGCATCCAAGGCCTCGCCAAGGTTCATCGGGATCTTCTTGACTTCCTTGCCCTCTTCCATGGCCTCGTAGATGTTCCGCTCCTCGGGCGGGCCGGGATCCAGGTTGCGATCCAGTCCGTCATCCATGGCCTTGATGAGGGCCGCGAAGGACAGGTAAGGGTTGACTGCCGAGTCCACGGACCGGTACTCGAAGCGGCCTGGGGCACTGATTCGCAGTGCCGTGGTGCGGTTCTGAAAGCCCCAGTCGGCGAAGACGGGCGCCCAGAAACCAGTGTCCCAAAGTCGTCGATACGAATTGACGGTTGGTGACCCCAAGCAGGTCAGCGCACTGAGGTGCTCCATGATCCCGCCAATGGCCTTCATCCCAACCTCACCGGGGATCTGCGGGTTGTCACCCTCGGGCATGAACTTGTTCTCTCCACCCTCGTCGGGCTCGCCGGTCCACAGAGAGATGTTGTGGTGACAGCCATTGGCCGACACACCCACGAAGGGCTTGGGCATGAAGCAGGGGAAGGCTCCGAGCTCCCGGCCGACCTGCTTGCAGATCTGGCGGTAGGTAGTAAGCCGGTCGGCAGTCAACTCGGCCCGGTCGAAGTTGAAATTGAGTTCGAGCTGGCCCGGAGCATCCTCGTGGTCTCCCTGGATCATGTCCAAGCCCATGGCCTCGCTGTACTCAACCACCCTGTGGATCAGCGGCTGGAGCTCAGCGAACTGGTCGATGTGGTAGCAGTTCGGCTTGGTCATGCCCTCCACGGTGGGCTTGCCATCGGCGTCGGCCTTGAGCCACATCATCTCAGGCTCGGTCCCGGCACGCAGATGGAGCCCGGTCTTCTCCTCGAAGGCCGCATGGATGCGCTGTAGGTTGCCGCGGCAGTCCGAGGTCAGGAACATGCCACCGTCAACCTCTTCTTCGCGCCCCCGGAACAGCGTGCAGAAAACCCGGGCCGTCTTGGAGTCCCAAGGGAGTTTCATAAAGGTGTCTACCTCGGCTACCCCGACCAACTCGCGAGACTCCGGGCCGTAACCGATGTATTGGCCATGGCGATCAACGAACAGGTTGGCCGTGGATCCGTAGACCAACTGGAAGCCCTTATTGGCGATGGTGCCGAAGTGCTTGGCCGGGATGCCCTTGCCCATGATGCGCCCGGTGACGGACACGAACTGGCAGTACAGGTACTGGATACCCTCCGCCTCGATCTGCTTCTGGACCTCGGCGACCCGCTCGGCACGCCCCTCAGCCTCGATAAAGGCTTGGATATCGGTCATTGTCTCCCCCTGGCATCGTTCTATACGTTGCACGTAGCGGTCGTTGCAGCTGCGTTCTGTCCGGGGCCACGCATCCCGAACTCGCATACCATACCGATCAACTACACTCACTGCCAGTGAAATCTGCCTCCCTAGGAAACTGCCACCACACACAGGGGCGGTTTGCTCTGGAAGCGCTGGTCAGCACTCCGTTTCGATGCCAAGATCGGGTCGCAACCCGTCCAAAACGGGCGAAGAGGTGGGGGCGAGGATGACAATCACAGTGGCTGAGGCCCCCCGACTGCTCATGCCGGGCATGGCCAACTTCGAGCCCGGTGTCGAGCGCTACCGAATTTCCGGGGGGGCGGTCACCGCGGTACTCCTCGGGCCCGGCGACCGCCTAGAGATCATCGACCCCGAGGGCTGTCAACCGGTCGAGGTGGCGGCCTTTGATCATGACGGAAACTCCGACCCAGGTCTCCTCGGCGAGTCGTCAGGCGCTCCGGCAACCGGTATTGCAGCAATCCTGTCCGGAAACCAGAACGACGCTCGGCGGGTAGCCAACGCCCTAGCCGTCAAGGGAATCGATCTGGGCTCGGCCACCGCCATCCACCTGTTCGCCCCCGACTCCCCAGCCGCCGAAACGGCATGGCTGACCGCGTCAGTAGACGTGGTCTGTGTAATCGGTGTGCCCGGCTCGAAGATGTCGCCCGACGAGCAAAACCCGCCAACCGACATCATCACGTTCGTTCACCGGACCACCCCTCCGGCACCCGGCTTGGAGGTCCTCCCCACTCCCCTAGCCGACCAGAATCAGGACCTACGAGTGCCAGCTGCTACTGCCCGGGCCTACGAGGTCAAAGCCGGCGAGTTCATCCAGATCATCGACGTGGAAGGCAGGGAGTGCTCCGACTTCCAATGCTTTGACGCCGACCGACTAGATGGCGGCGTGGAGGCGGCGCTAGACGCCACTATCACCCGCAGCCTGATGGGGGCCAGCTACCCCATGCCAGGCCTCTACGCCAAGTACTACACCCTGGATTTCCAACCCATGGTGGAGGTCGTCCATGACACCGTGGGCCGCCATGACACCTTCAACACCGCGTGTAACGCCAAGTACTACGAGGACATGGGCTACCCGGGTCACATCAACTGCAGCGACAACTTCAACCAGGTCCTGGCGCCCTACAACATCGCTCCCCGGCGCGGCTGGGAGGCCATCAACTTCTTCTACAACACCAACCTTGACGACGCGAACCAGATGTACTTCGAGGAGCCTTGGTCTCGTCCCGGCGACTACGTCCTGTTGAGGGCACTGACTGACCTGGTTTGCGTCTCATCAGCTTGTCCATGCGACATCGACGCCGCCAACGGCTGGCAACCCACCGACATCCATCTCCGCGTCTACCCGGCAACCAACACCTTCAAGAAAGCGACGGCCTTTCGCATGTCTACCGATGCCGACCCTGAGCTGACCAAGGAGACCGGCTTCCATACCCGGACCTCCGCTCTGACCCGAAACTTCACCGAGTACGCCGGCTATTGGCTGGCCAACAGTTACACCGGGCACGGGGCCATCGACGAATACTGGGCCACCCGCCAGAAGGCCGGAATCATCGACCTGTCCCCACTCCGCAAGTACGAGGTCACTGGACCCGATGCCGAACTCCTGCTTCAGACTTGCGTGACCCGCAATATCCGGAAACTGGCCATCGGTCAGGTTGTTTATACGGCCATGTGCTACGACACCGGCGGCATGATCGATGACGGAACGGTGTACCGGCTGGGCCAAGACAATTTTCGTTGGATCGGCGGCTCGGACGCCAGCGGCCTGTGGCTACGCAAGCAGGCGAAAGAACTCGGACTCCACGCCTGGGTTCGCGACTCCACCGACCAACTCCACAACGTGCAGGTCCAGGGACCTCTCAGCCGGGAAATCCTGTCCGAAGTGGTCTGGACCCGACCCGACCAACCGACGATCGAGGAACTGGGCTGGTTTCGACTGTCGGTGGCCCGTATCGGCGACGACCACGGCACCCCGGTCGTGGTGTCGCGTACCGGCTACACCGGTGAGCTGGGTTTCGAAGTGTTCTGTCACCCGTCGGACGCCGAGACGGTGTGGGACGCCATCTGGGCCATCGGCCAACCAAAGGGCCTCACCCCTCTCGGGTTGGAAGCCCTGGACATGCTGCGGATCGAGGCCGGCCTAATTTTCGCCGGCTACGAGTTCTGCGATCAGACCAACCCGTTCGAAGCCGGTATCGGCTTCACTGTGCCCCTCAAGACCAAGGAGGACGACTTCATCGGTCGCGATGCCCTGATCCGGGGCAAGGAGCACCCCCAGCGCACCCTGGTCGGCTTGGAGTTATCCGGCGACGACCCGGCCGGGAACGGCGACATGGTCATGGTCGGCCGCCAGCAAGTGGGCACGATCACCAGCGGGACCCGCTCCCCCATACTCGGTAAGAACATCGCCCTGTGCCGGATGGCCGTGGAGCACGCTGAGATCGGCACCGAGGTGGAGGTAGGGAAGATGGACGGCCACCAGAAGCGTCTCCCGGCCACTGTGGTGCGGTTCCCGCACTACGACCCGGATAAGGAGCGTGTGCGGGCCTGATCCTGTGGCCTCGACCGTTATACGGTCGAGGCCCTCAAGCTGCGAAGGAGGCCCGGAAGAGGTCCCGGTCGACCTCACTCGGCCAGGAGTTTCCGAGCAGTATCCCGGCGGCCAACTCGCCGAGAGCAGGAGCACACTTGGCCGCGTAGCCGTTGCCGCCGATACAGCAAAAGACCCGGTCGTCCAGCGCGTCGATCATCGGGTGCCCGGTCGGCGTGTAGGTAGTAACACACGAGGTCATCCACCGGTCGAGCCACCGTAAGCCGGGAAGGAGGCCACCGACCGTCCGGTCGAGGCGGACAGCAAACGTCGGGTCGCCGTCGGTTCGATACCAGGCCGCTAGATCAGTCGCCGATACCCGCACATGGTCGTCCTGAGGCTTGCCGACTTTCAGAACAGTCCGGCCCTGGGGGTCGACGATCGGTGGGGTGAGATAGAAGTCCTCATCTGGATCAGGACTCTTAGCGATGATGCTCGGCATACCGGCCAGGCGAGCCGCCTCGTCATCGTCCAACTGGAGATACCGCTGGGTGTGGAGGGCGTACTCGACGTCTAACCCGGCCGCCGGCGTCTCACCGAAGCCCGAAAAAGCACCGGTGGCCAGTAACACCCGGTTGCCAACCACCGTTTCGGATTCGGTCCGGACCTCCACGGCCCCGTCAACCAGAACCACCGAGCCGACCAACGCTTCCAGAACTGTCGCCCCGGCGGCCTCAAGCGCCGCCTTCTCGGACCGCACGTAAGCCCGCGGATCTACCCACCCGGCCGGGGCTGGCTCCCACAGTGTTTCCAGTTCCTCGGGCAAGAACAGGTAGGGCATGGCTACCATGGTGTCCGCCGCGTTCCGACGAATGCAGCCCAACGAGAACCGGCGGTCGGCGGCAACCAAAGCCTCTAGGCCATCGGCAGCCTCCACCCAGAGATGCCCGACCCCGTAAACAGTCTGGACCCCGGTACGTGTCGCAAGGTCGGCGAATTGAGCGGCCGATCGGTATCCCAGCCAAGCCCGGACGGGATCGGGATCAATGGTCCGGCTGACCCGGCCGATGTCGTGATGGCTGGCGAAAACGCCGTCGTGCACCTTGGGGTCGGCTGGCTCAGCCTCGCCAACCAGAGCCACAGCGCATCCGCCGTCGGCAAGGTGGCGTGCAGCCGAAGCACCGAGCATGCCCGCCCCGACCACCACGACGTCGTAGGAACCGGGGGTCATGCGACCGCCCTCAGGCGGCACGCTGAACTCACCTCTCAGCGTTCTCTCGGATCTCAGCCAACAGGTTCCACACCAGAAAAACGACAGCCACCGTCGCCGCCAGAGCACCCAACAGGGGGCCCAGGCTTCGAAAGCCATCAGCTCCGTCAAACAACTGCCGCCACAGCACAGCCGCCGAAAAGCCGGCCGCAAACCACGACAGGCGCTTACGAAGACGGATCAACACGATGGTTGCCACCGCAGTGAGGACAACCAACTGCCCCTGGCCGACCTGAATTCCCCGCAGGGTCTGTCCGTCCTCAACCACCCAGGGCAAGAACAGTGAGATGACGATGACGGCGGCGGCGACCTCCGCAACTCGGAGGCGCACCGCCGCCGGCATCTAACTGCTTCTCCTACCGATCGCCTGGAATTAGCAGGACATCGCCCAGGTGTCGGGACCGCACGTGGGGCCACTGACGACGTTCACGGCGATGATGACAAACACGATGCACGCAAGGGACAAGAGCAGCATCCCGCGCTCATAACTCTTCTTATGCGTGTGGTTCTCAGGAAACTCGATCTGCTTACCGGCCATCTCACTCACCTCCCATCGGTGCACTCGGCGCGCTCCGGGCGGCCAGACGAGCAGCCGCGTGGTTGAGGTTCCGATCCTCACTCCTGATGATGTAGACGAGGCTCAGCACGAACGCTGCAATCCCCAAGGCCGTGAGCACGAAGATCGCGCTCTCGTTGTCGGCCCAGGTGTAGATCGCACCGTTCGCTTCGAGTGCCTCAGCCCAATCGGCATACGGAAAGGTATCCATATTTGTTCACACTCCTTTTCAGACTGAATTTTCGATGTCGTTCTCTGCCAACTCACGGAGGGCCTTCGACTTACGAGTCGCCCAGATGCCCGCCGCCAAGACGACGGCGTACATCAGTGCGATGGCCCCGATGAGTTCAAGCATCGATCAACCTCGGATGAGTTGATTGGCCGCTTGGGCGAGCACCGGTCCTGCCGATACTTCGCTGCCATCGGCTTCCACAATGACTTCGTCGCTAGCACCGAAGTCCGGATAGAAATCGCCACCAAACTCGGCGACGTCGAGACCTTCGAGCTCGACCTCAGGTGGTACGCGGAGCAGGTTCCCCTGCTTGAGCAACCACGAAATGATGTAACCGGAGAGGAAGGCCAAGGGCAGAAGGGCGGCGATGCCGACCAGCTGGCCGAGGATGGAGACATCGACCTGGTTTCCGGCGCCGGAGGCGGCGGGGTAGCCGCTGGCAAAAATGCCCATGAGCAGAACACCCAGGAAACCGGTCCAACCGTGGACAGCGACCGCCCCGACGGCGTCGTCGACCCGCATCTTCTCCTGCTGCCAGGTGCCGATCCACACGGCAAATGCCGCGCCCAGCATGGCCAGCAGGTAGGTCAGCGACGGCGCGTAGACGTCCGCACCGGACGACACGGCAATCACACCGGCGAGGCCTCCTGAAAGGGTCCAGAACGGATCACCCTTCGAGCAGATGTATCCGCTCATGAAGCCACCAGCGAAGGCGACGGTGATCGTGAACGTGATGGCACCCAGCGTGGTCGGGGTGTAATAGATGGTGTTCCAACCCGGGGCCTCGCCCGGCAACACTGCCAGACACGCCGCGTAGAACGCGTAGAAGGCCGTGAAGATGATCATGAGGCCCATGAGGGTCATGTGGAGGTTGTGGGGCTTGAAGGCCCGCGCCCCTCCATTGTCATCGAAGGCGCCAATCCGTGGTCCGAGGTTGAACAACACCCCAAGAGCGAAGAGCCCGGCGATCCCGTGCACCACACCCGAGGCGGCAAAGTCGTGGTAACCGAAGTGGATTACCAACCAACCGTGCCAGCTCCAACCCCAGGCGGCACCAAGGATCCAGACGAACGCACCGAGAAACACGGTGAGCACTAGATACGCCGATACACGGATACGCTCGATGGTGGCACCCGACATGATCGATCCGGTAGTCCACGAGAACAGCAGGAATGCCGCCCAGAAGACAGCCAAGACATGGTCACCGATGTTCGGGCCCATGAACTCGCCCCATGGGTTGGCCAGCGTGCACTCTCCGCCGTGGAGAGCATCGCCGACATTCGGGATGAACCCCCCTGGCATGCACCAGTAGGCCCACCAACCGGCGTAGTAGAACGCCGGCGTGACGACCGCGATGGTCATGATGTTCTTGATCGCCGTCGACATGACGTTCTTGCGTCGGCTGACTCCGGCTTCGTAACACATGAAGCCCACATGGAGGAACCACATGAAGACCACGGTGACGAAGTAATAATTCTCAATGAAAAGGTCATCGCCCATCATCGTTCCAACACCTCCTCACCGGGACTCGTTACGGGCATGGACATGGTGGTGTCTCCCCCCATTGCTTGTTGGAAACGCGGCTCACCAATGACTCGGCTACCAGTTCGGTATCCTTCGACATCGGATCGCTAGCATGACGAACGTCACAGTAACAGGACTGGAACATCCTTGGTAGGAAAACTTTCCCCCTGCAGGGAAACATTTTCCCAGTCGTGGCCTCATCGGATCAGGGTGGAAACGGCCCCCGAAACACCCCGGTAATCACTAGCCCCAGAATGGCGGAATCAGGGGTCGATGTGGATCTTTAGGACCTCGCCGGTGTCGGCATGGACCTCGACCGCCGTCCGACGCTCGAACCCGCCCTCGCCATCTTTAGCCACGATCCAGAACGTGACCGCCCACACGGGCTTCGGTGGGTACCCCTGCCGACCCAGTTCGGCGTTGAAGTGCTCGGGCTCGAAGTCAATCTGTGCCCGGGCGATACGGACCGCCTCGTCACCAGTGATATCGGTACGACCTAGGCAACCACCGAAGTAGCCAACGACCACGACGATGGCTAGGCCAGTGAACATCTTTGCCGGCATGGACCACTGGCGAATTGACTTCATCAGGATTTCCGTTCCCGATTGGCTACCCAGGCTCTCAGCGCCAGATAACCCAAGACGTGGGTCATACCGACCACCGAAGCCCACCAAAGGGTCATTCTGCGGTCAAATTTTTGTTGACGAGCCTCCCAGACAGTGAGTCCAAGTGCGGCGATCAGCAGAACAAATAGAACTGCGCTGTTATGGGCTCCAAGAAGCCAGAGGATTCCCATAGGTCGTTCTATTCCGGGACCGGGAAGACCTTGACCGACATGAAACGAACCGGAAGGTCGACAAGGGCGACCGGCCCGTGGGCCACCTCGCCGTGGATCTGGATGGTGTCTCCGGCCCCTAGGCGATACACCTTGGGTCCGTACCCATAGTCCATCGATCCCTCCAAGATGTGGAGAAACTCCACACCTTCGTGCTGGAACAACGGGAATACGTCGTCGCTGGATTCCAGCGTCACCATCATCGGTTCGATGATCCGGGTCTTGCCCCGAAGAGACCCCAGGTCCTCATAGACGTGGCCCGGCCGACTGCCCTCATGGAGGATCTCCATTCGATCGTCGGCCCGCACGATGACCACGTCATGCTCCTCGTCAAGGCCACGGAAGAAGGCCGTGATGGGCACCTGTGCAGCGTGGGCTAGACGGGTCAGCGTAGAAAGGCTGGGTGACGTCTGGCCGTGTTCGATCTTGGACACCATGCCAAGCGAAATCTCGGAAACCTCAGCGAACTGGGCCATGGTAAGGCCAAGTGCCCGTCGGGCGTCTCGGACCCGCTCACCTACCACCCGGCAGACATCATCGGAAGAAAAGGCGTGTCCGGCTCCTGCTTCGGTGATGGCCATCGTTCGTCACCCTTCGCCGGACCGTCTCCCGGGACCCTGTTCGTTCTGGCCACCAACCAGAAACCTTGGCCCCGATGACACCTTGGGACCACCACGGTAGCGGTAACGCCCCTGAGGGTGAAAGTCGGGAACGCGAGTCCAACCGTGCTCTTAGGCTCCGGGCCGTGCCGGACGTGGTGGTGGTCGGAGCAGGGGTCATGGGAGCTTCCGTCGCCCTTGAGTTGCAGAGGTCCGGACGGACGGTGGTCGTGGTCGACAAGGGGGCCGCCGTCGGCAGCGGTTCCACCAGTTCCAGCTCGGCGGTAGTGCGGTTCAACTTCTCAACCCTGGCCGCCGTCACTGCGGCGTGGGAATCGGCCCACCGGTGGGAGGCGTGGGCCGACCACCTCGGTCTGGTCGACGATGCGGACACCAGCGGGGGATCAGGCCTACTGGCCAGGTTCGTCCGGTGTCCGATGCTTTTTCTGGAGCCCCCGGGTTTCCCTCGGGCGGACGCCACGATCCTGCTTTCCACGGTCGGCGTGCCGTACGAGGTTCTCGACGAGGGCGAGCTCCGCCGCCAGTTCCCAGCACTGGATACCGGCCGCTACCACCCACCCCGCCGACCGGACGACCCCCGGTTCGGCCTTGGACCGTTTGGCCGGCTCGACGCCGTGCTGGTCCCCGACGGCGGGTTCATCGATGACCCCCAGCTGGCAGCCGCCAACCTGATGGACGCCGCTCGCCGCCACGGGGCAGAGATCCGCCTGAGGACCGAGGTGGTAGCCGTCGAGACCAACTCCGAGAGAACATCTGGAGTCCGCCTAGCCGACGGCACCACCTTGGACGCTCCGGTAGTGGTCAACGCCGCTGGTCCGTGGAGCGCCCGCCTGAATGTCCTAGCGGGAGTAGTCGACGATGGCGTGGTGCCCACTAGGCCCCTACGTCAGGAGGTTCACGTGGTCCCGGCCCCGGTGGGCTTTGGACTGGACGATGGGGGTGCCATGGTCGCTGACCTGGACCTCGGCTACTACACACGCCCGGTGCCTGGCGGCACCCTCTTGGTAGGCGGGGTCGAACCGGACTGCGATCCGCTGGAGTGGGTGGACGATCCCGACGACGTGGCGCCCACCCCGACCGTGCCCTGCTTCGAGGCCCAAGTGTGGCGTCTGGCCCGCCGCCTTCCTGACCTTGCCGTCCCCCACCGTCCCAGCGGTCTGGCTGGCGTCTACGACGTCACCCCGGACTGGATGCCGATCTACGACCGCACATCGCTGAATGGCTTCTACGTGGCTATCGGTACGTCAGGAAACCAATTCAAGAACGCACCGTTGGTCGGCCAGATCCTCTGCGACCTAGTCGACGCCTGTGAGGCAGGCCACGATCACGACGCCAACCCGGTGATAACCAACTGCCACCGAATCGGCCGCCCGCTGAACCTCGGCGCCTTCTCCCGGTTGCGTTCCATGACGGCGACCACTGGAACAGTGATGGGATGACTGGCCAAGGCCCGTTACCGGCCTGCGTTCTGGTGGTCTGAGTAACGCCGAAGTCCCGTAGTACCGATGTACGGATCACCGACGGCGTGGTCCAGGTCCGGGTCACCGCTGCTCCCGAGGACGGTCGGGCCACCGAAGCGGCCCGCCGAGCTCTGGCCTCTTCACTGGGACTCCGCCGGACGGCGGTCGAGTTGGAGGAAGGGGCCACATCGCGGACCAAGCGGTTCCGGGTAGTTGGGCTGGACGAAGCGACCGCCCGACAGCGGCTGGCCGGCTGACTAGTCAGGGGTGCCCGAACCGTAGTGGTCTCGTCACAGGCTCTACGGTGGCTGCGTGGCCCAGGCCGAGCGGCGGGCCGGAAGAGGAGAAAGACGATGGGCGCCGACGGCACCTGGAACATGACTATGAAAACCCCGATGGGCGAACAGGCGGGAACTCTCACGCTGGCCACCGACGGCGCCACCCTCACCGGCACCATGGGTGGCCCGCAGGGAACGATGGAACTGGAAAACGGCACGGTGGATGGCGACAACCTGACGTGGACCGTCAACATGACCTCGCCGATGCCTATCACCATCGAGGCCACGGCCACCATCGACGGCGATGCCATCAGTGGAGAGGCCAAACTGGGCTCGTTCGGCACAGCGCCGTTCTCTGGCACTCGAGCCTGACCGGCCCCTCCCGGACCACCGCGCAGGAACCGGGTCAGGACGGGTTCCAGATCCCCTCGGCTAGCCAGATCCCCTCGGCTAGAAGGTCGGCCTGGACCTCGATAATTCCCTCGCGGAGCACGTCGACCATCCAATCGATCTGATCGGTGGTGAGGACAAGCGGCGGAGACAACACGTTGAGGTGGGCGATGGGTCGGACGATCAGGCCCCGCTTTTCACACGCGTTGGCTACCCGGTCACCAACGTGTACCGACGGATCGAAAAGTTTCCTGGTTTCCTTGTCGGCCACGTTCTCCACGCACTGCATGAAGTGGCTACCACGTACGTCGCCCACGAT
>PBDJ01000033.1 GCA_002717365.1 Acidimicrobiaceae bacterium | reverse complement strand
TGGACCGCAAGGTGTGGCTGCCATCGGGTGGATCGCTGATCATTGAGCACACTGAAGCCCTGACGGTGATCGACGTCAACACGGGAAAGAACGTTGGGCGGTCGAGTCTTGAGGAGACCGTGTTCAGGAACAACTTGGAAGCTGCTGAGGAGATCGCTCACCAACTCCGGCTTCGCGACATCGGAGGCATCATCGTGATCGACTTTATTGACATGGAGGTCAAGGCGAACCGGGAGGCCGTGGCCACCACGTTGCGTTCGTCCCTCAGTCGGGACAAGACCCGAACCCAGGTCTTCGATATTTCCGAACTAGGCCTAGTGGAGATGACCCGCAAGCGGATCGGAGAGGGTCTGTTGGAGTCGTTCTCCACCGCGTGCGAGGACTGTCGGGGCCGTGGCCGAATCCTGGACGATGACCTCTTAGCCGGATCAGGTCGGGCCGGCCGACGGTGAACGGCACTTGCTGTATTTCAGGCAACCGTCGCTCTGGCGGCGGTGGCGCCACCGATGGCCTCGGATAACCTGACCGCACTATGTACGCAGTGATTGCCACCGGCGGCAAGCAGTACCGGGTAGAAGAGGGCCAACGAGTCCTCGTCGAGCGCCTGGGAGCCGTGGATACCGACGTCGAGTTGACCCCCGTGATGGTGGTGGACGGGGACGACGTGCTGGCTACCCCCGAGGCCCTCGCCGGTTCGAGCGTGTCGGTCCGCATCGTGGGAGATGCCATGGGACAGAAAATCAGAGGCTTCACTTACAAGAACAAGAGCAACCAGCGTCGACGGTGGGGCCACCGACAACATCTAGCTGAGATCGAGATCACCGGGATCACGAGGGGCTAAGAGCATGTCTAAGACCAAGGGTGGCGGCTCGACCCGTAACGGCCGGGACTCCAATGCACAGCGGCTAGGGGTCAAGGTCTACGACGGCGGCCGGGTGAGTGCCGGCAGCATCCTGGTCCGCCAACGGGGTACCAAGTTCCACCCGGGACACAACGTGGGCCTAGGTGGCGACGACACTTTGTTTGCGACAGCTGACGGTGTGGTGAAATTTGGTCGGCGAGCTGGCCGCAAGTTGGTTGACGTTCTCACCGACTGACGCGACCGGACCACAGACACCACAGCCGAGCGATTGCGACGCGCCGCCTGACGTTACGTCGTTCCGCTCTTAGATGCCGACGTCCAATCCGGCCGGAAGTTGCTCAGTAGGCTCGCTCCATGTCCCAGTTCGTTGACGAATGCGGGCTCAACATCCGCGGCGGTGACGGTGGGGCCGGTGCAGTGTCGTTCCGCCGTGAAGCCCACGTCCCGAAGGGTGGTCCAGACGGTGGTGACGGTGGCCACGGAGGATCGGTCTGGCTAGAGGCCGACCATAACGTGGCCTCGCTCCTGGCCTTCCGCGACCATCCTCACCGTCGGGCTGGTAACGGCACCCACGGCTCAGGAGGCAAGCGCCACGGTCGGGCAGCCGAGGACCTGGTGGTGAAGGTCCCGGAAGGAACCACAGTTCGTGACCTGTACAGCGGCGAGATGCTTGCCGACCTAGTGCAGCATGGCGATCGTTGGCTGGGGGCGGAGGCCGGACAGGGCGGGCACGGCAACGCCAAGTTCCTAAGTAACCGTCGACGAGCCCCCGGTTTCGCTGAACAAGGCGAGGAGGGTGAGGAACACTGGCTGACCCTGGAACTCCGGCTGATGGCCGACGTAGCGCTTGTGGGCTACCCGAACGTAGGCAAGAGCACCTTGATCGCGAGAATCTCGGCCGCTAAGCCGAAAATTGCCGATTACCCGTTCACCACGCTGGAGCCCAACCTCGGGGTGGTTCGTCCCGAAGGCCGTCCCGAGTTCGTGGTGGCTGACATTCCGGGCCTCATCGAGGGCGCCAGCGAGGGACGAGGTCTAGGCCACCGTTTCCTCCGTCACGTCGAACGGGCCCGCGTCCTGCTGGTGCTGGTTGACCTGGCTCCTGCCGCTCTAGAGGAACCGACCCGCCAGCTTGAGGTGATATTGGGGGAGTTGAGTGCTTACCAGCCCGAACTGCTGGAACGTCCCCGTCTGGTGGTGGGATCCCGGGCTGACGTGGCAGAAGCAGGGATGACCTTCGACGGGGACCGCCTGTCGGCCGTCACCGGGGAGGGTCTGGAATCACTAGTCCACGCGCTAGGCGGCCTAGTGGAAATTGCCCGGCAAGCCCCCCCCGAGAGGTCTGCCGTAGTGGTCCATAGGCCGCCCACCGAAGACGTGGTGGTGAAGCGAGGCGAGGACGGAACCTGGGAGGTCGGAGACCGCAGGGTTGCTCGGGTGGCAAACCTAAATGACCTGACCAACCCCGATGCGCTGGACTATCTCCACGACCGCCTAAAAAGAATGGGCGTCGACCGGGCTTTGGCCCGGGCGGGGGTGCGTGACGGGGAGCCGGTCCGTATCGGTCGACTCGAGTTCACTTACGAAGAGGGCTGATGGCAAACCGGAACGATACCGTTGTGGTCAAAATCGGTACCTCGTCGATCACCGACGACGAGGGCGTCATTGACCGCGCCATGGTGGCCAAGCTGTGCGACGAGGTAGCCGCTCTGCGGGCTACGGGCCGTCGGGTGGTCGTGGTGACGTCGGGAGCGATCGCTGCCGGACTCCCTGAGTTAGGCCTGGGCGGCGACCGCCGTCCCCGAGACCCGGTGACTTTGCAAGCCGTGTCGGCGGTCGGTCAGGGTGGTCTCATTCGCGCCTACCGGGAGGAGTTGGGGCGACACGATCTGACCGTTGGTCAGGTTCTTCTAGCCCCACTGGACTTCTTCGTGCGGGCCCAGTATCTGCACGCCCGTGGAACCCTGACCCGCCTGTTAGAGCTGGGGGTCGTACCGGTCGTGAACGAGAACGATGCTATTGCCGACGATGAGATCCGATTCGGCGATAACGACCGCATCGCCGCCCTAGTGGCCCACCTGGTGGGGGCCTCCACGCTGGTCCTGCTGACCGATACTCCGGGGCTATTCACCGCCGATCCCCGCCTGGACAGTGAAGCGTCCTTTATCGATGAGATCGTGGAAATCGACCACGAGTTGGAGGGCCGGGCCGGGAGAGGGGGCTCGGTTCGGGGGAGCGGAGGCATGGCTTCCAAGTTGGCGGCGGCGAAGATTGCCAGTTGGTCGGGTGTCCGTACGGTGATCGCTGACGCAGGACGGACTGGGGTAATGGTCGACTCCTGCGAAGGAGTGGTCGGCGTGGGCACCGTGGTCAGGGCCCGGGAGGCCACGCTGGGAGCACGTCGCCTGTGGATTGCCTTCGCCGTCGGATCCTCGGGTCGGATTACCGTAGATGCCGGGGCTCGCCGAGCTCTGGAGGAACGTCGGGTCTCGCTGCTGCCAGCCGGGGTGGTAGCAGTAGAGGGTTCCTACGAAGCCGGAGCGGCGGTCGAGGTCTGTGACGGTGACGGAGCAGTATTCGCTAAGGGCATCGTGAAGCACGATGCCGGGCTACTACGAGCCCATCTGGGCCGACGGTCGTCTGACCTGCCGGAGGGTATGGCCCACGAGGCCGTCCACGCCGATGATCTGGTAGTGCTCCCCACCTGACCCGATACCGAAAGGGTCAGCGCATCCGCATCCGCCGAACGGGAGCCAGGACGAGATCGGCTTCAGCCACTCCGGTAGCCCGCGCGACCAGGACGTAGGTCCAGCCGACCAGCAGCAGCCCAAGGGGTGCCAAGGCCACGTTGGGAAGCCCGGACGCCCCCCAACGGACGCCCACAGCCACCACGACAGCGGCGGC
Source organism: Acidimicrobiaceae bacterium (assembly GCA_002717365.1). Taxonomy (GTDB): domain Bacteria; phylum Actinomycetota; class Acidimicrobiia; order Acidimicrobiales; family MedAcidi-G1; genus UBA9410. Next base: position 17,194 of record PBDJ01000033.1, on the reverse strand, counting down.
TGTGGCGGGAGCCAGCCGGGACATCACCGTCGATGGACCCGAGAGGTCAGGCAGTGAGGTCCGGCAACGGCGAGCTAGAAGGGCGCATTCCATCCACGCCGCCACGGCCGAACCGAGGGCCAGGCCCACCGCCCCCAGGTGGGGATCAGGCGAACCACTGCGAATCCCTGACCCAAGCGGTCCGAACCAGCCACCCTCGGTCGCCACCGAATCCAAGACGGCCCCGTGTACGGCGATTCGGTCCAGCGGGAACATCAGGGTTACGCCCACGGCGACGGATAGCGCCACCCGAAGTGCGGCAATCCGGGCCGGCCCGACGGTGTCACCCGTGGCGTAAAGCGTGTTCTGATGGATTCGCGATGAGGCTACGGCGGGAAGACCGAGCGAGTAGGCGGCTAACACCAGAGCCACCACCCGGGTGTCGTCGGCGTCGAACGCCCCCCAGCCGAAGAGAGCTCCGACAATGGCCTCGCCCAGAACCAAATAAGTCACGGCGGAAAAGACCAGGAAGAAGGCGGTTTTCCGACGGGCGGATAGGGATCGTTCGGCCAATCGGAAGCGGCCCTCGGGACGGGACATCTCGGGAAGCTCGGCGGCCGCCACACTGGTAGCAAACAGGGCAACAGGCAGGCTGTAGAGCATCTGAGCCGAGAGGAGTCCGGCCACGGCACCGGTTACCAGTAGTGAGGCCAGGAGCAGGTCTAGGTAGCCGGATATCTGGAGGACGCCTCGACCGAGCACGGCAGGCCCGAATCGGCGTCGGATCTCAGCTACTGCCGGAATTCCTCTCCCCAGTGATGGTCGGAGATCGGGGACTAGGCGCCAGACGGCCAGTGCCTGAACACCGAATTGGAGAACCCCCCCGACCACCAGTCCCCAAGCCAGAGCCACAGCAGCCTGACGAGGCGACCAGTCGCCGAAGGCCGCAGCAGCCAGTACGGCAATCTGGGCGATGTTCCAGAGCACGGGGGCCACATAAGGGAGGAAGAAGCGACGATGGCTGTTGAGCACGCCGAGGCACCATGCGGAGAGCACCAGCAGNCCTAGGCCACCGGTAGTGATCCGCATGAGGTCGACGGTGAGGTCCAGCCGTNGCCCTTCGAAACCCGGAGCCAGNAATACGGTNAGAGGNCTAGCCAACACGATGGCCACCACCACTANGCCTCCGGCTAGAGCAGNGAGGAGACCAGCCACNGCTCCGGCAACCCTTCCGGCCTCGTCGTCTCNACCTTCGCCGAGCANCCGGCTGTAGACNGGGATGAACGACGCTGACAGGGAGCCCTCGCCGAGCAGGTTCTGGAGGAGATTCGGAATTCGTAGGGCAGCGGCGAAAGCGTCGGCCGCCGGGCCGAGGGCTAGAACCGATCTGAGAAGCGACTCACGCACTAGACCGGCTAGACGAGACAGAGCGATACCGGAGGCGACTGCCGACGAACCGCGTCGATGACGAGGGTCCAGGGAGTCGCCGGCCACCGGTTCCATCGGAGCCACGGTACCCGCGGCCGTTCGGCGCCCCGGGCCGCCTCGGTAGCCTTCTACGGGTGAGCGAGACCACCACTGTTGCCGAACTGGCCCGTCGGGCCCGGGACGCTGCTCCGATTCTGGCCATCGCGACTACCGCCAAGAAGGACGCCGGCCTTCGAGCGGCAGCTGATTACCTAGAGGCCAACCGAGATGGGATCCTGGAAGCCAATGCCCAAGATGTGGCCCGGGGGAAGGCCGATGGGATGGCTCCCGGCTTCCTGGACCGCCTGCAGTTGGATGCAGGACGGGTCGTTGGAATGGCTTCTGGACTACGACAAGTTGCCAACCTGTCCGATCCTGTGGGTCGAGTGACCGCTGAATGGACCCGCCCCAACGGCCTGCACTTAACCAAGGTCCGAGTGCCTCTGGGTGTGGTGGCCATGATCTACGAGAACCGTCCCAACGTGACCAGCGACGCCTTCGGGCTCTGTCTGAAAGCAGGCAACGTGGCTTTCCTACGCGGTTCATCCGGGGGCCTAGAGTCAAACCGGGCCATCGCGACCAGCATTCGTTCGGCTCTAGAAGACGTTGATCTCCCGGCCGATGCCCTGATCCTGGTGGAGGACGTGAGTCGCGAGGCCGCCGTGGAATTCATGCAGCAGCGGGGCTATGTGGACTGCCTAATTCCCCGAGGCGGGCCGTCGCTCATCCGGTCAATCCTGGATAACGCCACGGTTCCCTACGTGATTGACGGGGACGGGAACTGCCACGTTTACGTCGATGAGTCAGCCGATCTGGATATGGCCACTGAAATCCTGGTGAACGCCAAGATGCAGCGCCCCTCGGTGTGCAACGCGGCGGAGAGCCTGGTGGTACATGCTGCAGTAGCCGATCGCTTTTTACCCCAGGCTGTTGAGGCCCTGGCCGGCGTAGATCTGGTGGGCGATGAGCGAGCTCGTGCCGTGGTGCCCAGCATGGGAGAGGCCAGCGAGGACGATTGGAGCACCGAATACGGTGACCTCAAACTATCCGTGCGCGTGGTCGACGACCTGGACGAGGCCATTCAGCACGTCAACAAGACCGGATCGGGACACAGTGAGGCCATCATCACCACCGATGAGCAGGCCTCGGCTCGCTTTGCTGCCGAGGTGGACGCGGCAGCCGTGGTAGTGAACGCTTCTACCCGATTCGTGGACGGTGAGGAGTTCGGTTTTGGTGCCGAGATCGGGATCAGTACCCAGAAACTGCATGCCCGAGGGCCCATGGGCCTGGAACAATTGACCACGGAGAAGTACGTGATCCGCGGTGACGGCCAGACGCGGAACTGATCGGACGCCGGGACCCAAGTCCGGTGGGGGTGGCCAAGTAACCGGTCGGTAGCCTAATTGTCATGACCGACCACCGCTTCGCCGACGTGTCCGGTGTTCGAAAGGCTCTTTCTGACGCCAAGTACCTGGCCGACGAAGGAACCGCAGGAATCGTGTACCTGGCGGACCGTCTAGGCAAGCCGGTATTGGTGGAGGGGCCGGCGGGAACCGGCAAGACCCAACTGGCCAAGAGCGTGGCCGAGATCACCGGGGCCCGCCTAATCCGTCTGCAGTGTTACGAGGGTCTGGATGAGTCCAAGGCCTTGTATGAGTGGAACTACAAGAAACAGTTGCTACGCATCCAGGCTGAGGGCGATAGTTCCACCTGGTCTGACGTCGAAGAGGACCTGTTCTCCGAGGAATTCCTCCTCACCCGACCGTTGCTGGAGGCCATCCGAGCCGAAGAGCCGGTCGTCCTCCTGGTCGACGAGGTGGATCGGGTGGAGGTAGAGACCGAGGCCCTCCTGCTGGAGATTCTCTCCGAATATCAAGTGTCAATCCCGGAGTTGGGGACCGTGGAGGCCCACCAGGTCCCGTTGGTATTTCTGACTTCCAATGGGACCCGAGAACTCTCTGAAGCCCTGAAACGCCGGTGCCTTTACCTGTACATCGACTACCCCGACCTAGAACGAGAGCGGGAGATCGTGTCGGCCAAGGTTCCTGGCGTGGACGACAACCTGGCAGATCAGGTGGCCCGTATCGTCCGCTCTATCCGCCAGCTGGACCTCAAGAAAGATCCGTCGGTATCGGAGACCTTGGACTGGGCTCGGACACTGGTCCTCCTGGGCATCGATCAGATCGACGCCCAGACGGCCACTGACACGGTGAACGTACTGCTCAAGTACCGCACCGACATCGACAAGGTGGTCAAGGAGTTCGCGGATAACCCGGCCGAGTTGACCGACACCTCGGCCTGAGGTTCACGGAACAGCCCGGCTGGTGACCGCCACCGCACCGACGGCGGAACCGTCGGCCGACCAGCCACTGCTGGACCTCTTGAGCGGGTTCATCTCGGAACTCCGTAACGCTGGCCTCCCGGTCAGTCTGACCGAGAACCTGGATGCCATGGAGGCGGTAACCCACATCCCGCTGGAGGATCGAGAAGCCTTCAAATCCGCTTTGGGGGCCACCCTGGTCAAGAACCACGCCCACTGGCGGGCCTTCGAGGTGGTATTCGAGGTTTACTTTTCGTTACGCGGCCCGGAGTACTCGATTATGGATGCCGGACAGTCGGGTGACCCGATAGCCGACGATGCCGATGAAGCGGATATGGCGGGTGACGGCCAGACTGGTGGCGGGGGTGGCGGCATGTCGGCCCTCACCCCCGAACAGCTGGCCGAGATGCTGTTTAAGGCCCTGATGAACGGCGACGATGCCATGCTCCGGGCCCTGGCCCGTCAAGCGGTGATGCGCTTTGCCGGGATGGAACCCGGTCGACCGGTCGGTGGTACCTACTACCTGTACCGGACGCTCCGAAATCTGGACCTCGACGGGATGTTGGACCGGTTGATGGAGGCGGCTCGGGACGAGGCGCCAAACGAACTGACTCGCCTAGAAGAGCACCTGGAGCGAGACGAGTTTCAGGATCGCTTGGACCGCCTCAAACAGGAGATTGAGGCGGAAATACGTAGGCGCCTCGTGGCGGATCGGGGCGCGGAGGCGATGGCCAAGACGCTTCGCAAACCCCTACCCGAGGACGTGGACTTCATGCACGCCTCTCGAGAGGAGTTGGCCAATCTGCGCAAAGCCATCTATCCGCTGACTCGAAAGCTGGCCGTCCGCCTGGCCCGTAAACGTCGCCACGGCCGCAAAGGGCCGCTGGACTTCCGCAGCACCATGCGCCACTCGTTGAGCTACGGTGGTGTTCCAGCCGAGCCCAAGTTCCGGTTCCCGCGTCCGGCCAAGCCGGAGATCATGGTGGTAGCTGACATCTCTGGGTCGGTAGCCGCCTTCGCTCGCTTCACCCTGCATCTCGTCTATGCCATCAGCAGTCAGTTCTCCAAGGTTCGGTCCTTCGTATTCATCGACGGCCTAGACGAGGTCACCGGCTTCTTTGAGGGCGTGGAGGACATCGGCGAGGCCGTGCATCGGGTAAACACGGAGGCCGACGTCGTCTGGGTGGACGGCCATTCGGATTACGGGCACGCCTTCGGCGTGTTCTGGGAGAAGTACGGGAAAGACGTGGGACCCAAGACGACCGTCTTGGTACTCGGTGACGCCCGGAACAACTACCACGCGTCCCAGTCATGGATCCTCAAGGAGGTCCAGCACCGGGCCCGGAAAGTGTTCTGGCTAAATCCTGAACCTAAGGCGTACTGGGATACCGGCGATTCGATCGTGGGGGAGTACGGCACCTGGTGCGAGAGCGTGCACGAGGTCCGGAACCTGCGCCAGTTGGAGGGGTTCGTCGAGAAACTGGTCTAAGTCGCCTCTGGTGAGGTCAGTGGTTTAGCGGGTTCCATTGCGCAACAGCTCTGCCAGACGGAACGCCAGGTCGAGGCTCTGGCTGCCGTTTAGTCGGGGGTCGCACATAGTTTCGTATCGGCTGCCAAGGTCGGCTGTCTCCACCGAGGCTCCGCCTCCCAGGCACTCAGTAACGTCGTCGCCGGTGAGCTCCAGGTGAACGCCACCCGGATGGGTGCCAGAGAACCGGTGTGCGGCGAAGAACCCGGATACCTCGGCCAGGACGTCATCGAAGTGTCGAGTCTTGCGACCGTCGTCGGCGGTGAAGGTGTTGCCATGCATCGGATCGCAAGCCCATACCACGGGGTGTCCGGCCGTCTTGACTGCATCTAGCAGGGGTGGCAGGTCGTCCACGATTCTGTTGGCTCCCATGCGAGTGACAAGGGTGAGCCGACCCGCGACGTCATCTGGGTTAAGGGTCCGGCATAGAGCCAGAACATCGTCGACGGTGGCGCCTGGGCCTAACTTGCAGCCCAACGGATTTCCGACGCCCCGCAGGAACTCCACGTGGGCGCCGTCCAACTGGCGGGCCCGCTCGCCGATCCACAACATGTGAGCCGAGCAGTCGTACCAGTCATCGGTCAGCGAGTCGGAACGGGTCAGGGCCTCCTCGTAGTCGAGCAGGAGGGCTTCGTGGCTGGTGTAGAAGTCGACCTGACGGAGATCGGCAAGGGTGTCGCTGCTGACCCCGCAAGCTGACATGAACTGGACGGCACGGTCGATCTCGTCGGCCAGGTTCTCGTAACGCTGTCCGGCTGGGCTGTCAGCCACGAATTCTCGGTTCCACTGGTGGACTCGCGAGAGGGAGGCGAACCCACCCTTAGTGAAGGCCCGTAGCAAGTTCAGGGTAGCGGCGGCTCGGTTGTAGGCCAGGAGGAGTCGTTTGGGGTTGGCGGCCCGCTCGTCGGCCGTGAATCCGATGTCGTTGACGATATGACCCCGGAAGGAAGGGAGCTCAACGCCATCCACTGTCTCGGTATCACTGGAACGGGGCTTAGCGAACTGGCCAGCGATCCGACCGACCTTCACCACGGGTACGCCGGTGTAGTACGTGAGGATGACTGCCATCTGGAGAATGACCCGCAGCCGGTCGCGAATGGAGTCGGCGGATGTGTCGAAGGATTCGGCACAGTCACCAGCTTGGAGAAGAAAGGCTCGGCCTTCAGCGACAGCAGCCAGTTGCTCGGTGAGTTCTCGAGCCTCGCCGGCGAAGACCAAAGGAGGGAGAGCACTCAACTGGTCGAGGACCTGGCGGTGGGTATCAGCATCCGGCCACTGGGGCTGCTGGAGGGCCACGCGATCGCGCCAGGACTGGGGGGACCAGTCGGTGTTAGAGCGCGGAGAGTTGGGGTTGTTCACGGCTTCAGCCTACGGGCGGCCGTCAGGGGGCCGCAGGCGGTTTTCCGGCCGTAGGTACTGGCGGGCCGGGTCAGGCGGCGTCGATGACCTCGGTGGCCCGATCGCGCACAGTGATCACGGCACGCTTGACCAGACGTCGGGCGGCTTCAGCGGTCACGCCTAGGTCCTCGCCAACTTCACGGTAACTACGCTTGCGTCCGTCGGTGAGGCCAAAGCGTTGCTCGACGGCGTAGCGGGCGCGAGTGTCTAGGACGTCCAACAGGCGGGTAGCCATTTCGTTTTCGGCCATAGCCATAACTTGAAGTTCCGGGCCGTCAGCGGAATCGGGAAGGAGATCAATCAGTTCGTTGCTGTCGTCATCACCGATGGTGCGATCCAGCGAGGTCGGAGTGGTCAATCGGTGGAGTCGGGCGTGCTCCTCATCCAGCTCGTCGCCGTTGCCGGAAACGGCACGCAGGGCGGCTCGAAGGCTGGCTGAGCGGTCGCCAGGCAGCCGAACCAAGCTGGCCTTCTGGTCGAGAGCTCGGCCGATTGCCTGGCGGATCCAGAAGGTCGCGTAGGTGGAGAACTTGAAGCCCTTCCGCCAATCAAACTTATCGACGGCGTGTTCCAGGCCAAGGTTGCCCTCCTGGATCAGGTCCAGAAGCTCCATGCCGGGGGGCAGCGGGTAGCGGCGGGCCACGCTCACCACCAGGCGTAGGTTGGCTCGGATGAAGCGATCCTTGGCTCGGGCGGCTGCCCGGATGGCACGCTTGACCTCGCGACCGGTTTCCCCGGCGTCCTCGCGGACTCGGGCGGCAGCTCCAGCCTCGATGATTTGGGACAGTTCTCTTTCCTCCTGGGCGTTCAGGAGGGGAACCATCCCGATTTCGTTTAGATACTGGCCTACGGAATCACTCATGTTTTCTCTTGCTCTTTTTCTTCTCGGGTGGGGCACACGACGCGCGCCGTTGCCACTCAGGGATCGCGGAGGAACTAATCCGTCGACCAGACCGCTCGTCTTGGCGGTTCTAGTGACTTACTTGACAGACATTCAAGCACAAATGGGACCCACTGTGAAGGGTCCAGCGGGGTGACATAGGGCTCATCTTTCCCGTTTAAATCCCGTTTAAGCAGGTCAGGGAATGTGTACGACGATTCCATGACAAACCGGGTCGACCGGGAGAACGGCGGTGGTTCGGTAACATCGGCCCGTGTCCGGCTCCGCGCCCTCTATCTCGCCGCGTCGGATCGGTATTCTCGGCGGCACCTTCGATCCACCGCACTTCGGGCACCTGGCTGCTGCCCGAGAGGCCCTCAGGGCGTTGGGCCTAGATTCAGTGGTCTTTGTGGTGGCTAACGACCCGTGGCAAAAGACCGCGCCGACCGGGGATGGGGTAGGGGAGGAGGTTTCCCCGGTGGATATTCGCCTCGCGATGGTTGCTGCAGCAATCGACGGCATGGACCGCGTCCGGCTCGATGACCGGGAGGTGCGACGTGGTGGGCCCTCATACACGGCAGACACCCTGGCCGAGTATCGCACCGACTACCCGGAGGCGGAACTGTTCGTCCTGGTGGGTAGTGACGTGGCGCCTCGACTGGATACCTGGGTGCGACCCGAGGAGGTCCGCCGCCGAGCGACGATCGTGGTGATGGAGCGACCGGGATACGAGGGAAACCGCCCTCCTGCTGGCTGGGGCCACCAGGTCCTAGACGGTTCCTTTCCGGATCTAGCCGGTACCGACCTCCGGCGAATGGTGTCGGCGGGCCAGAGTCTAGGATCTGCCGTCCCGCCTACTGTGGTGACCGTGATCGCTAAGCACGGACTCTACGGGGCCGGTCGGTGACCAACCTCACAGACGGTGATACCCCGCCGGACAAGGATCGGGATCGTCTGACATCACCTCTACCTGCAGTGTGGCGGTGGGGGTTCCCGGCCTTCCTGGTGGTCGCTCTGATCTGGGCGGGAGTACTCCTAGTTGATGGTCTATCAACAGTGTTGGATAGCGAAAGTGGCGAGACCCGCGGGGCGGAGACCGATCCCTCAGCGCCGGGCTTTGAGGCATTCGTTGAACAGACATGGTCGATGCTGGTGGCCACCGAGAACGGCGACGGAGAACTGGTTCAGGTGGCGGTGGTGACAGCTACCGATCGGACGAGAGGAGGGGGGACGATTCTCCTAGTCCCGCCCGAGGTGAGAGCGCAGGGCTGCGAGGTCTTGCCATGCCGCCTGGTGGAGCGCCACCGAGAGGGCGGAATCGATCATGTTCGGGAAACGGTGACCGGAATGTTGGAGGTCGAAGTAACAGCCGCCGTGCTGATGACCCCCGACCGCTGGGCCAGCTTGGCCGGACCAGCTGGCCCCGTGTCCGTAGACCTACCGACCGATCTTGTGGCCACGGCAAGTGATGGCACGTCGGTGGTCCGGTTTCCGGCGGGTCGAGTTGGCGTGGCCCCATCAGACGTAGTGGATCTCCTGGCCTTTCCCGACGATGCCGGCGGGCTAGGACGACTGGATCGACAGAGCGCCTGGTGGACAGCGTGGCTGATGCGGGTGGGCGCCGGAGATCCGCTGGAGCGCCTTCCGAACTTGGAGCTTGACCTTGTAGACCTGATGGCGTTGGTGGCCGGAGGCTCGGTCCGACTGGTGGCTCCGTCGTGGGTGGCGGTTGGGACGGACCTCGGTTCGCAGCTGGTCGCTGATGAAGCGGCGTTGGCCGACCTGGTAATGGAGATGTTCCCATTCCCGATCCCCTTGGTTCCCGGCCAGCGACCGACGGTCCGGCTGCTGAACGGAACCGGTGACTCCTCCTTCGACGCCCCGGCGCGTGAGCGGGTACTTCGGGCCGGAGTGGATTTGGCAGTGGTGGGGAATTACCGCCACGACGGTGTGATCCAGACCCGGGTTGTCTACCGGGATCCGATCCTGGCTGGGGCAGCCAACGATCTGGCAGCCGCCCTCGGCGGGGGCGTCTTGTTCGACGAGAACATCAGCCCAGCGGCTGACCTGACCGTGGTGATCGGAGCCGACTTCAGGCCTGCGGGCTAGCGTCTCCCTCCCGTGCCCGAACCGACCCCGAGAGACCCCGCCGAGCCCACGTTGGCTGACTGGGCTCGACAGGCGGCCCGGGCGGCCGACGACAAGCTGGGCCGAGATACGGTCATCATCGAAGTCGGTGACGTCCTAGCGATCACCGATTTCTTCGTGATCTCAGGCGGGGGGACGGCCCGGCAGGTCCGGGCCATCGCCGACGAGGTGGAGGAACAGCTAACCCTTCTGAACGGTCCGAAGCCAGTGCGGGTAGAGGGTCGGGATGACTGCCGGTGGGTTCTCATGGACTTCGGGGGGTTTGTGGTCCACCTGCTGGACGAGGAGGCCCGGGCCTTCTACGACCTAGAGCGCCTATGGTCGGATTGCCCCCGCTTGGAATGGCAACCCGCTTGACCGGTCAGGCGGGACGACGACGGCGGACCGTCACCGTCACCGCCCCCTCGGAGTCGACCTCGGTACGAGCGTCGACCCCCCAGTGGCGTGCAATGAGTTTCGAGGTGAGGGTCTCGGCTGGATGGCCGTCGGCAACCAACCGGCCGGCGTCTAGAATGGCAATCCGGTCGGCGAACTGGCCGACCACTGACAGGTCATGTAGCGAACCGATTACGGTCAGGTCCCGCTCAGCCCGGAGCTCGGCTACCAGTTCCAACACCTCTAACTGGTGACGGAGGTCGAGGAACGACATCGGCTCATCCAGCACTAGAACCGGCGTCTCCTGGACCAAGGCCCGGGCCACGACGACCCGCTGACGTTCGCCCCCCGACAGGGAATCCACAGCCCTGTTGCTGAACGGGGTGAGGTTCAGGCGGTCCAGCACCGCTTCGGTAGATCGACGGTCCTTGGTGGATGCTGAAAACCGGAGACCTTGATGGGGGGATCGTCCGAGGAGGGCATAGTCAAACACCTGCATTCCTGTTGGGATCACAGGATGTTGGGGGACCATGGCTAACAGCCGGGCTCGGTTTCGCCCGGAGGGCTCCGAAGTGTTCGCTGGCCCGACCCGGACCGTCCCCGAATGTGCGACGGTGCCGGCCAGAGTACGAAGCAGCGTGCTCTTACCGGCACCGTTGGGGCCGACAATCGTGGTCCAGGAGCCGGCGGCCACTTCCAGATTTATGGAGTCGAGAACCGTCCGACCTCCCAGGTCTACAGAGACCCCCGACCAGGCCACGCTGATGGCCCCTGCTGTATTGCTCACGAGCCCACTTGCCGACGAAGGATGACCAGGAAGAACGGGGCTCCGATGAAGGCGGTGATGACGCCGATAGGGAGCTCAGCCGGGGCCTGGACGGTACGGGACACGACATCGGCCAGAGTCAGGAAAGCGGCACCGAACAACAGAGAGAGAGGTATAACCCGTCGGTGGCTGGTGCCGACCACCAGACGAACGGCGTGGGGAACGACAAGTCCAACGAATCCGATGAGCCCGCTAACAGCGACAGCTGCTGCCGCACCCAGCGATGCCACAACCAGGACGGCTCGACGGGCAGCACGGGGTCGTAGGCCGAGGGTGCTGGCCTCCTCGTCACCGACGGCCAAAACGTCCAGGGGGCCGATAGCCAGCACTAGGCCGACCACAGAAACCGCGGCGTAGGGGATCAGTAGTTGCACCTCGGTCCATCCGGCGGTCGACAGGCGACCCAGGATCCAGGCAAAGATCTGCTGAAGGGTCTCGGAGTTCTGCTGCTGGACAAAGGTCTGGATGGCCGTGAAGAAGTTGGCCACAGCCACCCCGGCCAAGATGAGGGTGGTCGGCGAGCCGATTTGCCCTCGCCGGACACTCAAGGTGCCGGCTGCCGCAACAGCCACTAGAGCCCCGGCAAAGGCGACCAGTGGGACGGGGTCCACGAGACCGAGGACATCCCGGAGTTCGGCCACGATGGCGATGGTGGCGCCCAGGCCCGCCCCGGCAGCGATTCCCAGTAGGTAGGGGTCGGCCAATGGGTTCCGGAAAACACCCTGGTAAGCAGCTCCAGATCCAGCCAGCAGTGCTCCCACCAGTAGACCTAAGACCACTCGGGGTGCTCGAAGGTCCCAGATAATGGCCCGATCGGCGGCCGATAAGGAGGAGTCGACCTCGAGGAGAGGGAGGTGGTCGAGGAGTTCTCGGGCCACTTGTCCGAGGGGAATAGACACCGGCCCGCTAGCCACACTGACTGCCGCGGAGATTAGGACTGCACCAACCCCGGCTAGGAGCCAGCGGATCCCGAGAAGCGATTGCCCGCCACCCCCGGAGTTCAGTCGGTCTACCTTGGAGGTCATCGGGGATATCTAAATCGGCTCAACTGATGGCGTTTACCGAGTCGACGATGACCCGGAGGAGATCGACGATCCGCGGTCCCCACCGGGAGGCCACATCGTCGTCCAATTCGACGACAGCACCGTTGGTAACTGCAGTGAGTGTTCCCCAGCCCGGGCGCTCAGCCACCGTGGCCGCCGTCTGGCCGCAGCATTTGGTGTCCGCCAGGAAGATCAGATCGGGGTCAGCTTCGAGGAGGTACTCGGCCGACAGTTTCGGATACCCCCACGAGGCACCGTCTGGGTCGGCGGCATCGGCTGCATTGACTAACCCGGCTAAGGCGTAGACCTCACCGATGAACGTCGACGATGTCACCGTATAGAGGGTGTCATCCAACTCGTGGTAGTAGCTGAGCGGCTCGTCGCGCTTCTGGACCGAAGCCGTCAGGGCGGCCATCTCGGTCTGCATGTCAGCCACGAGAGTGGCCGCCTCGTCGGCATTGCCGGTAATGGCACCCAGAGCAGTGATCTGGTGGTAAGTGTCGGCCAGCGTGTACGCCGCACCCTGGAGAAGGACGGTGACTCCAGCAGCTTCCAGGCCGGCCACTACGTCGCCCGGGTCGTAGGAGATGACCACCAGGTCCGGGGCGAAGCCGAGGATTGCTTCGACGTTGGGCTGGTAGCCACTCAAGTCAGTAGTTGGCGCTTCGGCGGGGTAGTCGGACATGGAGTCCACTGCTACGACAAGGTCGCCGGCACCGATGGCGAACAGCATCTCGGTGGCCACCGTGGAGATGGACACGATGCGTTCTGGGCCGGCAGGCGCGACGACGGCTGGGGTGCCGGACATAGCGTTGGAGGTCTCAGTGGCGCCGCAGGCGGTGAGGATGAGCATCAGTGGGCCAAGGATTATGCGGGTCATCACGGTGGATCCTCCTGTCGTCGAGGTGGGATCGCCCGATCGACAGGACCGCTGTCCGTCGGCCAAACCGATTCCCTTGCCTCGAGGGTTTCTGGTTCGCGCGGTGGAAGCTGGCTCGGACTCGTCGCCGCCGGAAGGCGACGGCATTACCGCTGCGGGACAGCGCCGGAATCACACCGGACTTCGGTCTTCCGACCGCGTTGGGATTGTATCGAGGGGGAGGTCCTATGAACGAAGGAGGCGCTGGATTGCCACAACAACCTCCTCAACCGTCTCGTCGGCGGTGTCGCCCCCTTCCTGAACGGCCTCGCTCACGCAGTGGCGGATGTGTTCGTCTAGGAGGGCCACCCCGACACCCTGTAGTGCTTTGGTCACCGACGAGATCTGGGTCAGGACGTCGATGCAGTACGTGTCCTCGTTGACCAGGCGTTGGAGGCCACGGACCTGACCTTCGATTCGACGCAGCCGGACGAGAAAGTCGTCCTTGGAGGGAGAGTAGCCACTCATAGGGGTAGGGGGTATGGTAGCGCGGCGAGGAGTGGACACCACGCCAGACGGATGGAGCAGGTGATGACGAGGACGATCGACCTGCCGATCGACGGGATGACCTGCGCCGGGTGTGCGGCCAGAATCAGCCGCGGGTTGTCGGAACTTGATGGGGTGGTCGACGCCCAGGTCAACTTCGCCACCGAGAGTGCGACCATCTCCTACCAACCAGAGAAGGTGGACCCTGGGGCCTTTGACAGGGCCGTCCAAAGGCTCGGCTACAAGGTGAAGGTCGAACCGTTGGTAGAGGGATCCGTAGACGACCGTGAGGTCGATGGTTCCAACCAGCGGCTCATCCTGGCTGGCATCCTTACCGTTCCCGTCGCCCTGCTCTCCATGGTCCCGGCTCTGGACTTTCCGGGTGTCCAGTGGGTAATTGGCCTCTTGGCCACACCGGTCGTGTGGGGGATCGGGTGGCCGTTCCACCGAGTAGCCATCCACAACCTTCGCCATCGGGCAACCACCATGGACACCCTGGTCTCGCTGGGAACGGTGGCCGCCTGGGCCTGGTCGATTGTTGTTCTGGTTCTAGGGAGCGGTCACATCTACTTCGAGACAGCCACAGTCATCGTGGTCCTGATCCTGTTCGGCCGGTGGCTGGAGGCTCGGGCCCGTCGGCGTTCCGGGGACGCCCTCCGGGTACTAGCCGACCTGAGTGTGAAGGAGGCCCAACGCGAGAACGGGGCCCCGATATCTATTGATGACATCCGAGTGGGCATGCGGCTGGCCGTTCGCCCCGGCGAGAAGGTTCCGGTGGATGGTCGGGTACTGGATGGATCATCAACCGTGGACGCCTCGATGATTACCGGGGAACCGATGCCCGTAGTGGTGGGTGTCGGCGACGAGGTGGTCGGGGCCACCGTCAACGGAAACGGCTCCCTGACTATCGAAGCCGTCCGTGTCGGTTCGGAAACCGTCTTAGCTCAGATCATGCGCCTAGTCGAGCGGGCTCAGAGCTCGACCGCCCCCATCCAGCGATTGGCCGACCGCATCTCGGCCGTGTTTGTCCCGACCATTCTCGGTGTGGCTTTGGCCACGGTGATCGTCTGGCTGCTAGCCGACGGGTCAGCGGGGGAGGCGTTCACAGCAGCTGTCGCCGTCCTCGTTATCGCCTGTCCGTGTGCCCTCGGCCTGGCGACGTCCACGGCGATCATGGTGGGAACCGGTCGGGGTTCCCAGCTTGGGGTGATCGTGAAGGGGGGCGAAGTACTGGAAGCCACCCGCCAGATTGACCATGTTGTCCTGGACAAGACAGGGACGGTCACTGAGGGACGGATGCGCCTCGAATCAGTAGTGGCAGTACCGGGAACTGACCCCGACCTGGTACTCCGTCGCGCCGCCTCGGTGGAGGCGGTCTCCGAGCACCCGGTTGCTGCAGCAGTAGCTGCCGCCACTGCTGACCGCGACCCGATTGAAGGCTTCGAGAACCTCCCGGGTCTTGGTGTAAGGGCCGTGGTTGGTGACCAGCTGGTGCTAGTCGGCCGCCGCCTACTTTTTGACGAGGTCTCGATAGACCTGGACCGGTCCCTTGAGGATGCCGAGAGTGCCGGACACACCGCCGTGGTAGTTGGCTGGGACAGAACGGCCCACGGTGTCCTCGTGGTGACCGATGAGGTCCGTTCCACTAGTGCCGAGGCGGTGGCCGGGCTCCGCAAACTGGGCCTAGAGGTGACGTTGCTGACCGGCGACAATGAGCGCACAGCGCGGACGGTGGCGACAGCCGTCGGCATCGACCGGGTAGTGGCCGGGGTGTTGCCCGACGGCAAGGAGGCCGAGGTCCGAAGCCTCCAAGATGCCGGATCGGTGGTGGCCATGGTGGGAGACGGGATCAACGACGCACCGGCTCTGGCCCGGGCAGACCTGGGCATCGCCGTGGGCACCGGGACCGACGTGGCCATCGAGGCCTCGGACCTGACCGTGGTATCCGGCGACTTGCGGGTAGTAGTGGACGCCATCGCCCTGGCCCGTAGCACGCTGGCCACCATCAAGGGCAACCTGTTCTGGGCCTTCGCGTACAACGTGGCCGCTGTTCCGCTGGCCGCCGCTGGCGTCCTCAGCCCCATGGTCGCTGCGGGAGCAATGTCGTTTTCGTCAGTGTTCGTAGTAGCCAACTCGCTGCGGCTGTACCGGTTTGCGGGCCATCGTAAGATGCAGGTCACTTATGCCCAGGGGCTTGGAAACGGCTGTTTAGCCGAAAACGAGAGCACCGCAGGTCGTTGACTTACGACACCGTGCGGACCTGACCCTTCTGACTGTTCACCCTTAGATGGACAGGGGCAGTCGAGCCAAGCCTCGTTCGGTGGAGATATACAGACGCTCGACTTCACCGGCCAACTGGTAGTCAGGAATCCGGGACAGCACAATCTCGAAGGCGATTCGACCCTCAAGACGGGCCAACGGCGCACCGATGCAGAAGTGGACACCCTCAGCGAAGGCAAGGTGGGGCTTCGGAGGCCGCAAAACGTTCAGCGTGTTTGGGTTCTCCCATTGTTGAGCGTCGCGGTGGGCTGCTCCGATGAGCATCATGACCCGTGCTCCTTCAGGGATTACCCTCCCATGCAACTCGACCTGACGGGTCGTGACTCGCGACGACCACTGCACGGGCGACTCGAATCGGAGCAACTCCTCAACACCGGTCTCGATGGCCCCCATATCAGCGGCTAGCAGTGCCCGTTGCGAGGGATGGCGAGCTAGCACGTAAAGGCCATTCGACACGAGTGAACTCGTCGTTGTATTGCCCGCCAAATAGATAATGAGGCACATCCCGAAGATCTCCTCTGGAGTCAACGGCTTTCCATCGATTTCGGCATTTGCCAACGCCGAAATCGTGTCGTCTTTAGGGAGCTGACAGCGGGCCTTGACAAGATGTCCGAAGTACTCGCGCAGTTCGTTCCCGGCCGCCGTTGCTGTCTCAATATGCTCCTCCGTCCCCGAGAGGTAGAGGAGCATGTCGGCGGCCAGGCGACGAACCTTTCCCTCATCCTCAAGTGGGATCCCCATTAGCTTGCATATAACGAGCACAGGTAGCCGGTGGGAAAAGTCGGTAGCGAAGTCACCGCCTCCCGCGTCGATGAGAGGATCGAGTAACTCTTCCGCGAATGAGCGCACAATATTCTCGTAGCCACCGATCGTGGATCTGGTGAAGTTGTGGCGGACTACCCGGCGAAGTAAGTCATGCCGGGGCGGGTCCATGTTGAGGATCTCCGGACCGATGAGTTCAGTGAAGCCTGGTTCGAGATTGACGCCCTCGGCGCTTGAGAACGTTTTCCAGTCTCTAAATGCTGTTTGGACGTCGAAATAGCGAGAGAGAGCCCAAATCCCCAGGTCTGGATTGTGATAGACGGGCGCTTCGTCTAGCAACCGGTGGTAGTAGGGATAGGGGTCGTTCTGGACGTTCCGAGACAGCGGGTCGTATTCGATCGGGAGTTTCGTTACTGACGTCATCCGACTTGAGTGCCTTTACGTTAGGTGTGACGGGACGACCTCACAGTTTCTTTGACAGGCGAAGTTAGTCGTTCTTACAATGTGGGGCCATAAACAAGACACGGATCCAAATCTAAATCGGGTTGACTGTCTGCTAGCTCGCCGGACACACGTGTTCGCGTGAAAGGTTTTAGGGTCGCAGAGTTTAGGCAGAGGCAGTCCTAGGGGGAGTTTAGAAATGCAAATGAAGTCAAAACATCATTTTGGGCGAGGGGTGCGAGTCGTAGCTCTTGCTCTAACCATGGTTCTTGTGGCATCCGCGTGCGGATCCGACGAGGAAGCAGTAGCGGACGAGCCCGCGGAGATGATCGACATCTGGGT
>PBDJ01000042.1 GCA_002717365.1 Acidimicrobiaceae bacterium | reverse complement strand
ACGCTCGTAGTCACGCTCGTAGTCACGCTCGTAGATTCAGCCAAGGTTGCGGTTGGTGCTGTTGTGTCGGAACTGCCGCCACACCCCGAGACGATCAACAAGACCGTCACCGCAACAGCATCCGCCCTCACGTCCTAAAGTCTGTCACCCCTCCCCTGAGGGGCGGTGAGTGTCTCTGCTGCCCTCGGTGTAGATACGTACAAGCAGACACTTGGGCCTTTTGCCACAATGATCGGCTGAGGTCCAGGAGGAAAGTAGATGTCCGAGACGCGTGCTGCATGGTCTGGGTTGCTCGAGGTACTAGCCGAGGCCGGCGAGCGGTTTGCCGGCGAGGAATGGATGGTGGTCGACGACCGCGATGTCGCCGAGGCTCACCGCACCATCGCCCACATTCTCCAGTCGGGACTGGTGAGCCACGCCGAGTTCGATCCGGAACGCCCGGTGTGGCGCCGTATCGTGACGCCGACCCGCAAGTTCAGCGGCGACAACGCCGACGCCATCTACTTTGAGGCCCCGATCCGGGGCGACCGCACCTACCGGATCACTGGCAACTTGACCCAAGCGGTGTACACGGCGTTCACAGTGGAGGCCGGCGCCAACGATGGCTCGTACCCGAACCGTACCGACGGGATGCTCAACGACACACAGTTTGACGTTGCCGCCGACGGCTCCTACGAAATCATCCTCGGAGGTGCGCCCCAAGACCGGAACTGGTTGGGGCTGTCGGCCGATGCCGGTCGCCTCACCAGCCGCCACTACTTCGAGTGGGCGTCCTCGGCTGCCGGCGCAGATGTCCACTTGCCGCTGACTATCGAGAACCTCGACCCACCTGACGGGCCGCCACCACCGTGGGACGACGACCTGGTGGCTGCTGCCATCAGACGAGTAATCAACCATGTAAGAAGTAAGACCATCGACGGTCCCCAGAGGGCCGGTCACGCCACGCCACCCGGTTGGGTGGGCCAGATCCCCAATGAATTTCCGGTGCCACAGGAGCCCGGCGATATTGCTTTATCGGCTGCAGACGCTCACTACTCGCTTGGTCGCTGGCTACTTGGGCCAGATGAGGCACTGGTTATCACCGGCCGATGGCCCAAGTGTCGTTTCGCCAGTGTTTG
The DNA here is from genome assembly GCA_002717365.1 of Acidimicrobiaceae bacterium. GTDB lineage: Bacteria > Actinomycetota > Acidimicrobiia > Acidimicrobiales > MedAcidi-G1 > UBA9410. The sequence goes on along the minus strand of PBDJ01000042.1, from coordinate 47,021 downwards.
CGCCTGGAACCGATTCCTGCAGACCCTTGACTATGTCAATCGGCCGGTCAGTAGAAACAGGGCTACCACTGCCCTCGAAGCCGACGGCTCGTTCCGTATGGTCGTCGCCCACGCCGACCCCGGTATCCCCAACTGGATCGACACCGAGGGTCGGGCTTCTGGCACCCTGTTCTTCCGTTTCTTCCTGGCAGAGGGCGATATCGATCCCCTGAGCACCGAAGTGGTCCCGTTCGCCAAGATCGGGACTTGACTGCGTCGCCCCCACGTGTAGATACGCGCAGGACCAGGTCAGTGGCGGCGTATTCGCAGACCCAGCGCGCATCCGTTTGCAATCGGAAACAGTCGAAGGCACCATCAAGATGATCTCCAGCTAACAGAAAGGCACCGAGAGACGATGTTTGTAGGAAGGACCGTCTGGGAAGTTCATCAAGGCCGCGAAGGTGATTTCATCGGCTTCTGTAGACGAGGAGCTGAAATCCACAAACGCCTCGGTGCAACCAATGTCGCACTCATCGCCCACAACACAGGACCTGGACACCTAATGACCTATGTGCTCCAGTTCGAGAACGGTGCTGGATACGGCACATTCGTCGATGCATTGCCCTCCGACTCGGAGTGGCTCGCCTTGGGCCAAGAGTTCGTTGCCAACCCACCTGCCCAAATCGTCAATCAGGACACTGGTGCCAACCTGCTTTTGTAGGCGTCTAATTGGCCATTTTGGAAGCGCAGTTCAGAACTGAGTTCGCGTTTCAGGCAAACTGTCCGGATGGAGATCAACTTCGGCGTGTTCATACCTCAAGGATGGAAGATGGATTTGCTCCCAATCTCCGATCCTGTCGACAAGTGGGCAAAGTCAGTGGAAGTCGCCAAGTACGCCGAAGAACTCAATCTGGATTCTCTCTGGGTCTATGACCACTTCCACAACTGGCCCAATCCCGCCAATGAAACGGTTTTTGATTCCTGGACTGTCCTCGCAGCGATTAGTCAAGTCACCAGTCGAATCAAACTTGGTCAGATGGTGACCTGTACCCCGTATCGGGAACCCAGCCTCACCGCCAAGATCACCTCGAACCTAGACGTGATGTCCAATGGTCGTCTGATTTGGGGTGTTGGCGCTGGTTGGTACGAGCACGAATTCGCCGGATATGGCTATCGATTCGCGAGTCCTGCGGACCGCATCAAGATGATGGAAGAAGCGATCGAGATTGTGACAGCGATGTGGTCCCAGCAAGACGTGAACTACGAGGGGCGCTTCTACTCGATGCAGGGTGGTCAGTGCGATCCAAAGCCCGTGCAGCAACCGAGACCACAGGTCCTCATAGGGGGCAAAGGAGAGCAACTGACCCTCAGGGCGGTAGCGCGCCTCGGCGATGCCTCGAACTTTGGGGGAACCCCCGAGGAGTTCGCTCATAGGTGCTCTGTGCTTCAGGGCCACTGTCGTGATGTGGGACGTGACTACGACGAGATTCAGAAAACAATCTGCGGTGAGGTCGTCCTCCGAGAAGATGAACAGGAGATTGTCGACGGAGGAAGCCGCTCGGTCCAAGGCGTGGAGTTTGAGGAATGGCGCTCCCGGAACTTTGTTGGAACGCCTGAGCAGGTCGCAGAAAAGATGCAGACCTATATCGACCTTGGTTGCACGGCTTTCTACCCATGGTGCAGCGATTATCCAGAGACCGAGTCAGTTCGCCTCCTCGCCGAAAAGGTCATGCCCGAAATTCGACGTGCCAACCCCTAACGGGCCTGTGGCTTGTCCCGCGAAAGACCTCACGTCCTTCGCCAAGACGTTTACCGGTGTTCTGGGAGTGAGCGCTGTCCATCTAGAAACCGGCGAGCAGGTTGCCTATAACTCAGACCATCCGCTTCTGACGGCGAGCACGTTCAAGTCGATCCTTCTGGTCAGCCTGCTCGAAATGGTCGACGTCCAGAAGCTCTCGCTCGATGACCGGATCACTTTCACAGCTACGAAACGTGTAGCCGGTTCGGGTGTCCTCAAATTGATGAGATCCGATACAGAGGTCTCGATTGGCGATCTGGCGGTGCTGATGATCACGATCAGCGACAACACCGCCTCGCAGATGTTGTTTGATGTCGTCGGACACGACCGGATTCAGCACACTATCGACCGTCTCGGACTGACTCGCACACGGATCCCTCTCAGTCCCAAGGAGATGCTCCTCGGGATCGTAGGTCTCGATGCGTCGATGGGACCGGTTGCCTTTGACCTATCCATGGAGCGGCTCCTAAACCGTGAGTACGACTTCGAATCTCGTGCGTACTCGTCGGAGGGAAACATCTCCACACCTGCAGATATGTGTCGGCTGTTTCGGCGAATACACAACAACGAAGTGCTTTCCTGCGAGTCAAAAAGAACGTTTCTGGACATCCACAAAGGACAGCAACTGCGCACGGTGATTCCACACCGCCTGCCGGCCGGCACGGTCTGTGCGCACAAGACCGGCCAATTCGAATTGGTTTCGTGCGACGTTGGAATCGTCTACTCCAGGCATGGGCCCTACGCCATTGCCCTGATGGCCAACGGCGCCCGGGGAGACCGGATCGAGGTGAACGCGGCGCTCGCCGCACTCTCGAGAAGAGTTTTCGACGAGTTCAACGGCCCGGAAGCCTGACTTCGACGGGGGGACTACGTCACACCGATTAGATGGCCGCGGTTCTCGCTCTCTAGTTCGCCGTCTCGGGCAATTACCTCGCCGCGGAGCAAGGTGAGAACTGGGCGCCCACGAACCTTTCGACCGTCGAATGGCGTCCAGCCACATTTTGACTTCTGCTGCTCATTGGTAATCGTCCACTCGGACTCTGGGTTGACTACAACGAAATCGGCGTCTTTCCCTAGCTCGATCGAACCCTTTCTGTCCTGGATCCCTAGCACCTGGGCTGGGCCCGCCGCCATCAGGCGCACTAGTTGTTGGATAGTGATCGTCCCTTTGCTCACCTCGTCGAACATCATGGCGAACGAAGTCTGCACTTCGGGATATCCCGATGGGCAACTAAGCACGTCGACAAATCCTTGCTGCTTCTCTTCCCACTCATGAGGTGCGTGGTCGGTCGCTACCGCATCGATGAGCCCGTCGCGCATTCCCTGCCAAAGAAGGGCAACAGCTTCTGGTGACCGGTATCGATTGAAGCCGAGTGGCCCCAACTCGTCCATGAGGTCGAATGTCATGAAAGGGCAAAGGGATTCGACCGTCACATTGAGCCCTGAAGTCTTGGCTGTTCGGACGATCGATAGGACTTCGGCGGGTGCATGAACGAAGTGGAGATGGGCGCCAGTTCGCTCGGCAAACAGAACACACTTTTGTGCCGCTTCCATGAATTCCATCGGCGACAACGCTTGCAGGGCGGGTGCGACGTCCGCAAAGGGCTTGTTCGCCCAGGGAAACATGACCCTGCGGACGAAGGCCTGATTGCCCAAATGCACGGCTACTGGGAGTGCGAGATCGGCTGCAGTCTTGAAGACGTCCAGCAGGCGGGCATCGTCGTCCATGTAGAGCTCGGGAGCTAATGGCGATTCCTTGCCCGTCCACTCCGCTCCGTCCGGACGTTCGAACTTGTTCATGTAGACCTTGAACCCGATCGCTCCGGCAGCGGCCATTCCCGGCATCTCATCAGGATGAACCCCGCCGGCCCAAAGCACGTAATCGACATGGGCCTTCTCCGCAACGTCGTCACGCTTTGCAACGAATCGCTCACTTGTGGTGATCGGAGGCTTGTTGTTAGGCATGTCCCCGACGGTTGTCACTCCGCCGACCGCAGCCGCCGTGCTCCCTGTCGAGAAGTCCTCCTTGTCGGTGAGGCCGGGGTCTCGAAAGTGAACATGCATGTCCACAACTCCTGGCAGGATGAGGCAATCGGTGCCATCGATGAATTCGTCGGCTGGAAAGTCGCTGTCATCGTCTCCGATTGCCGCAATCACGCCATCGCGTATCCCGATGGTTCCCGGAAAGACACGATCGGGAAGGACGAGGTGTCCGCCCCGTACGATGGTGTCGAATCGCCTGTTCATGTCCCTCTCCTCATTTCTCACCGATCCCGGACAGGTGTCTATCTACTGCCGCCGTGAGTTCCTGTCGAGCTGTTGCCAGGCGGGCGACCGTCTCGTCGAGCCAACCGCGGTGAGTGGCCTGCAGGTCATGCCCTTCAGCAACCATCCTCCGCACCTCGGTCGGGTTGGCACTCCCTACCGTCGTAAGCGACTGCAGAAAGGCCGTGGGATCGAGCGAGTTGTCGACGTTCTCCTGGGAAATGTCAGCGACAATACCCACTTCGTCGGCTGCACTCACAACCATCTTGCTGGTCACGTCGTCCGGAGCTATACCTTCAGAAACAGCGTTTCTGACAAGCCGGCCTACGACCTGGTGCGCTGCTCGGAACGAGAGTCCCGAGCTTCTGACCAGTTCGTCCGCCAAGTTCGTTGCGGTGGTCCAGTTCACTTCTGCGCGGTCGCGCATCACGTCGGTATTGAACGTTGTCGTCTCAAGGCTCTCGCGGGTCAGTTCCACGACTGCGATGGTCGAATCGATCATGTCCTGAGTCGGGTCGGGGCCGAAGGCGAGTTCGAGGTCCGAGGAGGTGGCAGAGCGCAGAGCTCCAAGAACAGCTGGTAGCCATCCGACAGCAATGCCAGACAAGCCTCTGACGCGCTCGAGGGCCTCTGGATTCTTCTTCTGCGGCATGATACTGCTGGTGTTCGCCATACCGTCCTCGACCTCGACCATGCCGAATTCCCACGTTGACCATACGTAGAGATCTCCGGCGAGCCGCCCGACATCGTTGACCAGAATCGACAACATCGCGGCGTTCTCCGCCGGATAGTCACGGGCGAAGACCCCGGCGTCCGTGGCGTGGACCACGAGGCCTCCGTGGCCCAAGAGCTCGGCGGTACGACGGCGATCGACAGGCCAGGTCGTTCCCACGCACGCCGCGCCGCCCAGAGCGTTGAGATTCGTACGCTTGAAAGCTCCTTGAAGGCGCTGTTGGTCACGCTCGAACGGGTAATAGTGCCGCATAATGTAGTGACCAAGGGTTGTTGGTTGAGCGTGCTGAAGATGGGTATAGCCGGGCATCAAGGCATCGGCGTGTTCGAGCGCTAGGTCGAGAACCGTGTCCTGCAGACGCAGTGTCGCATCGGCTACGTCAAGCAGGCGGTCCCTGACGAGCAGCCGGTTGGCGGCTTCTTGATGGTCATTCCGACTCCTGCCGGTGTGCATCCGACCGGCCATGTCATGGCCAATTCTCTCGGCGAGGAAGTGCTCTACCTGGAGGAGCACAGAGCCTCGCTCGGGATCCACGGGCAACTCTCCGTCATCCAGACCGGCGATCTCTCTCAGCCCTCGAAGGATCCCACGGGTCTGATCGTCCGCGAGCACTCCCTGCTCGGACAGCATGACCGTGTGCGCCATGTCGACCTGCGTGTAGGCGTCCAGAAGCGCCATCTCCGTCCGCAACTTTGGCTCGACCGCATACTTGACGTTCACGGCGTTGCGAGAATTACCAAGCCTTCCGGTTGTAAATGCGGAGCCTTCTGTCATCAGTTCTCCAATGAGAGGGACCTCTTGTCAGACTACCCATAGGTCGTATGCAGGCATCCACGAGTCAGGGGCCCGTTTGATAGTGACGTCCTCCTACAGATTACGATGCTCTGATGGCCGCCGAGAAGGGTTCATATTCGGCAGGTCGCCTTGGCGACACGGTTAATGACCTGAACGTTGAATACTCGCTTTCCACCAGGCTGGCGAAAGAGGCGCTACAACTCCACTCCTATATTCAGGTGGACATGGCGCATACGGTCATGTTGGCAGAACAGGGTGTGCTCGATAGGACGCAGGCAGGTCCGATTCTGGGGGCGTTGAGGGACGTCGAGGGTCTGGGGCCTGGTGAGCTTCCCCTTGACCCACGTAAGGGTTCACTGCTCCTGCAAGTCGAGGCGTTCATGGAAGAACGAATTGGCGACGACATAGCCGGCCGGATGCACACCGGTCGCAGCCGTAATGACCAACATGAGGCTGCCAACCGGATCCACATGCGCGATGGCTTGCTGAATGTGGTGGAGGCCACGCTGCGACTGCAGGACGAAATGCTCGACCTGGCTGATGAACATCATGACTCCCTGATGCCTGGGTACACCCACCTCCAGCATGCTCAGCCGACAACGCTGGGCCACTACTTCATGCGGCATTTCTATCCGTTCGAGCGCAGTCAGCAGCGTCTGGAAGGCGCCTTCGACCGGACAAACTTGAGTTCGCTTGGCGGAGCTGCGTGCTCAGGCACGACCTGGCCGCTCGATCGCCGGCGCGCCGCCCACCTGCTGGGCCACGGCGACATTGTGATGAACTCAGCAGACGCCGGTGTCTTCACTCGTGACCATCCTCAGGAGAGCGCGGCGGTGCTGTCGATTCTTGTGAACGATGTCGGGCGACTGGCTGGCGATTTCTATGTTTGGTCGACATGGGAGTTCGGCCTTGTCGAGGTTGCCGATGAGATGGCAGACACGAGCAGCATCATGCCGCAGAAAAAGAACCCGGACGCGATAGAGCGGATACGAGGGTTGTCGGGTGTTGCCGTCGGATGGCTGTCGCAGGTACTCGGGGCGCAACGCTCGGCTTCTTCCTCGGATCTTGAACTGGTGTTTGCCCCTGATCCGGCGTTGGAGATGATCGATCCGACCCTGGCGGTCGTAGAGCTCATGAGAGAGTCATTGATAACGAGCGCCTATCGCACCGACATTATGTCCCAGCGCGCCGAGGTCAACTGGACGACTGCCACAAACCTGGCCGACAATCTCGTCCGCTATGCAGGAATCCCGTTCCGATCTGCTCACCACGTCGTCGGCCGGTTGGTCAGGAATGCCGTCGCTCAAGGAGTCGGTCCTTCCGAGGTGACCGCAACCATGGTCGATGCAGCGGCTGAAGAGGCGATCGGTAGATCCGTGGGTCTGTCCGAAGAACTGGTGAGGGAGTCTCTCGATGCCAGGGCGTTCATCGAAGCGCTGGTAACTGAGGGAAGCGCGAATCCCGCGAGTGTGAGGGACATGGTGGTCGACGGTCGGCGGCTTCAGGCCCAGCACAGGACCTGGTATCAAGAAACATCACAACGGCTCCAAGCTGCGCGGGTCGAACTCGATGCGGCTGTTGACAGTTACTTTGTGGAGGTCGAGTAGTCATGAAATTTGGTCTCCTTCTGCCGCACTTTGGGTCTCAGGGATCCTTCTCAAGACTGATGGAAGGGGTTGTCGAGGCTGAGGAACTCGGCTACGACTCAGTCTGGGTGCGAGACCACCTGGTGTACTGGCCCCATGATTATGAGGACGCCGATCGCACCTGGTTTGACCCGTACGTCGTGCTCTCGGCGGCGGCGGCACGTACAACTCGGCTAGCGCTCGGTGGTGCAACACTGATCCCGCACCGCCACCCGATCCATGATGCCCAGTTGCTCGCCTCTCTAGCTTCTCTGGCCGGGCCCGGGCGGGTCATCGCTGGTTGGGGTCGGGGTAATGACGACCGCGAATTCGCCGCGGGTGGGTACGGCGAGGATCGACGGAGAGGAGCCAGGCTCGAGGAGCATGTGGGAATCATTCGCGATCTCTGGCGAGGCAACCCTGTCGACTATTCCGGTGAGTTCTATCAGCCCTTCTCCGACGTACACGTGGCAGCCCCGGGTCTCGACCATGAGATTCCTCACTGGTATGGCGGTGGTTCGAAGCCGGCTATCAAAAGGACGGTTCGCTCTTTCGATGGCCTCCTAGCAAGTCGGATTCCTCGTGATTCTCTGCGGATGCGTGTCGATTACATGAAGGAACTGAGCGCAGCCCAGAACAAGCCAGTTCCCGAGGTGGCGCTCGTGCAGTACGTCAGCCCGGCAGATGATACGGGGGATGGGTTGTCATATGCCGACCTGGATCGCTTGATCCCGGCAGTCCGGTCCCGGCATCCAGAGTCTTCGTTCGAAGCATCGGACGACCTCGAGGGATTGGTCGCTGCGGGCCAACCACCCGACATTGTCCGCAACCTCGTGTTGTTTGCGCGGCTCGGCGTGTCGCACTTCGTCATTGATCTTCGGGCTCAGTTCAACGTTTGGGAACGGTCGATGCGGATGATCGCCACCGAGGTTTTGCCTCAGGTGCGAGACGACTTGGCGGAGTGAACCTGTAGTTGTCAGAAGGTTGCGCCCGTCTTCTTCAGGTCGGCTACTGGCGTGCAAACCTGAAGAAGACAGCTCCGCCGGCGGCGAAGAGCAAAGCATTTGCCAGGAATGCTGGCGAGAAACCAGAGCTGTCAGCAATGAAGCCCAGTACGAGAGGTCCGAGAATAAACCCCAGGTCACCCATCGTTCGGTTCACACCCATCGCTAGTCCGCGCGATGTTTCGGGTGCAATGTCGGCGACATAGGCGGCAGCCGCCGGCTGGCCAATCGCCTCCCCGGAAGAGACAACGAAGGCCGCGACCAGAAAGAGTGGGAGACCGTCGGCCACCGCGAACATTATTGGTCCGATGGACGCCACCATGGCTCCCACGAGGATGACCGGTCTCCTGCCGTAGGTGTCGGCACAGCGCGAAGCAGGGATAATCAACGAACCCTGGACAATCGTCATTGCGGTCAGAAGTAGTCCCAAGCTGCCACTTGACATCTCCAGGCGGCTTTCCGCCACGAACGGCAGGATGGTTTGTCTGGAACCCGATCGGGTGAAGAAAGTAGCGAAGGTGATCAGCCAGACCGCCATGAATTCGGGTCGTTTGGCCATGGCGCTCAACAACGAAAGGGACCCTTCCGACATGACCTGGGTGACCGAGGAAGTCCTGGCGGGTTCGACCAAGCGAATGGCAGCAAAAATAGCGCCACCGAGGGAGACGACGCCCATGGTCACAAGTGCCTGGTGCCAGCCGATCCGCTCGGCCAGTAAGCCGCTTAGCGCCGGACTAATGGACACTCCGATCAACAGTGCACCTTGGTTCACGCTGATGAAGCGAGCCCGGTTCTCCTCGGTCGTGATGTCTGCCAGGTATGCCTCGGCAGCTGTCATGTACATGGCGGACCCTGCTCCTCCAACGACGCGCATCGCGAGAAGGGGCAAGATCGAACTCGAGAGCCCCGATCCGACCATTCCGAGACCGGCGAGCAACGGGCCGGCAATCATCATGCGCCGTCGACCATGCCGATCGGAGAGCAACCCGAAGGGAACATTGAGGAACAGGCGGGCCAATGCGAACGACGAGAACACAAGCCCGGCACTCACCACCGAAAGGCGGAAGTCAAACGCGATCTGAGGAAGGAGCGGGCCTACCGCCCCTTGGCCTAAGTAGACCGAGGCTGTGACGATCGCGACTTCCCGGAGCGCTCTAGAGCGCAGTGGGGACAACTCACTCATGGGGTCGGGTCGCCGGGCGCTTGGTTCGGTTCATGGCTGGCCCGGGAAGTCTGGTCTCAGTTGGAGCGTCACCAACTGTGATCGTGTGCTGGACCACTCGATGGATGCGGACCCGCCAGTGGACATCACCAGGTGCACTTACCTACAACCGATGGGCTATCGCTCCTCGGGTGCTTCCACTTCGAAGACATTCAACGTGCATGCCAACGCAGCGTACGCTCCGACGATACCCGTCAGTTCCACAAGTGTTTCCAGGCCAAACCGACTCTCCATCTCTGAAAACAGTGTGTCCGGAACCCTGTTTGGAGCCTCGAGGATGTGTCTCACAAAATCGACGATCTGCCGGTCCTCTGTCGCGAGGGATTCCGTTGGTGCGCCGGACGTGATCACGTCAAGCGTCTCAGCGCTCACTCCAACGTCGCGGGCGATCGAGATGTGAGAGGCAAACGCGTACTCGCAATTCAGCCCACGAGCAGCCGTGCTGATGGCGATCTCCTTAACGTCCATTGGCATCAACGAGTCGTAGATCGAGTACCCCGCCAAGTGAGCGGTCCGAGCGGCAATGTCCGGAGAATGAAGAAGAACGTTGTAGGGAGGCTGAATTCTTCCCCGGCTGGCAATGATCGAGTCGGCGTGATGTCTCACCTCCTCGGCAACCTCATTGCGGTCTGTGATCTCAGGGATACGGGGCATGGTGCCTCCTCGATCGGATAGTCAGCGTTTCTTACAGGTGTGTCAGCGTTTCTTACAGGTGTGTCTACAGAGCCATTATGGCCATCAAGGCCCAAGGACCACCAGAACGTCAGTAGTAAACCGAGTCAAGGGACCCGATCGAAGCTCCGGACGTTCCTACCAGGGATCTTGTCATCAGGCAACGGGATCGAACGAGTTGCTCAGTGCGCACACGGCCGTCCATCTTGATCACCGGCCAGACCTAGGATTACAGTCATGGTCTGATTAGCCCCACAGCCATGTTGTGGCCGCGGCGCGAGTTGATGGCCGCTTTGGCAATGCGGACTGTCCTGGTATACCAGTCGGGAGAATTGTCTGATGTTGAATCCTCCCTTCACTGATCAGGACGGCCGTCGCGGCCCGCCAGACAGTCGTCTCTTTCCGAGATTCATGGGGCCTGCGACCTTTGCCCGTCTCCCCAGGATCGATGAGGTCTCCGACTGGGATGTGGCGATTGTCGGTGCCCCCTTCGACATCGGGACCAGTTACCGGCCCGGTGCCCGATTTGGACCGATCAGCATACGAAATGGTTCCCGAACGCTGCGCAACTGGCACCCCGACCTGGAACTCCATCCGTTCGGCAACCAGCAGGTAGTTGACGCAGGCGACATCGCGTGCAGTGTGTACGTCATCGACGATGCCATCCGCTCGATCGAGGAGGCTGCCACCGAGTTGACGCAGGATTCCAAGCCAATCGTGACGCTCGGAGGGGACCACACAATTGCCTTCCCGCTACTGCGCGTTGCCCACCGACGCCACGGCCAAGTGGCGCTGCTGCATTTCGATGCACATGTGGACAGCTATGACACGTACATGAACGCCGCATACACCCACGGAACACCCTTTAGGCGCGCAGCAGAAGAAGGGTTGTTCTCGCGGGAGCATTCGATGCATGTCGGTATTCGGGGATCAAAATACGGACCCGAGGATCTCGCAGAGGATGCCGGATTCGGGTTTGTTGTTCTTGGCACATGGGAAGTAGAGGAGATTGGCATCGATGGGTATGTCACCCGTATTCGCGAGCAGCTGGGCGATATGCCGGTCTACTTGTCGATCGACATAGACGTGCTAGATCCGGCATTTGCTCCAGCTACCGGTACGCCCGAAATAGGTGGTTTCACGACCCGCGAACTTGTTGGAATCCTCCGTGGATTGCGGGGCCTGCACTTTGTCGGGGCTGACGTCGTCGAAGTTGCGCCGGCTTACGACCACGCGGAAATCACGGGAATAGCCGCCGCTAATCTTGTCTACGAGATTCTGGCCCTGATGAGTCCCAGGGAGTAGATCGGCGGCGAAAAAGGAGACGACCGCAGGCCTCGATGCCGCCAGGCCTCTTACCTATAATCCGTGATATTCGGTACTGCCTAATGATCAATCAGGAGGACACCCCTTGAACACTTCCGAAATGAAGGACGCTGTGGTCAGAGCGATCGAGGGCAACCAGGACGACATTATCGGGGTGGCTCAGCACATCTGCTCCAACCCCGAAGTGGGTTACACCGAGGTCAAGACCGCCAACTTCGTTAAGGACAAGCTCGAAGATCTCGGAATCGATCTCGAGACGGGCCTGGCGATCACAGGCATGAAAGGGCACGTCACAGGCGGAGGCGGCCCCGGACCAAGCGTGGCACTCATCGGGGAACTCGACTCACTCCGAGTCTTCGATCACCCCTTAGCCGATCCGGAAACCGGAGCTGCACACGCCTGCGGCCATCACTGCCAGATCGGCAGCATGTACGGAGCATTGACCGGCTTGATACGCAGCGGGGTCCTTGAGCACCTCTGGGGACGAGTAGTGGCCTTGGTGGTACCGGCGGAAGAATTCATCGACGTCCAAGAACGACTTCAGTTGCGGGACAGTGGGGCGATCGAGTTCCTGGGGGGAAAGCAAGAGTTCATGAAGCTCGGACTCCTCGACGACGTTGATATGGCGATGCTCGTCCACACGGCCCCTGAAGGTGTCATGCCAAACCAGGCAGCGCTGGCCGTTGGCGGCACAAGCAACGGTCACGTGGCCAAACTCGTTGAGTACACCGGCTTCGGGGCCCATGCAGGAGCCGCGCCTCACATGGGCGTCAACGCGCTCAATGCAGCCATGGTTGGGCTCTCGGCGATCCACGCGAACCGCGAAACCTTCCAGGAGAAGGACATGGTTCGCGTGCACGGCATCCTTACCCGTGGCGGTGAGGCTGTCAGCGCGATTCCCCCGAAGGTCGTCCTTGAGTGGCGCGTCCGAGCCGGTAGTCCGGAAGCGGTTGTTCGCTACGCCGACAAGGTCGATCGGGCATTCAAGGCAGGCGCCATGGCAGTCGGCGCGAAAGTCGACATCACGAACATTCCTGGATACCTCCCGATGCGCAACGACCCGATGTTGCAGGAGTTGTTCGTCGACAATGCCCACACGGTGGTTGGGGAAGACAAGGTCCTCATTTGGTCGGACGGATACAACCGCGGTGGATCGACGGACATGGGAGATGTCTCACATGTAATCCCGGCGCTGCATCCCTATTGCGGTGGTGTCACCGGTACGCCTCACGCCAATGACTACATCGTGCAGGACTATCACCAAGCAGTCGTCAATCCGGCCATTGTGATGGCGATGACAATCATCGACCTTCTCTCGGATGAAGCGCGCGTCGCCACGAAGGTGGTCGAAAACAATGACGCTCCCATGACTCGCAGCGAGTACCTGGAGTATCAGCGGGAACGAGCTCGGGTGATCTCGTTCGATGGAGGAGACATGTGATCGTGTCTGCCGTACTCCGTTGAAGTTCGGCGTCCTGCTTCCGCATTTCGGCGAGCACGCCTCGGTCGATCGGATCGTCGCGACGGCTCCCTACATCGAGCAACTCGGATTCGACTCCGTGTGGGTACGGGACCACCTCTTGTGGAAGCCTCACGAACTCGAGAGTCAGGACACCACCTTTCTCGATCCGCTACTCACTCTGGCGGCTGTGAGTGCTGTAACAGAGCGATTGATCTTGGGCACTGCTGTTCTGATCCCTGTTCGGTGGCCGCTCAAGTTGGCGCAGAGTCTCGCAACGCTGAGCTTTCTGTCCGACGGCAGAGTCATTGCGGGTATAGGTCAGGGGAGCAACCCGACGGAGATCACCGCCATTGGCCTCGATCCGGCCGACCGCCAAGCGTTTCTGCTGGAGACAATCGAGGTCTTGGGTAGCGTCTGGGGATCAGACCGAGCCAAGTTCGAAGGTCGGTTCACACGTTTCACCGACGTCGGCCTGCAGCCCAGACCCGAAGCACACATTCCGATCCTGATGGGAGGCATTGGTCGATTAGCAGTGCGCCGGGCGGTTGAGTATGCAGACGGATGGCTGCCGGGGAGAATTCCTATGGCAACCCTAGACGATCGTTTGGGCCTCCTGAGATCGCTGGCAGACGAAGCCGAGAAAGAGATGATGACCGGGATCGTTCCGCTGGTCCGGATTGCCGAGGATAGGGACGAGGCTCGTTCCACTATCGATGTCGGCAACTTGAGCCTGGGATGGCAAAACCGCAATTGGATTCCTCCAGCTGATGGATCTTTTCGTTCGATCGAGGACCTTTCGGGCATGCTCATGGCCGGTGATCCCGACGACTGTATTGCCGAGGTCACCAAACTCGCCGAACGAAACCTCGACTTCGTCGTGTTCGATCTTCGTCTGGATTTCGGGCAGTATCACCACCAGTTAGAGCTCATCTCGAGACATGTGCTTCCAGCGTTTGCTGGCTAATCACACGAAGACTTCCATGGGAAGGAATGCCGTAACCGTCACGTTGGGAGCGTCGGCGAGTTGACTCACCACTGGCCGGGAGCGAGTCGACGTGATGAGCGTGGAAAACCGTGCTTCATGCCACCCGTGCTGAATCTACGTTTCCCGAGAACGTTCTTCTTTCTTCCACGAGGCGAACTTGGATTCGAGCAACCCGAGGGACGAGATCAATACCGACCCCATGATGCCGAGCACCATCACTGCCACAAACGCGTTGGCGGTGCGGAGTCGCGCCCCCTCGAATCTGATGAATCCGCCGAGTCCAACCAGATTTAAAAACATCTCTCCGATGACTATGCCGATCATCGCCCGTCCAGCTGCGACGCGAAGCCCTGCCAGCACATACGGTACGGCGCCCGGCATGATCACATGGCGAAGCAACTGACGCTCACTCATCCCGACGGAGTGTCCAACTTCTTCGAGATCAGGTCGAGCATTACGAATTCCGATGGCGGTGTTGATGATGATCGGAATAGTCGCGCCGAGCCACACGAGGAATAGCCGGGCGTTGTACCCAAGCCCGAACCACAGCACGATCAGGGGGGTCAGGACGACTCGTGGTGTGGCGTAGATGGCGTCAACGTAGGGCTCTGCAACCCGCGCCAGAGTCTTATGGCGCCCAAGCAGCACTCCGATGAGTAATCCAGTGATGATCGAGATCGCAAAGCCAACCAAGAGCCCGTTGAGGGTGGTCCAGGTCAACGATTGAAGAGTGACGAGGCGTTTAGATCCAAATGCGGGAACACCATCACGAATCAACACCACAGCCGCTTCCGCGATCCTCGACGGAGGGGCGAAGAGAATCGGGTCCGTGATCGTACCGAGCCACTCCCAAGCCCCGAGAAACACTCCAGTCACAACGACCGGCAGATAGAACTCCGGCTGTAGCAGCCTTCGGAAAGAAAAGCGCCTGCCGATCGGCTTGGAACCCGAGGACTTTGGACCTTTAGATTTTCCGCTCGGTGCGAGGCGTGAGGACGTCATAGGGGGTGCTTCTCGTTAGAAGAGGATGCCGCCGACCGGGTATTAGACCGGTCGGCGGCTTCCTCTAATCCATCTTTTTATCCAGCTGCGTCAGCAACCATGGGCGTGGGCAGCTTCCAGATAGCTCGAATCGACCACACCGGTCACATCAACCTCTGCTTCGAGGTCGCCTGTGCTCACGAGCATGCCGTTGAGGTTCTCCAGGTACTCCGTCCTGACGATGTCACTCGGATGGCGTGGCCACATGTCAACCTTGACCGCTTCGTCATACATGTTCTCGGTCGGTCCTCGGGTTGTTCCCTCGACCCTGTCCAAGATCATCTCGATGTAATCACTCCGGTTCTCATTCGCCCAGAGGTTCCCCTGAAGGTTCGCGCACGCCCACGCCAGTGCGATGTCCGGGTTCGCCGCCCAGAAACCACCGACCGAGAACCAGGTCGAACTGCCCGGCTCGGGGATGATGTCGGCATACCGTGCCAGCACATGCAGATCGTCGCTGGCTGCCTCAAGTTCTAGGGCATCAGAGAGGAAGACCGACGCTGCGTCGACTTGCCCTGCCAGCAGGGCTGCCGCCCGTTCGGGGCTTCCGCCGATCTGCTGCAACTCGACGTCGACTCCCGGCTCGAGTCCCGCGCTGCGCACCGCCATGTTGCTGAGCAGCGTGTTGAAGCCACCCGGTCCAGATATGCCAACAACCCCGTCACGAAGGTCCTCGATCGTCTTGTGCTCCTTCTTGGCAACGAGCACGTAATTGATCTTGGACTCCATCGATCCGATGATCACCGGATCAGCGCCCTGGGCCAGACCCATCAGAGACTCGTCGGCCGCACCGGTGCTGATATCAGCAGCACCTGCCAGAAGTGTCTCCAAGCCAGTTGTCTGGGTTAGGACGACCTGATCGATCGAAAGGCCCCATTCGGCCAACCGATCCAACATGAAGAACTCCACACCTGACAACGAGTCAGGAAGCCCGGTCGTCACAGTCACAGACTTCCCACTCAGATCCAGGCCAAGCGGATTCGTCGCACTCTTTTCTGCACCCGTTTCTGCAGGTGCAGGAGCAGCCGTCGTCGCCGGAGCAGCCGTCGTCGCCGGAGCTACCGTCGTCGCCGGAGCAGCTTCTTCGTCGTCGCTACCGCAAGCGGCGGCGACCATTGAGAGTGTCAGTGCTAATGCCAACACCTTCGTTACACGTCTCATGGCGTGTGAACCCCTTTTGTTGTTGTCGGATTTCTCTCTAACTGTCGGTTCAAGAGACCTATCTTGTCAAGATCAGCGGTCGGTAACTAAACCGCCAACTCTTCGAGTAGTTCTGGGCTTTGATCCAAATGCCAGCGGCCCCATGGGTCATATGGTTCCAAATAAAACATCCATAGGCTCGAACGGCTAACTGTCGCGTTCATTCAGAGACCGCCGTGTATCGCCAATATTGAACTCGCTGCTCGAAACGCGCCGCCGCCTTGGTCAGAGCGATCCCCAATAGCGGGAGCGGAACAATCGCGGCAATCACATACGCCGTCCTGAATCTCGCTCCGTTTTCCACAATGAGTGCTCCGATTCCACCGAGCCGCAAGAAGACTTCGGCAATCGCCATCCCGACGACGGCTCGCCCAATCCCGAGCCGAAAACCAGCCATGACGAACGGGACCGAACTCGGCAGCACTACATGGCGGAACTGCGCCAGCCTCCCCGTGAGGCCGATCGACTGAGCCACCTCCACGAGATCAGACGGTGTCTCGCGCACCCCTGCATAGACATTGAGCAGAACGGGAAAGAACGAGGAATAGGCAACAACGACCATCCTGCCGGTGAAGCCGAACCCGAACCACATCAGCAGGAGTGGTAGAAGTGCGATCAGTGGAACGCAGTAAATAAAACTCATGAGCGGCAATAGCGCCATGCCGATCGCTTTGCTGGATCCCATGATGACGCCCAGGAAAAAGGCCCCGACGAACGCGAATGTGAATCCAGTAAACAGGAGTCGCAGGCTCTCCAGCATTGCAGAATGCAACTTGCCGCTCGAGGTGAGATCCCACAACGCCGCACCAACGCTGTCGAGGTTCGGGAAGAGCACCTCGTTCCCAGCGTGTAACACCAGTAGTTGCCAAATTACGACCACACCCGCCGCAAACAGGACGTGCAGGGGCCATATCTTGCCCGAGAGCAATGACCCGCGTTTCATGTGTCTTCTGCCGATGGGGGCAGGCTGACGGTGTCTTGCCTGATGAGGTCCCACACCGTGGCACGGATTTCCGCAAAGCGCGGATGAGCCCGTAGGTCGTATTCCCATCTCGGCCGAGGCAGATCCACTATGAGTTCGTCCTGCACCTTTCCAGGACCCGGCGATAGAACAGCGACACGATCGGCCAGCATCACGGCCTCGTCGAGATCATGAGTCACGAACATCACGGTTTTGCGAGTTTCGGACCAAATCCTGAGCAGTTCTTCCTGCATGACCAGTCGAGTTTGGGCATCAATCGAGCCGAACGGTTCGTCCATGAGCAAGATGTCAGGATCCGCAGTCAACGCTCGAGCAAGGCCGACTCGCTGCTGCATCCCACCGGACAGTTGGTGGGGATGGGCGTCCTCGAAACCCGAGAGCCCGACTTTCTTCAGATTGAGTCGAGCCGAATCCTCAGCTTCTTCGCTGGAGACGTCGCTGCGCACGGTCAACGGCAGCATGGTGTTCGCTAGTACTGTCTTCCAAGGAAACAGCCCAAAACTCTGAAAGACGACGGCACGATCCTGCCCGGGTCCGGTGACGACCTCTCCGTTAATGCGCACCTCACCGCTGTCGTAGCCGATAAGGCCTGCGACGATCCGAAGTAGCGTGGTCTTTCCACAGCCACTCGGACCGATGACGGTGACAAAATCTCCCTTTGAAATACTCAAATCGAGCGAGTCGATTGCCAACAGCTCTTGATCTACGCCCTTCTTTTTCCAACGGAAGGTCTTACTAAGACCAACCACCTCGAGCGCGTTTGATCCGTGAGACCCTTCTGTCGAACCGGATTCACTAGAGAAAGCCGATTCCGGGTATGAGGAGGTATCTCGTTGCTCTGACAAGGTTTCAACTCCGGGGATCAAATCTGCAAGCCGACGAGGCTAGAGCTTTCTATAAGAACTTTGCAAAATATCTACTATGACGGCAGGACCAAATCGAACCGCTCACTTCGAGAGCGAAAGCAGCCAGCGTGGATTGTCGTAGAGCGCCATCCTGACGTCGTTCGGAGAAACTCCCGAGTCCACTAACTCCGTAGCAAACAGTGCCAAACCTTCCGCTGGCGGAACCGTGTGCAACTGACCCAGATCAGTCGAGAGAACGATACGCGAGGCGCCGATCCGGTTGATGAGGTCTGTCATCGCCGCCGCATTGTCTCCATGGGTCAGCCCTATGTAACACAGCTCGATGAACGCACCCATACCTGCGAGAAGTTCAAGGTCCGCAACTGCCAATCCCGGGGGGTGGATGGTGGGGTGTGTGATGACGATTCGCTCGATGCCGCGATCAGTAGCTTGCTCGACTACCGAGAAGACCTCGTCTCGCCCGACATGGCCAGTCGCCAGGGTCAGGCCATACTGCGCAATGAGCTGCAGGACCTCGTCGAGCGGCCCGCGCACGGCCGGTGCCTGAAGATCGATCGGTTCGACATCGTCGATCGGTATTGCAAGCGGGGAAACGATCCCTCCGCTCCACTCGGGGGGAATGTCGTACGTTTCACCCTTCTCCTTGTACGCCGAGACGTGGGAGTTGGCGTGGACCGTTGGGAGCCACACGACCTTGAGATATGGGTCGCCATCATGGCTCGGCCCGAGGGCACCGCGCACCGCCATCGGATTGATGCCGCCGACATAGTGGTTGAGGACGATCGACCCATACAAGTGGACGCCGGTGGCCCGATGCGCGATCTCGGCCCAGTTGCTCGTGTTGATCACATGGGACTTCATGACCGCGCTGTCGAGTGGAGACTCTCCTAGATGCGCTGCTAGAGAGACAGGGTCGTAGCGTCGGGGTATCCCCTCAGGTCCGCAATGGACGTGGAGGTCAATCGCCCCGGAAACTAGGTCGGTCATCGAGGAGACCCTAGGCCGTACCGCAGAAATCCATCGCGGTCAGTGCCAACACCTCGGCGATGGTCACCATTTCGGAGACACTGATATATGCCCCTTCCGGACCCGTCTCCTCAAAGCCTCCCGCTGGGCCGTAATGCAGCGACGGAATTCCAGCTCCCCACAACCAGCAGGTGTCCCCAGCCGAATACGACATCGGCAGGGCTGCGCCAATGACATCTGGGGATTTACCAGTCACGTGTTCGTGATTGTACGCAACCGACAACACGATCGGCTCGTCCACAGGGATATCGACGGGCTCCATCACCAACTCCCGGCGCCCCTGGAAGAACTCTGGAGGTGGCATCTCGAACTCATACTTGAAATCGGTGTCCTCGGCGGCGAGCGCGTCCAGCACCTTCCTGATGTCAGCCTCCACAGTCTCGGCGGTCTGACCGGGCGCATGATGAACGTCGACGATGATTGTGCACAGATCCGGTATGTACGGCGGCTCGGTCAAGACATAACCCTGTCCCCGACCTCCGATGATGCTGCCAACGTTGATGAGTGGAAGTGCCGGCAAGTCCTCCCTCGGCACGTAAGTAAACTCCACGTGTTGGAGTGCCTCGACGACCTTGGTCATCTGCACCACAGCGTTTACGGTGTCTTGGGCCCTGCTTATGTGGGCAGACAAACCGTGTGTGTGGATCGCAAAGTGCATGATGCCGCCGTGGACGGTGACGATCTTGCCCAGTCCGAACGGCTCGGTGAGAATCGCAGCATCGGTACGGAATCCGCTTTCCATTAGATGGTTGCTCCCCACGCCTCCCTGAGTCTCCCCGACGACACAGGCCAAGACGAGGTCTCCTTGGAGTTCGATCCCTGCTAGACGAATCGACTCGGCCGCCTCGATCATCGTGGCTACTCCGCCCTTCATGTTCTGGATGCCGTGGCCGTACAGTCGATCGCCCTCGACGGTCGGCGTCCAAGGGTCCCGAGTTCCGCCGATCATCAGCGAGTTGATATCGAGATGTCCGTTGAACATGAGACTGCGCCCCGAGCCGGCTCCGGGGAGGGTGGCGATGGTCTGGAACCTTCCGGGCTCCACTTCTTGCATTAGGACGTCATATCCCCGGTCGGTGAAGAAATCGCGCAGATAGAAGGCGACGTCCGATTCGTTCGGAACGAAACTCGGGATTCTGATTAACTCGCTCGCCAGATCGAGTAACCGTGTCCGATCGATTTCCGGTAGCAGTTCAGTCATACGGAGGGAGACTGTAGTCAGAGTCTCGACGCCTCAGAACTGATCTCGAGCCAGATCGTTCGACCCTTTGTCGATAGATGGTTATCTCCAGTCGAAGGCCAGCCGAACACAAATTCGAAGTGACCGCGGCTGACTACTCAGGATGGCATGATCACGATGGGACGAGTTTGAGCGCAATTGGAGCCCTTGGCACTCGAATTATGACTGGAAGCGAATGATGAACCCATCGGAGTTGTTGGACCTAGTGGACGATCGGGCATGCCTGAACTTTCTGGCATCCATGGTTCGGCACAAGAGCTATCCCGAGACGGTTGGCGAGCGCGAACTGGCGATTTTCATGCACGACGCCATGACTGAACTGGGCTTGAGCAGTGAATTGCAACCGGTATCCGGAGACCGCGTCAACGCAATCGGTCGATTACCGGGGTTAGGTGGTGGCAAGAGCCTTCTTTTCAATGGTCATCTTGACACCAACCCGGTGACCGAAGGCTGGACCGTCGATCCGTTGGGTGGTGTCGTCGACGACCGGTTCATCTACGGCATCGGTGTGTCCAACATGAAAGCGGGCTGCGCCGCCTACTTCTGTGCCGCCCGCACCCTGATCGAGGCGGGAGTCCGGCTCAAAGGCGACCTGATCCTGACCTACGTAGTCGGCGAGCTGCAGGGTGGTATAGGCACGGTGAGAGCCATCGAACAGGGTGTGCGGGCGGACTATTTCATCAACTGCGAGCCCACCGACCTAGGGGCAGTGACTCTGCACGCCGGCTCTCTGCACTTTGTCATCGAGTTGGAAGGGACCACCCGACATATGTCAAAACGGGAGGAGGCGGTGGACGCGATCGCCGCCGCCTGCGCCCTGGTACCACGACTGAATGGCATCACGTTCAGCGGTGCCGGATCAGCCGAACACCGTTCGGTGAACCGGGCCAACATCGGGGTCTTGCGCGGTGCCCTGTCGCGGGACTTCCATGACTGGCGTGCGCCGCAGGTCGCCGACTTCGTCAGGTTGGCCGGCTCCGCCCGCTATGCGCCATCACAGAGCGAGGACAGCGTGTTCGCTGATCTGAGGGCCGAACTTGACCGGCTTGAGGCGGAGTTTCCAGGGCTCGAGAGCACGGTCTATCCACTGCAAGGCGATGACAGGCCACGTATGTCACCGTTCGAGGTCGACCAAGATTCGCCGATCGTGCGGGCTGTCAACGCCGCATACGCACAGGTACGCGGTCAGAGTCAGCCGACTGGAGCCATCCCACCAGCCGCATTCTTCGGTACCGATGCAGCCCACTTCTCCCAGCGCCTCAGCATGGAAGGGGTGGTCTGCGGCCCCGGCGGCCGATACAACACGATGCCGGACGAGCGTGTCGACATTCCCGACTATCTGGACGCGGTCCGTATCTATCTGCTGGCAATCCTTGAGACATGTGAGACGGTGTGAGAGTACGGAACCGATGAAAAGGGGAAACCAAGGGCCAACTGGCGAGCACAGCCCAATACGCAAACCAACAAGACCCGCATAACCGCAGGTCAAAGCGTGGACCGTACTGGACTTGAACCAGTGACCTCTCGCGTGTGAGGCGAGCGCTCTAGCCAACTGAGCTAACGGTCCGCAGGCGGACGAGGGTACCGTCGACGACGCTCTATCGGTCAGCCCGCGGGCGTGCCTGGGGGGGCAACGCAGACCTGCTCGGTTCGCGACGGGAGAACCACCGTTACCGTCCCGATCGGGCACGAAGTGCCAGCCACACCCCGGGTGGCGATGACCGGCGTCTCGGCCGTACACGGCACTACCCGGACTGTCGTCGACAGTTCGAGGCACGAACCAGGTTCTAGACGCTTCGGTGCCTCGCCTCCCCCGCCCAGGACGGCGGTGGCTATCAGGATTCCGACTAGTAGGCCCACCGCGAGGACCATTGGACCGAAGCGAAGGGCGCACCCGACAGATGGCGAAACGGTGACTGCCTGGAACGAGTCGCCTCGACGTCCCGGGATCGGACCGTCGTCCGGTGGGATCCGAATCGGAGGCTCCGCCGGTCGTCGGGCCAGGTCGTAAGCGGCTCGACGTTCGCTGTCGCTGAGGACCCGCCATGCCTCGTTGACGGCTGCCATTCGGGTTTCGGCCCGTCGACGTTCAGTCTGGTTGGTTGCCCGGTCCGGGTGGGTCCGAGCGGCCAAGGCCCGGTAGGCGGCACGCACTTCCTGGTTAGATGCCGTTACCGGCACTCCAAGAGTTCGGTAGTGATCGTCGGCTGGACCGGGCACCCGACCACCCTACGGGTGACCTACCCGTCGCTACCGTTCTGGTAGATGACCGAGATCACCTGTCCGGCCTGCGGTGAAGATGAGGACCTCCGCGGTCACCAAGATGGTGCCCCCGGCTCGGAGACCATAACAGTGACCTGTCAGGCATGTGAGATTTCGTGGGTCCGTGACCTGACTCCGACTTGCCCCACCTGTGGGACGACCGACGTTCGCACTGCCCTGCAGTCGATCGTCGATAAGTCCCGAGGCACCCAGCTCTCAATCCAGTCCATGCGCGTTGTCTACCTCTGCCCCGACTGCGATGGGGAACGTCTGGCAGTCTGGAACCGCTCCAACACTCCGCTGCGCCCCGACGAGCTACCGCACGACGGCGACTGAAGTCGGTCCGGTCATCCCTCCAGTAGGTGTCCGGCCAGAACCTCCAACCCGACTACCCGGCTGCCCTTGACGAGTACCGCGTCGGCAGAACCCAGGGCCAAGTCGTCCAAGTGGTCGGCAACGGCATCTTCTGCTAGTGGTTCGAGCCCGTAGAGATCGGTCCCCACTGCTACCAGAGTGATCCCCCGTTCCGCGGCCTGTTCGGCCACAGCAGCGTGGGCTGGGGCCTCCTCGTCGCCCAACTCGGCCATAAGACCCACCACGGCGATCCGGCGTCCCGTCACGGCCACGGCAACCAGGGCGTCCAGACTGGCCAGCATGGAAGTCGGGTTGGCGTTGTAGGCGTCGTTGATAACGGTTAGGCCGTTGGGGGCACGCTGTACGTCCATTCGCCACGGAGAGAGCCGTGCCTCGGCCAGACCGGCTGCCACTTCGGCCAGCGGGACATCCAAGAAGAGGCCGGTGGCTGCGGCGGCCAAGGCATTGGCGACCATATGGGCCCCGTGGACGGCTAGGCGGACATCGATACGGCCCCACGGCGACTCCAAGCGGAACGACGACCTGGCGAAATCGTCTACCACCACCTTCTGGGCTCGTACCTCGCCCTGGTGGCCGAACGTCAGGACCGGACACCGGGCCCGACCGGCCTGGCCCATCACGTCGGGCGCGTCAGCATTGAGTACCGCGCAGCCGTCGAGCGGCAAGCCATCCAGAATCTCGCCCTTAGTGTGAGCCACGGCTTGCAGAGAGCCGAAAACTCCGGTGTGGGCGGCAGCCACCGTGGTCACCACCCCTATGTCCGGTCGGGCGACAGCGCACAGACCGGCAATGTCGCCCTCGGTTCGGGCTCCCATCTCTACGACTAGGAACCGGGTGTTATCAGCCGCCCCAAGCAGGGTCAGAGGGACCCCGATCTCGTTGTTGAACGACCGGACCCCGGCATGGGTCTCGCCGGTCCGAGCCAGCACGGCGGCCGTCAGGTCCTTAGTCGACGTCTTGCCCACGCTGCCGGTGACCCCGACCACCTGAGCCCCGGTGGAGTCTCGGGCTGTCGCGCCCAGAGTCCTCAGCGCCACCGTCGTGTCAGGTACCCGAATGGCCGTCCCCGGGCCGGTCGGGCCCGAGGTCAGGTGGGCGCCAGCGCCCGCCTCCATTGCCGCCCCGATGAAATCGTGGCCGTCCCGTCCAGCGACCAGCGGGACAAACAGGCAGCCGGGAGTCACCGCCCGCGAGTCCTGAGTGGCACCGTCCAGAAGCACGTCTTCGCCGACCAAATCGCCGCAAACGGCCACAGCTGCCTGTGATGCCCGAAACCTCACGAGACGTGACCCTACGATGCTCGAGTGGTCACACGCCGTCGTCTCGTTGTGCTGTTCGGGGGCCGCAGCGCCGAGCACGACGTGTCCTGCATATCGGCCCGTCACGTCCTAGCCGCTGCGGACCCCGATACCTACGAGATCGTCCCTGTGGGTATTGCCCGCGACGGTCAGTGGATGTCGGCTGATTCCTCTGCTGCTGCGCTGGCCGTCGGCTCACTCGGTGACCGGCTGGATCCGAACGGACCCGCCTGGGACCCGTTCCCCCGCCTTGCCGAAATGTCGGCTGAAGGCCCGGTGGTCGTATTCCCCCTCGTCCATGGTCCCTTCGGCGAGGACGGCACCCTGCAGGGCCTTCTCGAGATGGCCGACATTCCCTACGTGGGAAGCGGAGTATTGGGCTCCGCTCTGGCCATGGACAAACTGGCCGCCAAGGAGATAGTGACCCACCACGGTCTTCCCCAGGCTCGCTACCGGGGGCTCCACGCCGACCAGTTGACCGAGAAGGGTTCAGAGGGCCACCGGGCGACCCTGGAGTCCCTCCTGTCTGAGCTGGGACCGCGCGTGTTCGTTAAGCCGGCGAATCTGGGCTCGTCGGTGGGCGTGGCGCCCGCCGGCGACGTGACCTCGTTGGACGCCGCCCTGGCCGATGCCGCCTCCTACGACGAGTGGGTGGTGGTGGAGGAAGCCGTCACCGGACGAGAAATCGAACTGGCGGTACTGGGTGACCGTATTCCCCAGGTGTCGGGCCCCGGAGAGATCCGTCCCGGCGAGGCCTTCTACAGTTACGCCGACAAGTACGAAACCGATGCCGCCGAGCTAATCGACGAACCCGACCTCGCTCCGGATATCACCGTCGGGTTCCAAGAGATGGCCGCTCGGGCATTCATCGCCCTGCGGTGTTCGGGTATGGCTCGGGTGGATTTCTTTCTGGCCGATGACGGTCGGATGCTCCTCAACGAGGTGAACACCATCCCCGGGTTTACGCCCATTTCGATGTACCCGCGGTTGTGGCAGAAGGCGGGCCTGTCCTATCCGGCCCTCATTGACCGGTTAGTCGATCTGGCTTTGGAACGCCACGCACGCCGGCGCCGCAACACGGAGCGCTGACCGGTCGAGGTCAGGTTGCCGGGTCGACTGAGGCCCGCAGAAACCGGAGTAGCTCACGTCGGCGCTGTACGACCGGCCGGAGGGTAGGCCCCACTCCAGCAGCCCGAAGGACTTCAATCTCGGTAGCCACGCCAACCACGGTGGAATAAGCGCTGAGCAACAGGAGTTGAGCGTCGGTCCGCCGCATCCGTCCAGCGGCCATCTCGGCCTCCATCCACACCCGGGCCCGGGCCAACAGCGGCTCCAGGTGTCCTCGGAGGCGTTGGGCCCCCGGCGAGTTGGGTCGACTGACCTCCCGGAGCAGACCAAGCAGGACCGGCTGGTCGAGAGCCACCCGGAACACGGCCCGCACCATGGCTTCTACTCGATCACCGTCCGGCTGATCGTCGACTAGCGCCTCCTCCAGGGCGGACGACATCTCGCCAGCGCACCGGTCAACTACGGCGTTTAGTAAGCCCCGCTTGGAGACGAAGTGATAGAGAATCGTCTGCTTGCGGATTCCCAGGCCGATAGCCAGGTCATCTAGGGAGGTGCCGTCATACCCAGCAGTGCCAAATGAGGCCAAGGCTGCGTCCAGTACCCGGTCCTTGGTACCACCAGGAGTTTCGGTCTTCGCCACGGGACCACCGTAGTCCGCTTCTCTACCAATTGGTAAATTACCTGACCATCTGGTAGACAACTGAGGTGATCCCCGAGAAACTGACCGGACGCCGCATCGCCATCACAGGAAGCACCGGCTTTCTCGGCACCGCCCTCGTGGAACGTCTCCTGCGCTGCGCCCCGGACTGTGAACTGGTCTTGGTCGTACGTCCAGGCCGACGGGGCGCAGACCGGCGGGTAGAACGAGACATCCTGCGCAACGACGCCTTCGAGCGCCTTCGAGCCGACTTGGGATCTGAAGCATTCGCCCAAATGGCCAACCGTCGGATCACTGCGGTAGCCGGCGACGTAACTGTCGACGGTCTCGGCCTGGACGAAGAGGGCAGAGCCGCCCTCGCTTCCTGTGACCTCGTCATCCACTCGGCAGCCGCCGTGAGTTTCGACTCCCCCCTCGATCAAGCCGTCGAGGTCAACCTTCTAGGCCCGGTCCGGATTGTCCAGACTCTGGCCGAGCTGGGCGTAGCACCCCACCTCGTCGCCGTCTCCACCTGTTACGTGGCCGGAAGCCGGCGAGGCGCCGCCCCCGAGGAATCTGTGGATGCCAGCCCCTTCTTCGTCGACGTGGACTGGCGGACCGAAGTGGACTCGGCTCGTAGAATCCGGAATGAAACGGAGACCGACAGCCGGACCCCGGAACGTCTCCAAGACTTCCGCGAACAGGCCCACGGCGAACTGGGGGCCGCCGGCACTCCCAGCCTGGCCGCCAAGACCGAGCAATTGCGCTCCCGGTGGGTGGATGACCGGATGGCCGAGGCTGGCGTGGCTCGGGCCTCCTCGCTGGGCTTTCCTGATGCATACGCTTATACCAAGGCTCTCGGTGAGATCGCGTCGGCTGAGGTGGCAGGCAACGTGCCAATCAGCGTGGTGCGCCCGGCCATCATCGAATCAGCACTAGCCGACCCCTCTCCGGGCTGGATCCGAGGCTTCCGGATGGCCGAGCCGGTCATCATCTCCTACGCCCGGGGCCTCCTGAAGGAATTCCCCGGGGTCCCCGAAGGCACCATTGACGTCATTCCAGTCGACTTCGTGGTGGCCGCCATCTGCGCCGTGGCTGCCCGTGGCCCGCTCGGACCGGACGATGGCGACGACATCGTCCAGGTGGCGTCGGGCAGCGTGAACCCTCTCCGCTACGGCCACCTCGTAGACATGGTTCGCGAATGGTTCACCGAGCACCCCATCTACGACGATATAGGACAGCCCATTCCGGTTCCCGAGTGGTCATTTCCGGGCCGAGGCCGCGTCAAGAAGCAACTGGAACGGGCCGGCACCGCCCTGGACCGGGCTCAGAAAGTGTTCGACGTATTACCTGTCCGAGGCCGCCAAGCCGAGGCAGGAGCACGCCTCGAGGAGCGGCGCGAGCTGGTCCGTCGAGCCGAAGGCTACGTCGACCTGTATGGCGCCTACGCAGAATGCGAGGCCGTCTACGGCCTCGACAACCTCCTCGGCCTGTGGGACTCGTTAGACGACGCCGACCGGCAGTCCTTCTGCTTCGACCCCCGAGTTATCGACTGGGACCACTACGCCCCTGAGGTGCATCTGCCGTCAGTGGTCCGAGCCGGCCGGGTGCCCATGAAGCCACCGGCTCGGGGCGGCGAGAGCCGGTCAGCCCGCCTTAGGCGACAGATCCTGGCACCGGAACGACAACTGGTGGCCTTCGACCTCGAGAACACCCTGATTGCCTCCAACGTCGTGGCGTCTTACGCCTGGCTGGGCAGCCATCGCCTGCGAGGTCGAGACCGGGCCCGCTTCGTGGCCGGGCTGGTGGCCGAAATCCCCACTCTGTTGTCACTCGACAGAAAGGATCGCAGCGACTTCCTACGCCACTTCTATCGGCGCTACGAGGGCGCGCCGGTCGATCAGATCGCCGTCGACAGTCTGGAAAAGTTCAGCGAACTAATACTGGCCAAGTCATTCCCGACTGGTATCCGACGGGTCCGCGAACATCGGAACCTCGGCCACCACACCGTCCTAATCACCGGAGCCTTGAATTTCGTGGTCGAACCGTTCCGCCCTCTGTTTGACGACATCGTGTCGGCTGAACTGGGGGTGGTCGACGGCACCTACAACGGCCGTCTAACCACCGTTCCTCCCACTGGGGAGGCCCGCTACCAAGCTCTCCTCGACCACGCCGCGGCCCGCGACTTGGACCTTCGTGAATCAGTGGCCTACGCCGATTCGGCAAGCGACCTACCCATGCTGGAGGCCGTTGGCTTCCCAGTAGCCGTCAACCCGGAGACGCGGCTTGCCGGCATTGCCCGTAAGCGCGGCTGGCTAGTTGAAGACTTCCGCAAGTCGCCCGGTATGCGACGCAATCTGCTACCCCTAGCCCCCGCGGGGAGGGCCGGCCGGTGAAGGCCCTGCAGTTCCGCCGTAATCTGCCCCGCTACGCGGCGGCCCGAATCGCCGGCGGGTTTGTGCCTGGTCGCGGAGCGTCGGCTGGTCCGCTAAACCTCGTCGACATGGATCCTCCCACCCCGCCGGGACCTGATTGGGTGAAAGTTCGACCCCGCCTTTCTGGGATCTGTGGCTCTGATCTAGCCACCGTGGACGGTCGCTCCGCGCGCTACTTCGAACCGCTGGTGTCCTTTCCGTTCGTCCCTGGCCACGAGGTGGTCGGGGACCTGGATGACGGCTCCCGGGTCGTCCTCGAGCCAGTTCTAGGTTGTGTGAGCCGTAACCTGCAGCCGACCTGTCCGCCATGCGCCGACGGTCACCTCGGCAACTGCCAGCACACCTCGTTTGGGACCCTAGAGCCGGGTATCCAGACTGGCTCGTGTCACGACA
Source organism: Acidimicrobiaceae bacterium (assembly GCA_002717365.1). Taxonomy (GTDB): domain Bacteria; phylum Actinomycetota; class Acidimicrobiia; order Acidimicrobiales; family MedAcidi-G1; genus UBA9410. Next base: position 18,332 of record PBDJ01000042.1, on the reverse strand, counting down.
CGGGCGGTGGCTGGGCCACCGCGTTCACCGCCCATCCCACCCAACTCCACCAAGTTCCCGACGATCTCGATGACTCGGCGGCCGTCATGGTGGAGCCCACGGCGTGTGGCATCCACGCCGCCTTGGCCGCCCGGGTGCCCGACAACGCCGTAGTGGTTGTCCTGGGAGCGGGAACTCTTGGCCAGGTCTCGCTGGCCGCTCTTCGGACTTTCACCACACCCCGGACCATTCTGGCCACCGCCCGCTATCCCGAACAGCGCCGGATGGCCGCTGTGCTGGGAGCTGATCTGGTGATCGCTCCCGACGAAGTTCGACGGGCCGTCCGACGGGCTACCGGCAGCCGGGCCATCGGTGAAGCCTCCGAGGGGGTTGTGGACCGCCTCACCGGGGGTGCTGACGTGGTCGTGGACTGCGTCGGGTCCTCGTCCAGTTTGGCTGATGCCCTGGCCGTCGTCCGTCCCCGGGGACGCATCGTCTTGGTCGGCATGCCCTCCGAGGTCACCTTGGAACTGACCCCCTTGTGGCACCGAGAGGTCGAGTTGGTCGGTGCCTACACCTACGGCACCGAATCCCTGGCCGACGGAACCACGCGTCGCACTTTTGACCTAGCCACCGATCTGGTCCGCGACGCTGATTTGGGCCGTCTAGTGACCGCCACCTACCCGCTTTCCCGCTACCGCGAAGCCCTGGAGCACGCCGCTGCGGCCGGCCGGCGAGGAGCCACCAAGATCGCCTTCGACCTCCGAGATGAGAAGGAGCGCAACGACCTGTGAGCAACGGACGCCACCTCGCACCCCGACCCGGCTTCGTCCTCGACGTGGACCGCAACAGCCCGCCCATCGTGTTTCACCACGGGGAGGGCTTCCGCATGGAGAAGCTCCCGGCTGGCCGATCCCGGGTCATCTACCCTGCCGAACCCCTCGAGGGTCTGGCCGATCCTGACGGCGCTATCCGGCATGCTCTGGATAACCCGATCGGCGATTCGGAACCCCTCCGGGCCCTGTTGCACGCTGGCATGAAATTGACTGTCGCCTTTGACGACATCTCGCTCCCTCTACCACCCATGCGCCGTCCAGACATTCGCCAGCGGGTCATCGAGGCCGTGCTGGACCTAGCCGCCGAGGCCGGCGTGGACGACGTCCACCTGATCGCTGCCCTGGCTATTCACCGGCGAATGACCGAGGACGAACTACGCCATGCGGTAGGCGACCGGGTGTACGACGCCTTCGCTCCCGACGGCCGCCTCTACAACCACGACGCCGAGGATCCGGACGGCATGGTGGTACTGGGCGAGACCCCTCATGGTGAAGACGTGCAGTTCAGCCGGCGGGCCGCTGAAAGCGACCTGGTGGTTTACGTCAACATCAACCTTGTGGCCATGGATGGTGGCCACAAGAGCACGGCCACCGGCTTGTCCGGCTACACGGGCCTGCGTCACCACCACAACGTCCACACCATGCAGAGCTCCCGGTCGTTTATGGACCAAGAAAGTTCGGCTTTGCACGCCTCCAACTGGCGGATGGGCAAGGTCATCCGGGACGCCGGAGTGAAGATCTTCCAGATCGAGACCACGGTCAACAACGACACCTTTGGCCGCGAGGGTCCTCTGGCCCTACTCCAGAAGCGAGAGTGGGAATGGTCGACCCGGGATCGCATGCAGTTCCTGGCCATGAAGGCAGGCCTGGACGTGATGCCGTCGTCGGCCAAGCGGAAGGTCTTCTCGTCCTGGCAGGCCCCGTACGCCCTCACGTCGGTACAGGCCGGTGAGGTGGAGGCGGTACACGAGGTCACTACAGCCAACGTCTACCGCCAGCACCTCGTTCCCGTGGAGGGCCAGACCGATGTCTTGACTATGGGGCTTCCCTATATCTGCCCCTACAACGTCAACTCGATCATGAACCCGATCCTGGTCATGTGCCTAGGCCTTGGGTACTTCTTCAACCTGTACCGAGGCCGACCGCTGGTCCGGGAAGGCGGCGTGCTCATCATGAGCCACCCCACCGCGTGGGAGTTCCATCCCGTCCACCACCCCAGCTATATCGACTTCTTCGAGCAGGTGCTAGCCGACACCACCGACCCGGTCGAGATCGAGCGTAAGTACGAAAAGCAGTTCGCTGAGGACGAGTGGTATATCCACTTGTATCGGAACTCCTACGCCTACCACGGTGTCCACCCCTTCTACATGTGGTACTGGGGCAGCCACGCCCTTCAGCACCTCGGCCGAGTAGTCGTAGTGGGCGGTGATCCGGCCGCAGTACGCAGGATGGGCTTCCAGCCAGCCTCTACCCTGCAGGACGCCCTGGAAATGGCCTCCGACGTGGTCGGCCCACAGCCCACGGTCACCCACATCAAGAACCCGCCAATCCTGATGGCCGACGTCAGTTAAGCCAATGGGACAGGTGAGCCTTCGGGTGGCTAAGGCCCGAGCGATGGTTGGACGCTTCGGTTTCCCGTGGCAGGCCGCCCCAGTTCCTACTGGTGTCGCCCCCGCTCCCTCCACCCGGCAACTGGGCGCCGACTATGACACCGCCTGGGCCCGCCGGTACCCGGCCCGCCTGGCTCGAGCCGCTCTCCTCGAGGGGGTAATGCGACCCACCATGTCAGCCATTGCCTCGCCTGACCGCCGGGGCCTGGACCGCCTCGATGACCTAAACGGGCCCGTGGTCTTCGTGGCTAACCACCACAGCCACGCCGACACCCCTTTGCTGCTTACCTCGATTCCTGAACCATGGCGCTACCGTGTAGTGGTCGGCGCAGCAGCTGACTACTTTTTTGGAAACCGGTTTAGCGGCGCCGTCTCAGCGTTGGCCATCGGTGCCGTACCGATCGAGCGGACCAGGGTGGGTCGGCGTTCCGCCGACATGGCCCGCGACCTGATTGACGATGGGTGGAGTGTGCTGCTCTACCCGGAGGGCGGACGCAGTCCAGACGGGTGGGGACAGGAGTTTCGTGGTGGTGCCGCCTTCCTTGCCATCCGGTGCGGGGTCCCGGTAGTACCCATCCACCTCCAAGGGACGGGCCGAATTCTGCGAAAGGGCCGGACCCTGCCCCGACCGTCGCGTACCACAGTCACCTTCGGTGATCCGCTGCGAGCCGACAACGACGAAAACGCCCGGGCCTTCGCCGGTCGCCTTCAGGCCGCGGTGGCCGCCCTTGGCGATGAGGCCACTTCAGACTGGTGGCAGGCCCGCCGCCGGGCCCATGCCGGTACCTCCCCCGGACTGACCGGACCGGACTTCGGGGCCTGGCGTCGCGCCTGGGTGCTCGGTGATCGGAATCGAGGAATCCGCCGGAAACGCCCCCGGTGGCCAGAACTCTGAGTCAAAAGGTCCATATTTCTGTATCGGTTCAAATTTCTAGGTTTCTTTCATCACGAGTTCAGAGTCCGGGCCAAACGAGGCCGGTAGTTTTTGAAATATTGATGGGATCGTGGCCATCATGGGCCTCGCGATCCCCGGGTCCCGTAATCTCGTCCACCAAATAAGAGAAACAAATTCAACGATGACCGTCGCCGCCTCTACTCCTATCGGGCTGATCCAGGGCGTGTACGCCAGCCTTGACAAGCGTCTAGAGGTCGGTCGCCGTCGCATGGGCCGCCCGCTGACTCTGGCCGAAAAGATCTTGATCAATCACCTCGACGACCCGGAGGACACCGCTCTGGAGCGGGGCGTGTCATACGTGGACCTACGGCCCGACCGGGTGGCCATGCAGGACGCCACGGCCCAGATGGCATGGCTCCAGTTCATGACTGCCGACCTCGATGAGGTTCAGGTTCCAACAACCACCCATTGTGACCACCTCATTCAGGCCCGCGATGATGGCAAGAAGGACCTGGCGACTGCCTTGGACGGTAACCGCGAGGTCTACGACTTCTTGGCCTCGGTATCTGCCCGCTATGGCGCTGGGTTCTGGAAGCCCGGCTCCGGAATTATCCACCAGGTGGTACTCGAGCAGTACGCCTTCCCTGGTGGGATGATGATCGGCACCGACAGCCATACCCCGAACGCCGGCGGGCTAGGCATGGTGGCCGTCGGGGTGGGTGGTGCCGACGCCGTCGACGTGATGACCGGATTCCCGTGGAACGTACGTTGGCCGAAACTCATCGGCGTCCACCTGACCGGTCAGTTGGACGGCTGGGCGGCCCCCAAGGACGTCATCTTGAAGGTGGCCGACATCCTCACCGTTGCGGGCGGTACGGGCGCCATTGTGGAGTACTTCGGTCCTGGTGCCCGCAGCCTGTCGGCTACCGGCAAGGGCACCATTTGCAACATGGGGGCCGAGATCGGTGCCACCACCTCATTGTTCGCCTACGACGACGCTGTGTTCCGCTACCTGGAAAGCACCGGCCGCGAGGCTGTCGCCGACGCGGCCCACGCTGTGGCCCACCACCTGCGGGCCGATGAAGAGGTCGAAGCCGACCCGGGGGCCTTCTTCGATCGGGTCATCGAAATTGACCTGTCGACCCTGTCACCCCACATCAACGGGCCCCATACTCCTGACCTAGCTCGCCCGGTAGCTGAACTGGGCGCCGAGGCCGAGCGGGAGGGCTGGCCAATGACCGTTAGCGCCGGCCTGATCGGCTCGTGTACCAATTCGTCCTACGAGGACATCACGCGGGCAGCCAGCATCGCCCGGGACGCTGTAGCTAAGGGACTGACCGCCAGGGCGCCCCTGTTAGTTACCCCCGGTTCCGAACAGGTCCGGGCCACCATCGAACGCGACGGATTGCTGGCCGACTTCGAGGCCCTCGGTGCCAAGGTGTTGGCCAACGCCTGCGGTCCGTGCATCGGGCAGTGGGATCGTCAGGACATGGAGGATGGCGTCCCGAATTCCATTGTCACTAGTTACAACCGGAACTTCCCGAAGCGCAACGACGGCTATGCCACCACGCATGCCTTCGTAACGTCACCGGAGACGGTCATCGCTCTGACCATCGCCGGTCGACTCGACTTCGACCCGGCTACCGACACCCTCACCAACGATGCCGGCGAGGAAGTTCATCTGGTCGTCGGCGCTGGAGAGGAGCTCCCTGCTGATGGGTTCGACGCCGGCGAAGAAACCTTCCAGGCTCCGCCGGAAGATGGCTCGTCGGTCGAGGTTGTCATATCTCCCACCAGCGATCGGTTGCAGTTGCTCTCTCCGTTCCCTGCCTGGGACGGCGCCGACCTGGCCGACCTGACGGTGCTGGTTAAGGCTCGGGGAAAGTGCACTACCGACCACATTTCGATGGCCGGGCCATGGCTGCGGTACCGAGGCCATCTGGAGAACATCTCGGGAAACGTCTACATGGGGGCCGTGAACGCCTTCACCGGCGAGGTGGGCGCCGGATGGGATACCACCGACGGTGAGACCCGCCCATATCCGGAGATCGCCCGCCGTTACCACGAGGTTGGCATCGACTGGGTAGCTATCGGCGACGAGAACATGGGCGAGGGCTCGTCGCGGGAACATGCTGCCATGGAACCCCGGTTCCGCGGAGCGAAAGCAGTCATCGCCCGGTCGTTTGCCCGGATCCACGAGACCAACCTGAAGAAGCAGGGGGTCCTACCGTTAACCTTCGCCGACCGGGACGACTACGATCGGATCGGTCCCGAGGACCGCATCTCGGTAGTCGGCCTGGACAGCCTTGCCCCCGATACGCCAGTTGAGGTCGTTATTACCTCGCCGGACGGCACCACAACCAGTATCACCACCAATCACACCTACTCCGCCGACCAGATCGAATGGTTCAAGGCGGGTAGTGCCCTGAACTTAATCCGCCAACGCTCCAGTTCCTGACCCGGATCAGGACTTCTCAGGTACCAGGCGAGCGTTTACAACGACGTCACCAGTCCAAGCCCACGAGAGAACACACGTGGCGTTGCCGAACCTCTGGGCATGGTGCTCCCATGGATCGTGGTGCACCGACTCCCCGACCACCTTCGGCTCCCACGGGCCGTCGTCGCGTTGGAACGAGGCGGATCCGTGCAACAGGTGGTACGTCTCCTCAGCCGGGTGTTCGTGTCGCGGGTAGTGCAGGCCGGCCCCCCACACTCCCAGTCCCGCACTGACCACACTGGACTCGACCAGCCCACCGGGACCGATCACCCGCACGTAGCCGTAGTTGTCAAGGAATTGTTGCGGCAACGTCGCCGCGTATTCGGCGGTCTGAACCCAGTGAAGGATCGGTGCCGCCGCTGCGAACGTCCGTAGCACCGGTCCGACGCCCGGAACGTCACTCTCCGAATCGACGTCGGTAAGAAGCCGGGCTACCGGCAAAACCATCGGTTCGTTTATAACCACTTCGGCGGTGGTTAACAGATCTCCCACCTCGGACAGCATGGGATACCGCTCAGCGTCGGGATGTCCCGCGTAGAACCCGGCCAGGGCGGCGACGAGGTCCTCTCGTAGGTCAGAACTCACGGCCTCTTGGTTCCGCTACCGATCTGACAGTTCGCCGTCGTCAGAACGACCGGAGTCGGTATCCGCGGTTACGGGCCTCGGCCAGGGTGTCGGGTCCGAAGCACAAGAACCGCTCGCTGGCCATCAACTCGTCGAGCACGATGGCCAAGGCTTCCTCGTCAGCCACCTGGTCCAGGTCGTAGACCTGCTGGGTGCGCTTATCCCCAACGAAGCGATGGTGGGCGAACGCCGACGGTCGATCCATGGCCGTCGACGCTATCCCGTCCCCCTTCAAGTGTTGCCCACTGCCAAAGAGGAAACGAGACGGGGGCGCGCCACCAAGGCACGCCCCCGTCATTTTAATCGTCTGGAATTCCCGGGGCGACCGTTCATGCCGGCAGGGACCAGTGCCGGCGGTCGGTTCCCGGGGGTGGATCGGCGTGGTTTCGCCGGGTGGTCCAGCGCCGCTCAGCGGCCGCCCACCTCCGAAGTCCCACGTCTACTGCTGCTGATCTGGACCACCTCCTCTCCTCGGTAAGGCCGACCCTACGCTCCGCGGTAGGGCCTCGTCGAAACCCCCAACGTCGAATAGTACGATTCCGTACTAAGTCGCTCTAGTGAAGCGAGTAGGCCTGCCGAGTTGACCGGACTCGACCGACCGTCAACCGGAACGGGACTCCTGTCGTTCAGCAGCCTGCACGGCCAACCGGTCGGCCTCGTCGTTCCACTGGTCGCCCGAATGACCCTTCACCCAACGGAAGTCCACATCACTACGCGACCGAACCGCCTCGATGAGCGGCTCCCAGAGGTCGCGGTTGGCCACCGGTTCCCTTTTGGCGTTGAGCCATCCGGCTCGGAGCCATTTCTCCCACCAACCGTCCCGAAAGCAGTGCACGACATAAGTGGAGTCACTAACCACCAACAGCGGACTGTCAAAGGCCCGGACCGCTTCCATGGTGGCCGTCAACTCCATCCTCTGGTTGGTGGTCTGGGCGTCGCAGCCAGCAGCAAATGGACCGTCAGGTACCACCCAGGCCCACCCGCCGGGGCCCGGGTTCCCTGAGCAGGCACCGTCCGTGTAGACGACTATCGGATCTCTGCTCGGGATCACCACGTCGTCAGGAGACTCGAAGAGGCGACCTGTGCCATCGGGGGACATGATCAACGACCCTAGGGCCGTCATCGGCCCGACCGGCGGAACTCGGATCGGGCCAAAGGCAGGCTTGACGTGTCCTGGCAAAGTCGACGCGGCAGGTCAGGAAGCTCAACGTGGGCAACCCCTCACCCTCCTGGGTACCTAAGTCGATAACCCGGGACACCACGACAACATACCCACCCCGACACACCATCGGCCGGTCAACCACGGGTTGTTGATCCCCCACCGCTAAGTTCAGACCATGCCCTCCCAGACCGGTTCCCTAGCCATCACCGGCGACCCTGACGCCGATCGCCTGCTGAACACCGACCCACTAGCCCTGCTAATCGGCATGCTGCTCGACCAGCAGGTACCTATGGAGTGGGCCTTCCGGGGCCCAGCCACCCTGGTCAGCCGACTCGGTGGTCTGAACGCTGATGCCGTGGCCGACATGGACCCCGAGGTCTTTCTGGAGGCCTGCCGGGCTAAGCCCGCCATCCACCGCTTCCCCAAGTCCATGGCTGGCCGCATCCAGGACCTGTGCCGCCACCTGGTCGATCACCACGGTGGTGACGCAGCTGACGTTTGGCGGGGAGCGTCCGACGGAACCGACCTGTCTCGCCGACTACGGGCCCTGCCCGGCTACGGCGCCGAAAAAACAATGATCTTCGTAGCCATCCTGGCCAAGCGCATGAGCGTGGCTCCCGAGGGGTGGGAGGCGGCTGCCGGCCCGTTCGCTGACGACGTACCCCGGTCGGTCGCAGACATCGACAGCCCCGAGTCCCTAGCCGCCGTGCGGGCCTGGAAGAAGGCTCAGAAGGCGGCCGGGAAGTCCAAGCAGGACTAGCTCGGGCAGAGTTCAGGTTCGAACAGTGCCGTCGGCCAGAGCGGCCGTGAACCACTCGTAGGTAGAGGCCAGGCCCTCGATCAGCCCAGTAGACGCCGTCCATCCCAAACCGGTCAAACGGGAGATATCCAGCACCTTGCGGGGCACGCCGTCCGGCCTCGATATGTCGAAGGCCAGGTCGACTCCCGGATACACCAGGTCTCGGACCGCCTCAGCCAACTCCCGGATCGTGAGATCCACTCCGGTCCCCACGTTCACGTGGCCAGCCTCCGAGTAGTGGTCCATGAGGAACAGGCAGGCGTCAGCAAGGTCGTCCACATGGAGGAACTCTCGTCGGGCTTCACCCGTGCCCCACACCTCGACCTCGGTTAGGCCGGCCTTCCGGGCCTCGTGGAACCGCCGGATCAGGGCGGGCAGAACATGTCCACCCTCCAGGTCAAAGTTGTCGCCTGGCCCGTAAAGGTTGGTGGGCATAGCCGAGATGAAGTCATCACCGTATTGGCGGCGGTAGGTCTCGCACAGTTTGATGCCGGCAATCTTGGCTAGGGCGTAGCCCTCGTTGGTGGGCTCCAGTGGCCCCCCTAGCAGCGCCTCTTCGGTAATTGGCTGGTCAGCCAAGCGGGGGTAGATGCAGGAACTTCCGAGGTAGAGGAGCTTCTCCACTCCGATCCGGTGAGCGGCCTGCACCACCGTGCCGTGGATCATCAAATTGTCGTAGAGGAACTCGGCCGGACGGGTGCTGTTGGCGTGAATGCCTCCCACGGTCCCGGCCACTAAGAACACGTAGTGGGGTCGCTGCGCATCAAACCAAGCATCCACCGCTGACTGGTCGCGTAAGTCCAGTGCTTCGCGGCCGACTGTTTGCACGTCGGTAAACCCTTCGACTTGCAAGCGACGGACCACTGCCGAGCCGACTAGGCCGCGGTGTCCGGCCACAAAGACCGGGGCCTGTCGGTCAATCATGAGGCGACGCTAGCCCTGCGTGGCCGACGGATCAGCCGGGCCACCGATGGCTCCCATGGCCGTCAGGTAGGTGCCCAACAGCTCGGCTGTCATGGCTGCCGAGACGGCGTCCAGGGGATCCTCTCCTCCTCCGGCCCGGGCCACCACGTGTTCTAGGGCGTTGTCCAGCGGGGCCACCACGTCTGACGGGTCGTCGTCCAGGGCCCCGTCACCCAGTTCCTGACCGTGGTCGGCCACCAAGCCTGCAGCGTCAAAGACCTCGAGGTACCAGCCGACGATGTTGACGACGTCGTCGCGACTGAGCTGACTTGCCGCCTCGGCTGGCAAACGCTCGGCAATCCAGTTCACAGCATCGTCGACCTCTAACACCACCGGCATTGCCGACTCTTCGAGGCGCCGGACAGTCGAGCCCACGGCAACCAGAGCGATAGCGGCTACCAGGACGGTGCCCAACGCAAGGAAAAACCAGATCACGACCTGATCATGCCAGCGGGTAGTGGTCTTCCGCGGGTAGTGCCCAAACGACGGTAGGAACGGCCGGAGACTGGGAAAGGACCCGTGTGATGTTCCGGCTCAGATGCCGATGCGCTGGGCCAGCAACTCGCGGTGATAGGTCGGGTCGCCGAACAGCAACTCGGAACTCTTGGCCCGCTTGAAGTAGAGGTGGGCCGGGTGCTCCCACGTAAAGCCGATTCCTCCGTGGATCTGAATGTTCTCAGCCGTGGTGTGGAAGTAGGCCTCGGAGCAGTACGCCTTAGCCAGAGAGGCCACCGACGGCAACTCGTCGTTCAACTCGGCGGCACACCACCCGGCGTAGTAGGCAGCCGACTTGGCCGACTCCACTTCGAGCAGCATGTCGGCGCACTTGTGCTTGATGGCCTGGAAGCTGCCGATAGGGCGGCCGAACTGCACTCGGTCCTTGGCGTACTGCACCGCTGTGTCCAGGCAGACCTGGGCGCCGCCGACCTGCTCGGCGGCTAAAGCCACCGCGGCGAGATCCAGCACCCGCTCCAGAACGGCCCATCCGTCACCCTCGGTGCCAACTAGGGCGGCTGACACACTGTCGAACTCAAGGCGGGCCTGCTTGCGCGTCATGTCCATGGTAGCCAGGGCGGTTCGAGTGAGGCCGTCGGCGTTCCCGTCCACTCGGAATAGCGACACACCACCCGGGGTACGTGCGGCCACCAGCACCAGATCAGCAATGTGGCCGTCCAGCACGTACATCTTGGTGCCGGTCAGGGTCCAGCCGTCACCGTCGGCCGTAGCCTCCATGGCAATACCGGCCTCGTCCCACTTCCCACTCTCCTCGGTGAAGGCCAACGTGGCGATAGTGGATCCCGAGGCGATACCGGGCAGTAGGTCGGCCCGGGCATCGTCATCGCCTGAGTGGATGAGGGTGTTGGCTGCTAGCACCACGGTGGAGAAGAACGGAGCGCACAGCAGTGCACGGCCCATCTCCTCCATGACCACGATGAGTTCCACGTAGCCGTAGCCCTGTCCTCCGTACTCCTCGGGGATGATCAGGCTCTGTAGGCCCAACTGCTCGGCCATCATCGACCAGGTCTCGGCGTCGTAGCCGTCCTCGGTCTCCATGAGTTCGCGGACGGTGGCCTCCGCCGAGTAGTTGTCCATGAACTGGCGTACAAACTCGCGTAACTGGTCCTGCTCCTCGCTGAAGGCGAAGTTCATCTGCGTTCTCCCCGCTTTGGACCCGGTTGGAATAACGGCGAAACGGCGCCGTCGACGGCACGGTTCTACCAGCCGTCATCCACGGCGATGACATCGGGCGGCGACCTCCCCTCTCCTTGAGCAGCCCCAGAGGTGGCCCGTAGACGTACTCGGACGCCATGATGTCACCATGAGCGACGCTGCCGGCCGAACCGAGCCGACCTCCCCCCATGCTGGTCCTTGCCGGCATGTCGACCACCCGCGACCGGCCGTCGCCGGGGTGGCACTCCATTGGTGCGACGAGCAGGCCGAAATCCACCGAATCGTGGTGGGCGACTTCGATAACAACGTCTTCGTCCTCCGGTGCCGCCAGACGGGTGAATCGGTACTAATCGATGCGGCCAACGAGCACGACAAGTTGCTCGAGTTGTGCCGAGCCCTCGACGTCCGGTCCGTATTGGAGACCCACGGCCACTTTGACCATATCCAGGCTGTACCGGCCGTCCGGGAAGCCGGCTACCGGGTCGCAGTCACTGCCGACGATGCTGCCATGCTCCCCAGTTACGACGACGTCCTCGAGGACGAGACGGTCCTGCAGGTGGGTCGCCTCCGGCTCCACACCATCTGCACGCCGGGCCATACGCCGGGGTCCATCTGCTTCCGGTTGGACGGGTCACCCATCCTGTTTTCCGGTGACACACTGTTCCCTGGGGGTCCGGGCGCAACCTCGTTTGAGGGCGGGAGTTTCGACACCATCATCGAGTCCATCGACCGTCGTCTCTTCGCCCTACTCCCGCCGAATACCATCGTTTTACCTGGCCACGGCCTGGACACCACGATCGGCAACGAGCGTCCTAACCTGGATGAGTGGGTGGCCCGAGGGTGGTAAGCCGGGCCCAGATTTCCCCTATGGTCATAGTGGTAATCTCACCCGGTCCGTAGACTCGGAACGTGCCCGATACCCGCGACTTTGACCCAATTTTTGAGGTCACCGATCTCCACGCCTCGACTACCGACGGCATCGAGATCCTTCGGGGCATCGAACTGGTGGTCTACCCCGGCGAGGTCCATGCCCTCATGGGTCCCAACGGCTCCGGTAAGTCCACCCTGGCCTCCGTGTTGCTGGGCAGTCCTGAATACGAGGTCACCTCCGGGTCGGTCCGTTTTCGAGGCGACGAGATCACAGACTGGTCACCCGACGTGCGGGGCAAGGCCGGAATATTCCTGGCCTTCCAATATCCGTTGGAAGTTGCCGGGGTCTCGGTGATCAACTTCCTACGCCAGGCCCTGTCAGCTCGGAAGGGCCTGGACCTCTCGGTTTTGGAACTGCGGTTGTCGATCATGGACTGGATGGATCGTCTCGGCATGGACCCGTCGTTCGCCGACCGGTACGTCAACGAGGGCTTCTCCGGCGGTGAGAAAAAGCGCAACGAGATCCTCCAAATGGCCATCCTGGAGCCCGAGATGGCCATCCTTGACGAGACCGACTCGGGCCTGGACATCGACGCTCTGCGCGTGGTGGCCGACGGCGTTGCTGAGGTCCGAAGCGACCGGATCGAGATGGGTGTGCTAGCCATCACTCACTACCAACGCCTGCTCGACCACCTACACCCCGACGTGGTCCATATTTTGATCGACGGTCGAATCGTGAAGCGGGGGGGCTCGGAGATAGCCGAGCGGCTCGAGCGTGAAGGTTACGAGGCCTTCCGATAGGCCGGGGCAAATCGATGACTACCATCCTCGACGTTGCCGCCGTTAAGGCCGACTTTCCACTGTTGAAGCGTGAGGTACACGGGCGCCCCATCGTCTATCTGGACTCCGCTGCCACCTCCCAGAAGCCCCACCAGGTGCTGGATGCCCTAAACCGGTACTACGAGGAGATCAACGCCAATATCCACCGCGGCGCCTACCACATTGCCGAGCAGGCCACGACTGCTGTCGAAGATTCCCGGGCCGCCCTGGCACGTTTCGTGGGTGCCCCGGAGACCACCGAGATCGTCTTTGCCAAGAACGCCACTGAGGCCATCAACCTGGTCGCCCATTCATGGGGACGGACCAATCTGGACTCGGGTGACATCGTGTTGCTTTCCGCGATGGAGCACCACGCCAACATTGTTCCGTGGCAGCAGTTGGCTGCTGAGCGGGGCGTCGAGGTGCGTTGGATCCCGGTGGGCGATGACGGACACCTTGACTTCTCGGACCTGGACCGCCTGCTGGACGGCGTCCGCCTGGTCGCCGTTTCGGCCGCCTCCAACGTACTGGGCACCCTGCCTCCGATCCGCTGGATCGTCGAAGCCGCCCACGCCGTCGGTGCCCTTTGCCTGGTTGACGCCAGCCAGTGGGTTCCCCACCAGCCCACTGACGTCACCGCCTGGAACTGCGACTTTGTGGTCTTCACCGGTCACAAGATGTGTGGACCCACGGGGGTCGGCGTGTTGTGGGGGCGTAGCGACCTGCTGAACGCGATGCCACCGTTCCTGGGAGGCGGCTCCATGATCCGTAATGTCACCTTCGACGGATTCAAGCCAGCCGAGGTTCCAGCCCGCTTCGAGGCTGGGACTCAGCCCATCGCCGAAATTATCGGCCTACACGCCGCAGTGAAGTACCTAGAGGCCATCGGGATGGAAGCCATCCGTGATCACGAACGAGACCTCACGGCTTACGCCTTGCAGACTCTTTCCGAACGTCTGGGCGATGACCTGACCATCCACGGCCCCAACACTGTCGAGGACCGGGGAGGCACCCTTTCGCTGGCCTACCGGGACATCCACCCTCACGATCTCAGCCAAGTTCTCGACCAGCACGGTGTTTGCGTGAGGGCTGGCCACCACTGTGCCAAGCCCCTCATGACCATCCTGGGTGTGAACGCCACAGCCCGGGCTTCTCTCTACCTTTACAACGACAAAGCCGACGTGGACGCTCTGGTCGACGCCCTGGTCGACGCCGGCGAATTTTTCGCTCTCTAGGAGGGCTGGATCGTGGCCGGACTTGAAGACCTCTACCGCGAGATCATCCTCGACCACTACCGAAATCCCCGGAACCGGGGAGAGTTGGAAGTTCCGCCGGCCAAAGTGGCCGAGGGATTCAACCCGCTATGCGGCGACGAGATCCAAGTCTACCTAATGGTCACCGATGGCATGATCTCCGACATCCGGATCGGCGGGCAGGGCTGTTCCATCAGCCAGTCCTCGGCCTCGATGATGTCTACAGCGGTGGTCGGTCAGACCCCGGGCGAGGCCCGTGAAGTATTGCGCTCCTTCAAGGAGATGATGTCAATCCACGAGCACGGTCTGGATGGCGAGGCGAGTCCATCCGACCAGCGTCCGGACCCGTCCGGCCTAGGCGACCTGGAGGCTCTTCGGGGTGTGGTGAAGTTCCCGGTGCGCATCAAGTGCGCCACGTTGGGGTGGAACACCTTAGACCAGGTACTAGGTCAGGTCGACGGCTGAACTTCTCTTCTTGGTCCTTCTCTGCTCGTCGCCAGGCGGACTAACCGCTGGCCGTCCTGGTAGGCCGGCCGAGCGGTCTCCGCGAAAGCCCTGCCCACCCTGGGAGTTCGATCTCAGAGAAGCGCGTCGACCGCCTCGGCGAAGGCCAGGTCAAGATGTGTCAGACCACCGGAATCATGTGTAGTCAAGGCGATCTCTACCCGGTTCCACGAGTTGGACCAGTCGGGATGATGCTGGAGCACCTCGGCGATGTCAGCCACCTGGGTCATGAAGGCAAAGGCCTCGGCGAAATCAGTAAACGACCAGGAGCGTCGGAGATGGTCTCCCTCCACCTGCCAACCGGGAAGCCGGATCGCCAGGGCGGCCCGCTCGTCGTTGGTGAGGGGAGTTCGGTCAGCCACGGTTAGAGCGCCGGTCGGTTCGATCAGGCCAGCGGATCGACAAAAGGGTCGTCGCCGAACCCTGCCTGGTGGATGATGCCGGTCGGCAGGTCAACCGGCGTCCCGGTCTCGCCCAGCACGCCGACGTAGCCTTCGGCTTCCAGTCGTTCGGCCAGTTCAGGTCCACCGCTGGTGTGGATCCGCCCCCGGGCCAGGACATGAACTTGGTCGGGCTCTAGAACCTCCAGCAACCGGCTGAAGTGGGTAATGGCCAACACTCCCAGGTCGTCTTCGTCGGTGGCCTCTTGGATCCGCCGGGACGCGGCGGCAAGAGCGTCCACGTCGAGGCCCGAGTCAATCTCGTCCAGCACGGCGTACTTTGGCCTGAGTGCCCCCATCATCAGAGCCTCGTTTCGCTTTTTTTCACCACCAGAGAGATCCACGTTGACCGGTCGGGACAGAAATCGATCGTCAAAGCCGATACGAGTCGCTTCGGCGACCAGAACTTCATTGACTCCCTCGGTGCTGCGACCAGCGGCCCTCGCCGACTCGGTTACCACCGACTCCAAGCTCACCCCGGGCACCTCGGTTGGGTGCTGGAGGGCCAAGAACAGCCCGGCCCGGGCCCGTTCCCAAGTGGGTAGGTTCAACAGGTCGATCCCGTCCAGGGTCACTGACCCTTCGGTTACCTCGTATCCCGGCCGACCCATCAGGACGTGGGAAAGAGTTGACTTACCCGAGCCGTTGGGCCCCATCACGGCGTGGACCTCACCCGGACGGATCTCTAGGTCAATCCTGTGGAGGATCTCGATCTCGTCCACCCGGGCCGACAACCCCTCGATCCGTAATACCCGCTCGTTCACTGTCCAAGCTCCGGGACCAACTCGACTAGGACGTCGTCGCCGTTGACCACAACCGAATGGACAGCTACCGGTTTGAGGGCAGGCAGCGTCAGGGCCTCCCCTGTCTCCAGGTCGAACAGGCTTCCGTGCTTCCAGCACTCAAGGGTGCACTCCTCGGCGTCCACCTCACCCTCTGCTAGAGACACTTCGGCGTGGCTGCACGTGTCATCAATGGCGTGTACCCGGTTGCCGAGACGCACAAGAGCTACCGGCCGACCGCCCACGATGACGCGACGTGCGGCCCTGTCGTCCAGTTCTCCCCAGCCACATGCCCGCACGCCGGTCATGGTGTGTCCTCCTCGCCGGCCTTTCGGCGGTCTAGACGTTCTGCCAGCGCCTCACGCAGCGTCTCGACCACTGCGGGATGCGGCGCTGCAGCGGCCACGTCCTCGAAAAAACCCTCCAGTAAGAGGCGTTCCGCTACCCCGGTCGGAATGCCCCGACTCTCCAGAAAGAACCGCTGGTCTTCATCGACCGGCGACACGGTGGAGGCGTGGCTGCACACTACGTCGTCAGTCTCGATCTCTAGGTTGGGCACGCTTTTCGCCCAGGCGTTCGATGAGAGCTTTACGTTGCGATTGGTCTGGTGGGCGCGGGTCCGTACAGCCTCGGGTCTCACCCGGATCAGGCCCGAGTACACGGACCGAGACGATCCGTCTACCGCTCCTTTGAAGATCAATTCGCTGGTTGTGTCGGACGCCGCGTGGTCCTGGAAGGTTCGAAAGTCCAGCGTCTGGTCGTCCTCTCCGTAGTAAGCGGCAGTCAGGCGACCTTCGGCGCCGCGACCGGCCAGACAGCAATCCACCCGAGTCCGGACATAGTCGCCACCAAGTGCCACAGCGAACGTTTCCACAGTGCCTAATCGGTCCACCCGGAAGGCCTGGTGGGCCAGTTGCCAAGCCCGGGGACCCATTTCCTGGACCACTGCGTGACGGAGGTAGCCGTGGCTTCCCACGGTGGCCTCCAGGACTGGGACCACCAGAGACCCGACCTCAGTCGACGTGTGGAGTTCGACCACAGTTACAGCAGCATCGTCACCGACCCGGATGATTACCCGGGGGAACACTGCAGCGTCGTCGGCGTCGGTCAGCACCACCACAACCACTGGGTCCTCGAGCCGAATGCCGTCGGGAACGATCACGGCCACCGGCTCGGGCCCGAAGGCCCGGTTCAAGTAGCCGAACAGATCTGCCGGCACGTCCAATGCCGCCCCTAGGTGGTCGGCCCCGTCGTCCAAGTCGGCAATCGGGCCGACCGTCATGCCGGCGTCGGCCGCCTCTGCGTTCAGAGTGACCTCGACCAGCCAGCCGTTCCGGATCACGACCACAGCCGACATCGGTCCGAATGCAGCTAGGTCCCGCTCCACGACGGTGTCTACGGCCCGCTGTCGCTTCAGCGGCGTGTACCGATCGAGGTTCAACTCGCTGATACGCGAGTAACGCCAGACCTCTTCGTCGGTGTTTGGGGTCTCGACGTCAGGCAGGCGGTTCAGCGCGGTCCTACGAACCTGGGCCAACCATTCCGGTCCGGGAAGTCCGGCCGAGACCTCAGCGGAGAAGGCGTTCAGGGCGGTACCTCACCGACACCCCTGCCGGGCGTCGGACAACTAAGGCGAGTGAGCAGATGTCGGTCGAATTCGGGTTTCGACCGGTATTTATCCTATCGTCGTAGGAGTAATTCCCTGCGGAGTCGGTCAGTCGCGGTGGAGGTGGGCCAAGCTCCCCGGTTTGATCTGGCAGGACGCCTCGTAAGCCTCGACGTCAGCCTCCTTGAGTCGGATGACCCGGCCAATACGGTAGGCGGATAGTTCGCCTCGGTCGATGAACCGGTAGACGGTCTTAGTGGCCACCCCGAGGCGCAGCGCGGCATCCTCGGTGCTCATCCACACTGGACCTCCGGCTATACCGGCGTCCTCTTCTCCCACGCTGGTGAATCTACATTCCTTTCAGTACCCGTGTTCCGGCGTGATGGTGACGTGGGCGACGCTGGAGGGTCGAGAGCGGGCGGCAGTATGGTCGCCACCGTGTCCCGTCGCCGCTACGTCCTCCTGGGCCAGGCCTCCAGAAACCCGGAACTTCGGGGAAAGTCGGACCGATCCGAGAGCACGGGACCACCTAGTTTGGTGGACGAAGGCGTCGCAGAGCGAGAGCTCCGGGACCAAATCCTTTTGGCTTCCAGCGGAATTGGTCGATGGCTCACCGTCGTTGCAATCACCGTGGCCTGTATCGCCGCGGCCGCGGGACTGTTTGTGGTGCTCCAGGTCGCTGACGAGGAGCAGCCTGTCGCTTCACCGCCCGTAATAGTTGCCGACGACGGACCGGTGTTGATCCATGCGGGAGCCCGCTACCAACTAGGCCTCCCCGGTGATATCGCCATAATCCGGACTTGCGACGGGCAGTCTCAGGCCTGGCTGCTGCGCCCATCTACAGGCGCCATCTACAGGTTTGATGTGTGGGCCGAGGAGGAGACAGTCACGACCCGGCCTATCCGGATGGTGGCCGATGCCGTGGACCTGGTCCTAATGCGAAGCTTGGGGTGCACAGACGTCCATGCCCGGACGTCCGACGGTGACTCGATCCCGTTAACCACCGGGTCCTAAACCGAACC